>QFMX01000001.1 GCA_003240625.1 Sphingomonas taxi
AGGAGCCCGGAAACCGCAAGCCGCCGCCCACATGTCCCTTCATCTTAACCTACAATGTCAAAGAGCCGACAAAAATACCGACACTCGCATAACCTCCCTCGCGGAAGATTTGGAGCATCTGGTTTTTTGCGACCTCAGCAACCAGACCGTGTGGCCGTTCGCTGCGGTGACACCCCTCTAGGGCCACCTCACAACACCGTCAAATGCTTTTTTACAGTTTCAGGTCAGTTTTTCGGTTTTCAGACCAAAGTGGCCCTTCGGGCCTCCTAGCGGGGGTGGAGGCGGGCAAGCGCGATGCCGGCGAGGTTTTGTGCTCGGCCGATATGGCGGATGCGAACGGAGTCGAACCCGCGGGCAAGTTCTGCGAACGTAGCGCGATGGGCTTCGAGTGCCGCGGTGCGGCAGCGCGCCGTGCCGTTGGCCTGAGTTACGACGAGGGTCGAGTCTCCCAGCAGGACGATGTCGCGTTCGCCGTTCTGCCGGGCGACGTCGAGGGCGTGAATGGCTGCGAGCCACTCCGCATCGCTGTTCGTGCCATGACCGTAGTCATGCTGGTAATATGTCACGCCCTTCAGGACGACGGCGCACTCGATCGTACCCGGGTTCGGGCGACAGCCACCGTCGAAGAACAGCTTGGTGCGTCCACGGTGCGGCATCACGGCTTGGCACTTGGCCGCTTGCGCGATGCCAGCGCCGCACTGGTCACGAGCAGACCGATGCCCGTGACGGTCGCCCCACGGCGTACGGCACGTAATCCGCCAAGTGCCAACAGCGACGCGGAAAGGCTGCCATCGGCGCCGGCTATATGCGCGAGTGCCAACCGCCCTGCCCCGCCGGATGGTGGTGGAGGTGGCGGTGCAATTGGCGGGACTTCAGTGGCGACGGTATCTGCGACGGTGGCGCCGCGATCTCCCAACGGTTGCGATGCGCCGGTCGTCGTATCGTGCTTGGTCTGATGCTCGAGTTCGGAATTGAGTTCGGCGCCGAGCAGGAACACATAGGCCGACAACCAGAGCCACGTCAGCAACACGATGACGGCGCTCAGCGATCCGTAGGTCGCGCCGTAATTGCCGAAGCGCGACACATACACGCCAAAGCCGATCGTTGCGGCCAGCCAGATCAGCGTCGCCGCGAGCGATCCGGGGGTGAGCCACGTCCATTTCGCCTTGTGGCGGTTTGGGCCGAACCGGTACAGGCACGCCGCCGCGGTCACGCCCAGGGCTGCGAGGACCGCATAGCTGACGAGCCGGATCGCGACGAGCAGGACGTGGGGAGCGTTCGGGATCAAGCCGTCGAGCAACGCGAACGCCGCAGTCGACAGCGCCGCGACCAAGGCCAGCACCACCGCGCCGCCGGTGATCGCGAAGGCGAGCAGGTTCAGCGTGATGAATCCGCGGGTCTCGCGTTGTTCATAGGCGATATTGAGCGCAGTGACGATCGACGAGGCGCCCTTCGTGCCGCCGTATAACGCGATGCCGAGCGCGATAACGAGACCGAAGCCCTTCTTGCCCTCGGACGTGCCGACCACAGTGGTGAGCTGGTCGCCGATTACGCGTGCGGCATCGTCGGGCAGGACGTGGAACAGCGCGCGGATGTTGGCGACGACGGTTTCGGTATCGGCGACAAGGCCGTAGATCAGCACGATCGACGCGAGCAGCGGCACGATCGCGGCGAACCCGTAGAACGCGGTGCCGGCCGCGATGAGGCCGATATTGTCCTCGCCCGCCTCGGTCCAGGTCCGCTTCAGGACCTTCCACCATTCGCGGGCCGACATCGACCACGGGCTGGTGGCCTCATGCTCGGCTCGTAACTCACCTTTGCTCAGCGTCTTGCCCCTCGGTCCCTGTATCCTCCGACCTAACGCGGTGCGCGCGCAAACGTGCCGTCAGAGTTGCCGCAAGGCCTGTGCCGGGCGGGCGCCGAGGATCGGCCACGCGCCGATCAACCCGATCGCCATCGTCAGCCCTGCCCCGCCAACCAGCGTCGCCGCGACCGCCGCATAATCCGGCAGCCACTGGAAGCTGAACAGCTGCGTGACGACATACCACGCGCCGCCGAGTCCGAGCGCGAGCGCAAGCAGCGACAGTACGATGCTCAGGAACGCGTATTCGAGCGCCTGGACCGCGAGCACCTGGCGTCGCGTCGCGCCGAGCGTGCGCAGGATCACGCCGTCGTAGGTGCGCGCCTCGCGTGCGGCGGCGATCGCGCCGATCAGCACGGCGATACCGGCGAGGATCGCGACCGACGCCGCCGCCGTGATCGCAGTCGCCATCTGCGAGACAATCGCGCGGACCTGCCCCAGCACGCCGCGCACCTCGATCACCGACACCGACGGGAAGCGGGGCAGCAACGCGCGCATCACCATCGATTCCTCGCCCGGCGCGAGATCGATCGTTGCCGCCAGGTTATGCGGCGCATCCTCGATCGCATTGGGCGAGAACACCATGACGAAGTTGAAGCCGAGCGTATCCCAGCTGATCCGCCGGAACGACCCGATCCGCGCGGTCCGCTCGACGCCGAGCAGGGTATAGGTGAGCGGATCGCCGATCTTGAGGTCGAGCACCTTCGCCAGACGCTCGTCGATCGAGACCAACGGTGGGCCGCGATAGTCCCGCGGCCACCAGCGGCCGGCGGTCAGTTCGCTGCCCTCGGGCAAGGTCGCTGAATATGTAAGACCGCGTTCGCCGCGCAACGCCCAGGCGCCTTCGGGCAGTGTCTTCAGGTCGGCGACCCGCGTCGTTCCGTAGCCAGTGATCGTGCCGCGCATCGCTGGCACGGTGCGGATCACCGGGTGGATCGCGATGCCTTCGACGGTCCGGCGAAAATCGGCTTCGCGCTCGGGCGGGACGTCGAGCGCGAACAAGGCCGGCGCGCGCTGCGGCACGGTGCGCTCGATATTGGCGTCGATGCTCGTGCGGATCGCCGCCAGCAGGACGAACAGGGTCAGTCCCAGGCCGAGCGCGACGACCAGCGTGCCGGTCCTTGCGCCGGGGCGGTGGAGGCCAGCGATCGCCAGTCGGAGCAACGGGCGGCGCGATCGGGGCAACAGTGCCGCACTCCGTCGAACGGCCCACCCGAACGCGGCCAGGAGTGCCAGCACGCCGGCCACCGCCGTCAGGAACCCGGCGCTCAGTGCGGGCTGTTCGGCGGTGAGCAACGCGAGCGCGACGATCGCGGCGCCGGCGCCGAGCACCCATGGCAGGGTCTTGCGCAACGGCACGGGGCGCTCGCCCGGCACGCCGCGCAACAGTCCGGCGGCGGGAATGCGACCGGCCTCGATCAGCGGCGGTGCGGTAAACGCGAGCGCGATCAGCATGCCATACGCCGCGGCGAGCGCCAACGGCGCGACCTGGAGCGTGAAGCGCGGCGCGACGGGCAGCACGTCCCCCGCTAGCCACACGATCAGCGGCACGGTGAGGACGCCTGCGACCAGCCCGGCGGCGATGCCGATCGCCGCGACGACCGCCACCTGCAGCACGTAGATCCGCGCGATGATCCCCGACGTCGCGCCGAGCACCTTCAACGCGGCGATGCTCCCGCGGCGCGCGGCGAGATAGGAGGACACCCCGTTGCCGACGCCGATCCCGGCAATGACCAGCGCCGACAGCCCGACCAGCAGCAGGAACTGCCCCATGCGATCGACGAAGCGCTCGGCGCCGGGTGCGGCGCGATCGCGCGTCTTGGTTTCCCATCCGGCGGTCGCGAACGCCGCCTTGAAGCGGTCGACGGCACTGGTCGGCGATGCGCCGGTCGGCAGGCGGACGCGATATTTGCTTTCGTACAGGCTGCCCGGCTGGACCAGCCCGGTTCGCGCGATACCGGCGAGCGAGACGATCGCGACCGGGCCGAGCGTGAATCCTTCGCCCAGCCGGTCCGGCTCGCTCGTCACGATACCGCCGACCGTGAAGGTCGCGGCGCCGAGCTTGAGTTGCGCGCCCCGCGTGATCCCGAGACGATCGGCCAGCGCCGGCACGATCAGGACGGTGTTCGCATCGAGCGCCTTTGCCGCATCGCCGCGCAAGGCCAGCGTACCGTACAGCGGATAGGCGCGATCGACGCCCTTGAGTTCGATCGGGACGCTATTGGTGCCGCGCACCGCCATCGCCTGCATGCGCACGGTTTCGGAGACGGTCCCGAGCCGCGCCATCGCAGCACGTTCGGCGGGGGTCGCGGCGCGCTGAGATGCGGCGAACTCGACGTCGCCGCCGAGGATCGCGCTACCGCGAGACGCCAGTTCGGTGTCGATCGCGCGCGTCAGGCTGCCGATCGCGGCCAACGCACCGACGCCGAGGAACAGGCACGCCAGCAACAGGCGCAGCCCGCGAAACCGCAGGTCGAGTTCGCGCCGTGCAAGCCGCCACGCCAGGCGCCAGTCGTTCACCGCAACCGGTCCGCGACGATCCGGCCGTCACCAAGCTCGACGATCCTGTCGCAGCGTGCCGCGAGGACGGGGTCGTGGGTGATGACGATCAGCGTCGCGCCGGTGGCGGCGCGGCGGTCGAACAGCAGGTCCATGATCGCGGCGCCGGTCGTCGCGTCGAGATTGCCGGTCGGTTCGTCGGCGAACACGATATCCGGCCTCGGCCCGAGCGCACGGGCGATCGCCACCCGCTGTTGCTCGCCTCCCGACAATTGCGTCGGATAATGGCCGATCCGATGCGAGAGGCCGACTGCCCCCAGTTCGGCCTCGGCGCGCGCGAACGCATCGGGCATGCCCGCCAGCTCCATCGGCACCGCGACATTCTCGAGCGCGGTCATCGTCGGCAACAGGTGGAAGGCCTGGAGGACGATCCCGATCCGCCCCCGCCGCGCCCGCGACAAAGCGTCCTCGTCGAGCATGCCGAAATCGAGCCCGGCGACTTCCACACGCCCGCCGCTCGCCTGTTCGAGCCCGGACAGGATCGCCATCAGCGACGACTTGCCCGACCCTGACGGCCCGAGCAGCGCGACGCTGGTGCCGCGGGCGATATCGAGATCGATGCCCTTGAGGATCGTCGTCGCGGCGGTGGCGGCGCCGAGTGTCAGCGTGACATCGCGCGCCGAGATCACCATATCGGCGGAAGCAGGTTCGGACATGGAGACCAATATCTTGGAGAAACAGATGCGACGCTGGCCTCTTTATGGGGGCGGACTGGCGCTTCTCCAAGCCGCGCTGTTGAGCGCGTGCGACCGGGCGGGCGAGGCCCCTGCCCCGGCTTCCACCACGAACGCGGTCGCACCGGTCGTGGAAGCGCCCGCCCCGAGCGGACCCGAGCGGCTGATCCTGGCCTTCGGCGACAGTCTGTACGCGGGCTATGGGCTCGACCGCGGCCAGAGCCTGCCGGACGCGGTGCAGGCGCGACTGCGACGAGACGGCATCAACGCGAAGATCGTTAATGCCGGCGTCTCGGGCGACACGAGCGCAGCTGGGCGGCAGCGGTTCGCGTTCGCGCTCGACAACATGACGCGCAAGCCGGATCTGGTATTGATCGGACTCGGCGGCAACGACGTGTTGCGGCAGATCTCGCCGACCGAGACGCGCACGAACATGACGGCGATGCTCGACGAGGCGAAGCGGCGCGGGATCCCCGTCGTGCTGACGGGGATGATGGCGCCGCCCAACCTCGGACCGGACTTCTCGTCGCAGTTCAACACGATATGGCCCGACCTTGCGAAACGCTATGATGCGACGCTCTATCCGTTCATTTTGGACGGCGTGATCGGCAATGCGCAGTTGATGCAGGCGGATCACGTCCATCCCAATCAAACCGGCGTGAACAAGATTGCGGCCCGCGTCGCCCCGATAATCGAGACTGCTCTGAAAAAGGCCGAATGATCGGAAATACTTGGCAGGCAGTTCTGTGTTTGGGTCGCAAACAGTTGGCGAGGCCATCGCACGATCGTCCAGTTTCGTCACGTCGGGTGGCTTGCATTCCCCCTTTCACAGGGCGCGCGGTTGGTGCAACGCCCACATGAGGGATACAGAGGGCTAGGACATACAGGGCGATGCAATGCAATTGAGCGGTTTGATCGCACGGCTTGGTCGACATCTCGATCTGACCGATGCGGAGCGCGAGGCGATCACGCGGGCCGAGCGCGGCGAGCGGCGGTTGAAGGCCGGCGACATCCTGATGGCGGAGGGTGGCGAGAGCCATGCGCTGTACGTCGTGCGCCAGGGGTGGCTGCATTCCTCGACCAAGCTGATCACCGGCGGTCGGCAGATCCTGCGGTTTCACTATGCAGGCGACCTGATCGGCACGTCGAGTATGGCCTGGTCGCAGGCGGCGGCGACGCTGACCGCGATCTCGGACTGCTGGGTAATCGAATTGCCGAAGACCGAGCTCGGACTGCTGTTCCGCGCGCAACCGCGGATCGCCGGGCTGCTCTATGCCATCGCTGCCGCCGAGAACGTCGCGATGAGCGACCGGCTGACGACGATCGGGCGGATGGGCGCGAGCGAGCGGCTGTCGACGTTGCTGCTCGACATCATGGCGCGGCTGCGGGTGACGGCGGGCGGGATCGTCGACTCGTTCGACCTGCCGCTGACGCAGACCGATATCGGCGATGCGCTGGGGCTGACCAAGGTGCACGTCAACCGGACGATCCGGGCACTGGAGAAAGCGGGCGTGATCGAGCGGAACGGGCGGCGGGTGCGGATCGTCGACGAGGCCGCACTGGTCGCGACGACCGGGTTTACCGATCGCTATGGCGAGATCGAGACAGCGTGGTTGCCGCCCGCGGCTTGAGGACGGTCGGTTCTTGATCCTCCCCCGCCAGGGGGAGGTGGCTGGCTCTTGCCAGTCGGAGGGGGAGACCGGCGAAACTGCCGTTCCGTGTCCTCCCCCTCCGTCACCTTCGGCGACACCTCCCCCTGGCGGGGGAGGATGGTATCAAAGCTCAGGTCCGGTCGACGACGAACAGCGTGACGCGGTCGTATTTGATGTCGCCGGGGTTGAAGATTGCGTCGGGGACGAACGGGCGATCGATCACCTCGATATCCTTCAGACCGGCGAGCTTGAACGTGCCGAGCTTGATCTCCTTGGGCGGCTGACCGTCGCGCTCGAGCGTGATCGCGTCGACGAAAACGTCGTCATGCTTGGTGTAGAGGATGTGCGGCGCCAGCGTGCAGACCATCCGGTTATAGGTCGCGGTGATGCACTGGCGCAGCGCGATCGCCTGCAACAGCAGTGCGTTTGCGTTGGACGGGGCGGACTGGTCTGGGGTCGAGGTCATGTTGTGCATCGCAGCATAAGTTAGGGGATCGGTGCCGTTAGGCCGAACGCGACACGTGCGACAAGGCCTAACTTGACGCCATAGCCGGTTTAGCCCGCGGCTTCGACCCGGTTAGCCCGCGGCTTCGACTTCGTCGGTGTGGACGTCGAAGCCGACTAGGCGTGCCGGACCGAAGCTGGTGGTGAGCGCGGTATCGGTCGCATCCCGGCCCCGCGCCATCAGGATCCGGCCGATCCGCGGGCGGTTGTGACGCGCGTCGAGCGTGTGCCACGTGCCACCGAGATAGACATCGAACCACGCGGAGAAATCCATCGGCGCGTCGACCGGCGGAATGCCGATGTCGCCGAGATAGCCGGTGCAGTAGCGCGCGGGGATGTTCATGCAGCGGCACAGCGTCACCGCCAGATGCGCGAAGTCGCGGCAGACGCCCTGGCGTTCTTGATAAACGTCCCACGCGGTCTTGGTCGAACGCGCGAAATGATAGCCGAACTCCACATGGTTATGCGTGAAGTCGACGATCGCCTGGACGCGCTGCCAGCCGGCGGGGACGTGCCCGAACAGCGACCAGGCGGTCTCGGACAGGCGGTCGGTCTCGCAATAGCGGCTGCCGAGCAGGTAGATCAGGATGTCGTCGGGGAGATCGTGCACTGCATGCTGGACGGCGTCGGGGGAGACCGAATCCGGCAGGCCGCTGTCCTCGATCGTGAAGTCGCAGGACAGGGTAAGGCCGCCGCTGGGCACCGTGAACCGCGTGCAGACGTTGCCGAACGCGTCGAGATAATCATAGGTCGGGACGTCGGGATCGGCGGCGATCCGATGCGGGGTCACGAGATCCTTGTTGCGCGACGGATGCACGCTGAGCATCGCCAGCATCGGTGTCTCGACGTCGGTTTCGAAACGAATGTCATAACCAGCCCGGATCAGCATCGATGTCCCCCTTGGGCGCAGTGTTTCGCGCCGTATGTCACGCAGTGTGTGATGATTGGTGGTGGTCGGAGGCCTCGTTCGAGTCTTCGTCGACAGTGATGTCGACCGACACGCTCATGTCGAGGAAACTGCCGGGAAAGCCGCTCCAGGTGCCGGAGACGGGCACCGCCTGGTAGATGTCGCGTGCGACGGCGACGCGGACGAGCCCGCGGTTGCCGACGATGCCGTTGGTCGGATCGAACTCGACCCAGCCCGAGCCGGGTAGGTATACGCGCACCCAGGCATGCGTGTTGCCGCCGCCGGTGCGATGCTCTCGACGTGTAGGATTGTAGACATAGCCCGACACGAACCGCGCCGCGAAGCCCAGCGCACGCACTGCCTCGATCATCAGCATCGCATAGTCTCGGCAGGTGCCCTTGCGCTTGGCGAGCGTCTCGATCGGCGACTGCGTGCCCTTTTCGGGACGCTGGACATAGGTGAACTCGCGCTTGATCGCCGCGGTCATCTCGGAGAGCATGGCGAGCGTATCGGTCTGCCCGCCCGGCGCGACGAAGCGGCGCGCCCAGCTGTCGATCTCGCGTAGCGGATCGTGATGCTGACGCTCGATCGAGCGGAGCAGGTCGGGCATCTCCTCCGACGAATAGGTGAACGGATAGAAGCGCGCGTAACGTTCGATATCGACGTTCTGAAGTTCGGCGGGGGTGTGATCGAGCCTCACGCGGCTGTCGATCACGAGATCCTTGGCGCGCTTGTCGAAGGTGGCGATCGCGACAGCATTGCCGAACACGTCGTGCAGCCAGCGGACGTCGGACGGCTCCGGCGTGATCGTCAGCTGCGTGTCGATCAAGTGCTGGTCGTAGCTTTCGCGCGGTCGGACCATGATCCGGTGCTCGCCGAACGCAACCGGTTGGCGATACGAGTATTTGGTTACATGAGAGAGCGTTAGAGATGGCATCGAGGATCCACGTCGCATGAACAGCACTGCCAGCCAAACGCTGCTTGGGACCGAAGATGCCGCACCGGTCACGGTGGTCAACCCCAAAGGCGCATCATCGTTCCTGTTGATCGGCGATCATGCGGGAAATGCCGTACCGAAGGCGCTGGGGTCGCTGGGCCTGAGCGATGCGGAACTGTCGCGGCATATCGGCTGGGACATCGGCATCGGCGAACTGGGGGCGCTGCTCGCGGAAAGGCTCGACGCGGTGTTCGTCCGCCAGACCTATTCGCGGCTTGTGATTGACTGCAACCGGAGTCCGAGCCAGCCTGATGTGATCGCCGAGGTGAGCGACGGGACCGTGGTGCCGGGTAATGCGAGGCTCGGTGAGGCCGACCGCGCGGCCCGGTTTGCGGAGATCCACACCCCGTATCAAGCGGCGATCGCGGCGGAGATCGCGCGGCGCGATGCGGCGGGGATGACGACAGTGCTGGTCGCGCTGCACAGCTTCACGCCCGCGATGAAGGGCGCGTTGCGGGATCAGGCACGGCCCTGGCATATCGGGATCCTGCACGACGGCGGCGACACGGCGTTCGCGCACGCGCTGCTCGACGTATTGCGCGACGAGGCGGATTTGGTGGTGGGCGACAACGAACCGTACCGGATGGACCTGATCGACTATACCATCCCGCGTCATGCGTATCCGCAGCGTCGGCTATATGCTGAGATCGAGGTGCGGCAGGATCTGCTGGGGTCGAGCGAGGGGTGTGCGGCTTGGGCCGAGCGGCTGGCGCGGGTGCTGCCGGCGGCGCTGGGCTCGCTGTAGTTCCGGTTCACTACCCAGCCTTTTGATCTTCCCCCGCAAGGGGGAGGTGGCTGGCACTCGCCAGACGGAGGGGGAGGAAAGGTAAACCGCTGTTCCGTGCCCTCCCCCTCCGTCGCCTTCGGCGACACCTCCCCCTGGCGGGGGAGGATGAGAGTGCGTCGGGTTCGCGCGGCCACTGCGTCGCTGCACCAGTAAGTCGCGGATCGTCTTGGCGGTCTGGTGCGTTCGCTCGGCGGCCAAAGATATGATCATTCCTCTGTTTGAAATTCGAGCCTGATGCAGTCCACGCCCCCGCCCCCGGCGCCCGACCAGATCCCAATTCCGGCGCAGGAGCGGTACAAGGCCCTGTTCGAGGCGATCGACGCGGGATTCTGCATCATCGAGGTTATCTTCGACCAGCATCGGACAGCGGTCGATTACCGTTTCGTCGAGGTCAATCCGCAGTTCGAGCAGCAGACCGGGCTGCTCGACGCCGTCGGCCGTACCGCACGCGACCTCGTTCCCGATCTCGAGCAATTCTGGTTCGAGACGTACGGCCGGGTAGCACTGACCGGCGAGCCGGTGCGGTTCGATCATGGCTCCGACCCGATGGATCGCTGGTTCGAGGTGCATGCGTTCCGGATCGGTGCGCCCGACGCGCATCTCGTCGCGATCCTGTTCAACGACGTATCGGACCGCCGCCGCGCCGCGTTACAGACCCAGGAGAGCGAAGACCGCCTCACCCAGGCGCTGACCGCGGGCAACGGCATCGGCACTTGGGACTGGGACGTCCCCAACGACAGGATCAAGGCCGACGAACGGTTCGCGCGGCAGTATGGCGTGCCGGTCGAGATGGCCCGCAAGGGTGCGCCACTCGAACGATATTTCGCCTGCGTCCATCCCGACGATCTGCCGGCGACCCGCTGCCGCGTGGCCGATGCGATGGAGGCGGGCGGCGACTTCTCCGCGGAATACCGCGTGGTCCAGTCGGACGGCGCGATCCGGTGGATCGCCGCGCAGGGCCGGTGTCGGCTGGCGGCAGACGGCTCGCCACTGCGCTTTTCGGGGGTCAGCTTCGACATTACCGAACGCAAGCAGGCCGACCTTCGGCAACACGCGTTGCTCGAGCTGGGCGATGCGATCCGCGACCTGACCGAACCCGACGAGATCGCCTATGCCGCGTCGGCTATCCTCGGCACCGCGTTGCAGGTCAGCCGGGTCGGCTATGGCGTGATCGACACGGTGCGGGAGACGATCACGGTCGAACGCGACTGGAACGCGCCGGGGATCGCGACCATCGCCGGGACGCTCCGGTTTCGCGACCACGGATCCTATATCGAGGACTTAAAGGTCGGTCGCACCGTAGCCATCGCCGATGTCGATCTCGACCCGCGCACCCGCGACACCGGCGACGTGCTGAAGGCGATCAGCGCGGCCGCGTTCGTCAACATGCCGTTGGTCGAGCAGGACGATTTCGTCGCCTTGCTCTACGCCAATCACGCGACGCCGCGGGTGTGGACCGAGGACGACCTGCTGCTGATGCGCGAGGTCGCCGAACGCGTCCGCACCGCGACCGAGCGCCTGCGTGCCGAGAATGCCCGCCGCGCCAGCGAAGAACAGTTCCGCGTGTTCGCCGAGGCGGTACCGAACCAGATCTGGGCGGCACGGCCGGATGGCTATCTCTATTGGTTCAACCAGCAGGTCTATGCCTTCAACGGCCTCGAACCCGGTGCGCTCGACGGTACGCGCAGCTGGGCGAACCAAGTGCACCCGGAGGACTTTCCAGCTGCAACAGAGGCTTGGAAGCGATCCCTCACAACCGGTGAGCGCTACAGCGCCGAGTTTCGCGCGCGGGGCAAGGACGGCATCTACCGCTGGTTCCTGGTCCGCGCCGATCCGGTCCGCGCCGCCGACGGTACGATCCTGCGCTGGGTCGGCACCAATACCGATATCGACGACAGCCGCCGTCAGGCCGCCGAGCTGGTCCGCTGGAACGAGACGCTCGAGGAGCAGGTCGCAGCCCGGACGCGCGACCTGATGGCGACCGAGGAAGCGCTGCGCCAGAGCCAGAAGATGGAGGCGGTCGGCCAGTTGACGGGCGGAATCGCGCATGATTTCAACAACCTCCTGACCGGTATTACCGGCAGTTTGGAACTGCTCGGCATCCGCATCGCGCAAGGGAGGCTGAACGATGTCGAGCGCTATTCGATCGCTGCGCAGGGCGCCGCCAAGCGCGCCGCGGCGCTGACCCACCGCTTGCTGGCCTTCTCCCGCCGGCAAACGCTCGATCCCAAGCCGACCGACGTCAACCGGCTGGTGTCGGGGATGGAGGATCTGGTGCGCCGGACGGTCGGTCCCGCCATCGAGGTGGAGGTCGTCGAGGCGGTCGGGCTGTGGGCCACGCTGGTCGATCCGAACCAGCTGGAGAACGCGCTGCTCAACCTGTGCATCAACGCGCGCGACGCGATGCCCGAGGGCGGGCGGCTTACGATCGAGACCGCCAATCGCTGGATCGATGCACGGACCGCGCGCGAACGCGAACTCGAGCCCGGCCAATATGTCTCGCTCAGCGTATCGGATACCGGCACGGGGATGCCGCCCGAGGTGATCGCCAAGGCGTTCGACCCGTTCTTCACGACCAAGCCGCTCGGGCTCGGCACCGGGCTCGGGCTGTCGATGATCTACGGGTTCGCCCGACAGTCGGGCGGCCAGGTGCGGATCTATTCCGAGGTCGGCGACGGCGCCAACGTCTGCCTTTATCTACCGCGGCATTTCGGCGAGGCGGAAGACGCCGGCGTCGATGCCGAACTCGCCGACGCCCCGCGCGCGCTCGACGGCGAAACCGTGCTGGTGGTCGACGACGAACCGACCGTGCGGATGCTCGTGATCGAGGTGCTGGAAGAACTCGGCTATGCGGCGATCGAGGCGGCGGATGGTGCCTCCGGGCTTAAACTGTTGCAGTCGTCCGCGCGGATCGATCTTCTGGTAACCGATGTCGGGCTGCCGGGCGGGATGAACGGACGCCAGATGGCCGATGCCGCACGCGTCGGGCGGCCCGACCTGAAGATCCTCTTCATCACCGGCTATGCGGAGAATGCAGTGGTCGGCAACGGCTTCCTCGATCCGGGTATGCACGTGATGACAAAGCCGTTCGCGATGGAAGCGCTGGCCGGGCGGATCAAGGCGTTGATTACCGCGGGATAAGTTTGCGCGCTGCGACGATCTTGAACCCGATCGTCGATCGATGCGTGTCGTCCGCCCGCCCCTAATAGCATGCGCTTCCCATGCCAGACAGCGCGATGATCTGTGTTGCCTTGCGGTAACAGCCGGACCCCCAAGTGCGGAGATGGCAATATTGTCACTTGATATGATGTATCATCAAATTTACCCGGCGACTCGTACAGGGACAACACCCCGACGATAAGGGAATTTCATGAAGACGATGCTGTTCGGCGCCACCGCCCTGGCTGCCCTCCTCGCCTCTCAGGCTCACGCTCAGACCGCCGCGACGGATCCCGCGACGCCCGCCCCTACCCCGGCGCCCGCCTCGACGTCGGTCAGCTCGACCAATCAGCGCGACATCATCGTCACCGCACCGCTGCAGACCAGCGAGCGCGATGTGTTGCAGGGTACCACCGTCCTCACCGGCCAGGAACTTACGCGCCAGCTGCGCCCGTCGATCGGCGAGACGCTCGCCCGCCAGCCCGGCGTCTCGGCGTCGTCGTTCGGCCCGAGCGCCTCGCGTCCGATCCTGCGCGGCTTCCAAGGCGACCGGATCCGCGTGCTGACCGACGGGATCGGCTCGATCGACGTCTCGAACACCTCGGTCGACCACGCGGTCATCATCGATCCTCTACTCGCCGAGCGCATCGAGATCCTGCGCGGACCCAGCGCGCTTCTATATGGCACGTCGGCCGTCGGCGGCGTCGTCAACGTCATCGACACGCGTATCCCGCGGTCGGTGCCCGAGAACGGCTACCGGTTGAACGGCATCGCCAATTATGGCTCGGCGGCGAACGAACGCTCGGGCGGCATGGCCGGCGACGTCGCGGTCGGCCAGCACCTCGTGCTGCATGCGGACGGCTCGTACCTGAAGTCGGGCGACCTGCGCACCGGCGGCTATATCTTGTCGCGTGACGCCCGCGCACAGGCGCTAGCCACGGCCGCCGCCACACCCGTCGATCCGAACGAGGCCGATCCGATCGACTATGCCGCATCGGCGCAGTTGAAGGGCAAGCTCCCCAATACGCAGTCGGAGACGTGGACGGCGGGCGCCGGCGCGTCGATCATCACCGACAATGGCAGCCTCGGCGTTTCGTACAGCCATTACGACAGCCTGTACGGCGTACCGATCCGCTACGCCACGCAAGCCGGGCAAGAGCAGGAAGCGCCGCGTCTCGACGTGGTCCAGAACCGCGTCGACCTGCGCGGCGAGATCGACACCGGCGGCGACGTGCTGAGCAAGATCCGCGTCCGCGTCGGCCAGGCTAGCTATCGCCACTTCGAGTTGGAGGAAGACAATTCGGTCGGCACCGCCTTCTACAACAAGGGCCTCGAAGGGCGCCTCGAGGTCGTCCAGGCGAACCGCGGCGGCTGGCAGGGCGCGTCGGGCGTGCAGTTCTACAACCGGATCTTCAACGTGGTCGGCGACGAAGCCTTCCTGCCGAAGAACGAGACCAACCAGACCGGGCTCTTCACGCTCCAGCAGTATGAATCAGGCAAGTTCCGCGCCGAGGGCGGCGTGCGCTACGAGATCACCGATCTCGCCGCACGGACGCCCGAGGACGATCTGCGCTTCTTCCGTGGCAGCCAGAGCTATCATTCGGTGTCGGGTTCGCTAGGGGCATCCTACGCGCTGACCGACAGCATCCGCGTCGGCCTGAACGGCTCGCGGACCGAGCGCGCGCCGTCGGCCGAGGAACTGTTCGCGAACGGTGCGCACGCGGGCACGCAGGCGTATGAACTTGGCAACCCTGACTTCAAGCTGGAGAAGTCCTGGGGTCTGGAAGGCACGCTGCACGCGCATGGCGACGGCTTCAGCTTCGACGCCTCGGCCTATTACAACTGGTTCTCCAACTACATCTCCGAGAATCAGGTCGCACCGTCGGTCTGCCAGGCCGCGGCCGATCCTTCGGGGCGCACCGTCGACTTGCCCTGCTTCCAGTATCAGCAGGCCAACGCCCGCTATTACGGGTTCGAGGCGGATGCTTCGGTAAAGGTCGCGCAGATCGGCGGCTATGCGGTCAACGCCGACGTGCTGGGCGATTACGTCCATGCCAACATCGTCGATCAGGGCCCGGTCCCGCGCATCCCGCCGATGCGCGTGCTCGGCGGGATCGAGGCGCAGGGCGACCGGATCAACGGCCGCGTCGAGGTGGAGCATGTGTTCGACCAGAACCGGATCGCCGCGTTCGAGACGAAGACGAACGACTACACGATGGTCAACGCGTCGATCGGGTTGAGCCCGTTCGGGAAGGATTCGAAGACGACGTTGCTGCTGAGCGCGAACAATTTGTTCGACGTGAACGCACGGCGTGCGACGAGCTTCCTGAAGGACTTCGCACCGCTCGCCGGTCGTGATTTCCGCGCGACCCTGCGCTTCGGGCTGTAAAGCCGCTACACGCCGCCTGCCCGTCACCCCAGCGAAAGCTGGAGTGACGGGCAGGGAGACGCGCTGGACCATCGCAGAAGAAAACGCCCCCGCAGAAGGGACAGTGCTTCACTCCCAACATGAAACAAATGTCATTTTCGGGTTTACGCCGCCCCGCCCCCGCCGCTAGGAGAAGTCCTTCTAAAGGGTGGCAAGGTAATGATGCGGAAGGCTATTTCTCTTTCCGTGGGCGCGTGCCTGCCGCTGTTGGCAGCGTGCAACCAGCACCAGTCGACGCTCGCGCCGTTCGGTGAGGAAGCGGACAAGGTTCTCTTGATCACCATCGTTCTGGTTATCGGCGCCGTCATTCTCGCGGGCGGGCTCGCGTTGCTCATGCGGCATGCGATGCGCGCGCCCGAGGGCCGCCTGACGCACAAGGGCGGGATGAAGCTGGTGCTGTGGCTCGGCGGTATCGGGCCATCGATCATCCTGCTTGCGCTGCTGCTCTACGCGCTCCCCGCGATGCGCCCGCGCGAAGTCGCCAACAATGATCTCCGGATCGGCGTCGAGGGCGAGCAATTCTGGTGGCGCGTCCGCTATGCACCGCCCGGTGGATCGGTGGTCGAGGCGGCAAACGAACTCCGCCTGCCGGTCGGCCGCACCGTCGAACTGTCGCTCCGTAGCCCCGACGTCATCCATAGCTTCTGGGTGCCCGGCCTCGCCGGCAAGATGGACATGATCCCCGGCCGCACCAACCGCCTCGTCGTCCGCGCGACCAAGGCGGGCACGTACCGGGGCGTCTGCGCGGAGTTCTGCGGGCTCGGCCATGCGCTGATGGCATTCGACGTGATCGCGATGGAGCCGGCCGCGTTCGAGCGCTGGCTATCCGAGCAGGCCCGCCCCGCGACCGTTACCGCCTCCCCCGGCGCGCGCCTGTTCGCGAGCTATGGCTGTAGCGGTTGCCACAGCGTCCGCGGGGTCGGACCGGTCGCGAAGATCGGCCCCGACCTCACGCACTTCGGTTCGCGCCCGACGCTCGCCGCCGGCGTGCTGCCGATGACCCAGGCCAACATCGCCGGCTTCGTCCGCAACCCGGCCAAGACCAAGCCGGGCGTGCGGATGCCCGCCTTCCCGCAGATGTCGGCCGCCGAAGCCGACCAGATCGCCAGCTATCTTCAGGGGCTCAAATGACCACCGAGAGCGCCCAGTACGTCGCCCCCGACCAGAACGATCCTGCAGTCCGCAAGGGCCAGGAGGATCGCCTGCGCGAAGTGTGGAAGCCGCCATCGGGCTGGTTCTTCCGCTGGACCGACGTCAACAACAACCGGATCGGCGTGTGGTACACGCTGACCGCGTTCGGCTTCATGCTGTTCGCAGGCGTGCTCGCGCTGATCATGCGGACGCAGTTGGCGGTGCCGAACAACGACCTCGTCACGGCGAACACGTTCAACCAGCTGTTCACGCTGCACGGCTCGATGATGATGTTCCTGTTTGCGGTGCCGATGTTCGAGGCGGTATCGATCATCCTCCTGCCGCAGCTACTCGGCGCGCGCGACCTGCCGTTTCCGCGGCTGTCGGGCTTTGGATATTGGAGCTTCCTGATAGGCGGCGTCTTCGTGTCGGGCTCGATCTTCTTCGATGCGGCACCCGATGGCGGCTGGTTCATGTACCCGCCGCTGACGACGCGCACCGACCTCAGCGGGCTCGGCGCCGATATCTGGATGCTGGGGCTGAGCTTCATCGAGGTGTCGTCGGTCGCCGCGGCGGTCGAGCTAATCGTCGGCGTGCTGAAATGCCGCCCGCCCGGCATGCGGCTCAACCTGATGCCGCTCTACGCCTGGTACATCCTGGTCGTTGCGGTGATGATCCTGTTCGCGTTCCCGCCGCTGATCGCGGGCGACGTGCTGTTCGAGATGGAGCGGCTGCTCAACTGGCCGTTCTTCAACGCGGAAAAGGGCGGCGATCCGCTGTTGTGGCAGCACCTGTTCTGGATCTTCGGTCATCCGGAGGTCTACATCGTCTTCCTGCCGTCGATCGCGCTGTTCGCGATGCTGATCCCGACCTTCGCGCAACGCCATCTGCTCGGCTATCCGTGGATCGTGCTGGCCGCGGTCGGCACCGCATTCCTGAGCTTCGGGCTGTGGGTCCACCACATGTTCACGACCGGGTTGCCCAAGATCAGTCTCGCCTTCTTCGCCGCTGCATCCGAAGCCGTGGCGATCCCGACCGGCGTGCAGATCTTCGTGTTCATCGCCACGCTCTGGGCGGGTAACGTCAAGAAATCGACGCCGTTGCTCTACGCGACCGGCAGCCTCGCCGTGTTCGTGATCGGCGGCTTGACCGGCGTGATGGTCGCGGTCGCGCCGTTCGACTGGCAGGCGCACGACACCTATTTCATCGTCGCGCATCTTCATTACGTGCTGATCGGCGGCACGTTGCTGCCGCTGTTCGCCGGGCTCTATTATTACTGGCCGCTGGTGACGGGAAAGAAGCTCAGCGACCGTATGGGACGCACCGCGTTCTGGATCATGTTCGTCGGTATGAACCTCACCTTCTTCCCGATGCACCTGTCCGGCCTGCTCGGCATGCCGCGCCGGGTGTTCACGTACCCGGAAGAACTCGGGATCGGCGGGCTCAACCTAGCGTCGACCGCCGGCTCGTACATGTTCGCGATCGGCGTGCTGATCGTCTGCATCGACCTCGCCTTGTCGCCGCGCCGCCCGAAGGCCCCGCGCAACCCGTGGAATGCCGGCACGCTCGAATGGCTCGCGCTGCCGGAGGACGAGGATTGGGGCATCCGCTCGGTGCCGTTGATCGAGAGCCGCTATCCGATCTGGGACCAGAAGAACTTCGTCCAGAAGGTCGACGAGGGCCGCTTCTTCCTGCCCGACGCGGAGGAGATGCGGCGCGAGTCGATCATCACGACCGTGCTCGATGCCCGCCCGTTGCAGGTGATCCGCCTCGGCACGCCGAGCGTGAAGCCGATGATGACCGCCGTCGCGCTCGCGGGTGTGTTCATCCTGACGACCTACCACCTCTACCTTCTGTCGGCGTTGAGCGGCGTCGCGACACTCGCCTGCGTGCTCTGGTGGCTTTGGACCGGCACCGCCGAGATCCCCGAAAAACCGACCAAGCACATCGGCCACGGGATCGAAGTGCCGCTCTACACGTCGGGGCCATCGGCGCCGGGCTGGTGGGCGATGTTCATCACGATGATGGCGGACGCGACCGCATTTTCGGGGCTCGTCTTCGGCTATTTCTTCTTCTGGACGATCCACAACGACTTCCCGCCGACGGGAACTGGGCTGAACGGGCCGGGCGTGTTCTGGCCGATGGTCGCGCTCGCGTTGACGCTGGCCGGCTGGGCCGCGACCGTCGGTGCGCGCGAAGTGCACCGACGCGGCAACGTCGGCGCGGGCCGCGCGCTGCTGGTGGTCGGGATCGTCGCAACGCTCACCAGCCTATTCGCCGGGCTTGCCGGACCTTGGTATTCGGGGCTCGACCCTGAGTTGCACGTGTATCCCGCGATAGTCTGGACGCTGGCGATCTGGACCGCCGTGCATGCCGCGATCGGGGTCATCATGCAGGCCTATACGCTGGCACGCAGCCTCGCGGGAAAAATGACGCCGGTCTACGACGCGGACCTGCGCAACATAACCGTGTACCACCATTTCCTCGCGCTGACGGGCATCGTGACGTTCTGCACGATCGGCCTGTTCCCGGGGGTCGCATGACCGAGCCAAAGTCCAATCGGAAGTCCGAGTCCGACCGAAAGCATTGGGCGCGCGACCTCAAGGTGACGCTCTGGACCTTGATCGTCCCGCCGACGATCTGGGCCGTGCATTTCCTGTTCTGCTATCTCTGGGTGGCGGTGACCTGCGCGAAATCGCCGACCCCGGGAACTGCCTTGACCGGCTTTCCGCTCGCGACGCTGATCGCGACGGTCGTGGCGCTGCTCGCGATCGTCGCGGCGGGCTATATTGCGCGCGTGCAGTCGGAGACGCCGGGCGATCCGGCGCCGCACGAACAGGGCACGGCGATCGACCGCCTGCGCTTCCTCGCGCTGTCGACGCGGTTGCTGGCGGGGCTGAGCTTCGTCGCGGTCATCTTCACGGCACTGCCGGTCATCATCTTTGGCGATTGCCGATGAGACGCGCGAGCCTTGCGCTGGGCGTCGCACTCGTCCCGATCGGCTGGGCGTTCGCTGCCGCGCCGCTGGGGATGGTCGGGCACATGGCGGGGCACATGATCGCGGTCGCGGTCGCGGCGCCGTTCCTGGCATACGGGATCGCGGGGAGTCGCTTCGATCCCGCCGAGCGTTGGCCTGCGGTCGTGACCCCGCTCGCAATGTCGCTCGTCGAACTGGTCGTGGTGTGGCTCTGGCACCTCCCCGCGCTTAGATTGCGCGTCGACATGCAGCCGGTTGCGCTGCTGATCGAGCAGGCGAGTTTCCTCGCGGCTGGCGTCCTTCTCTGGAGCGCGGTGCTCGGCACACGTGTCGGCGGTGCGAGCGATCGACGGGCGTCGGGGGTCGCGGCGATGTTGCTTACCTCGATGCACATGACATTGCTCGGCGCATTGATCGGCCTCGCGCCGCGCCCCCTTTACACAATGATGGCCATGCACCCGGCCATACTCAGTCTCGACGCCCTCGAAGACCAGCAACTCGGCGGCGTCGTCATGCTGATGGTCGGCGCGGCGAGCTATTTCATCGGCGGGCTCGCGATGCTCGGCGGACTATTGAAGACACGGAGCGCGACGGCATGACGATCCGGATCACCTGGGCGCGCGCAATCGCCACCCTTGTCGCGCTGGCGCTCGCCGGGCTGTTGTTCGCCTGGTCGGGCGTGTTCAACATCGCCGCGTCGTCGGGTCATTGGAAGATCACCGACTGGTTTCTCCACTGGACGATGCGCAACTCGGTCCGCACCTACGCCGCCGTCACCGTGCCTGACGATCCCAAGGCGAACGAGGGCCTGGTCAGCGCCGCCGGCCATTTCAAGGCAAGCTGCGCATCGTGCCACGGCGCGCCCGGCGTGCGTCCGCTCCCCGTGATGCAGGCCGCGACGCCCCCTGCCCCGGACCTGTCGATCAACGCGCGCGAATGGACCGACAAACAGATCTTCTGGATCCTCAAGCACGGCGTCAAATACACCGGCATGCCCGGCTGGGCGGCGAAGGACTGTGACGACGAAGTCCGCCGCATGGTCGCCTTCGTCCGCCTGCTGCCAGAAATGTCGCCCGCGACCTATCGCTCGCTGACCGAAGTGCCGGGCATTGCCGATGCGAAGATCTCGACCTGCGCAGGTTGTCACGGCGCAGACGGACAAGGCCGTGGCCAGCCCGACATGCCCGTGCTCGGCGGCCAGAGCCCGGCCTATCTCCGTGCCTCGCTGGAGGCCTATGCGACCGGCAAGCGCCGGAGCGCCGTTATGGCGAACGCCGCCGCGACGCTGACACCCACGGAGATGACTCGGCTTGCGGATCACTTCGCGGCGATGCCCGGGATCGGTGGCGTTACGCCATCGGGCTCGACCGAGGCCGCCAAGATCAACCGCGAAGGTCTGCCGAAGGTGCAGCTCCCCGCCTGCGCGAGCTGCCACGCTCCTGGCAAGCCCTACCCCGTCCTTGCCGGCCAGCGCGCCAGCTACATCGCGCAACGCCTTCGCAACTGGCGCGGTGACGAGACGGTGGTCGACGCCCGCAAATCGCAGGCGACGATGCCCGTCATCGCGCGCCGTATCCCCGAGGACATGATCGACCCGCTCGCGCGCTATCTCGCAGGCCGCTGATCGTTCAGCCCTTCGCGGGCAACATCTCGATCAACACGGAACGCTCGCCGAGCACATCGGCGAGCCGTTCGCCGGATGCGAGTGCGGTGTCGCCCCACCAGTCGCGGGCATCGATCCGGTCGAGATGGCGCTCGGCACAGCGGAGCGGAACGACGCAGCGCAGGCTTGCCTCTTTGCCGACCCGCCGAAACGCAATAACCCGATCCGCGCGAAGGCCGGTGACGGCGACCGCCTCGTAGCGGCCCTCCGAGAACAAGGTCGGGTGATCCCTTCGCATCGCGAGAAGCTGCTGGATCAGCGCCATCTTCGCTGGCGTTTTGCCGTCCAACGATGCCTGCAGTCGCGCGTAATCTACCGGGCGGCGATTGTCGGGATCGACCAGGCTCAGATCGGCGGCCTCCGTTCCTTGATAGAGGTCGGGAACACCGGGGACTGTGTATCGCAGCGCGACCTGCGCTAGGCGGTTCGCCGCCGCCGCGGGGGCGATCCACACGACGAACGCGGTCATGTCGTCGAGGAAAGCCTGCGACTGCGTGGGATCGAGCAGCGCGCGCGCCAGTTCATGACAGCGGCTCTCGTACGCCTCGTCCGGCGCCTCCCACGTTGACCGTAGCTTCGCCTCGCGCAACGCCTTTTCCTGCCACGCGACGATCCGTTCGACGAAATCCGACAGTCCCTTGGCGTCCGATGCCGTCAGTTCCTCAGGCCATGCGCCGAACAGCGTCTGGAACAGCATATAGGCGTCGGCGGGATCGACCCCGTCGGCAAACCGCGCGGCGAGTTCGTGCCATCGTTGCACGCGCGCGCGCCAGAGGTCGGGCGCTTCGCTCAACACCGCGAGCCGTGCACGAACGTCTTCGCCACGCTTATGGTCGTGCGTGGCGGTCGCGAGCATCGCCGCCGGCCAATCACGGGCGCGGTCGACCATTGCCGCGTGGAAGTCTTCGATCTCCAGCGACATGCGCGCCGCGTCGAACCCCACGTCATTGCGCGAGAGCAGGCGACCGTAGCGGTAGAACGCGGTGTCCTCGACCGCTTTGGCGGCAATCGGTGCGGAGAGTTGCTGGAACTTGCGCACCGCCTCAGCTGCGGGTTCGGTGTCCCCAGGACCCTCGCCTGCCAGCCATGCGAGCATACGATCGACCACTGCGCCCTCGCCAGGTGGGACGAACTGCGCAATGCGCTGGCGGACCGTCTCGCGGATCGCGGCGTCCGCTGCCGGGGCGGCGTCGCCTGTTCCGTAGGTGCGATAGACCGGAAAGACCCAGAGCAGTCGCTCGATCGCGCGGTCGAGCATGCCGCGGGTAAGCCCGTCGCATTCGGGCGTCGAGCGGGCGAGTGCGACGAAGGCCTCGACGCTGCTCCGGTGCTGCGCGTGGAACTGCCACGCAAGCAATTCCTGCCGCGCGCGCAATTCCTCGGGCGCGAAGTCCGGGGAGCGGCCACTGATATCCGCCCAGAGTTCGGCGAGCGGTTCGGCACCGGCGGGCGCGTGGAGCAAGGCCGTCACCTGCTCCATGAAGTCGTACCCACTGGTGCCGTCGACGTCCCAGTCGGTGTTGAGCGGTTCGCCGTCGGCAAGGATTTTCTCGATAACGATATAGGCCGGACCGGGTGGCGCATTAGTGGGGCGCTCTATCGAGTCGAGGCGCGCGCGGAGGTGGCGACAATAACGGGCGGGGTCGGTAAGGCCATCGACGTGATCGACGCGGACACCGTCGATCAGTCCCTCGGCGTACAGGCGGAAATAGAGGGCGTGGGTGGCGTCGAACACGACCGGGTCTTCGGCGCGGAGGCCGGCGAGGTCGTTGATCGTGAAGAACCGCCGCCAGTTGAGTTCGTCGTTGGCGACGCGCCACGATGCGAGGCGGTAATGCTGGCGATCGACCAGCGCCGCGATGTCGTCGGTTGCTGCGGTGGCCTGATCTTCGTCGCGGATCGGCAGGCGATGTTCGCCATATGCTTCGAGGACATAGCGGCCGTCGATCTGCTCGATTTTGATCGCGCCACTCGCGAGCGTCTCGGCGAGCGGATCGCCCAGGATCGGGAGGACCAGCTTCTCGCGCCAGTCGATGTCGAAGTAGCGCGCAAATTCGCTGGTTTTGCCATGTGCTAGGACGTCATTCCACCACGCGTTCTCACCACCGGCGACGCCCATGTGGTTGGGGACGATGTCGATGATGACGCCCATGCCGCGCGCACGGAGGGCCGCAACGAGGCTGCGGAACGCCTCTTCGCCTCCGAGCTCGGGATTGATGCGGGTCGGGTCGACGACATCGTAGCCGTGGGTGGACCCGCTGCGGGCGGTGGTGATCGGCGAGGCGTAGAGGTGGCTGATCCCGAGTGTGTCGAGATACGGCACCAGCGCCTCGGCATCGGCGAAGGTGAAGTCCTTGTGGAACTGGAAGCGATAAGTTGCGCGCGGCGTCGTAGGGGGGGTCATGCGGGTCTCGCGGCGTTGAGCGTGTCGATGCGGGCGGCGGCAGCGGGGCGTTGGAGCAGTGCCTCGGTCATATCCGGCAGGCGGCGTCGCCAATTGGGGTGTTCGTCGATCGTGCCGGGGAGGTTGGGCTGCTCGATCACCCCCGCCAGATCCTCGATGGGTATGATCGCGAGCGCACACGGCGTGCTAGCGACATGCGCGATTGCGGCATCGACGACCGGGTCGGTGTCATTGAGCGATGGCTGCTTCGCGCCCGTGTCGAAAGCGGACCAGAGTGCCGCGCGATCGTCCGCGCGGGCTGCCCGGTCTGCGGGTTCGTCGATAGCGTCGGACTTGCGGCCGAGGTCCCACGTCCAGTCGATGTCGCGGCCGCTCCACCAACCCGCGATTGTCGCGAGGTCATGTGTGCCGGTCATCGCGACCGCGTCGGGTGACCATTTCGCTGGGGGCACGAAACCGTCCGCGTCGCGCTCGAACCAGAGTACGCGCATGCCGAGCATGTGGCACGCATCCATCGCCTCGCGGAACCCGTCGGGAACAGTGCCGAGGTCTTCGCCGATGACGATAGCCTTCGCCCGCTGCGATTCCATCGCGATGATCCGCATCATGTCGTCGAACGGCATGTCGAGGTACGCGCCCTCTGCGGCGGACGCGCCTTCGGGAACGACCCAGAGGCGGCGGAGACCGAAGGCGTGGTCGATGCGAATGCCGCCGGCATGCGCCAGGGCGGCGCGGATCGTCGCGATGAACGGGGCGAACCCGGTCTCGCGGAGCGCGTGCGGGTCGAAACCGGTGATGCCCCAGCTTTGACCGTCCGGGCCCAGCGGGTCGGGTGGCGCGCCGATCGAGAGGCCGGTCAGCAGGTCGCCGCGACGGCTCCAGCCGTGGCTGCCGCCGGGGTCCATGCCAACGGCGAGGTCGGCGATGAGGCCGACTGCCATGCCTGCATCCTCCGCGGCCTTTTGCGCGGCGTCGAGGTCGCGGCGAGCGAGCCATTGGAGGAAGACGTAGAAGGTGACGTCATCGCCATGTTCGGTGACGAAGCGGCGGACGGCCGGGCTGGCGGGATCGTGATACGCGGCCGGCCATTGCTGCCAACCCCGGGCGCCGGAGGTCGCGAAGAAATGCGCGTGGAGCGCGTCGAACTCGGCGTGGCGTTCGAGGTAATCGCCCCCTACGTGCCTGTATGCGTCGAGGGTTTTGCCAAGTTGTTGAGCATCTTGGTCGAAGGTCTTGCGAAGGCGTTCGAGCTTTGCAGGTATCGCGCTCTGCCAGTCTATCAAGTCGGGCGCGGGGTCGTTCGACGTCCCGGCGAACGCGGACGCATCGGCATAGAGGCCGTTGAGGAATTGGCGACTGGATGGCGCGTAAGGGCTGTACCGGCTGGCGTCGGCGGGGAAGAGAGCGTGGGTCGGACTGATCGCGAGCGCGTCGGCGCCACGCTCGCCGAATGCTCGCGCGGTCTCCGCTAGTGTGCCGAAGTCGCCGAATGCCTTGGCAGTCTCGCTGCGCAGGCTCGGGATCTGGACCGCGGGCGCCCAGATCTTGCGCCCCGGTACGGCGTCGGCGATCGTGTAGCAGCGTCGGGGGGCGACGAGCAGGTCGATCACGTCGTTGCCGATTTCGAGACGATGATAGCCGGTGTGCTCGATTGGCTTCAACGCGCCTCGGTCGATAACAACCGACGTCCGCATCCCGTTTTCCAGGGTGATTTCGGCCTCGCCCGATAGCGGCGTCGCAAGCTGGATCGGATCACCGACGTCGACGGACAGGAAGCGGGGCGCTCGGGCAGTCCTGACTGCGATAGCGGCGAGGCTTTCTGCGATCTGCGTGGCGCTCGCGGATGGGTGGCCAAGGCGATCAAGGATCGCCCGTAATGCCTCGTCCGACACCGTCTGACGGCGACCGGCCGCGTCCTGCCATTCGAGTTGCAGACCGGCCGCGGTCGCCAGCGCTCTTGGATCGCTCATCGTTCCAGCCAGACCGCGACGCTGCCGGATTCGCCCAGTTCGCCGTCGGCGAAGATCGGTGCGGCTTCGATCTCCGGGAACGCCACAGCCTCATCGCCAAGGTTCAGCGCGATCGTCAGCACCGCGCCGTCGGCCATCTTCCAGCGGGCGACGACGGCCCCCTCCCCGATCGCTTCTGCGCCGATCGCGGTCGTGCCGCGCAGCCGAGGAATGATCGCGTCGTGTCGGATTTTCAACAGGTTGCGGTATAGGTCTTGCCATCTCGTCGCATCGGGCCCGGGTTCTGCACGCGACCGATGGAAGGTTTCGTGCGCGTTCGGATCGGGGATCGCTTTGCGTGCTTCGGGGTCGGCGAAGGCGGCGAACTTGGCGAATTCCTTGCGCCGGCCTTCGCGCACCGCGTCCGCCAGCTCGTCGTGGAAGTCGGTGAAGAACAGGAACGGGCTTTCACTGCCGTGCTCGTCGCCCATGAACAGCAGCGGGATCTGCGGGCCGAGCAGGAGCAACGCGGTCGCCGCGCGCAACTTCTGGCGGTCGGCGAGCAGCGTCAGGCGTTCGCCCATCGCGCGGTTGCCGATCTGGTCGTGATTCTGGAGGAAGGCGACGAATGCGGTCGGGGACAGATGCGCGCTGGGCTTGCCGCGCGGCTTGCCGTCGTGGTTGGGCGAGCCCTCCCCCTGGTAGATGAAGCCTTCGCTGAGGCAGCGTGCGAGGCGTTCGGCCGGACGGTCTGAAAAATCAGCATAATAGGCGCTGGTTTCGCCGGTCAGCAACACGTGGAGGACGTTGTGGAAGTCGTCGTTCCACTGCGCGTCGAACGCGGCCGAGTGAAGGAGCTCGGCGTCGTTGCCTTCGTTCTCGAGGACTAGATGGACGTGCCGGCCCGCGGTCTTCTCGCGGAGTTCGGCGGCCATCGCGTCAAGGAAATCGTCGTTCGCGATCGCGTGGACCGCGTCGAAGCGGAGGCCGTCGAAGCGGTAGTCGTTCAGCCACATCAGCGCGTTGTCGACGAAGAAGCGGTGGACCGGCGCCTGATCGACCGCGACTGCGCCGCCCCAAGGGGTATCGACTGCGGCGTTGAAGAACCCCTTCGCATAGGCGCCAAGGTAATTCCCGTCGGGGCCGAAGTGATTGTAGACGACGTCGAGGAACACGGCCAAGCCGAGCTCGTGGGCGCGGTCGACCAGCGCCTTCAGTTCGTCGGGCGTCCCGTAGCTCTCGGCGGGAGCGTACGGCAGCACGCCATCATAGCCCCAGTTTCTCGTGCCACCAAAGGCGTTTACGGGCATGAGTTCGATGGCCGTCACACCCAGCACCGCGATAGCCGGGAGGTGATCGGCCACGCCCGCAAACCCGCCGAGCGTGCCAACATGGACCTCCTGGATGACCATTTCCTCCCACGGAAGTCCGCGCCAGTCGGTAGCGCGCCAATCATAGGCGGCGTGATCGACGAGAACGCTCCAACCGTGGACGCCGCCCGACTGCGCCCGCGAGGCCGGATCCGGCACCGTCAGATCGTCCGCCAGCCGGAACCGGTACCGGGTGCCTGAACCGACGGACGCCGAGGCGCTTAACCAGCCGTCTGCGTCAGCCGTCATCGGAACCGCGCCGCCATCGGCGATCTCCAGCGTCACGTCGTCGCGGTCGGGCGCCCAGAGGCGGAAGGTCGCGCCAGCCTTGGCGAGCGTCGGTCCCCAGCTCATGCCGCTGCGACCGTCCACGAGAGCAACGCGGCACCCTGTGGAGGAAGCTCGTAGCTGTCCTTGATCGGGAGGGGACCTTGCTCGGGCTTGCTGCTGTCGATCAGGACGGTGCGCTCGACCTCTTCGGGGGGTGGCATGTGGAAGGTCAACGGACCTTCCGAAGCGTTGAGGAAGAGCGAGATCACTTGGATCTCACCCGATTCCATCTCGCACGCGCGGCGCATCACGAGGGCACGGCCGTTGGTGTTGTCCCAATCTTCCGCCGTGAGTTGCTGGCCGCGCTCGTCCCACCATTCGATGTCCTTCAGACCCTCGGCCGGCGTGTCGTCGCCGTAGAGGAAATTGCCGGCGCGCAGCATGCCGTATTCGCGGCGCAACGCGATCAGGCGCGCGGTGAAGTCGATCAGCGCCTCGCCCTCGGGGGACTTGGCCTTGTCCCAGTCGAGCCAGCTGATCTCGTTATCCTGGCAATAGGCGTTGTTATTGCCGTTCTGCGTGCGGCCGAACTCGTCGCCGGCGACCAGCATCGGCGTGCCGAGCGACGCGAACAGCGTGGTCAGCATCGAGCGCATCACGCGCGACCGGGTCTCCAGGATCGCGGGGTCGTCCGTTGGTCCCTCCACGCCCCAGTTGCGCGAGCAGTTGTTCGAATGGCCGTCGTTGTTGTCTTCACCGTTCGCTTCGTTGTGGCGCTCCTCGTAGGCAACCGTGTCGGCGAGCGTGTAGCCGTCATGTGCGCCGAGCAGGTTGACGCTCGCCCAGGGGCGGCGTGCGCGGCGGTCGAACAGGTCGGCCGAGCCGGTCAGGCGCGCGGCAAGATCGGCGCGCTGCGCATGATCGCCGCGCCAGAATTTTCGCACGGTGTCGCGGTACTTGTCGTTCCACTCGGCGAAACCGGGGGGGAAGTTGCCGAGCTGATAGCCGCCGGGGCCGATGTCCCAGGGCTCGGTGATCAGCTTCAGCCTGCCAAGCACCGGGTCCTGGCGGAGCACGTCGAAAAAGCCCGCGCCGGGATCGAAGCCGGTGTCCGTCCGGCCGAGCGTCAGCCCGAGATCGAAGCGGAAGCCGTCGATGCCGAAGCTGGTCGCCCAGTAGCGCAGCGAATCCGCGACCATCTGGATCACGCGCGCCTTGGTCAGGTTCAACGTGTTGCCGGTGCCGGCGTCGTTGATCGAGTAGCGCGGGTCGCCCTTGACGAGGCGGTAGTAGCTGGCGTTGTCCAGGCCGCGCCATGACAGCGTCGGGCCCTGTTCGGAGCCTTCGCAGGTGTGGTTGTAGACGACGTCGAGGATCACCTCGATCCCGGCCGCATGCAGCCGGCGGATCGAACGGCGGAGTTCGTTGTGGCTGTCGGTCGCGAAAAACGAGCGCTCGGGGGTGAAGAAGTTGAGGGTATTATACCCCCAGTAATTGCGCAGGCCTTTCTCCTGGAGGAAGCGGTCCTGGATATAGGTGTGGATCGGCAGCAGCTCGAGCGCGGTGACGCCGAGGCGCTTGAGGTGATCGATGACCTTGGGATTGCCGAGCGCCGCGAAGGTGCCGCGCTCGGAGGGCTGGACCTCTTCGAACAGCTTGGTGAGGCCCTTGGTATGCGCCTCGTAGATCACCGTCTCGGACCAGGGCGTGTTCGGCCGCACGTCGCGCGACCAGTCGAAATGGCTGTCGGTCACGACGCCCTTGGGCATCGTCAGCGCGCTGTCGCGGCGGTCGAAGCTCAGGTCCGCACGCGGCGACTTCACCTGATAGCCGTACATCGCGTCGGTCCAGCGGAGTTCGCCGATCATCTGCTTGGCGTACGGATCGAGCAGCAGCTTGTTCGGGTTGAAGCGGTGACCTTCCTCGGGGGCGTAGCGACCATAGGCGCGGTAGCCATAGACGAGCCCCGGCTGCGCATCGGGGAGGTAGCCGTGCCAGACTTCGTCGGTCCATTCGGGCAGCGCATAGCGCTTCAGCTCGCGGCGGCCGGTTTCGTCATAGACACACAGTTCGATCTTTTCGGCATTGGCGGAATAGACTGCGAAGTTGACGCCGAGGCCGTCGAAGGTCGCGCCGAGGGGGTAGGCCGAGCCGGCGTCGAGCATGTCGGGCAGTAGATGCAATGCGAGGACCCTTTTCGTGTCGTAATCGTCTTGCTGCGGACGCGGCTTTACCGCGGTGCAGCATTCCTTGCCGTGAAACCCGTCCGCCGGTTCCTATGTTCCGGACGCAGCAGCGAGTTTTCGCCACACGTTCTCAGATTTCAAGGAACATCCCTATGCCCTTTTCCATCCGATCGATCCACGCATGAGCGGCCCGAAACTGTTCGAGCCGCTCACGATCGGCAATCTGACGCTCGCCAACCGGATCGTGATCGCGCCGATGTGCCAGTATTCGGCGGAAAACGGCTGCATGAACGACTGGCACCAGATCCATCTGGGGCAGCTCGCGCTGTCGGGAGCTGCATTGCTGACGATCGAGGCGAGCGCGGTGCTGCCCGAAGGACGGATCACGCATGGTGACGTCGGGCTGTACGATGATGCGACCGAGGCGGCGATGGCGCGCGTGATCGAGAGCGTCCGCCGCTGGTCCGACATGCCGATCGCGATCCAGTTGTCGCATGCCGGGCGCAAGGCGTCGTGCGAGGTGCCGTGGAAGGGCGGGCTCCAGATCGCACCGGGTGAGCCGAACGGGTGGCAGACCGAGGGACCGTCGACGGTGCCGTTCCTGCCCGAGGAGAACGCCCCCGTCGCACTGGACGCCGAGGGGCTGGCGCGGGTGCGCGATGCTTTCGTGGCTGCGACGGTGCGCGCGGCGCGGCTCGGGATCGATGCGGTGCAGTTGCATGCAGCGCATGGCTATCTGCTGCACGAGTTTCTGTCGCCGCTGTCGAACCGGCGCGAGGACGAGTATGGCGGCAGTCTCGAAAACCGGATGCGCTTCCCGCTCGAGGTGTTCGATGCGGTTCGCGCGGCGTTTCCGGCCGAGCGTGCGGTGACGATGCGGGTATCGGGGACCGACTGGGCCGAGGGCGGCTGGGATTCGGAGCAGACGGTGGCGTTCGCCAAGGCGCTCGAGGCTCGCGGGTGCAGTGCGATCCACGTCTCGAGCGGAGGCACGACGCCGGCGCAGCAGATTCCGGTCGGGCCGAGCTATCAGGTGCCGCTGGCGCGTGCGGTGAAGCAGGCGGTGTCGATCCCGGTCGTCGCGGTGGGGCTGATCACCGATTTCGAGCAGGCCGAGGCGATCGTCGGGACCGGCGATGCGGACATGATCGCGCTGGCCCGGACGATTTTGTATGATCCGCGTTGGCCGTGGCACGCGGCGGCGCATCTTGGGGGGAAGGTGAAGGCGCCGAACCAGTATCTTCGGTCGCAGCCGCGGCAGTTTAAGGATTTGTTCGAGGGGTAGAGGCGCTCTCGCATCCTCCCCCGCCAGGGGGAGGTGGCGCGAAGCGACGGAGGGGGAGGAACACGCAACATTGGTTGCGCCTGCCTCCCCCTCCGTCAGGCTCTGCCTGCCACCTCCCCCCGCCAGGGCGAGGATTGATCAGTTCCGCTCCGGTAGGAGCGATGATGGTTGGCAGCTTACCCCGCTACGGTCATAACCGAGCCGGAGTCTACGCGGATGTCCGCGCCGTTGACGAAGCTCGCCCGCTCAGAGCACAGGAACACGATCGCGGAGGCGACCTCTTCCGCCGCGCCGCGGCGCTTGAGCGTCATGCCGGGGCGCTCCTCTTCGAGGAACGTCTCGATCGCCTCGTCGAAGCTCACGCCCTTCTCGTCCGCCCGCTTCTCCATCATCTTGTCGGTCATCGGCGTGGCGATGAACGCGGGCGACACGGTATTCACCAGCACGTTGTCGCAGCCATAGGCCTTGGACAGCCCCTTCGAGAGGCTCGAAATCCCGGCCTTCGATGCGCAATAGGCGAGCTCGTCGACATAGGGCTGCACCGCGTCCTCGGAACTCATCAGCACGATCCGGCCCCATTTCGCCGCGCGCATCGCCGGGATCGCCTCGCGGCAGACGCGGACGGCGCCCATCAGGTTGATGTCGAGCGTCGACTGCCAGCCGGCATCGTCGACGTCGAGGAAATCGCCGGTCGCGCCGGTCACGCCCGCGCAGTTGACGAGAATGTCGGGCTCGCCGAGCAGCGCGCGGACCTGGGAGAACAGCGCCTTCACGTCGTCGAGCTTGGTGAGGTCGGCCTCGACCGCGATCACCTCGCCATGTGCCTTCAACTCCGTCGCGCTCGCGTCGAGGTCACCACCGGGCTGATCGGTGATCGCGACGCGCACGCCCTCCTGCAACAACATCCGGGCGGTTTCCTTGCCCATGCCGCTGTCGGCGCCGGTGACGAGCGCGATCTTGCCTGCGATATCGAGATTCATGGTCGTATCCTTGTCCAAGTGAAGGTCATGCCCAGGCCTTGGGGCCGCCATCGTCGAGCGCGCGGTCGAGGTAGAAGGCGGCGCTGATCAGCGCGAGGTGGCTGAAACCCTGGGGAAAATTGCCGAGGAAGCTGCCGTCCTGCGCGATTTCCTCGGCGAACAGCCCGAGGTGGTTGCCGTGTGCGAGCAGCTTTTCGAAATTCCAGCGCGCTTCGTTCAGCCGCCCTGCCCGAGCGAGGCACTCGACGTACCAGAACGAGCAGGCGACGAACGTACCCTCCCGCCCCGGCAAGCCGTCGTCGATCTTGTAGCGATACACCTGCCCATCGTCGGACAGGTCTTCCCCGATCGCCTCCAGCGTCGCGAGCCATTTGGGGTCGGTCGGGCCGATGAAGCGCACCAGCGGCATCATCAGCAGCGCGCCGTCGACCGCCATGTCCTCGGGCGCATCGCCGATCGCGCGGACGAAGCGGCCGAGGTCGTCGCTCCAGAAATTCGCCCAGATGTCCTCGTTGATCGCGGTCCGGACTTCGGACCAGCGCACGAGCGGCGCGGGCAGCGAGCGTTTCTGCGCCAGCCGCACCGCTCGGTCGACCGCGACCCAGCTCATCAGCCGGGAATGGAGGTAGTGCTTCTTCGGCCCGCGGACCTCCCAGATCCCGGAGTCCGGCGTGGCCCAGGTTTCGCAGACCTGATCGACGATCCGGCAGATCGCCATCCAGGAATCATGCGCGATCGGCTCGCCATATTTGGTGCCGAGATAGGTCGCGTCGAGCAGCGCGCCGTAGATATCGTGCTGGGTCTGGTCCTTCGCCTCGTTGCCGACGACGATCGGCGATGCGCCCTCGAACCCGGCAAGATCGAGCGGACGTTCGTCGGCAATCGGGCCGCCGTCGAGCGCGTACATCACGCCGAGATGGCCCTTCGAACACGCCTGCGCGCGGTCCATCGTCCAGTGGAGGAAGTCGACCGCCTCGCTCTGGAAGCCGAGGCGCAACAGCGCATAGACGGTGAACGAGGAGTCGCGGATCCACGTCGCGCGGTAATCCCAGTTGCGGACGCCGCCGGGCGCTTCGGGCAGGCCGAAGGTGGCCGCCGCCGCGATCGAGCCATGCCGGCGCGAGGTCAGCAGTTTGAGCACCATCGCCGAGCGCTCGACCGTCTCGCGCCAGCGGCCGCGATAGCGCGACTGGCGGCTCCATGTCCGCCAATAGGCGATGTCCTTCTCGACGATCGCATCGAGCGCCTCGGTGTCGAGCGAGACGTCGTCTGGGTTGCTGAGGATCAGCGAGACGGTATCGCCTTCGCGCAATGCGATCTCGGCCGTGAGGTCGCAACCGTCCGCGACCAGCGATGCCGCGCCGTGAAGTGCCAGCGCCAAGCCGGTCTCGTGATCGAACCGCCCGCGCGAGACGTCGGCGCCGTTGATGGTAACCGACGCCTTGCGCCCCGCCGCGCCATAATCGAACCGCGGCGCACACCGCACGCGGATCGTCGCCGCCCCGCGGGTGCAGGTCAGCCGTCGCACCAGCCGGGGCGGTGCATCGTCGACGTCGTTGCCGACCGGCATCAGGTCGACGAGGTCGATGCTCGCCGCATTCGCCATCCAGCGGGTGAGCAGGATATTGGTCTCGGGCAGATACATCTGGACGATGTTCGCGCCGGGCAGCTCGGGCTCGACCGCGAAATGCCCGCCCTTCTCGTCGTCGAGCAGCCGCGCGAAGACCGAAGCGCTGTCGAGACACGGCCAGCAGAGATAGTCGATCGTACCCGCCGTATCGACCAGAGCAATCGTCTCCAGATTGCCGATCGCGCCATGATCCGCGATGGGTATGGCGGGCTTGTCGCCAAGCTCACCCATTGTTGCGGAAGCCGGGATACAGGCTCATGCCGCCATCGATAGTGAGCGTCGACCCGACGATATAGTCAGCGGCATCGGAGACGAGGAACAGGGCGGCGCGGGCGACATCCTCGGGGTCGCCGATCCGGCCGTAGGGGATCAGTTCGAGCAGCTTGTCCTGGTCGGCGGTGGCGTCCGCATTGATCTCAGTCGCGATCGCGCCGGGGGCGATGCCGTTCACGCGGATGCCGTCGCCGGCGATCTCCTGCGCGAGCGTCCGCATCAGCATCCCGCTGCCGCCTTTCGACGCGGCGTAGTTGGCGTGGCCCGCCCAGGGAATGACCTCGTGCACCGAGCTCATGAACAGGATCTTGCCGATCGACCGGCTGAAGCCGCGGTCGCCCTGCTTGCGGAACCGGCGGACCGCCTCGCGCGACACGAGGAACTGCCCCGTCAGGTTGACGTCGATGACTCGCTTCCAGTCCTCCAGCGTCAGGTTGGCATAGGCCGCGTCCTTCTGCATGCCGGCATTGGCGAAGACGATGTCGACACCGCCGTACCGCTCGACCGTCTCGTCGAACAGCTTCAGGACCGCCGCCTCGTCGGACGTATCCGCCTCGCAGGCAAACGCTTCGCCGCCCGCCTGCTCGATCGCCTCGACCACTTCGCGCGCCTTGTCCGCGCTGCTGTTGTAGTTGACCGCGACCTTTGCGCCGGCCTTGGCAAAGGCGATGGCGGAGGCGCGGCCGAGCCCGGAACTCGCGCCGGTGACGATCGCGGCCTGGCCTGTCAGGTCGATGTGCATGGCTGGTCCTTCGCTTGGGAATTTCACTGGGGGCATCGCCGCTCAACGCGCCTCGCGGTCAGTTTCTCCAAGGCTCCACGAAGCGTTCGGCAATCGCGCTGATCTGCATCAAGCGTCCGATTTCGGTGCAACTCTTACGGCCTGCCACGCGCTGTGGGTCCTGAGAAGCTACGAGGACGGCACATGACCAAGACCATCGCCAAGGATACCGGAACGCCACCGAAAGGTGCCACGTTCGAAACGCAGATCGGCGAAGGCGGCGAATTGCACCAGATCGCCAGCGGCGAAGGCGCCGTATTGACGACGCAGCAGGGCATCCCGGTTGCCGACGACCAGAATTCGCTGAAAGTCGGCGATCGCGGGCCGACGTTGCTCGAGGATTTCCACTTTCGCGAGAAGATCTTCCATTTCGATCACGAGCGTATCCCCGAGCGCGTCGTTCATGCCCGCGGTTATGGCGCGCACGGCACGTTCACGCTGACCGAGAGCCTGGAAGAATTCACCAGCGCCGGTATTCTGACAGAAGTCGGCGAGCAGACGCCGATGTTCCTCCGTTTTTCGACGGTGGCGGGCAACAAGGGCTCAGCCGATCTGGCGCGCGACGTGCGTGGCTTCGCGGTGAAGTTCTATACAAAGGAAGGCAATTGGGACGTCGTCGGCAATAACATCCCGGTGTTCTTTATCCAGGACGCGATCAAGTTCCCCGACCTCATCCATGCCGCCAAGCAGGAGCCCGACCGCGGCTTCCCGCAGGCACAGACGGCGCATGACAATTTCTGGGACTTCATCAGCCTGACCCCGGAGTCGATGCACATGGTCATGTGGATCATGTCCGATCGCACTATCCCGCGCGGTTTCCGTTTCGTCGAGGGCTTCGGCGTGCACACCTTCCGGCTCGTCAATGCCGAGGGCAAGGGCACGTACGTCAAGTTCCACTTCAAGCCGAAGCTGGGCCTCCAGTCGGTCGCGTGGAACGAAGCGGTCAAGATCAACGGTGCCGATCCCGACTTCCATCGTCGCGACCTTTGGGACGCGATCGACCAGGGTAACTTCCCCGAGTGGGACATGGGCGTGCAGTTGTTCGACGACGAGTTCGCGGACAATTTCGAGTTCGATGTGCTCGATGCGACCAAGGTGATCCCCGAGGAGCAAATCCCGGTCCGGATCATCGGCAGCTTCAAGCTCGATCGTCTGGTCGACAATTTCTTCGCCGAGACCGAGCAGGTTGCGTTCTGCACGCAGAACATCGTGCCGGGGATCGGCTTCACCAACGATCCGCTGCTGCAGGGGCGCAACTTCTCGTATCTCGATACGCAGCTGAAACGGCTTGGCAGCACCAACTTCACGCATATCCCGATCAATGCGCCGAAGATCCCGGTGAACAACTACCAGCAGGACGGCCACATGGCGATGCATGCTCGCAAGGGCCGTGCGAACTATGAGCCGAACAGCTGGGAAGGCACGCCGCGCGAGAGCCCGACCAAGGGCTACAAGCACTTCCCGTCGCAGGAGACGGGTCGCAAGGCACAGGTCCGTTCGGCGACGTTCGCCGATCATTATAGCCAGGCGCGGCAGTTCTTCATCAGTCAAACCGAGATCGAGCAGAAGCACATCGGCGATGCGCTGACATTCGAGTTGTCGAAGGTCGAGCGGGTGGATATCCGCGAGTTGATGGTCGGGCATCTGCTCAACATCGACGAGAAGCTGGCGAAGACGGTCGCGACCGGTCTTGGCCTGAAAGCGATGCCGCCCAAGGCGAAGGCCGCGGTGGAACCCCGCACCGACCTGCCTGCTTCAGACGCGCTCAGCATACTGAAGAACACCACGGGCAGCTTCGAAGGACGCAAGCTTGGTATCCTCGTCACCGACGGGGCACCGGCTGCGATCGTGCAGGCTCTGGTTGATGGGATCGTCGCGGCGAAGGCCACGTACGAGATCATCGCGCCGAAGGTCGCCGGCGCAACGCTCGACGACGGGACGCTCGCGGAGGGCAAGCAGAAGATCGATGGCGCGCCGTCGGTACTCTACGATGCCGTCGCAATCGTCGTGTCGGCGGATGGGGCGAAGAAGCTCGGCAAGGACAAGACCGCCAAGGACTTCGTCAGCGACGCGTTCGGGCATGCCAAGTTCATCGGCTTCAACGCCGACGCGAAGCCGTTCCTCGAAAAGGCCGGCATCGAGGACGAGGACATGGACGACGGCGTGATCGCGCTGGGCGGCAAGGGCGATGTGGACGCGTTCCTCAAGACGCTCGGCAAGCTGCGCATTTGGGATCGCGAACTGAACGTCGACCTCGACGCTCCTGCGTTCGAAAACCCTGAGGCGGCTTGATCGCTTCGATAAAGCCCAAGGCATCGCCACCGTACGCTCAGCGTGCGGTGGCGGTGGCCATTCCCGTCAAGAACGAAGACCAGTATCTGGGCGGATGCCTCGACGCGCTGGATCGTGCGGCGGGGCGCTACGGTGGCAAAGTCGTCATCGTCGCAATGGCGAACGATTGTACCGATGGGACGATCGAGATTTTGAACACCTGGCGGCCGAGCCATGCAACGCTTGCATGGTCGGCCGTTTCGCTTTTGCCGGGGGCACGACATGCCGGCTGGGCAAGACGCCTTGCGCTCGATGCAGGCGCGAACCTGTTGACCCATTATACCGATTTGCTTCTTTCGACCGATGCGGACACGAACGTTGCCGCCGACTGGATCGTGCGAATCGTCGCGCATATCGATGCGGGCAACGATGCCGTGGCCGGACGGGCGCTGACGCTCAAGGCGGATCGCGCATCGCTGGGCGTCACGGCACGGCGACGGCTGGACGAGCTCGGACGCTATTATACCGCGCTCGATTATCTTCGCGCTCGCGCCGAGACGCAGGCGCACGATCCCTGGCCTCGCCATTTCTACGAAGGCGGCGCGAGCATCGCCGTCACGCACGCGATGTACCGTCGGATCGGCGGAGCGCCCACGCCGTCGGTGGCGGAGGATCGTGCGCTGTTCGACCGCATCCGTGCGCATGGCGGTCAGGTGCGTCACCCGCTGAACGTGCGCGTGTTCACGTCCTGCCGGATCTCTGGTCGCGCGCCGGGCGGGATGGCCGATGCCGTGGCACGATGGATCGATCAGCCGATCGACGCGCCGTTGCACGAAACCTATGCCGTGGTGGCCGCGCTCAACCCCGCGGTAGCCAGGCCGGACGACCAGTTGAGCTTTGCGACTTTGCCCGCGGCGATCCGGGAGGCGCAGTCGCTAATCCGCCTAACCCGCACCTTCGAACCGCCAGAGATCGAGCCGGTACGCCTCGTGCCGATCGCTGCGAACGACCGCGACGCGATCGTCGAGCGCAGCGTGCAGTTCGGCAACGGCCCCGTCCCCGCTTTTGGGATAATCGGTCTCGCCGATCCAGTGGACCAGCATCACATACCCGCCTGACGCCACCGCGCCGCGCAGATAGCCTGCGAGCCGGACGATGTCGGCGCTATCCCAGTAGTAGACGACCTCCGACAGCATCACGAGATCGAAAATCCCCTCTGGCGCCTCGTCGGGGAGGTGGCGCTGCTCGATCGTCACGTTCGGCTGATCCGCGCACCGCGCGCGCGCCGAGGCCAGCGCGGTCGGTGAGACGTCGACCGACAGCAACGCGTCGCACCGCGAGCCAAGCTGGGTTGTCAGCACACCGTTCGCGCACCCGACTTCCATCGCATTGACGAACCGCGGCTGGGGCAAGGCGGCTAGCGTCTCGGCGTATTTGGCCGCCTCGTACGCGCTGGTCTCGAAGTCCCAAGGATCGCCCTTGTCCTTGTAGAGTGCCTCGAAATAGTCGGGGGCGATCGAGTGTTCACGACGCACGGGGGATCTCCAACAATAGGGTTGTGGGCCGGTCGAGCAGACGGAGCATCCTGTCGGGGAGGCGGAAGTTCTCGGCGGCACCGACGATACGCCCGCCCCGCTGGCTCCGGTGGCATGCCATCGCGCGGCGTTGTTGCGGCTTGGCCGCCGCCGTGTCGATCGAGACGACGCGGCGACTGCGGACCCGCTCGGCCAAATTCGCGACGGTCCAGCCCCAGACGAGATAGTGATACAGGCGAACCGATGTGCGCCGCGCGACCGCATCGGCGAGGGCTGCTGCGGCCTCATGATCACAGTGCGGCTCCCCATCCCACGTGACCGCGATTCGGCGGATATCGCGGGCGCGACACCAGGCTGCCAGGCGATCCGCGGTGCGTTCGAAGAGCGGGTCGCCGGGTTTCGGGGGGGCTGCATCGGGCCAGTCGAGATGCAGCGGGGCCTCTCCGTCCAGCAGGCGCAACGCGGCGGTGGCTTCGGTGCGGCGTAACCCGGCGATGCGCGTGCGGCTCCAGCCCGGTGCGTCGGGATGCGATCCGGCGCCATCGGTCACGAATGCGGTATGCGCGCGTCCCCCACTGGCGGCGATCGCGGCGATCAGCGCGCCACAGCCGAGCGTCTCGTCATCGGGATGCGGCGCGAGGATCAGCCACGGGCCTTGCGCCGCGGCTGCCTTGGCGGACATCGGTCGGGCGCGACGGAAGAGTGTGCTCCAGGCGCGATGGCCCGGCGCTACCACCACCGATCGTCGCCCCAGCAATCCTCCTCCAGCCATGCCGCCGCCGCCCGATCGCGCGCCTGGTCGGGCACCGGCTGACGCAGATACAGCCCGAGATCGCGGGTGATTCGGTCGATCCGGCTGGCGGCGAAAAACGACGCGGTACCGACCGAGCGCGCCGCCGCCTCCATCGTCTTCAGTCCCGCCCCCTCGACGATGCCGCGGGTCATAAGCACAAACGGGATCGCCTCGGTCGCCTGCGCCTCCGCCAGATGCGCGGCGCGACGTACCCAGAGGCCTGCGCTACGCGTCTCCGTCAGGCAGGCGGCGAACCGTGCGCGCTGGATCGCGTCGTCGCCCTTGCCGGTCGCCACCAGGTGATCGCGCAGATGCCGTACCAGCGCCTCGACCGCGCCGAGCTGGACCGCGGTGAACCGCCATGCGCCGGCACTGAACCGCGGTTCGGTCTCGTACACGTCGGGGGCACCGATCATGCCCTCGGGACCGATCGGCATGTCGGAGAAATCGAACAGGCCGCTGCAGGTGCCGCGCATGCCGCGAACCTGCCATCCGCTATTGTCGGCGCGCGCGGTTTCACCTGCGATTCTGACGAGGACGAGTTGCTTGCCGCCGCTCGCGTCGCGCGCGGTCACCAGGATGCGATCGAGGTGACCCGCCCCGGTCGCGAAACTCTTGTGGCCTTGAAGCAGCCAGCGACCGTCGCCATCCTGCCGGATCGACAGACCGGGCTGCGGCTCGGTGTTCCAGACCCCGTAGACGCAACCGGCCTCGAGATCGCTCTCCAAAGTTCGCCGCTGGGCGTCGTCGCCATAGGCCGACACCAGTTGCGCCGCGTTCACATGCCCCTCGAACACGCGACCGAGGCTGAGATCGGCGCCACCGATCGCGCGCAATACGTCGACCAGCGCGTCGGTCCGTTCGGGGGACGAGACGTCGACGAAACCGGCAAGCGCTCCCACCTCGTGCAGCGCGGCAACGCGCTCGGCGGGAAACACCTCGTCTCCGTTGGTGCGATCCCAGTCGGCGGCCAGCGCGCGGACCGCCTCCAACGTCGTCCAGCCCTGGGGATGTGCGGGCGATCGTGCCGGTGATGTCATGGCCAGTGGATCAATCCCCGCGCGCTGCGAACCATGCGATACGGCCGCTGTGCCAGTAGAACGCCGGAACGCCGCGAGCGTTGCGTGTCTGGGGCACGGCGACGGTTAACCAGATCCAAATTCGCCCAAAACCTTTGGTTAACGCTTGGCCGGCATAGTCGCGCTATCGGAAGGGACCGGATCGATGGCACAGAAACAGGATATCTTCGCGCTGGTCGGCAAGCGGATGTGCGCGTCGCCGCGGCATGGCGATCTCGCTGCCGGGTATGACGTGCCGCCGATCGCGGACCTGATCCGGCGGATCGACCGTGCACTGATGGAACGCCGCGCAGCCTGAACGTCTAGTCGTCCGCGCCGGCCATACCGATCGCGGACGCATACATCTGCGCCGCGCGCTGCTCCCGCGGATCCTTGAAGGCACGCGTCGGATCGGGCGCATCGCCGGTCGCGCGCAATACCGCCCATAACGCGAACCGCCGGCCGGGCTCGCGCTCCGTGCCGAACGCCAGCGACACGCGGTCGCGTCCCGCTTCCAGCGCCTCGGGGCTGAGCGTGTCGATGTCGGTCGTGCCGAAGAAGTGGTGCGAAATCGCGTCTAGGTCCATGCGAACAGCCTAGCGGACCGCCCGCCCCCCGCGCAATCGGGTGCGGCGACGCGGCGGCGTATCGCAACGGTTGCGATCGCGCCGCTCTCCGCTTAGACGCCGTCGTCCGGCTCGGCCGAGCGCCGGTACGGAAGAGTGTCCGAGTGGTTTAAGGAACTGGTCTTGAAAACCAGCGATGGGGTAACTCATCCGTGGGTTCGAATCCCACCTCTTCCGCCAGCATCCGACGATCGTGCGTCAGTTCGCCTTGTTCGGCGGGATCACGGGCATCGGTAGTGGGGCGACGGGTACGCCTTCGTCGACGAGAGCCTTTGCTTCGGCGAGGCTTGCCTGGCCGTGAATGGTGACGCGTTTCTCTTCACCGAGATGCATGGCGCGGGCGCGATCGGCAAAGGCGGTACCGACCCATTCGGAGGACTCCAGCGCCTTGGCCTGTTGTTTGGCGATCAGCGTCATCGCGGCCTTCACCATTGCCGGACTGGGCGGCGACGGTTTGGTGTTGCCCTTGGACGGGATCGACGGCGCCATCGGCGCCTTCATGACGTCGCCGTCGTCGCAGAGCGGGCAGCGGACATGACCGGCGGCGCGTTGCGCTTCATAAGCGTCGCTCGAGGCGAACCATGCCTCGAACACGTGCTCGCCACCGCATTTGAGGTCGAAGACGATCATGCCACGGTCGTGACGGGGGGAATGGCCCGACGATGCGCGATCGCGGGGATGCGCGCGCGGACCTGCTCGACCCGTTCCAGATCGATCTCCGCGAACCCCAGTCCAGCTGACTCGCCCATGTCGAGGATCACCGCGCCCCATGGATCGACGACGAGCGAATGGCCGTACGTCTCGCGCCCGTCCTGATGGACGCCGGTCTGGGCCGCGGCGACGACGAACGCGCCGGCCTCGATCGCGCGTGCGCGCAGCAGGACGTGCCAGTGCGCGGCACCGGTCGGCCGCGTGAAGGCAGCGGGAACGGAGAGCATCGTCGCGCCGGCATTGCTCAGCGCCCGGTAGAGATCAGCGAAGCGGAGGTCGTAGCAGATCGACGCCCCCAACCGGCCGGCGGGCGTATCGACGACGACCGCCGTCTCGCCGCCGACATAAGCCGCGGACTCCCGCCAGCTTTCGCCCGTCGGAAGGTCGACGTCGAACAGGTGCAGCTTGTCGTAGCGGGCACGGATCGCACCGGCAGGATCGATGACGAACCCGCGATTGGCGAACTTGCCATCCGGGCGGCGGACCGCGAGCGAGCCGAGGTGCACCCAGACGCCCGCGTCGGCGGCGGCGGCACGCACCGCCGCCAGCACGGGATCGGCGTCTTCGGTGACGATCGACGCCGCACCCCGCATACGATCGCGGTCGATCAGCCCCGACATCTCGGGGGTGAACAGCATCGCTGCGCCGGCCGCTCCAGCTTCACCGATCGCATCGACTAATGTTTCGGCGTTGACGGCGGGATCGATCCCGCTCGTCATCTGGAGAACGCCGATCCTGGTCATCAGGCGAGGAGGGGGTCGAGACCACCCTTGGCGTCGAGCGCGGCGAGATCGTCGGACCCGCCGATATGCTTGCCGTCGATAAAGACCTGCGGCATCGTGTTGCGACCGCCCGACCGCTCGACCATCTCGGCCTTTTTCGGGCCACCCATGGTGACGTCGAACTGCTCGGGTTCGACACCCTTCGATGCGAGGAGTTTCAGCGCGCGCGTGCAGTACGGGCAGAACGCTTTGGTGTAGATTTCGACTTTAGCCATGTAGGCGGAGGTGTGGTTTCGCCCAGCGCTTGTCAATCGTCCGGCGACGAGAGGACGCGGGCCCAGCATAGAATCGTCACCGATCGCGCGCCGGCCTTCAACAGCGCGCGCGTGCACGCGTCGGCGGTCGCGCCGCTGGTGTAGACGTCGTCGACCAGCACGATCGCCCTGCCTCGCACGCGATCGGGCGCGGCCACGCCGAACGCGCCGGCCACGGCCGTGGCACGCTGCCGGCCGCCCAAGCCGCGTAACAGGATGGTGCGGCGCGTGCGGATCAGGACGTTGCGATCGTGGCGCACGCCCGACAACAGCGCGACGGCGTCGGCGATCAACGCGGCCTGGTTGAAGCCGCGCGACCAGATCCGCCAGCGGTGCAGCGGCACGGGGACGAGCAGGTCGGTGTCGGGGGGCAGCAATCGCCGCATCTGCCGCGCCATCGTCTCGGCAAAGGCGATCCGGCCGCCATATTTCAACCGCAGCGCCAGCGTGCGCGCGATCGGCCCGTAAGCGACGGCAGCGCGGACTCCGGCATGACGCGGCGGTGCGGCGAGGCACGCCCCGCAGCACGCGCCCGCGCCGCGGTCGAACGCGAAGGGTCGGTTGCAGCTCGCACACCATGGCGGACCGAGAAACCGCAGTGCGGTCCAGCAGATCGCGCAGAACCGGTGATCCTCCGCGACGGGCACGCCGCAACCGGGGCAGCGCGGTGGCAGGGCGAACCCGACGATGTGACGGAAAGGGTCGCGTATCCTCATGCAGACCTCCTGCCACGCGACCCGCGTTCTACCTCAGAGCTTGTCGGCGCGGCGCGACCACGGCACAAGCGCAGACGTGTCCGATATCGTTTCAGAAAATGCCGCCCCCGAAATCTTCGACCGGGCCGCCCGCCGCCTGCGCCGCGACAGGGCCGCGCCCGGTTATGCCGAGCACGACTTCCTACGCGCGACGATGCTCGACGGCATCGCCGAACGCCTCGACGCGGTGACGCGGGACTTCGCGGACGTTCTCGATCTCGGCTGTTTCGACGGAAGTTTCGTCGCCCCACCAAGTGCCCGCGTCGCGCGCTGCGATCCGGGATATGCCTTTGCCGCGCGGTCGGGCGGCGTGAAGGCGGACGAGGACCGGCTGCCCTTCGCCGATTCCTCGTTCGATCTGGTAGTGAGCGCGGGCGTACTCGATCAGGTCGCCGACCTGCCGGGTGCGTTGGCGCTGATTCGCCGCGTGCTGCGTCCCGATGGCCTGTTCCTCGGCGCGTTCGTCGGCGCGGGGAGCCTGCCGGCGTTGCGCACTGCGCTTCGGACCGCGGAGGGCGATCGCCCGGCGGCACGGCTCCATCCGCAGATCGACGTGCGATCCGCCGGTGACCTGCTCATGCGGGCCGGGTTCGCGTTGCCGGTGGCCGACGTCGAGACGCTCGATGTCGGCTACCGCGATCTCGGCCGGCTGTTCGGCGACCTTCGTGGCATGGCGGCCGGCAATATCCTGGCCCAGCGCCAGCCGCTGACCTCGGCGGTGGTCGGACGCACGTTCGCCGCCTTTGCCGATGCAGCGGATGCGGGCGGCCGCACGCACGAGACGTTCCGGATCGTCTTCCTGACCGGCTGGTCGCCCGATCCCTCGCAGCCAAAGCCCGCGCGGCGTGGCAGCGCGACCGCGTCGCTGGGCGAGGCGCTGAAGCCTCGCATCTGAGAGGCTAGTCGATCATCCCGTCGCCTGCGGCATCGCGGGCGAGGATGGCACCCATCGCGTCGAACAACGCGTCCATCGCGACGGGTTTGAAGATCACGTCGTCGGCGCCCGCGACCATGCACCGTTCGCGAAGGTCCGGGGCGATGTCTGCGGTCACGACGATGATCGGAACCTTCGCCTTCGCATCGGGTCGGGCGCGGATATGTTCGATCGCGGTGATGCCATCCATGCCGGGCATCCGCAGGTCCACCAGGACCATCACGAAATCCTGCTCGTCGAGGATCTCGAGGCCACGTTCGGCGCTCTCCGCCTCGACCATCGTCACGCCCGCGACGTCGAGCATGTCCTTGACAACACGCCGATTCATCCGGTCGTCTTCGATGAACAGAACGTTCACTTCCGCCCCCTCGGAGGGTCACGCAGCGGAGGTAAAATCGGCATCATATCGCAGCATCTACGCGTCAAGCAGCGTGCGACACAAGGTTCGGATTTGCGTTTTTATTTGAAACTGATCCATGTAATAAACGTGTGACGAGTTCCCCGCCGCTGACCGGTCTTGAGATCACCTGGGTGATGCCGGTAGCGAGCAATTCCTGCCGCTCCGTGTCCGCCGAAACCGGCCACAACAGCGACGTTTCCGCCCCCGACTGGAGAGCAGCCGCTGCGATCCGCGACAGCGCCGCGTGCGGATCCGCACTGGCCCGGATCGTCATGTCGTCCATCAGCACGCGTACCACGTCACCGGACTCCAGACGTGCGACAGCGTCCTCGACGGACGCCGCGAAGGCGGTCGCGCCGCAATCGGGCGCAAGCAGCGTCTTGAACATGCTGCGCGTGATCGGATTGCGGTCGACGACCAGCGTCACCGCATCGACGCCCGGCGCGACTTGCTCGGCCGGCATGATCGGCTCGGGCGCGGCCTCCGGCGCGCGAACCACCGGCAGGACGAGGGTGAAAGTCGCCCCCTGCCCCACGACGCTGCTGACCGAGACGTCTCCGCCCATCGCGCGCGCCAAGTTGCGGCAGATCGCGAGGCCAAGCCCGGTTCCGCCGAACTGCCGCGTCGTCCCGGCATCGGCCTGACGGAACGACTCGAAGATATCCTCCAGCTTGTCGGCGGGTATGCCGATGCCGGAATCGGTAACGGCGACATGGAGGCGGTCGTTCTTGTCGACTTCGATGCGCAACGTCACGCGGCCGGACTTGGTGAACTTCAGCGCGTTGGAGAGGAGATTGAAGACGATCTGTCGCACGCGCGCGGCGTCGCCCATGATCATCGCCGGGCATCCGCCGAGCTCGATCGCGAACGACAATCCCTTTGCCCGAGCCTGATCCTCCCACATGCGGGCGGCATCCGTGATCGTCGCGCAGACGTCGAACGGTGCCGATTCGATCGCGAGGTTTCCCGTCTCCATCTTGGCGACGTCGAGGATATCGTCGACCAGCGCGCGCATCCTGACGCCCGCATCATGCACCACGCCGATCCGTTCGCGCAGCGCGGGCTCGATCCGCTCATCGGCAAGCATGACCTCGCTCATGCCTAGAATGCCGTTTAGCGGCGTCCGGATCTCGTGGCTGGTCGTGGCCAGGAACTCGGTCTTGGCCGCCAACGCCTTGCCCAGCGCGTCGTTGGTCACGGCGAGATCGTCATTGGCCGCGCGGACCTGATCACGGCTGCGACGGAGCGTGACGATGCCGAATGCGAGCAACGCGATGACGATCGCGACTGCGGCCGAGGCGCCCAGGAACACGTAGCGCTGCGTCTGCGCCCGCGCCCGCTCGAACGCGATGCTGCGTTGCAATTCGCTAGCCTTCAACTGGCTGATCTTTAGTTCCTGGTTCGCGAAATCGAACCGCGCCGCCATCAGCGCCGTCTTGGTGCTGGTCGCGAGCGTGGTCGCATCGTCGTCGAGCCGCTTGAGTGCCTGGAGATGCACCAGCGCAGATTTGGTGTCGTTCGCCGCGATGAACACGTTGTACGCGGTCTGGTGAAAATCCCGGTAGGACGTGCCGGTGGTCTTTGGATCGACACCGACCAGCGCCTTGGCGATCAGTTGCTTGGCCCTGGGCAGGTCGCCGTGCTGGAGCGCGGCTTGCGCAGCGGTCGCCATCAGGCGCCCGAAAAGGCTGGCATCGGAGGGATCAGCGACCGCCCGGCCATTGGCGATAGCGCGATCCGCGCGTGGCAGGTTGCCCATATCCAGATTGACGCGGGCGATGTTCATATAGATTTGTTCGAGGAGGTTTCGGCTGCCGAGTTGCTTGGCCAGCACGAGCGCCTTGTCGAACTGCTTCTGTGCCTCCGCATATTGCCGGCTCTCGCCGAACCCGAGTGCCCTGTTGTTATGTATGGACACGGATATGTTGACGTCTGACGGATAGATATCGAGCGCTTGCTTGTAATATTTCTCTGCCGTTTCGTTATCCTTCGCCTGGACATACAGCAGGGCGATGAAGACGAGCGTACGCGACTGGCCACGTGGGTCGCCGAGTCTTCTATATATTTCGAATGCCTTTTGATAATCGCCCAAGGCGTTCGCGACCCGCCCTTGATAGCTATCGAGCCATCCGAGAGAGATCAGGATATCGGCGTGAAGCTTGGATCGCGGCTGGAAGCGAAGGACCGAGACGATCGCCTTCCTAACCGGCGCGTCGGCCTTGATCGGCTCGTTGATCCGCAAATACGCCTCGCCCTGAAGCCACTGCGCCGTCGCCACCGCTATTCCGCGTGCGCGCTCGTCAGATATTTCAGCTCCAAGGCGTTCGGCAGCGATAGCCTTTGGCAGCGCCTTGGCCGGATCGATCAACATGGTTGCCTTGGCATCGGCGGCCGACGCTTCGTATTTGCTCGCGACGAGCCCAGTCGGCTGCGTGTCGTTCGACGAAGGCCGACCGGCGGCCATGATCATGACTGCGACCGCCGCTGCGATTACGATCCGGATCATTGGCGTCAGCCGCGCTTCCAGACGGTCGCGAGCCGATTGAACGGCGCCCTTATATCGGCCGTCATAGCCTGGGCTTTACCATCGTCCAGAAAATGCATCAGCGCCTCAAGATTGATTGGCCGGCTGATCAGGAAACCCTGGATCATGTCGCAGCCCATCACCGACAACAGCGCCATCGCCGCCTGCGTCTCGACACCCTCAGCGACCACTTCCATCTCGAGCGCGTGCGCCAGATCGATCGTGGACCGGACGATCAACGGATCGCGATTGGAACTCGTCAACTGCGTGACGAAGAGCTTGTCGATCTTCAGTTCGCGCGCTGGCAGCTGCTTCAGATACGCGAGGGAGGACAGTCCAGCGCCGTAATCGTCGATCGCGATGACTATGCCGATCTCGGCGAAAATATTCAGGTTGGCGATCGCGCTTTCCGGGTCGCGGATGACCGAGGTTTCGGTGATCTCGAACCCGAGCTGCGCGCCCGACGCCTCGACCAACGCGCACGCCCGTCGAACGAAGCGCTTGTCGGCCAGCAAGGCGCCGGCGATGTTGATGAAGATTCGCAGGTCATGGCCGTTGGCGGCCAACGTCTTCTGGTCGGCGATCGATCGACGGATCGTCCACAAGGTCAACGCGACGATGTCCCGCGATTCCTCAGCAAGCGGGATGAAGTCGTTGGGCAACACCAGCCCGCGCGTAGGATGGTTCCAGCGAACCAATGCCTCGACGCTCGTGATCTCCTGCCTCCGCAGGTGCACCTTCGGTTGATATTGGAGAAATAGTTCTTCGCGTTTTATCGCGAGCGCGAGGTCCTGCGCCAGTTCGGCACGGTCGATCGCCGCAGAATTGCCCGTCACAACGCGAGCGATCGCAATTTGCTCGCTCCGGGCCTCGATCAACGCGTGCTCGGCCTCTTCGATCAGCTGAACGTCGTCGCGGTCGCCTGCCACGGCGGCCGCGGCCGCACCCAATTGGATATGGATCACATAGGCTTCGCCGTCGATGTCGAACGGCTGCTCAAATGCGACTTCCAACGCCGCAATCGCAACGTCCAGCGCCAGCCTTGCTTCACTCTCAAACGCGATTTCGGCGACATCGCGGCCGGCAATCATGACGCGCGCATCGGGTAGCGCATCCCCGATCCGGGCAACCACGTCGACGATCAGCGTATCGGCCCTCAGCCTGCCGAGGTGCCGACGAAGCACCCCGAAATTGGCAATCTCCGCCAGGATGAGAAACCGCCAACCGGTCGGGGATAAACGAGAAAAGGAGTCGTGCGCGCAATCGACTGACGGATCGAGATCGATCAGCCGCGCACCGGTGAGCGGCGTCCTGGTCTCAAACTGCGCATGCGGAATGTCCCTCATGCCACGTGGGATACCGACCTCGCATAAACATACTCTTAAGCATGCAGCACGGAGCCGTGAGGAAGATGGTTAGCAGATCGTGAATGTGATTGTTTAACGACTTGTTAATCACTATACCGGGTCGACACCTTGAGGGTGTCAACAAGGGAGCATAAAAATGCTGAAGTTCATCATCGCACTCATCTACGGCGAAGGCATTCGCCCCTGGTGAATGTCTCGGTCGGCCCGAATATCGCGAGCGTATCGAATCAAGATGCGCTTCGGTGATCGGGCCGACATTTAAATGCCGGGATTAACTGCAAACTTTTTGGTCGAGCGGCTGCGATAGTCGGTCCGCTGGCCGATGTTTTTCGATCTGCACGTGTTTGAACAGAGCACGGTTGAACGAGGTCCGGTCGGTCACCTCGCTCCTTTTGACATCTCGAAGCTATAATTTGTCAAACGAGGCGCTCGATTCGCAGATACGGCATCGTGTTCAGGCACGACTCTTGCATACACTTTGATGGGACTCTGACCGCGGCACTTATCGTGTGTTCTTGGGCCAGTCCGGGATACTCCGAACGCAGGTCGGGTGTCAGCGACGGTCCGCTTGAGCCTTGAGCCGCGGCTCGGCGCGCACCGGGTTCGAGAACACCATCGCGTCATCGATCGAGCCAAACTTCAGCGCCATTAGGTCCAGCGCGTAGTTCTGGTTTAATTTCCACGGCTTGCGCTCTCCCTGGGTTGGCAGGGCGGCGGCGGCGCGCTGGACGTAGCCGGAGGTAAAGTCGAGGAACGCCTCGCTCTTCATCGTCGGATCGTCGTTGTGCGGGGTCGCCTGGCGCAGGCCGCGCTTCTTCATCGTGTTGAGGAGGCGGCAGACATACACCGCGGTCAGGTCCGCCTTCAGCGTCCACGATGCGTTGGTGTAGCCGAAGGTCGAGGACAGGTTCGGCACGCCGTCGAACATCATCCCCTTGTACTGGAGCCGGCCGGCAAGCTCGATCGGCTTGCCGTCGAGACTGAACGCGACTCCGCTCATCAATTGCAGTTCGAGGCCGGTGGCGGTGACGATCACGTCGGCGGGCAGGTCCTTCCCCGAATCGAGATGGATGCCGTCGGGCGTGATCCGCGCGATCGTGTCGGTGACGATCGAGGCGGTGCCGGCATTGATCGCGGTGAACAGGTCGCCGTCGGGCACCAGGCAGACGCGCTGGTCCCACGGATTGTAGCGCGGCGTGAAATGCGTCGCGACGTCATAGTCGGGGCCGAGTTGATCGCGGACCATGCCGATCATCCGCTCCTTCACCTTGGCCGGCTTCTTCCGCGCCAGACGATAGAAGACCATGCCCATCAGCACGTTCTTCCACCGCGTAATGCCGTAGGCGGCCTTGGCGGGAAGCTTGCCGCGCAGCCAGTTGGCGACGCCGTCCTCGCCCGGGCGCGCGACGATGTAGGTCGGTGAGCGCTGGAGCATCGTTACATGCGCCGCGGTCTTCGCCATCGTCGGCACCAGCGTCACCGCGGTCGCGCCGCTGCCGATCACGACGACACGCTTGCCGCTATAGTCGAGGTCTTCGGGCCAGAATTGCGGGTGAACGATCTGCCCGGCAAAGCTCTCCGCACCCTCGAACTCGGGCGAATAGGCCTTGGCGTAATTGTAATAGCCCGCGCACATCGACAGGAAGTTGCAGGTCAGCGTGACCGGTGCGCCATCGGGTCCCGTAGCCTCGACCGTCCAGCGCGCGTCTTCGGTCGACCACGCGGCGGACTTCACGTGGTGACCGTAACGAATCTTCCGGTCGATACCGTACGCTTGCGCCGTTTCCTCGACATAGGCGCGGATCGAGGGGCCGTCGGCGATCGACTTGGCCGCCGTCCAGGGGTGGAAGACGAACCCCAGCGTGTGCATGTCCGAATCGGAGCGGATGCCGGGATAGCGGAACAGGTCCCACGTCCCGCCCATCGACTGCCGGCCCTCGAGGATCATGTATGTCCGGTCGGGGCAGCGCGTCTGGAGGTGGTAGCCGGTGCCGATCCCGGAAATGCCGGCGCCCACTACGATCACGTCGACATGCTCGGTCATGCTGCATCCCCTCGCCCCGGCGTTACGCCGTAGGTTTCATAACCGAACCTATCCTGTTGTGATATTTACTCAATAGTCCTTCGTATATTTGACGCTCGCGCTTTGCCCCCCGCTCGATCCCGCTGCCGACAACAGGCTGAGCGCCCTTGTCAGTGCGATCTCGAGCTGGGTCGAGGTGAAGCCCTTCGCGTCGGTCACGATCTCCACATAAATGTTCTTCGTGATGTACTTACCCGCAGCCAGGCTGGTGCCGCGACCGGTCGCCTCGTCGGCGCCGAGCACGCGCAACCGGTCGAACCCGGTCGCCGAGCGCAGCTTGCCGAGCGGATTGAGACCGCCGCCGCCCGACCCGCGCAGCGAGTTCAGCGCCGACGCCAGCTGGATCGCCTCGGTCGCCGACAGATTGGCCGGGCTGGACCCGAACAACAGGCGGCTGAGCACCTCGTCCTGCGGCAGGGTCGGCGTCGAGGTGAACGCGATCTGCGGACGCTGACCGGTACCCGTCACGTTGATCGTCACGGTGATGTCGCTGGTCGTGGTGGACGCCTCGATGTTGATGTCCGGATCGGTCAGCGCACCGCCACGGAAGCGGATCTGGCCCTTGGTGACCTCGAACCGCTTGCCCGAGAACGAATAGGTCCCGCGGACGATATCCAGACCGCCGGTGACGATCGGCGCAGCGGACGTGCCGCCGATCCGCATGTCCATCTCCCATTCGGATTCGAGGCCCATGCCCGACACGAACAGCTGGTTCGGCGCACGGACGCGGAGGTCGAGCTTGAACGAGCCGGCATTCGGCACCTCGGACCGATCGGTCGACACCGCCGTACGCACATCGCCCTTGCGCCGTACGCCGGTGAGTTCGGGGACCTCGGCCTGACCCTGGCGGATGATCTGATAGCGCGCCTCGGGGATCTGGAGATCGCCTTGGATCAGCCCGCCGTTGCGATCGTGCGTGAGGCGGACCGTGCCGGTCGTGGTGGCGCTGATCGCGTCGCTCTTCGCGAGCTGTGCATTGTTCAGCGTCGCACGGATGTCGATCGGGAAGCCGCTGTCCGCCGCAAAGCCGATCTTGCCCTGTGCCTGCACGGTACCGTCGCCAGCCTTCGCATTGAGCTGGGTCAGTTGCAGATCGGTGTTCGAGAACCGCCCGGCGATCCGCATCTGCGACAGGCGCGTGCCGTAGGTTTCGTTGTCATAGGTCAGGTTATCGGCACGGACGACGCCGTTGAGTTGCGGCGCCTGCAGCCGGCCCGAGAAATCGGCGGCGACCGCAATCGGCCCCGACAGCTGCTGGTTCGGGATCGCGGCAAAGCTGAACAGCACCGCGGACGGGCCATTATAGCGGATTCCGCCGGACAGTGGCGCGGCCATCAGGCGCGTGCTCCACGAGCCGTTGCCGGCCGGGAGTGGCCGAAGGTTCGCAACCATGCGTCCGATGACCGACGTGCCGCGACGGACCAGAGCACGTCCAGTTGCGCCGTCGCCGCCGAGCGTCCCGGCGAATACGATGTCGACGGGGTCGGAGACGGCGGCAAGGCCCGAGCGCGTGAAGTTGGTGACGGTCACGCGGGCGTCGGCGGTCGGCAATGCGGCCGAGTTCGCCTGCGAGAAGTCGAGGCTGCCGGTCGCCTTGCCGCCGATGCCGAGGTTCGGGACAAGCGCGGAGAGCGTCGACAGATCGAGGCGATCGAGCCGGACCTGCGCGTTCGTGCCGCGGCCATAGCTGCCCGCCAGGCGCGCGGAACCGCCGCCTGCGCCACCGAAGTCGATCCGGGTCGGCGACAGGCGATATTCGCCCTTCACCGCCTGGATGCGCGCCGGATTGACGGTGCGAAAGTCGATGCCGTTGGCCTGACCCTGTGCCGCGACGAGGTAATTGTTCGGGCTGAGCTTGGCGTTGACGGCGAGGCGGAAGGGCACGCCGTTCGAGCCGGTCAGCACCGCTTGCGCAGTGCCGTTGCCGCCGACGTAGTTCACCTTGGCACGGGCCGCCGAGAGGACGATCGCGCCGTAGCGCATGTCTGCGATCTGCGCGTCGGCGACGATCTGCGGCGTCGGCGTCATGACCGCGGTGGCGTTGACGATCGCTCGGCCGATGGTGAAGTCCACCATTCCCGGGATCTTGGCACCGTTTGCGCGCGCGGCGACGTCGGCGCGCTGATAGCCGCCCTGGTTGGCGAGGCGGACTTTGCCCATCAGGCCCTGCCCGGCGAGCTGCAGCGCACCCGCGAACGGCCCGGCCGCAGTCTGGACGATCCGGCCGCGACCGGTGATCCCGGCGAACACCACACGGCGCACGTCGACCGCGAGCTGCGTGCCCGGCGTAACCAGCACGTCGGCGGTGAATGGGCCGTAGTTGGTGCCGCCGCTCGCGGTGACGGCATAGGCGCCGCCACGGCCGACGATCCGCGCGTTCAGGTTGACGAGGCCGACGCCGACGCCGGGACGCGGTGCGCGGAGCACCACGACGGGAGCCGTCGCGCTACCCGTCACGCGCGCCGACAGCGGGCCATACACCGTGGAATGCGCGTCTGCATTGACCAGCACCGCGCCGGTAGCGGGGTCGAACCGACCTTCGCCGCGCGTCACACGGAATTGTGGCGCGTTCATCCGGAGATTGCGGAAGGTAACGATGCCTTCCGGACTGTAGCCGATGTCCGAGCGGACGATCGCGTTGCCGCCGAGGAAGCTGCGTGCGCCTTCGTTGAAGATCTGCGCGGTCTGCGCGACGACACGGCCGGTGATGCCGAAGCCACCATTCGGGCCGGGCACCAGCTTGGCGTCAGTCGTCAGGTTGACGATGCCGATGCCATCGACGCGATAGTTGTTGACCCGGCCCTTCAGCGCACCGGTGTAGCGGCCGGTGGACATGTTCGCGACGACCACGGCGGTCGCGTCGATCTTGTCAGAGCGGATCTTGAGATTGTCGGAGAGGACGTTGACGCCGGAGATCGCGAAATCGCCGTCGATCGCGACGTTGGTCGCGAGCCCGCCAACTGCCGCGTTCAGGCCGGTCACGCGACGTGCGCGTGCCTTCACCGGCACCAAGATGCGGTCCGAGTTCACGCGCGCGAGGCCCTCGGCGTAGAGGTTCTCCACCCCCATGTCGCCGAACGCGATCGTTGCCGCGCGGACCTTGTAGTCGACCGTCGGCGTCGCGAACGCACCGTCGAGCACGACGCGCGCCGTGACGTCGCGACCGCGCAGGTTCGGCAGGATCGCGCCGGGCGTCAGCAGCTTCGCGTTCACCGCGAAATTGCCGAACCGGCTGTTGGCGAGATCGATCAGGCCGCCGGCGTCGACCGCGAGCGCGTCCGACTTCAGCGTCATCCGCGTATCGGCCTTGCGGTCGTTCAGCGTGGTATCGATCGCGACGTCGAGCTGAGGCGCAGTCAGGCGCTCGACCGGACCTTCGAGATACAGGCCGGGACGCGTCGAACCGCGGACTTCAATATGGCCGTTCTTCGCGGTCAGCCCGAGGTTCGCCAGCTGCCCGCCACCGAGCGTTGCAACCGCGCGACCCTGCCAAGACGCCCAGGTACCACGGCCATCTACGGTCGCGGTCAATGGCGCCTTGAACGAGCCCATCGTCGAGACGACGCCGCCGACGGGGGCGGTCAGCTTCACGTTCACGTCTAGCTTGTTCTGATCGGGCACCGCGTCGAGTTTCAGCACGAGGCGGTCGCCGCCGGCGATACCGCGGCCGGTCAGCGCGGTCGCGTTGGTGGTCAGTTGCGCGCGCTTGTCGGCGATGTGCACCGCGCCGTCGATCTTCACGATATGCGTCTGGCCGGTCACCGGCTTGGCGATCAGGAAGCGATCGATCGCCAACCGGTTCACGTCGATGTCGAGATCGGGGAGCAACGGCGCGTTCGGATCGGTCGGCGTCGCGTTCAACACCGGGCGGCGCTGCAACGTGACGAGCGGTGTCGTCAGCGAGCGCACGTCGACATGGTTGTTGGCGAACGCGAACGGGCGCCAGTCGACCGCCAATTTCGGGCTGGTCAGGAAGACGCCCTTGGGATCGGATACGCGGACGTCGCTGAGCGTCATGGCGCCGTAGATCGACCCGTCGATCCGACCGACCTTGATGTTGAGCCCGGATGCGGTGGTGTAGCCGCCGATCTGGTCTGCGACGAGGCGGCGGCCCGGATCGGTGTTGATCCCGAACAGCACGATCAGCACGAGCGCGACCAGACCGACGACCAGGATCGCGAGCCATTTCAGGACGCGCTGCCACAAGGGGCGACGCTCGACGATCACCGTTTCGGACTGCTCGAACTGGTCCCGCTCAGCAGGGCCCCGTTCACCAGCGGGAGTGCCGTTTTCGGCCATCAGAATGCCTGCCCGATCGAGATGTAGAGGGCGATCTTGCCATCGCCCTCGCGTGGGTTCAGCGGCGTCGCGACATCGATACGCATCGGGCCGAAGCTGGTGTAGAAGCGCCCGCCGATGCCTGCGCCGTAGCGCAGGGAGGACAGGTTCGGCGTGCTGCTCTCATAGCTGTTGCCGGCGTCGATGAACGGCACAATGCCGAAATCGCCGAACCGATAGCGGGCTTCGAGCGCGAATTCGTTGAGCGAGCGGCCGCCGACCGGGTTGCCGTTGGGATCGAACGGCCCGAGCCGCTGATAGCCATAGCCGCGCACCGATCCGCCGCCGCCGCCATAATAGCGCCGCGATGGCGCCAGATCGTCGCGGTCGACGCCCTGGATCGAGCCGGCCTTGGCACGGCCGGCGATCACGATGCTGCTGGAAACGGGGTAGTAGAACGTCCCCTCGATCATCGTCCGGATATACGGCTTCACCGAGCCCTGCACCGACGTTTCGGGGCTGAGGTTGAGCGTCAGGCGATAGCCCTTGGTCGGGTTGAGCAGATTGTCCGAGCGATCGAACCGAACCTGGCCCGGCAACGCGACGATGCCGTAGGTGCGGCGGACGTCCCTGCCTTGCGCGAAGTCGTAGACACTCTCGTTCGTGCCGACGAGTTCGCCGCCGTAATAATAGGTCAGCGGCTTCTGCCAGATCGGCGTGGAGTCGTAGCTCCAACGCACGCCGACGCTGGTCGTGAACGCGTCGTAGGCGTCGTAGTTCGAATGGTTCGCGCCAGCGGTCAGGCTGAACGTCTTGTCGCGCTTGCCTGCGTTCGCGCGGCGGAAGGTGCCCGACACGCCCTGCTCCTGCGTCCCTGCAATCACCGAGGCGATCAGCGCGCCCTCGTATGGGAACAGGTTGCGGTGCTGCCACGTACCTTCTGCGCGGAAGCCCTGCCCGGTCGAGAAACCGACATTGCCGCCGAGCGAGCGCGGTTTGCCCTCGCTCTGACGAACCAGCAGGTCGACCTGTTCGGTGCCATCGGGGTTGATCGTGCCGGTCCGGACCGGCTCGACCGATACGGTCGCGAACTGCGACGTCGCGACCAACGCATCGCGGAGGTCGTCGGTCATCCGGTTGTCGTAGAGTTCGCCCGCCTTGAACCGCGGGAACAGGCTCAGATGCTCGAGATTGAAGACCGGATCGCCTTCGGTACGCAACTGTCCGAACGACGAGCGAGGACCCGTGTCGACGGGCAAGGTGTACGCGCCGGTCGGGGTCTGGTCGTCGAGCAGGATGTCGCGCTCGCCGACCTTGACGAACGGATACCCCTGCTGCGGCAGCGTCAGGCTGACGTTCGCCTCTGCGCCCTGGATGCGCGCCGCTTCGATCGGGTCGCCGACCTTGAGTGGCAATTGCGTGCGGACCAGATCCGGGGGCGTCGTCGGATCCGCCTTCACGATGATCGACGACAGCGAATAGAGCCGGCCGGGCTGCGCGCTGACAGTCGCCTTCAGCCGCGCGGGCTTGGTCGTGTCGGCATCGGGGATCGTCTCGATCGTCGAGATCGCGGTGGCGTCGTAATAGCCGAGCGACTTCAGCAACCGCACCGCGAGCGCCTCGTCCTCGCGGGCGCGCGCCGCAACCTGCGTTGCGTTCGCCGCCTTGCCCTTGCCTTCGGCGAGCGCGGACAGCGCCTTGTATTCGCCTTCGAGCCCGTCGCCGGCCTTGTCGAGACCCTTGGTCGCGGTCTCGTAGCGGATCTCCGGCGCGTCCTTGTCCTTGATATCCGCCGCGGTCTGGAGCGGGGTCGTGTCGAAGCTCGACAGCGGGGTCAGCGGTTGCGCGAGTTGCGGATCGCTGGGACCGGTCGGCGGCAGGACGTCGCCCGCAAGCGTGGTCGCGGGAGACGTCGCGGTTGCGGGCGTTGCAGGTGCCTGGGTCGCAGGTGCCTGGGTCGCAGGTGTCTGGGTCGCAGGTGCCTGGGTCGACGGGGCAGGCAGCGGCGCCATCGCTTCCAACGGCGCATTCAGGTCACCGCTGAGCGGCGGCAGCGCGCTGTCGAATTCGGAATCGGGAACGATCGGCGCGTCGGAACTCGGGTCGGTGGACTGCGGCTGATCGCCCGGCTTGGGCGCGTCGGGACCCTTGGCCGGAGCGGTGCCCGGCTTAGCAAGTTGTGCGGAACCGATACCCGCAAACCCCGTTGTCGACGCTACCAACGCCAGAGCGAGCCAATGATGCCGGCTGTTCGAAGCTGTCACACGATCCCCTTTACGGACGGCAATCGTGTACGATTCACCCCCATCTTCGTCCACGTAACGCACGTAAGACGGCTTGGTTTCCAACAAATTTACCTCAGACACAGCCGATTAGGCCACCGACCGGCATGACGACGGTATCACGGCCGGGGCGGTCGATCCGTAGCGTCGCCGACGTCACGGTCGCGCCCGCCGAGATATCGGCGCGGACGGCGACGGCCATGTCCAGCGTCGCGGTGACGTCGCCGCCACGATATACGGTGACGCCGCCAAAGCCGAAACCGATCGCGGCTGATTGGGTCGCCATCGCATAGTCGGTCGTCTTACCGTCGACCGTCAGACGGATCTGCGCAGGGTCGGCGGTGGCCATCGCAACGAGTTGGCGACCGGCGTCCATGCTCCAGAGATACGCGGCGCACCCCTTGGCGGGAAGCTTCTGCTTGCCGATCGCGCCGAGCGGGCCCGGACCTGGATTTGCAGCTGGCGCAGGCGTCGCGGCTTGCAACGCGAGCATAAGAGCGAGCGATATCATGGAGTCAGGCCTATCATGAACAGCCACGCCGGATAACCCGCGATCGCCAGCAACGCGCCGAACGGAAGCGCGGTGTCCGCCGCCATGTTGCGTCCCTTGAGATGCGCGGAGAGCACGACGCCGAGCCCGATCATGCTCGCGATCAACAGGACGGCGGGCAACATCTGCCATCCGAGCCACAACCCGATCGCGCCGAACAGCTTCGGATCGCCGCCGCCCATGCCGTCGCGTCCGCGTGTGCGGCGATAGCCGAACGCGACCAGCCACAGCGTGCCGAACCCGGCGATGCCGCCGATCAGTCGCTCGGACGGCGGCGGATCGATGCCGAGCGCCGCGCTCGCCATTCCGGTCGCGGCAAGCAGAAGAGTAAGTCGATCGGGCAGCCAGAACGCGACCAGATCGAGGCTGGCGAGCGCGAGGAGCAGCCAACCGAAGACCGCCCCCGCGATCCCGATGGGTCCCGGCACGACGAGCCCCGCCGCGACGCCGATCGCGAGTCCGGCCAGTTCGATCCGCCAATGCACGGGGCTGATCGGTGTGCGGCACGAACGACAGCGTCCTCGCAGGACAAGAGCGCTGAGCAGCGGCACGAGGTCGGTCGCGCGCAGCGTTCTTCCGCACGCATCGCAGGCCGAACGCCCCTGCATGACCGATCGGCCATCGGGCCAGCGCGTCACCAGCGCCGCGACGAAGCTGCCGATGATCGCGCCTAGCACGCCCAGCGATACCGCCCAGAACGCCGCCTCAGACACCCGTTTTCCGCACCAGGTAGCGATACACGCCGAGGAGGTTGATACCGAACAACACGATGTTCTGCGTGCCCAGCGCCCAGTCCCCGGTCAAGGCCGCACCGCTCAGCCACGCGATCGACGAGCCGACGAACAGCACGAACCCCCACCCCGTCACGCGCCGCCCAAAATCGAGCGACACCATGAACGCGGCGATTACCCCCGACGCGGCGGCACACCATTTGAGCGTCGTGATGAGGGTTTCCATGCCGACGGGTCTAGGCGCGTCCGCCCGTGCTTTGTATTGCCGCACATCAACCCCAGATACGGGGCAGAAAAATACATGGAGAGCTGAAGTGGCCGTCGATCGAGATCCCATCGTCATCCTGTCCTACGCGCGCACGCCAATGGGCTCGTTCCAGGGCGCATTGTCGGGCGCGACAGCGACGCAGCTTGGCGCCGACGCGGTGCGCGGTGCGGTAGAGCGGTCGGGCGTATCGGCTGCCGAGATCGAGCGGATCTACATGGGCTGCGTGCTGCCAGCCGGGCTCGGCCAGGCGCCTGCGCGACAGGCCGCGATCAACGCCGGGCTCGGCGATCATGTCGAGGCGACGACCGTCAACAAGATGTGCGGATCGGGCATGCAGGCGGCGATCCTTGCCGCGGATGCGCTGGCGGCCGGCTCGGTCGACCTGCTCGTCGCGGGCGGCATGGAGAGCATGACCAATGCGCCGTACCTCTCGAAGAGCCACCGTGGCGGCGCACGGATCGGCCATGACCGGATGTACGATCACATGTATCTCGACGGGCTCGAGGATGCGTATGAACCCGGCAAGCTGATGGGCAATTTCGCCGAGGACACCGCGCACGAATACCAGTTCACGCGCGCGCAGATGGACGACTACGCGATCGAGTCGCTTCACCGCGCCCAGCGCGCGCAGAAGTCCGGCGCGTTCGACCGCGAGATCGTCTCCGTCGATATTGCGGGCCGCAAGGGCACCACGACCGTCTCGCTCGACGAACAGCCGGCCAAGGGCGATGTCGCCAAGATCCCGACGCTGAAGCCTGCCTTCTCGAAGGACGGCACGATCACCGCCGCCAACGCCTCGTCGATCTCCGACGGCGCAGCGGCCTTGGTGATGACGCGCGCGAGCGTCGCCGAACGGCTCGGCATCACGCCGATCGCGCGGGTCGTGGCGTACGCCGCGCACGCGCATGCGCCGTCACTGTTCACGACCGCACCAGTGTTCGCGATGCGCAAGGCGATGGAGAAGGCCGGCTGGTCGGCGTCGGACATCGACCTGTTCGAGGTCAACGAAGCCTTTGCTGTCGTCGCGATGATCGCGATGCGCGACCTCGGGCTGCCGCACGACAAGGTGAACATCCACGGCGGCGCCTGCGCGCTGGGGCATCCGATCGGGGCGAGCGGCGCGCGGATCCTCGCGACGTTGCTGTCGGCGCTGGAGACGACCGGCCAGAAGCGGGGGCTGGCCTCACTCTGCATAGGTGGCGGCGAAGCGACGGCGATGGCAGTGGAATTGGTGCGCTAGTCTTCTTCCCCCCTCCCTGAAAGGGAGGGGTCGGGGGTGGGTTGCCCTCCGCATCTCCCGAGCGCAGTCTCGCAGGATGCCGCGTGTTCCTCCCGAGATGACGCGGCGTGCTCGGGACCTGCGCAATCATCCGACCGATGCGGAGATCGCGATCTGGCACAAGGTCGCGTATTTTCGGCCCCGGTTTACGCGGCAGTTGGTGGTTGAGCGGTTTATTGTCGACCTAGCTTGCCGGGAAATGCGGCTGGCGGTGGAGTTCGATGGGAGCCAGCATATTGGTTCTGTTCGCGACCTTGCTCGTACGGTGCGGTTGGAAGCGCTCGGCTGGACGGTGATCCGGTTCTGGAACTCCAATGTCGCCCGGAATCCGAACGGTGTGGCGGAGACTATCCTGGCAAACGTCGTCCGTCTTCAGCGACCCACCCACCCCCAACCCCTCCCTTCCAGGGAGGGGAGCTAAAAGGGGGCAAGAAGGGTAGTCGGTACCGAACCCCTCTTCTTACCCCCCTCCCTGGAAGGGAGGGGTTGGGGGTGGGTCGGCCTCCGTATCACGCACCGCCGCCCCGGAAGCTAAAATCCCACCCCTCAAGGCAAAGTCTCACCAGCCTCCACACCCCAAAGTCCGCTAATCTGCACGAACCCCGCCCTTCCCTTCACGTCCATCCGGCACCAGCCATTCCCGCACTGGCTCAACCGACCGACCACGCCCGGCGCCGCGCGCCACAACAGCCGACTCCCTGAAACCGGCTTCTCCCGCAGCTCCACAGGCCCCGCCCCGCGAACGATCGCGGTCCGCGTGCCGCTCAGCAGATTCGCCTGCATCCAGCCCTCGGTCCCGTCGGGATCCGCCACCTTGCGCCATTCCTTGAAGATCGCGACGACCTTGATCGGCAAATCCTGCCGCTGATACAGCCAGCTCGCGGGATACGTCCGCGCAGGCCCGGTCCGCATGCGCGCGCGCGTCGCCGAAATCGACGCGTAATAGGGTACGCTCCGCTTCGCATCGGCGGCGGTCGCCGGGTCCGGCACCAGCGCCACGATGACGAAAGCGGAAAGCGCGGCGGCGAGAATGCGCATGGTCATGTCCTAACTGGCGAGACGACGTCCTATCGCGACGAACCGCATTCCTCAACCGAAGTTGAAGGCTCGACGGCGACGGGACGGCGACGAGACGTTGACGGGCACGAGCGCCTTCGCCAAGCCATCCGCATGATCGACACACGCCGCTGTCCGAACCCGAAGGTCGTCGTCACCCGCGAGCTGGCGGATACGCTCATGGACCGGATGGAGGCGCTGTTCGATACGCAGAATAATCGCCCCGACGCCAAGCTGACGCGCGAGCAACTCGCCGCCGCGATGGCCGATTGCGACGTGCTGGTCCCGACCGTGACCGACGACATCGACGCTGCCCTGATCGCCGGTGCTGGCGACCGCTTGAAGCTGATAGCGAACTACGGCGCGGGCGTGAACCATATCGACCTGAAGGCGGCGCGGGCTCGCGGGATCATCGTCACCAACACGCCGGGAGTCCTCACCGAGGACACCGCCGACATGACGATGGCGCTGATCCTGTCGGTCCCCCGCCGCCTCGCCGAGGGCGAAAAGCTGGTGCGGTCGGGCCAGTGGAACGGCTGGAGCCCGGGCGGGATGCTCGGCCACCGGATCGGCGGCAAGGCGCTCGGCATCGTCGGCATGGGGCGGATCGGCCAGGCGGTCGCGCTCAGGGCGCGCGCGTTCGGGCTGACGATCCATTATCACAATCGCACCCGCCTGCCCGCAGTCCGCGAGGCGCAACTGGCGGCAACGTTCCACGAATCGCTCGATGAAATGCTTGCGGCGGTCGACATCGTCACGATCCACACACCGCTCAATGCCGACAGCCGCGACTTGCTCGACGCGCGGCGGATCGCGCTGATGCGCCCGCATGTCTACCTGATCAATGCGGCGCGCGGCGGGATCGTCGACGAGGTGGCGCTGGTCGAGGCGCTGGAGAACGGGCGGCTTGCTGGCGCTGGGCTCGACGTCTGGGCGCATGAGCCGGTGATCGATCCGCGCCTGCTCGCGCTGCCCAACGTGGTGATGCTGCCGCATATGGGGTCCGCCACGCTCGAAGGCCGGATGGCATCGGGCGAGCGCGTGATCCAGAATATCCGGATGTGGGCGGACGGGCATCGACCGCCGGATCAGGTTCTCGACGGCTGGGCCTGACGGTGGAGAATAAATCTGCATCAACTTGGCGGAACCGATACCGCGATGCAGCATTTGTCAGATACCCCCGGAGAACAGGAGTATCCCCATGAAGAAGTTTGCTATTTCCGCCCTGCTCGTCGCATCCGCCGTGTCGATGAGCGCCTGCTCGACGCTCAAGGGCGCAGGCATCGGTGCCGCAGGTGGCGCAGGCGTCGCGGCAGCCACTGGTGGTAGCATCGAGAAGGGTGCGGCGGTTGGCGGCGCCGGTGGCGCGGTGGTCGGCACGGTCGCTGACTGATCGAGCACTTGGTGGGACATGCGGGAATATCGCCCCTGTCCCACCAAATTACGGCGTCCGACAGTTTGGTGAGCCATTAATCCTCCCCCGCCAGGGGGGGGGCACCGAAGGCGACGGAGGGGGAGGACGCGGAACAGAGGTTTCCCTCTCCTCCCCCTCCGTCTGGCAAGAGCCAGCCACCTCCCCTAGCGGGGAGGATTAAACCAAACGCCTCAGACCGCTTGCCTTAGACCGCGCGCATCCAGTGCGTGCGGGCGACTGTTCCGGTCAGCACTTTCGACCCAAATGCCTTGATGATCTTGGCGGCGTCGGCACTGTTCATCAGCACGACCCGCGTGCCCCCCGACGGCAGCGTCTCGATCGCGCTGATGATCGCACCGTGCTTCTTGCACATCGCAACGACCTGAGGCTGCTCGACGCTGACGTTGACCGCGCGCGAGATCGGCACGACGGTTTCGGTGACTGCCTTTGCAACGACCTGCTTGTCGGCCGGCTTGTCTGCGCCCGTCGTCACGATGCGAGCGCCCCGGTTGCGATGTAAGGATAGATCGTCATGCGGCATTCCCGGCTCGGAGCGGGAGCGCAAAGCATCTCTCAGTCGCAGCCTGCCCGTACGAAGCGCCGCGATGGATCCGTTATGCGCGCAATGCCCGGAAACGGCAATGGCCGCGCTACGCCCGCACTCGCAACAGGGCAAGTCCGAAGCCGATGAAGATCCCGCCCGTCACCCGGTCGAATGCCCGCCGCAGTGCCGGTCGCGTCAGGTATCTGGCGAGCGTCCGGCCGCCTGCCGCATAGATGCCGTACCAGATGCTCTCGACCACCGCGAAGGTCGCCACCAGGATCGCGAACTGCGGCGCCTGTGGCGATGCGCGATCGACGAATTGCGGGAGAAAGGCCGCGGCGAACAGCAACAGCTTGGGGTTGCTGATGCCGATGACGAACCCGCCGCGGAACAGCCGGCGGGCGGAGACCGTCACCGGCAGCGCGTCCGCGCCGACGTCGATCGGAGACCCTGCCCCGCGCCATGCCTTGATGCCGAGGAACACGAGATACGCGACCCCGGCATAGCGCAGCGCGTCGAACACGCGGGGCCATGCGGCCAGCAACACGGATACGCCCGCCGCCGATGCCGCAAGCACGAGTATCAGCGCGGTCAGACACCCCGCCATCGCCGCGATGCTGCGGCGCGCGCCGAACGCCACGCTGCGCGTCATGACGTGCAGCATATTGGGCCCCGGCGTCCCGCACAGCAGGACTATCGCGATGACGAACAGCCACCATGCGTGGAGTGTCATGTCTGCCCCTGCCTCTCAAAGAACCGTGACGTAGCGACTATCAGCACGCCGGACGTGTTCGGTGTTTATCGTCTCGAAGCAAGAGAGCGGCCGCGTTCGAACGACGGTCCGCTCTTCCTTGTTCTCCCGCGAAGGCGGGAGCCCAGTCTGGATCCCCGCCTTCGCGGGGAAACACGCTACCCTTGCTCCCGGCCGATAAGTGCCACTCTGTTCAGCGCCCGAGACCTTGCAAAGCCGATACTATCGAAAGGTCGTCATCATCGATGTAAGACGCCCCCTCGCTTCAATCCCCCGTCAGGATCCGATCGACCAGCTGCCCGACACTCGGCACGAAGCCGTTCGAATAAAACGGGTCCTTCTTGAAATTATACGCCGCATGCCCCGCGAACATCAGATTCTGGTCGATGTCACCGCCATGCGCGATGTCCTGGAGCGTCTTCTGGATGCAGAAGCTGCGCGGGTCGGCGAGGCGCCCGGTCGAGTTGGTCTCGGTATCCGCCCAGCTCGAGAACGAGCATTGCGACAGGCAGCCCATGCAGTCCGACTGGTCCTTGCGGATCATGCCCTTTTCGGTCGGGCTGACGAACACGAGCGTGTTGTCGGGCGTCTTCAGCGCGTCGGTATAGCCCTCGCCGAACCACTGGCGCGCGCGCAGCAGGTCGTTGCGCGTGACCCAGAAATTCTTGCCCTTCACGCCGACGTCGAGCTGGAAGACGTGATCGCCGGCCTCCTGGGTCGAGAACGCGATCTGGCGCTCGGACCGAGCCTCTAGCGAGCGCAAGAACGGATTGCGCACTGCCGACGAATAGAACCCGGTCGGCGAGAACTTGTGCAGCAGCACGTCGCCTTCCTCGATCTGCGTCAGCGCGTTCTTCCAACCCTCCGGGATCGGGCTCTCGCGCGTGAGCAACGGCCGCGTGCCGAACTGGAACGCGATCGTGCCGAGCTCGGGATTGTCGATCCAGTCGTTCCAGTCGCGCAGATACCAGACGCCGCCCGCCATCACGATCGGCACGTCGTCGCTGATCCCGCCCTCACGCATCACGTCGCGCAGTTCCTTGACGCGCGGATACGGGTCCTGCGGCTTCAGCGGGTCCTCGGCGTTCGACAGGCCGTTATGCCCGCCCGCGAGCCACGGATCCTCGTACACCACCGCGGCGAGCCACTCGGCCGCCTTCGAATAGGCCCGCTTCCACAGCGCGCGGAAGGCGCGGCCGGAGCTGACGATCGGCAGATAGCTGACGCCATAGGACGCGGTAATCTCGGACAGCTTGTACGGCATGCCTGCACCGCAGGTGACGCCGGCCACCTTGCCGCGCGTGCGCTCCAGCACGCCGTGCAGGATCCGCTGCGCGCCACCCATTTCCCACAGCACGTTGATGTTGATCGCGCCCTTGCCGTCGGCGATCTCGTACGCGCGCTCGACCTGCTGGACTGCGCCCTCGATCGCATACTGGACGAGTTCCTCGTGGCGATCACGCCGCGTCAGCGCCGCATAGACCTGCGGGATGATCTTGCCGTCGGGATCGTAGCTGTCGGCGTTCACGGCCGAGACCGTGCCGATGCCCCCCGCTGCAGCCCACGCGCCGGCGGAGGCGTGGTTGGTCGCAGCGACGCCCTTGCCGCCCTCAACCAGAGGCCAGACTTCCCGACCGTTATAGACGATAGGCTTCAGGCCCTTGAACACGACGTCACCTCTCCCGGAAAATACGGCCCCCTATATCGCAAGGACGCAGCGCGCGAGCAATATTAAGACCTAGGTTAGTATATCGCCTAGTGCACCGGGGCGGCCGAGCGCATCCTCGTACAGCGCGCGATAGCGGGCGATCATCACCGCCTCGTCGTACTCCGCCCGTGCCTTGGCCTGGTTCGCGGCGCCGACCGACGCCCGCAGGGCCGGGTCCGCGACCAGCGCCTGCAACGCATCGCGCAGCCGCACCTCGTTGGCGATGTCGGTGACGAACGGCAGGTTCTCGGGCGAGACCATCCGCCTGATGTCGCCGACCGGATAGCTCGCGATCGGCAGACCTGCCGCCATCGCCTCGACCACGGAGATCGGGAACTGCTCGCTGCGCGACGACACCGCGAGCATGTCGAAATGGCCGATATAGCGATACGGCCGATCGAGGAATCCTGGCAGCACGAGCTTGTCCGCCATCCCCATCGCGGCGGCCGCTTGCAGGATGTTCGCGCGCTCCGGGCCCTCGCCGACGATCACGAGGCGCACCCGGCCCGAGACGCCGCCGACTGCACGCACCAGCGCGGTGAGGTCCTTCACCTCGCGCAGGCCCGCCAGCGCGCCGATCACAACTTCCTTGGCGTTGCGCGTGAAGCCCGGGATCGCCTTGGGCTCGGGCTTCTGCGTGTAATAGGCGGTGCCGATCCCGTTGACGATCCGGTGCACGCGCTCGCGCGGCTGTTTCCAGGTCTTGAGGGCGATCCCCTCGAGCACCTCGGAGGGCACCGCCAGCGCGTGCGCCGCGCCCAGCGCGAGCCGCCGATAGACGTTGCGCTCGATCTTGAGCCCGCCCGCCTCGTCGGCATTGAACCCGTCCTCGTGATGGACGAGCGGCGGCGCGCCCTTGCTGAACGCGCGCCGTGCCATCGCCCCGTCGATCGCGCCCCAGTTGTAGCTCAACACCAGATCGAACCGCCGCATATACTGCGCGATCGCCTCGTAGCGCTTGACCGAGGGCTTGCCCGTCAGCGGCGGGGGATTCTGGGCGATCTCATAGCGAACGCCCTTCGCGATCGATTCCCGCGCACTCAACGCGTCGGGCACGCCTGACACGATGGTGTGCTTCGCCCGATCCCCGAACGCGTTCATCAACCGAACCGCCCGCGCCTCCTTGCCGCCAAGGTCGAACGTGGAATGGAGGTGCAGGATGTTCACGGGAGCGGCCATCGGCGTGCGATGCCGATTTCCGATGGCGGTTTCAAGAGAGCGCTGCGTCGCTCACCGCCGATGTCGTCCCCCCGCGGAACGCCCGCCGGGAAGAACGACATGGGCAAGCGTGGGTCGCCGCCCTTGGGACCGACTACCAGCTAAGCCCCGCCCGCGCGTAGAGATAGCGGCCGTTGAACCCGAATGGCGAGTAATACGGGAAGCCGATCACACCGGTCACGTTGTTGGCGACGACCGTCGCATCCGGGTACACGTCGAACAGGTTGCTGACGCCCAACCCGAGTTGCGCGCCCTTGGTCGCCTGATAGCGAAGCTCCACATCGGTGATGAGATGCTTGCCGCTGTGCACGTCGGCGGCTTCGGTGGTGCCGGGCTGATTGACGTCGCCGTAATAGGTGACGCGGGCGAGCGCCCCCAGTCGGTCGAGCGACCAGTCGATCGATCCCGTCACCTTCTCGCCGGGGGTACCGTCTTCGAGCGTCAGGATACGGCTGCGCGCGAAGAGTACCGGCGCGGGGTTGAGCGTCGACGTCGAGGTCGGCACGCGCGTCACGTCGCTGTCGTTGATGTTGCCCGCGATCGTGAAGTCGAACGTCCCGGCCGCGTCGGTCGGCAGGCGATAATGTGCGACCGCGTCGATACCCTTGGTGGTGGAGGCGAGCCCGTTGATGAAGAAGCGCGCGGCGGTCGCGCCCGATCCTGCAAGCAGACTGGTGATCTGTGCGTTGACCGCCGCAGACTGGGTCGCCGACGTCGTGATGTTCTCCGACAGGCCGATCTGGTTGCGGATCCGGATCCTATAGGCATCGACGGTCAGGTCGAACCGACCGAAGCGAAAGACGGTGCCGACCGACAGGTTGGTCGATTTCTCGGGCTCCAGCGGCAAACCACCGAGCCGCGTCGCAACCGGACTGACCGACGGGAAGGTGCCGGTCTGGATCGGGTTGCCGTTCTGGATGACGGTCGCGATCGACGTGAAATACTGCTGCTGGAGAGCAGGCGCGCGGAACCCGGTCGAGGCCGTGCCGCGGAGCGCGAACCAGGGCGCGAAGTCGTAGCGTGCCGAGATCTTGCCGGTAGCGGTGGTGCCGAAATCCGAATAATCCTCGCCGCGGCCAGCGAGCCCGACGAGCAGCTTGTCGGTCACCTGCGCCTCGAGATCGAGATAGACGCTGCCGTTGCGGCGATGGCGATCGACTTCGTTGGCGGGCGAGAAGCCGCCGAACCCTTGCGCGCCGGGCGCCGCGTTCGCCGCCGCACCGGTGATCGTGCCGGCAACGGGATAATCGTACGACGCCCGCTCGCCCGCCTGGATCTGGAAACCTTCGCGGCGCCCTTCGAGGCCGAACGCGACGTTCAGTCCCTGCAGGACGTCGAGCTTGCGACTGACGTCGAGGCCCGCGACGAGCTGGTCGTATACCAGTGCGCCGTCCGAGAAGTCCTTCGGGGTCGCGCTGCCATAGGCGTAGTTCGCCGAGTTCAGCGTGCGGAAACCGATCTTGTTACGGCCGTAGCTGACGTTCAGATCGACCGACCAGTCGGCGACCTCGCCCTTGATGCCGACCGCCGAGTTCAGATCGCGCGATTTGGTGTTGATGATCGGCAGGAAGCCATCGGGGTAGCCGGCCAGCGCCGTCGTGGCACTGGCGAGCCGCGGAAACGCGGCGCTGCGCGTGTCGCGGTCCTGATAGCCGAGCCAGCCGTACAGCTTCCACGAACCGGTCAGCGTCGTGCCGGCATTGGCGAAGATGCTGTATTGCTCGACCTTCGGATCGCCGAACCTGCCGGTCACGCGTAACGGCGTGACACGCGGGTCGAAATCGGCACGGTTGGTGGCCTGGCGGTTCAGATACTCGCCCGACACGGTCAGGAAGCCATCCTCGCCGAAGCCGACGCCTTGCCAGCCCGACACCGTCACGGCATGCTCGCCGTTCGTGCTGCGGCTGCCACGCGCGGTATCGATATCGGTGTTGTAGAAGCCGTAATTGACCGTCGCGCCGCCGCCCGACCTTGCCTCGCGCAGGCGCAGGTTGACGACGCCCGCGATCGCGTCGGAGCCATATTGTGCCGATGCACCGTCACGCAGCACCTCGATCCGGTCTAGCGCGACGGTTGGAATGGTGTTCAAATCGACCGCCGCCGAGCCGCGCCCCACCGAGCCGCCGACGTTGAGCAACGCCGCGGTATGACCGCGCACGCCGTTGATCAGCACCAGCGTCTGATCGGGCGACAGGCCACGCAGCGTCGCCGGCCGGATCGCATCGGTGCCGTCGACCGCCGACGGCCGCGGGAAGTCGATCGAGGGCGCGATCGCCGACAGCGCCGCACCGAGTTCGGTAGTCCCCTGCCGCTGAAGCGCTGCCGAACTCAGCACATCGACCGGCGATGCGCTGTCGAGCCGCGAGCGACCGACAGACCGAGTGCCGGTGACGATGATGTCGTCCTGGGTATCGGGAAGCGCCGCCGCTGGGTCCGAAGCGGCGGGCGCCGGCGCATTCTGGGCATACGCGGCCTGGGCGCTGGCAAAGGCGAGTGTCGAGGCGGCGAGCGTCAACGCGGTACGATAGGCAGTCATGCGATAATCCCTGATAGTGGATCGTTCTGCGACGATCTCGGTGCGTGATGAACGAACGGACGCATTCACCGGTCCCGATAGGTACCGAGTGCGCGGCCGATAAGTGAAAAGAACGCGCGGCTGGATGCACGCGCTGCAACGTCCCATTCGGGAGGCCTTTGCACCGCCAGCACGTCGCCGCCGCATGGTCGTCTCCATCCAAGACGACCATCATCCACGTTCGCGATGGGAGCTCCCAGTCGATTGAGCTTTCGACCCAGCAATTTTTAGTTGGCGCGCCGGCGCCGCACGGTCGGCGCTTGCCGAAACACCGCGGTTCGGCAAGCATGGGCGAAAGGGGAGAAAACCAGATGCTCAAGGCACTCTTGATCGGCCTGACCGCCACCGTCGCGCTGCCGCTCCACGCTCAGACGACACCTGCGCCGCAAACCCGGCCAGCCGCCGCCACGTATATCCAGGCAGGCACGCTGCTCGATCGGCCGGGCCAGCCGCCGCGCGGCAACACCACGATCATCGTCCGCGACGGCAAGGTCGCCGAACTGCGCGACGGCTTCGTGGCACCGGAACAGGGAGCGACGCTGATCGATCTGCGCACCGCGTTCGTCATGCCGGGGCTGGTCGATATGCATGTCCACCTCTGGGGCATCGGCGGCGATCCGATGCGGGCACGACTGGAGGCGCTGAACCGCGACCGGTTCGACGACGAGATGACCGCCGTCGCGAACGCGCGCACGACGTTGAATGCCGGCTTCACCTCGGTCCGCGATCTCGGTGGCGACCCGCGCGGTATCCGTGCGCTGCGCGACGCGATCGACGCGGGAACGGTCGAGGGTCCGAGCATAACCAACGCGGGCGAGATGATCTCGGTGACCGGCGGCCATGGCGATGGCGGCAACGGGCTTGCCGAAGAATTTGCCGACATGGTCCATGGCAAGGAGGTCAATCTGTGCGACGGTCCCGACGATTGCCGACGCGCGGTACGGGCGCAGGTGGCGCTGGGCGCCCGCGTCATCAAATTCGCGGCCACCGGCGGTGTTCTCTCGAACGTGAGCGGTGGCCTCGGCCGCGCGATGACTCCGGACGAGATGCGCGCGATCATCGAGACGGCGCATGCGCTGGGCCGCAAGGTCGCCGCGCATAGTCACGCGGCCGAGGGCACCAAGGCGGCGCTGGAAGCCGGCGTTGACTCGATCGAACACGGCACGTTCCTCGACGAGGACACCATCCGGCTGTTCAGAGCCAAAGGCGCCTACCTCGTGCCGACCGAGATCGCGCCCGTCGCAGCGCTCGCGCAGGCGCGCGGTGGCGCCTTGCCGCCCGCGACGATCGTCAAGGCCGAGGCTGCCGCCGCCGCCATGGCCGCCAGCCACCGCCGCGCTTATGCGGCCGGTGTGAAGGTCGCATTCGGCACCGACACCGGCGTATCGAAGCATGGCGACAACGCCACCGAGTTCGCGCTGATGGTGAGGAACGGCCTCACGCCGACCCAGGCGATCGCGGCCGCAACGACCGGCGCCGCTGACCTGCTCGGACGCGACGACATCGGCACGCTCGCCATCGGCAAGACCGCGGACATCATCGCCGTGCAGGGCTCGCCGCTCGAAGACGTAACCCGCCTCGAGCATGTCGACTTCGTGATGCACCGCGGCGCGATCGCAAAGGGTCCGCAACCCGGCACCTGACCGCGGTTCCGGGCAACACAATCGCACCGGTCGCCTTGGCAAATGCCCGCCGAACTGCGACCGTCGGGCTCAGGCGATCGCGGAGAACGACGACATGCTACGGGCGGGATGGATTTTGGGGATCGGGCTGTGCGTAGCCCCGGCCGCGGCACAGAGCGTACGCGTGGAAGGTGGTACGCTTGAAGGCGTCCGCCTGACGGCGTCGCAAGCGCCGGTCGATACCTATCGCGGCATCCCGTACGCCGCGCCGCCGATCGGTCCGCTCAGGTGGCAGCCACCCAAGCCTGCCGCACGGTGGAGCGGCGTGCGGAAGGCGGGCGCATTCGGTGCACGCTGCATGCAGCAGGCCTTGTTCGCCGACATGAAGTTTCGCTCGCCCGGCATCGCCGAGGACTGCCTGACGCTGAACGTGTGGGCGCCGGCGGGTACGAAACCCGGCGCGAAGCTTCCCGTGCTGTTCTACATCCATGGCGGCGGCGCGATCGCAGGCGATGGGTCCGAACTCCGCTATGACGGCGCAGCACTGGCGCGGCAGGGCATCGTCGTCGTGACGATCAACTACCGGCTGGGCGCATTCGGCTTCCTCGCGACCAGCGACCTCGTCGCCGAATCGCCGACGCACACCGCGGGCAATTACGGCCTGCTCGATCAGGCCGTCGCGCTCGCCTGGGTTCGTCGCAACGCCGCCGCATTCGGAGGCGACCCGGCGCGCATCACGATCGGTGGGGAAAGCGCAGGGTCGATGTCGGTCAGCGTGCTGATGACCTCGCCGCTGACCCGCACGCAGTTCGCCGGCGCGATCGGCGAGAGCGGCGGGGTGATGCCGCCGAGCTTCCGCCCCAAGTCGCTGGCGCAGGCGACCGCGGGCGGCGACGCATTCGTGCGCGCTGCGGGTGCGCGTTCGATCGCAGACCTCCGCGCGATGCCGGCCGACGCATTGCTGGCGGCGCAGGGAACCCAGCGCCTCCGCGCGGACTTCATCGTCGACGGCTAGTTCCTCACCGAGGCGCCGATCGACACCTATGCGGCAGGACGAGCGGCGCGCGTGCCGTTGCTGGTCGGTTCGAATTCGCAGGAGGGCAGCTGGACCGGCGTCCTGAATGGCCAGCCGCCGACGGTCGCCAATTACCGCGCCGGTATCGCCCGGCTCTACACCGATGCCGATGCCCTGTTCGCGCTGTACCCGGCGCAGACCGACGCGGAAGTGCCGGTCGCCGCGACGAAGCTGGCAACCGACACGTTCCTCGGTGCATCGACCTGGAAGTGGTTCGACCTGCATCGCCGGACCCGGCAGCCGACCTATTATTACTATTTCTCGCATCCCCGGCCTGCGGCGTTGCCACCGCTGACCAACCCCGAGGTCCAGCCGATGGGTGCTGTGCACAGTGCCGAGATCGAATATGCGCTCGGCAATCTCGATACGAACCCGGCCTATGCGTGGACCGCGGACGATCGGCGCATATCCGCCGTATTCCAAGGCTATTTCGCGGCGTTTATCAAGACCGGCAACCCGAACGCGACCGGCCTGCCGACCTGGCGCGTCGCATCGCCCGGCAATGGCGCGATCATGCGTCAGACCGTCGATGTGCAGACGCGTGCGGAGCCGTTTACCGAGCAGGCGCGCTACGAGGCTGCGGTTCCCCTGCTCGAGAACCGCCGGCCCTGACCGCGCAGGCTGGCGTCGCGCGATGCGTCAGATCTGGTCGAGGAACACCGCGCCGGGCACCGCCAGCGTCTGCCTGGTGGCGGTCAGCCGGCCGTCGCTCTCGACCTTGAAGATCGCGACGGTGCCGGAGCGCTCATTGGCGACCACCAGCCGCCGCTGCGCGTCGAGGAGCAGGAACGCGCGTGGCCAGTTGCCACCGCTCGCGATGTGCTGGACCGGGCTCGGCACGCCCGCGGAATCGAGCGCGAACACCGCGATGCTATCATCCCCGCGGTTGGAGACGTAGAGTTGTCGCCCCGCACGGTCGATCGCGATATGCGCCGCCTGCGATGCGCCGCGATGCTGGGCCGGCAGTGTCGAGACGATATGTCGCGTGACGAACCGCCCATCCGCCCCGGCGTCGAGCATGATCAGCGTGTTCGACATCTCGCAGACGACATAGGCGATCGCCCGAGTCGGATGACGCGCAAGGTGCCGCGGCCCGGCCCCCGCCGGCGCGCGCCACGCGACCACTGGCTCCACAAGCGTCCGCGCGCGCGGATCGAAGCGATAGGCGAAGATCGCGTCCGCGCCGAGATCGACCGAATGCAACCAGCGCCGGTCCGGGCTGAACCCGACCCAATGCGCATGCGGCCCGTCCTGCCGATCATGGTTCGGGCCGCTGCCGGTATGGCGGAACAGCGTTGGCTGGCTGGGGACGCCGGTCCGCTTGTCGAGCTGATAGAAGGCGACGCTGCCGCTGGAATAATTGGCGATCGCAAGGCACGCGCTGGCCCGGTCGATCGCGACGTAGCAAGGGTCGGCGCCAGCGGTCGGCACGATGCCGCGCCGTGTCCAGCCGGGTGCGTAGGCCGCGATCTCGCCGGCCGCATTTTCGCGAACGAGGTAATAGGCGCCCCCGGGGCCACCACCGGCGCCGAACGAGGCGTCCGCGATCCCGGCGATCGGCGTTCCGACCTGCCATTGGTCTTGGCGCGGATCGTACTTGATCGGGTACAGGCCCTTGCCACCCTCGCGACCGTACGTCCCGGCGATCAGTGTGATTGCGCCCGATGCGGCGCGCTTGGCGACCGCCGGAAAGGCGATCGTCGCCGCCATTCCGGCAAGCGCGGACCGTCGTGTCGTCGTCCAGTCGGTCATCGTCGGTCCTCGGCTAGCAGCGGCATCGATGGCGGTTCATGCGTCATGCCCGGCGCGGAGGCAACGCGGCGTGCGCCGAAGCGCAGCCATTGCTGACGAACACGCGCTCGCCCAGCCTGGCCTTCGAACCCGTAAGTGTCGAGCGCGTCGGAGAAGCGCCAGCCGAGATCGTTCGGCAGGCCCCGGCGGCGGCGAGGACCGCGACACCGCGCGTATTCGCTCGCTGGACGTGGATCATGAAACGGACTCCTGCATCGGTCGTTTCGAATAGTGCATCCGTCCACCGCGGACGATCACGACCAAGGTCGTAATAGGCGGCGCACCGTGTTTCCCGGATAGAGGGACCCGTGGCGCGCGTCTGGTGATACCGACCGACCCCGTCCTGCCATGGAGAGCCCGTGTCTTCCCTCGACGAAACAGTACGAATGCCATCCGCCGCAGCCCGTTACGCGATCGTCGTCATGGGGGTCAGCGGCAGTGGCAAATCGACGATCGGGGCCGCGCTGGCCGCACGTCTCGGATGCCAATTCCTCGAAGGAGACGCCTTCCATACGCCGTACAGCGTCGCGAAGATGCGGGCGGGGCAGCCGCTCGACGACCAGGACCGCTGGCCCTGGCTCGACCGTGTCGCCGCCAGCTTGCACGATACTGCCGCTAGCGACGGCGTTGCGGTGGGGGCCTGCTCCGCGCTGAAGCGTATCTATCGCGATCGGCTGTCCAGGATGGCGGGTATCCCGCTGCTGTTCGTGTTCCTCGACACCACCGACCAGGACGAACTGTCGCGGCGGCTGGCGCATCGTTCGGGGCACTATATGCCCACCAGCCTCATCGCGAGCCAACTCGAAACGCTGGAAAAGCCGCAGCTCGATGAGCGTGCGCTTACCCTCTCCGCCGGCCTGTCGCCCGATCGGGCCTGCGACGTCGCGCTGGACTGGATCCTGCGCGAGAGACCTGTCCACGACGAAGAGCGCCTTGGGAGGGCTGTCTAATGGAACTCGGAAGACGTGATCTGCTCGTTGCGGCGGCGACGCTGGCGGCGACGTCGAGCGCAGCCTGCGCTGCGCCTCCGCGCAAGCTGGGCTATGCGATCGTCGGGCTCGGCTATTACGGGTTGCAGACGATCCTGCCGCAGTTCGTCAATTGCGAACATTCACGGGTGACTGCGCTGGTCAGCGGCGACCGGACCAAGGCACTTGCGACCGCCGCCAAATACGACGTGCCCGAGCGGTCGATCTATACCTACGCCGATTTCGATCGCATCCGCGACAATCCCGACGTCGACATCGTCTATGTCTGCCTGCCCAATTCGATGCACGCCGAATACACCATCCGCGCGGCGAAGGCCGGCAAGCACGTGATGTGCGAGAAGCCGATGGCGATCTCTGTCGCCGAGTGCGAGGCGATGATTCGCGCGTGCAAGACCGCGGGCAAGAAGCTGATGATCGGCTATCGCTGCCATTTCGAGCCGTTCAACCTGGAGGCGATGCGGCTTGCGAAATCCGGCGCGGCGGGCAAGATCCGCTATGTCCGTTCGGAGCACGGCTTCGTCCAGGGCGACCCGAACAAATGGCGCCTGAAGCGCGCGATGGCAGGCGGCGGGTCGCTGATGGACATGGGCATCTACAGCCTGCAGGCCGCACGCTACATGACGGGCGAGGAGCCGATCGCGGTCACTGCGCGCGAGTCGACCGATCGCCGCGATCCGCGTTTTCGCGAGGTCGAGGACATGATCGAATGGACGCTCGAATTTCCCTCAGGCGCGATCGCCGGCTGCCAGTCGATGTACAGCGCCAACCAGAACCATATCCTGCTGATGGGCGACAAGGGTCGCGTCGAGCTTGAACCGGCGACACGCTATGACGGTAACAAGATGTGGACCGGTCGCGACGGTCGCGAGACCGCGATCACCAGTCCTCCTCCAGGGCCCGGCAAGACGCAGTTCGCGGGGCAGCTCGATCATCTCGCGGAATGCATTCTCGACGGACGCGAGCCTATCGTTTCCGGTGAGGAAGGCCTGCGCGACATGCGCATCGTCGAGGCGATCTACCGGTCCGCGCGCGAAGGCCGGACGGTGAAGCTGTGATGCGGTCTTTGCTTGCGGCTGCGGTGGCGTTCGTTGCAGCCTCTGCCCTGCCCGCGCAGACTGCTACCGATCCGACGAGTTTTGCTGCTTCGTCCGACGTTCGTGCGCGGATCGCGGCGTTGGAGAAGACTATGAAACCGGGCCAGGGGTTCGCCATGGCTTCGCTGGTGGAAGCGGACGGGACGAGTGCCGCGCTCGAATATTGGAAGGCGCCGGGCAAGCCTGCGGTACACCCCGACGAGGCCGAATATGCGACAGTGATGGCGGGGTCGGGGACGCTCGTCTCGGGCGGTACGCTGGTCGCGCCGAAGCTGCGCTTTCCGGGGCTCGTCGAAGGCGACCGGATCGAGGGCGGAACGACGCGGAAGCTCGCGGTCGGGGACGTGTTCCTGATCCCGGCGGGGGTGCCGCACTGGTTCGGTATCGACGGCAAACTGGTCATGCTCGGGACGAAGATCAGGACGTCAGCTCAGCGGAAGCCCAGCCAGTAGAGCAAGCCGATATTGACCGCGAGCAGTGGCAGCGCGGTCGGTATCTGCGCGCTGATGACGGCGTTCTTGTCCTTCAGTTCGAGCAGCGCGGCGGGGACGAGATTGAAGTTCGCCGCCATCGGCGTCATCAACGTGCCGCAGAAGCCGCTGAGCATGCCGATCGCCGCGACTACGGCCGGATCGCCGCCATAGTGGCGCACCAGCAGCGGAATGCCGATCGCAGCGGCCATGACGGGGAACGCTGCGAACGCGTTGCCCATGACCATCGTGAACAGCGCCATGCCGAGCGTGTAGGCGAGGACTGCGCCGATCAGGCTGCCTTCGGGGATCGCGTGGCCGGCGAGCCCGCCGACGACGTCGCCGACGCCGGCCAACGCGAAGACTGCGCCGAGACTTGCCAGCATCTGCGGGAGAACGGCGGCCCAGCCGATCGCGTCCATCAGCCTGACGCCTTCCGCGAGCGGTGTGGCGATACGGGGCCGGAACCAGAGGTGCATCGCGACGAGCGCGATCAGGACGCCGCAGGTCAGTGCGACGAGCGTTGCCTGCTTCGGGTCGACGAGGCTTGGGACGGCGCGGAAGAGGACGGTCCCGCCTAGTGCCGCAGCGGGGATGATCAGCGCCGGCAGGAATATCCGGTTGCCGAGCCGTGCGGCTTCGGTGCGACGTTCGTCCAGTGTGGTAGTGGCTCGCCCGCCCCGCCCCATCGCGCCTGATCCGGCGATCGCGACGAGGGCCAGGACAAGAACGCCGTTGCCTATGTCGCCTAGCTTGCCACCTAGCAGGAAGCTGATCGCCAGCACCGCGTAGAAGGCTGCGTTGCCGAAGCGCTTCGGATTGATGCGGTCGGTCGCGCTCAGGATCGCGAACGCCGCGAACATCAGGCCGGCGACGCCGTAGATGAAGCCGGTGCCGATCACTGCGTGCGCGCCAGTCGGCGGTCGAGCAGCCAGAGGCGGAAGCCGTGGATCAGGAACGCGGCAATCGCTGTCGGGATCGCCCACATCGAGAGGTGGAGCGGCTGGATGACGATGCCGTATCCCTCCAGCACGCCCTTCATCAGCAGGATCGAGCCGATCGCGATGAAGATGTCCTCGCCGAAGAACAGCCCGATGTTGTCGGTCGCCGCCGCCATCGCGGGGATGCGGTCGCCGCCGGGTGCGACGCCTTGCGCTTCGGCGGCGGCTTCAGCCATCGGCGCGACCAGCGGGCGAACGCTCTGTGCCGGGCCGGCGATGGAGGTCAGGCCGAGGGCGGCAGTGAGCTGGCGGAACAGCAGATAGCCGATCAGCAGGCGTCCGACGGTCGCGCCTCTGAGCTTGGCAATGGCGAGCCGGGCACGTTCCTGAAGGCCGTGGCGTTCGAGCAGGCCGATCACCGGCAGGACGATGTAGATCACGGTTACGTAGCGGTTCTCGTTGAACGCCTTGCCGAACGCGGCGAGGATCGCGAGCGGTGCGATGCCGGCGGCGAGGCCAGTGACGAGCGCGGAGACCGCGACGACGAGCAGCGGGTTGAACCGGAGCAGGAAGCCGGCGACGATCACCGCGATGCCGCACAGGACCAGCATGCCGTCTAGCGCGCTTGCTTGGCGAGGTCGGCGTCGAACGCGGTCTTGGCCTTCGCGACGATCTTCGGGAGCAATGTGGGGTCGACGAACGCAGTGGTATCACCGGCCTGGCGGCGTTTGCCGCGGGCGATCACGTCGGCCAGTTCGGGATGCGACGCGAGGACGATATCGGCGTGCAGCGTGCCGAGCATCGCGATGCTGCGGCGGTAGTCGGCGACGATGCCAGGATAGGCGCGGTTGCCGATCAAGCGGTTGCCCGCGACGCTGACGCTGCACGGAAAGACGACGTCGAGCGGGCGCGGCTTGGCGGGGATGAGCATCGTCCAGGTGGTGCAGCCGGGCGTATGGCCGGGTGTCGCGCGTGCGGTCAGCGTGGTGGTGCCAAGGGTTACCGTCTCGCCATCGCGTATGCCGCGGTCGACGTGGGCGGGCGGGAAGCGGATGACGCCGTAGTTGGTCTCGCCGGGCGGCGTGCCGGTTTCGAGCGCGCGGACGTCGCGGATGCCGGCGACGACGCGCGCGCCGGTTGCACGCTTGAGCGCGGCGACACCGGCGGCGTGATCGAAATGCGCGTGCGTGACGAGGATCAGCTTCACGTCGCGGAGACGGACGCCGGCCTTTTCGATGTTGCGCCCGATCATGCCTGCATTCTCGGCAAGGGTGCCGTCGATCAGGATCGCGCCGGCGCTGGTCCTGATCAGGTAGGCGGCGATGCCTTCGCTGCCGACATAGGTGATCGGGCCGGCGATCGGGAACGGGACTTGGGGGCGTGTCCAGGCAGGCGGATCTGCGGCGCCGAGGAGCAACGGGGCGCTGGCGGCGATTGCGAGTGCGCCGACGAGTGATTTGGCCCGACGACCTGACGATCCTCCCCCGCCAGGGGGAGGTGGCAGGCGTAGCCTTACGGAGGGGGCGGTAAGCGGTAACCTCTGCATCTTATCCTCCCCCTCCGTCTGGCAAGCGCCAGCCACCTCCCCCTGGCGTGGGAGGATTGCGTAGTGCGCGTCTAGCTTATTCCCACTCGATCGTGCCGGGGGGCTTCGAGGTGTAGTCGTAGGTCACGCGGTTGATGCCCTTGACCTCGTTGATGATCCGGGTCGCGACGCGCGGCAGGAAGTCGCCGGGGAACTGGAACGCCTGTGCGGTCATGCCGTCGGTCGAGGTCACCGCGCGCAACGCCAGCACGTTGTCGTAGGTCCGGCCGTCGCCCATCACGCCGACGCTGCGGACGGGCAAGAGCACCGCGAAAGCCTGCCAGATCGTGTCGTATAGGCCCGCCGCGCGGATCTCCTCGAGATAGATCGCGTCCGCTTTCCGCAGGATGTCGCAGCGTTCCTTGGTGACTTCACCGGGGATGCGGATCGCGAGGCCGGGTCCGGGGAACGGGTGACGGCCGACGAAGATCTCGGGCAGCCCGAGTTCACGCCCGAGCACGCGGACCTCGTCCTTGAACAACTCGCGCAACGGCTCGACGAGCTTCATGTTCATGCGCTCAGGGAGGCCGCCGACATTGTGGTGGCTCTTGATCGTCACCGATGGTCCGCCGGTGAAGCTGACGCTCTCGATCACGTCAGGGTACAGCGTACCCTGCGCGAGGAACTCCGCGCCGCCCAGTTTCTTCGCCTCGGTGTCGAACACGTCGATGAAGGTCTTGCCGATGAACTTGCGCTTCAGCTCGGGGTCGGTGATCCCGGCGAGGCCGCTCAGGAACAGCTCCTCGACGTTCACGTGGATCAGCGGGATGTTGTAGGCGCCGCGGAAGAGGCTGACGACCTGCTCGCTCTCGCCGGCGCGCATCAGGCCGTGGTCGACATAGACGCAGGTAAGCTGCTCGCCGATCGCCTCGTGGATCAGCACCGCGGCGACCGCGGAGTCGACGCCGCCAGACAGGCCGCAGATGACGCGGCCCTTGCCGACCTGCGCGCGGATCTCGGCGATCTTGTTGTCGCGGAACTCGGCCATCGTCCAGTCGCCGCTGAGCCCGCATACGTGGCGCGCGAAGTTGGCGATCAGCTTGCCGCCATCTGGGGTATGGACGACCTCGGGGTGGAACTGCACGCCGTAGAAGCGCCGTGCCTCGTCGGCGACTATCGCATAGGGCGCGCCGGTCGAGGTGGCGACGGGGGTGAAGCCGGGCGGGATCGCGTCGACCTTGTCGCCGTGGCTCATCCAGACTTGGTGGCGTTCGCCTTCGGCCCAGAGGCCGTCGAACAGCGCGCATTCGGACTTGATATCGATGAACGCGCTGCCGAACTCGCCGCCGTCGCCCGAGACGATCACGTTGCCGCCGAGCTGTGCCGACATGACCTGCTGGCCATAGCAGATGCCGAGGATCGGAATGCCCGCCTCGAAGAAGCGCTGGGGCACGCGTGGGGAGTTCTCGGTGGTGACCGAGGCGGGGCCGCCGGAGAGGATGATGCCCTTGGGCTGCATCCGGTCGAACGCGGCCTCGGCGGACTGGAAGGGGGCGATCTCGCTATAGACGCCGGCCTCGCGGACGCGGCGGGCGATCAGCTGGGTTACCTGGCTGCCGAAATCGACGATGAGAATGCTGTCTGGGTGCTCCATGTCGGGCGCATAGCCGGATGGAGGCCTGAACGAAAGAGGCCGCGCCTCCCGGATGGGAAACGCGGCCTCTGATCGGCGGTAAATCTGATCCTCCCCCGCAAGGGGAGGTGTCGCCGAAGGTGACGGAGGGGGCGGACACGGAACCGAGGTTGTCGCCGCCTCCCCCTCCGTCAGGCTGTGCCTGCCACCTCCCCCTTGCGGGGGAGGATTAGTAGGTCAGCGCTCCGACGAACAGCCTTACGCTGCGTCGTCGTACTCGTTGTCCGACATCACCGGACCCGAATCCTGGCCCTTGGCCGAGACGTCGCGGTCGACGAACTCGATGACGGCCATCGGCGAGGCGTCCGACATGCGGATGCCGGCCTTGATGACGCGGGTGTAGCCGCCGTTGCGATCCGCATAACGGGTCGCCAGAACGTCGAACAGCTTGATCAGCTGTGCATCGTCGAGCAGCTTGCCGTGTGCGAGACGACGGTTGGACAGGCCACCCTTCTTCGCGAGCGTGATCAGCTTCTCGACGTAGGGACGCAGTTCCTTCGCCTTGGCGACGGTGGTGGTGATCTGCTCGTGCTTGATGAGCGCGGCGCTCATGTTGCGGAACAGAGCAAGACGGTGGGCCGAGGTCCGCTGAAGCTTACGGCCGCCTACGCGATGGCGCATGTTTAATACCTTTTCGTTCGTTCAGGGGCCGTGTGAGGTACCCGGGAGCTGGTCGCCGTTAAGGCCGCGACCGATCGCCTTTCGTAAAAGAAGGTTAGGCCGGGTTACGCCAACGACGCTTCCTTGGCCATGCCCACTTTATCTTCAACCGGGTGGCGCCGCGGCAAAGCCGCGTCGTCGGTCGGGTGCAAACCCGCCGGCCGGGCTGGCGTCGTCTCCGGGTTAGCTTGCGCTAACCCGGTGCGACTTGGCCTTAGCCCATTATCTCCTGCTCGAGCTTCTTGGCCATCTCTTCGATGTTCTCAGGTGGCCAGCCGGGGATTTCCATACCCAGGCGAAGACCCATCGACGACAGCACTTCCTTGATCTCGTTCAAGGACTTGCGGCCGAAGTTAGGCGTACGCAGCATTTCGGCTTCGGTCTTGCCGACCAGATCGCCGATGTAGATGATGTTGTCGTTCTTGAGGCAGTTCGCCGAACGCACCGACAGTTCCAACTCGTCGACCTTCTTGAGAAGGTAACGGTTGATCTGCTGGGTGTCGCCAGCCGGCTCCGCACCACCGGCAGCGGGTGCTGCCTGGCCGATCGGGGCCGACGAACGTGTCACCGACGAATCGTCGAAGTGGACGAACAGCGCGAGTTGGTCCTGGAGGATGCGACCGGCATAGCCGACTGCGTCTTCCGGGGTGATCGTGCCGTCGGTTTCGATCGTCAGCGTCAGCTTGTCGTAATCCAGGTCCTGACCGACGCGGGTCGGGTCGACCTTGTACGAAACCTGCCGTACCGGCGAGTACAGCGCATCGACCGGGATCAGACCGATCGGCGCATCGGCCGGGCGGTTTGCGGTCGCGGGCACGTAACCCTTACCGATGTCGGCGGTCAGCTCCATGTTGAGCGTCGCACCCTCATCGAGGTGGCAGATCACGAGATCCTTGTTCATGATCTCGATGTCGCCCGAGACGGCGATGTCGCCGGCCTTGACTTCACCCGGACCCGTTGCCGAGAGCTGGAGGCGCTTGGGCCCCTCGCCCTGCATTCGGATCGCGATCTGCTTCACGTTGAGGACGATGTCGGTCACGTCCTCGCGGACGCCGGCCAAAGACGAGAACTCATGCAGCACGTTCTCGATCTTGATCGAGGTGACGGCCGCGCCCTGCAGCGACGAGAGCAACACGCGACGCAGCGCGTTGCCGAGCGTCAGGCCGAAGCCACGCTCGAGGGGCTCGGCGATGAAGGTCGCCTTGCGCTTGGTGTCGCCACCGGCCTTTTTCTCCAGGCCGCTGGGCTTCTTGAGTTCCTGCCAGTTCTTTGCGTTGACAGACACATGCTTCCCCTAATTTGGGGGCCGACGAAAAGGACTTCCGCCGGCCATTAAAATGCATCCGCGACGCGCGTTCGACCTGATCAGGGTCAACCGTGCGCGGACAACGTCGGAGAAATCAGACGCGACGACGCTTCGAAGGACGAACGCCGTTGTGCGGGATCGAGGTCACGTCGCGGATCGACGTGATCTGGAAACCGACTGCCTGAAGTGCGCGCAGTGCCGATTCGCGACCCGAGCCGGGGCCCTTGACCTCGACTTCGATCGTGCGGACGCCGTGCTCGGCGGCCTTCTTGCCGGCGTCTTCCGCTGCGACCTGGGCCGCGTACGGAGTCGACTTGCGCGAGCCCTTGAAGCCCATTGCGCCGGCCGACGACCACGAGATCGCGTTGCCCTGGGCATCGGTGATCGTGATCATGGTGTTGTTGAAGCTGGCATTCACGTGAGCGACGCCAGAGGTGATGTTCTTGCGCTCGCGCCGCTTAATGCGCTGAGGTTCGCGTGCCATGGTGTATTTCCTGACCTGTATCTGCGTGACGCCGGGCGGTCGCTAAGGACCAGCGCCGGCGGAGTAATCCGTTGAAAAAGCGGATTACTTCTTCTTGCCGGCGATCGGCTTGGCCTTGCCCTTGCGGGTGCGCGCATTGGTATGCGTGCGCTGGCCGCGGACCGGGAGGCCCTTGCGATGACGCAGGCCGCGATAGCAGGCGAGATCCATCAGGCGCTTGATGTTCATCGAGGTCTGGCGGCGCAGATCGCCCTCGACGGTGTGATCGGCGTCGATGGTCTCGCGGATGTGCAGGACTTCCTGGTCGGTCAGGTCCTGGACGCGTGCGGTGTCGGCAATGCCGAGCTTCGCGACGATTTCCTTGGCCTTGGTCGAACCGATGCCGTGAATATAGGTCAGCGCGATCACCACGCGCTTGTTGGTCGGGATATTAACACCCGCGATACGTGCCATGAACTTGGTTCTCCTGCTCCACGAGGTCCGGCATGGCTGCACGAACCTCATCTCTTAGCGATGAACCGAAACGCACGATAGCGACGAACGCAAACAAGCGCCGCCGGAACCGTCGTGTCGGGGAGAGTTCGAATAAGCGCGCGCCAACGCGCTGTCAAGCGAGCGGTTCCCTGGGCGCGGGCACCGCTCGGCGCATCGCGAGCCAGCGGCGGAACGAGACGACCGTCCAGATGATTTCGACCACCCCGAACGGCCACGCACCCTGAAGGAAGCCGTAGATCGAGCCAAGCACGCACCCGAACGCGAAACCGAGCGTCCACCAATGCGAGCCGGCTTCCTTGGCGTAGCATAGCAGGGTGAAGGAGACCGCGGCTAGGCCGAATAGGGAGAGGGAGTCCATGGGAAGGCCATGCCCTGCGCGTCGCGAAGGCGCCACCCCGACACCGTGATCGTCGCACAAAAACGCGATGATCGTGGGGCAAGGATCTTGGGGCCAACGGCCGTCTAAACGGATCATCGGCCGAAGGTCTCGCAAGAGCGCAAGCCGCACCGGCGCTGACTGGCGGGGGCGGTGGCCAAGCGCTACCAGCACTGGGGAGCCGCACGCGCTTTCGGTCCGGACGGGTCTCCTACCAGCCATCGGAGCATGCATGATCGTCCGCTTTGGCATCCTTGCCGCAGTGCTGTACGCGGCGCCTTCCACCGCTACCCCGCCCTCAGCCGTCCCCGCGCTGCGCCACGCATGGCCGGGCGACGCCCTCGGACGGGTCGAAAGCCTTGCAGCGCTCCAGACCCTCGAGATCGAATTGCTCACCCGCGATAGCGCGACGCTGGCGCTCGACGACTGGTGCGCGGCCCACCGGATCGATGCGCCGGGGAGCAAGATCGTCGCGGATCGCGACTATTCGGTCACCAAGGCCCCGACCGCCGATCAGCGACGCCAATTGGGCGTTAGCGACCGGGAGCCGATCCGGTATCGCCGGGTACGCCTGCGATGCGGCAGCCATATCCTGTCGGAAGCCGACAATTGGTACGTGCCGTCGCGGCTCACCCCGGCGATGAATGCCGCGCTCGACCATAGCGACATCGCCTTCGGACGCGTCGTGCAGCCGCTCCACTTTCGCCGCCAGACGCTGTCGGCACGGCTATTATGGTCGCCCCTGCCGATCGGCTGGGATCGCGGCACGCCGATCGTGGGCGCGACTCCGACGCTGGAGATCCCTGAACACGTCATAGAGAACCGCGCGCTACTCGTAACGCCGACGGGGACGCCATTCAGCGAAGTGGTCGAAACATACACGCGCACAATACTCGATTTCGCCCCGCCGACGCCGAAATGAAGGTGGCGAAACGCGAGGAATGCGACCTCGTCCATTCCTGGATGTTAGCACCGCAGCGTCCGCCCGCTGGGCGTAAGCGGTCGCTCGTCCGCGCTCGACGCAAACCATAGGCGCTATTTCATCGGCTACTTCCGCCCGAACAGCTTCTCGATGTCGCCGTGTGCGAGCTTTACCCAGGTCGGGCGGCCATGGTTGCATTGGCCGGAATGGGGGGTGACTTCCATTTCGCGGAGGAGCGCGTTCATTTCGGTCACCGACAATATGCGGCCGGCGCGGACGGAGCCGTGGCAGGCCATCGTGCCGGCGACTGCGTCGAGGCGTTCTTTTAGGGAGAGGGCTTCGTCGAAGGCGGCGAGTTCGTCGGCTAGGTCGGTGACCAGGCCTTTGGGGTCGCTTTGGCCGAGCAAGGCTGGGGTCGCGCGGACCAGCATGGCGTGGGGTCCGAAGCGTTCGAGGTCGAGGCCGAATTCGGAGAGTTCTTCGGCGCGGGCTTCGAGGCGATCGCAGGCGGATTCGTCGAGTTCGACGACCTCGGGGATCAGGAGAGCCTGGCTTGCTATGGTGCCGCCGATCAACGCCGCGCGCATGCGTTCGAGGACGAGGCGCTCGTGGGCGGCGTGCTGGTCGACCAGGACGAGACCGTCTTCGGCTTCGGCGACGATGTAGGTCTTGGCGACCTGCCCGCGCGCTACGCCCATGGGGAAGGCTGTGGTTTGCGGTGGGGGTGTCCAGGCGGGTTCGGCTCTTGCATGCGGGGGTGAAGCGAAGAAGGTTGGGCGGGAATCGTTTACCGCGCCGTAGTGACGGCTTTCCAGCGCTAGTCTTTGGGGCGTGCCCTCACCTTCCCATCCGCTTTGCGGACGGGCCCCTTCCTCTCCCCTTTCGGGAGAGGAGCTTTCCGGTTGCCACATCGATAGGGCGGACTCGCTGGCGCGTTGGCTGCGGTGGCCTGCCGCGTCCAATGCTCGGCGGAGACCGGAGACTATGAGGCCTCTTACCATCGCCGGATCGCGGAAGCGGACTTCGGTCTTGGCGGGGTGGACGTTGACGTCGACCTGATCGGTGGGGATGTCGAGGAACAGCGCCACCACCGCGTGGCGGTCGCGGGGGAGCATCTCGGCATAGGCGCCGCGGATCGCGCCCATCAGCAGGCGGTCCTTCACGGGCCGTCCGTTGACGAAGAGATACTGGTGGTCGGCAATGCCGCGATTGTAGGTCGGCAGGCTGGCGACGCCGCCGAGTACCAAGCCTTCGCGTTCGAGATCGATCGCGACCGAATTGTCGGCGAGCGCGCGATCGGTGAGCGTCGCCACCCTGCCCGGCCGATCCTCGACCTGCGTCGCCGATAGCGCGCGGCGGCCGTCATGTTCTAGCGTGAAGCCGATGTCCGGGCGCGCCATCGCTAGCCGGCGGACGACGTCGAGGCAGGCGGCGTACTCCGCGCGGGGGGAGCGGAGGAACTTGCGGCGGGCGGGGACGCGGGCGAAGAGGTCCTCGACCACCACCCGCGTACCGGGGGGAAGCGCGGCGGGGCCTTCGCGCTCGACCCGGCCATTGTCGACCGTGCGCGCCCAACCTTCGGCGCCGCGAATCCGGCTCTCGATCGTCAGCCGTGCGACGCTCGCGATCGAGGGCAACGCCTCGCCGCGAAAGCCCAACGTCACGACCGATTCGATAAACTCGTCGGGCAGCTTCGAAGTGGCGTGGCGTTCGAGCGCGAGCGCCATGTCTGCAGGCGTCATTCCGCAGCCGTCGTCGGCCACCTCGATCCGCGAAGTTCCTCCTTCGACAAGGAGAATCGCGATGCGGCCGGCGCCCGCGTCGATCGCGTTTTCGACTAACTCCTTCAACGCGCTGGCGGGTCTTTCCACCACTTCACCGGCGGCGATGCGATTGACCAGATGCTCGGGGAGACGCCGTATTGACATGGGTTTGCGTCTAGACCAAGCGACGGCATCCCGCGACCCGCAAACGCCACTTAATATAGTATAGGCACCCGGTGCTCGAAACCACCGGCGGGCTCCGCGAGATGATGTGTGTGCGCATGTTTTGCTGGCGGTTCGCCCGTCCGGCGGACAGGATTACGGGACCCTGATTGAATGGCCTTCTACTCGCGTTTCTTCAAGTTCATGTCGCACGACATGGCGATCGACCTCGGCACCGCGAACACCGTCGTCTACGTCCGTGGCCGCGGCATCGTCCTGAACGAGCCGTCGGTGGTCGCGGTCGAGACGATCAACGGGATCAAGCGCGTGAAGGCGGTCGGTGACGACGCCAAGATGATGATGGGCAAGACGCCGGGCAATATCGAGGCGATCCGACCGCTACGCGACGGCGTGATCGCGGACATCGACGTCGCCGAGCAGATGATCAAGTATTTCATCCAGAAGGTCCACGGCCCGCGCAAGTTCGCGCGCTGGCCCGAGATCGTGATCTGCGTGCCCTCGGGCTCCACCAAGGTCGAGCGCCGTGCGATCCGCGATGCCGCGTCGAATGCGGGCGCGTCGCAGGTCTGGCTGATCGAGGAGCCGATGGCGGCGGCGATCGGCGCGGACATGCCCGTCACCGAGCCGATCGGTTCGATGGTCGTCGACATCGGCGGCGGCACGACCGAAGTCGCGGTGCTGTCGCTCCGTGGCCTAGCCTACACGACGTCGGTGCGCGTCGGCGGCGACAAGATGGACGAGGCGATCGTCTCGTACGTCCGCCGCAACCATAACCTGCTGATTGGCGAAGCGACGGCGGAGCGCATCAAGAAGGAGGTCGGCATCGCCAAGCCGCCGGTCGACGGTATCGGCATGATCATCCAGATCAAGGGCCGCGATCTGGTCAACGGCGTGCCGAAGGAAATCCAAATCAACCAGGGCCAGATCGCCGAGGCACTGAGCGAGCCGGTCGCGACGATCGTCGAGGGCGTCCGCGTCGCGCTGGAGAACACCGCACCCGAACTGGCCGCGGACATCGTCGACCAGGGCATCGTGCTGACCGGCGGCGGCGCGCTGCTGCAGGGGCTGGACGAGGTGCTGCGCGACGAGACCGGGCTGCCGGTCACGGTCGCCGAGGACCCTCTGACCTGCGTAGCGCTCGGCACCGGTCGCGCGCTCGAGGATCCATTGTTCCGCGGCGTGCTGATGAGCGGCTAACAGTTTGGTTTTGCTTTAAGACACGCGGACACGAAATCGCGTCGTCCGAGTCGCGGGGGATCTGGCCCCTGCGCTTCGGCGGCGCCCGAGACAGGGGGACAGGCGCATGGCGCCAGCCCGCGACCGGCGCACGGGGTTTTCCCGACGTCGGCAATATGGTGTGTTCATGGGCTATGTGCTCGCCGTCGCTGGTGCGGTGGTGGGCCTGGTGCTGCTCGTCGCGTCCACGTTCAATCCGCCGGCGTTTTCGGCGCTGCGCATGGGTGTCGCGGGGGTGACCACGCCGGTCTCGACCGGCCTTGCCACGGTCGGGTCGTCGATCTCGGGCATCCCCGATGCGATCGGCAATTACTTCTTCGTGAAGCAGGAGAACGTCGCGCTGCGCGCGGATCGCGAGCGGACCCGCGCGCTGCTGATGCGGGCGCGGACGATCGCCTACGACAACCGACGTCTGCGCAGCCTGCTGGCGATCCGCGACCGGTCGCCCGAGCCCGTCGTGACCGCGCGGCTGGTCAGTTCGAGCGCGTCGAGCGGGCGGCGCTTTGCGCTGCTCAACGCAGGCCGGTGGAGCGGTGTGAAGCCCGGCATGCCGGTACGCGGCCCCGATGGCCTGATCGGGCGCGTGGTCGAGACCGGGCCGAACGCGGCGCGCGTGCTGTTGCTGAGCGACGGCGACAGCATTGTCCCCGTCCGCCGCACCCGCGACGGTCTGCCCGCGATCGCGGCGGGGCGCGGCGACGGGATGATCGACATCCGCTCGGTCAACGCGACCAACGTGCGCTTCAACGCGGGCGACCTGTTCGTGACGACCGGCACCGGCGGCATCTACGGTCCGGGCGTACCGGTCGCCCGCGTGACCAGGGCCGGCTCGGATTCGGTGATGGCGCGCACCTTCGCCGATCCCGACACGCTCGACTTCGCGCTGGTCGAAAAGGTGTTCATGCCGGTCCCGCCGCCGCGCCCGATCGCGCAGCAATGAGCATGCTGCGATGAGCCGCCCCCGCGTCGTCGACAGCGTCGACTACAAGCCGTTCGAGACCAAGCTGCCCGCCAGCCGCGCACGGGCGATCCCCTGGGCGACGGTCATGGCCGGATCGCTGGTCACGATCATCCCGGTGGTCGCGACGATCCCCCTCCTTCCGCCGTTCGGGTTCGTCATGCTGCTGGCGTGGCGGCTGCTCGCGCGGTTCGCGTTCCGGCCCTGGGCGGCCGCCCCGCTCGGCCTGTTCGACGATCTGGTCAGCGGCCAGCCGCTGGGCAGCGCAGTGCTGATGTGGTCGCTCGCGTTTGTCGGCATCGACATGCTCGAACAGCGCCTGGCGTTCCGCGATTACTGGCAGGACTGGCTGATCGCGAGCGGCCTGATCGCGGCGTGCATCCTCGGCGGGCGGTTCATCGCGGTACCGGTCGGCGCGCATGTCGATACCGTGCTGATCGCGCAGATCGTCGTCACGATGCTGTGCTTCCCGCTCGCCGCGCGGATCGTCGCGTTCATCCAGAACAAGCGGGGCGGCGAGTGAGGAACACCCCGCGGATCGTCACCGAGATGTCGCAGGCGTACACCTTCTCCAGGCGCGCCTGGATGCTGGGCGCGGCGCAGGGTGCGGTCGGGCTCATGCTCGCCGGGCGGATGGCGTGGCTGTCGGTTGCGCAGAACGAGCGCTACACGATGTTGTCGGAGAGCAACCGCGTGAACATGACGCTGCTGCCGCCCCGCCGCGGCTGGATCGTCGACCGTCACGGCGTGCCGATCGCCAACAACCGCACCGATTTCCGCGTCGACATCATTCCCGATCGCCTCCGCGACAAGGAGCGCGTGCTGCCGCTGCTCGGCCGCATCCTCCAGTTGCCGCCCGAGGAAGTCGAACGGATCGCGATCGACCTGGAGCACGCCGCGGGGTTCCAGCCGGTGCAAGTCGCGGAGAATCTCGACTGGGAGCGGTTCGCCGCGGTCAGCGTGCGGCTTCCCGAACTCCCCGGCGTCGCCCCGACCCGCGGGTTCGCGCGCAGCTATCCGGCGGGCGCCGCGGTCGCGCATCTGACCGGCTATGTCGGCGTGCCCAATGCCGAGCAGTATAAGAAGACGCGCGACCCGCTGCTCGTCACGCCCGGCTTCAAGCTCGGCAAGGACGGGCTGGAGAAGATGCTCGAGCCCGAACTGCGCGGCATCGCCGGCGCCAAGCGCGTCGAGGTGACGGCGCGCGGCAAGCTGGTCGCCGAACTCGCCACCAAGCCCGACGTGCCCGGCAAGACCGCGCGCCTGACGATCGATGTCGGCTTGCAGGAATATGCGGCAAGGCGGCTCGGCACCAACTCCGGATCGGTCGTGGTGATCGACACCCGCACCGGCGAGATGCTCGCGATGGTGTCGATGCCGGCCTATGATCCGAACAGCTTTTCGGACGGGATCAGCCATCTCGAATGGCAGATGCTGAGCGACGACGATCACGTGCCGCTGATGAACAAGGTGACGCAGGGGCTGTATCCGCCGGGTTCGACCGTAAAGCCGATGAACGGTCTCGCGCTGATGAACGCGGGCGTCGATCCGTCGACCCGCATCAATTGTTCGGGCGCAATGCGGCTCGGGACCAGCGTGTTCCATTGCCACAAGAAGAGCGGCCATGGTCCGCTCGACCTCAAGAACGCGATCATGCAGAGCTGCGACATCTATTTCTACGAGATGGCGCGCCGGGTCGGATACAACGCGATCGCGCCGGTCGCGCGCGTGCTGGGGCTGGGCCAGAAGTTCGACCTGCCCTTCTCGACGCAGCGCTACGGCACGGTCCCCGATCCGGCGTGGAAGCTGAAGAAATACAAGCACGACTGGACCGTCGCGGACTCGCTCAACGCGTCGATCGGCCAGGGCTATGTGCTCGCCAACCCGTTGCAGCTCGCGGTGATGGCGGCGCGGCTCGCATCGGGGCGGGCGTTGCAGCCGAGCATATTGGCGAACCACGTCCACCGCGACTCCCCTGCCCTGGCAATCGATTCCGAGCATCTCGCGCGCGTCCGGGATGCGATGTTCGGGGTGATCAATCAGGGCGGCACCGGCGGCGCGGCCAAGCTGCTGATCCCCGGCGTCGCGATCGCGGGCAAGACCGGTACCGCGCAGGTCCGCCGCATCACGATGGCGGAGCGGCGTTCGGGCGTGCTGAAGAATGGCCAGCTGCCGTTCAAGATGCGCGACCATGCGCTGTTCATCGGCTTCGCGCCCGCCGACAATCCGCGCTATGCGCTCGCGGTCGTGCTCGAGCATAACGGCCACACCGTGCGCAACCTCGACACGCCGATGATCGCCCGCGACATCATGACCTATATGCTCGACCGCGACCGTGCGCTGAAATCGCTCGCCGAGGTCGAACCGACCTGGGGCGGCGATATCCGCACGCGCATGGCGGCGACCGCGGAGACGTATCGCAAGGCGCAATCCGCCCCGCCCGCGGCGATCGCCACCAAGACCGACGCGATCGTGCCCAGCGACGCCCCGGCGGTGGTCAACGCCACCGATATGGCCAACGCGACGCAGGAAGCGCTCACCACGCCCGGCAGCACGGTCGCCGAGGACGATACGCGGGACCGCCAGCAATGACTCCCGACCGAATGACCCCCATCAGGCGCACGCGATGAACCGTATCGTCCCCGAACCGCTCGCCAAGCTTCCCTGGCTGGTGATCATCCTGGTCATCGCGATCGGCTGTTTCGGGCAGATCGTGCTGTATTCGGCGGCGGGCGGCTCGCTGCGGCCCTGGGCGCTGTCGCAGGGTATCCGCTTCTTCGTGCTGCTCGCCGGCGCGATGGGGCTGTCCTACATCCCCGAGCGCACGTGGAAGGCCGCCGCGCTGCCCGCCTATGCGCTGATCGTGCTGTCGCTGATCGCGGTCGAGATCCTCGGCAAGGTCTCCGGCGGGTCGCAGCGTTGGCTCGACCTCGGCTTCATCCGCCTCCAGCCGTCCGAGTTCATGAAGCCCGCGATCGTGCTGGCGGCGGCGAAATTCTACGACATGCTCCCGCCCGGCGAGACGCGCCGGTTCGGCGGGATCTGGCCCGCCGCGCTGCTGATCGCCGTTCCCGCGGCGATCGTGATGAAGCAGCCCGATCTCGGCACCGCGCTGATGATCAGCTCGGGCGGCGCGACCGTCATGTTCCTCGCGGGTGTGCCCCTCCGGCTGTTCGTGGGCGGCGCGATCGCCGCCGCGATCGCGATCCCGCTCTCGATCAACTTCCTGCTGCACGACTATCAGCGCAACCGCATCCTCATCTTCCTCGATCCCGAGAGCGATCCGCTCGGCACCGGCTATCACATCAGTCAGTCGAAGATCGCGATCGGCTCGGGCGGGATCTGGGGCAAGGGCTTCCTCCAGGGCACGCAAAGCCATCTCGACTACCTCCCCGAAGGCCATACCGACTTCGTCTTCGCGACGATGGCGGAAGAATGGGGGCTGGTCGGCGGCTGCCTGCTGATCCTCGCCTTCCTGCTGGTGATCCGCTGGGGGATCGAGGTCGGCCAGCGCGCCAACAGCCGCTTCGCCAGGCTGACCGCGGCCGGCCTCGCCACGACAATCTTCTTCTACGTCGCGATCAACCTGATGATGGTGATGGGCCTTGCGCCGGTCGTCGGCATCCCGCTGCCGCTGGTGAGCTTCGGCAGTTCGGCGCAGATGACCGTGCTGCTGTGCCTCGGCATCCTGATGTCGATCGACCGCCAGAACCGCAAGACGGTCGGCTGGTAGGCGGGATAATTCGGCTTATTTCGCGAAAAAGCGGCTCGATCGACGAAAACGGACTCGGATCGGCGAAAAGGGGGTTGCGGCCCCCGATGAGTCTGCTAACAGCGCGCCTCCAGCAGCGGGGCGCCACACCAGGGCGCCACTCAAAACCGCCCCGGAATGGACGCATAGCTCAGTTGGTAGAGCAGCTGACTCTTAATCAGCGGGTCCTTGGTTCGAGCCCAAGTGCGTCCACCATTTTCCTTTTACATATAAAATATTTAGCTCGGTCCCACCTACAAGTCTGGGTCGGAACGGGCTCGTACTGTGACCAGTTTTGTGACCTCGACCGGAGCCTTCTCTCTCGGGCGCAGTGTGACCCGATTTGCCCTCAAAAATCAGCAGGTCTGCATAAGGCTGCAAATGCTTCACCGACATGTGCGCGTAACGACGCACCATCGCCTCTGATTTCCAGCCACCCTGCGCCTGCAGCCCCCATGGGGGCACGTCATCCTGCCGGAGCCAGCTCGCCCAACTATGCCGCAGGTCGTGTCAGCGAAGGCTTTGCCGACATCCGTAAGCCTCTCTGTGTTTCGCTACTTCGAGCACTCTTCATATCCGCGCGAAAGTTGGCGTGTATGAGTGATCGGACACTATCTCAGCAGGCGAGCGGGATTGCCCGCGACGGTCACGCCATCGGGAACATCGCGCGTCACGACGCTGCCTGCGCCGACGATCGCGTTGTCGCCGACGGTGATGCCCGGCAGGACCAGCGCGCCGCCGCCTATCCAGACGTTTCGACCGATGGTGACCGACCGCCCGAACTCGAGCATCTGGCGACGCTGAGCCGGATCGCGCGGATGATCGGCGGTGAGAATCTGCACGCCCGGACCGATCTGCGTGCCCGCACCGATCCGCACGGGCACGACATCGAGCACCGTGCACCCGAAATTGAGAAACACGCCCTCACCGAGATGAATGTTATAGCCATAGTCGCAATGGAACGGCGGTCGGATCGTCGCACCACGCCCCGCGTGACCAAGCCCTTCGACCAGCAGCGCATGACGCTCCGCCGCGGTCGCCGTCGACGCGCGGTTGTAGCGGTCGCACCACGCAGCGGCACGCGCCGCGTCGGCAACGAGTTCCGGGTCGTCGGCGGTGTAGAGCTGGCCCGCCAGCATCCGCTCCTTCTGCGTCATCGCGATCAACTCAGGTCGTGAAGGTCCTTGCCCAACGGGGCTGTGATGCTCAGGTCGGAGAAATGCACCTCCAGTCCGGCACGTTCGGGCGTGCAGGCCATCGGTCCGACTTGATATGCGGGGGCGATCGGAAAGGGCGCCAGTCTGACCAGGGGCCAGGTCTTGCCGTCCGCCGACACCTGCAACCGCAGGACGCCCTTTGCCACGGTCGCGCGCATCCAAAAGTCCTGCGCGTCATGCTCGTAGGGACCGGTCGCCCAGTCGGACTTTCCATCGGTCAGCACGCTGCTCAGCATGGCGCGCCCGTCGGACAATTCGATCCCCGCCTTGACCCAGCATCGTTCGTCGACCCGCACCATGATGCCGGCCTGATCGTAGAGTTTCTGATACTGGCCGCGAATGCGCAGTTGGGCGGTAAACGCGGCAGGTGCTGTGAAGCCGAGAAAATGGCCGCTGTCCCGGGTGAAGCCGTAATGCGTCTCGCGCCAGAAATCGCTGCCCTTGTCGGTGACGAGCGTCAGGTCTCCGCCGGGTGCGACCTTCCAGGCCTTGGGCGCATTCAGCCAGCGACCGTCGCGGCGCCCAAGTGCCGCGGTTGCCGAGCGCTGCGCGGTCGCGACGCCGGCGCTGCCCGCGATCGCAAGCGCTGCCGCACCACCGATCACCGTCCGCCTGCTCACCCGATCCTCCGTCATGGCCGCTACCTTCCAATCATCCTCAATGTTATGTACATATGTACACATGCCGAGATCGAGGTAAAGAGGCGATGACCCAACAGTCCCGGCGCAACGATCCCGCTCGGCGGCAGCGCATCATCGATGCGACACTTTCGGTCATTGCCGATCATGGGACCGCGGCAACGACCCATCGCCGCATCGCCGAGGCTGCGCAGGTGCCGCTCGGGTCGGTCACCTATTATTTCGCGACGCTGGAGGACCTGCTGACGGCAGCCTTCCTGCAACTTGCCGCCGAATCCTCCGCTGCCTTTCGCGCGCGCCTGGAAGTCGCGACGGACCGCGCGACAGCGTGTTCGGCGGTCGTCGACATCATCGCCAACCAGGTCTGGGCGGAGCCGCGCACCCTGTTGCTGAGCTACGAACTATACGCCTTTGCCGCGCGTCATCCGGCAGTCGGCGCCGTCATGCAGCAATGGATGGACAGCAGCCGCGATGCGCTGGGCCGTTTCTTCGATCCGCTCACGGCGCGCGCGCTCGACGCGCTGATCGAGGGTATCGGCATCCACAATTCGATCGATCGCGCGCCCCTCGACCGCGATGCGGTCAAGATCATCGTCGAGCGGATTGCCGGGTGTTAGCCGGTCCGATCCATCAGGCTACCTCGGCGAACGCGGCACGACGGTCAGGATCAAGATCATGCCGAAAGCATCACGGCCGCATGATCGCGATCGGCCGCTGTTCCAAGGTCTATCGGTCCTATGCAAGGCCAGAGCAGCGCACATGCGCTTAGCGACATCTTATCGACGCGAGCCTTCATAACACGCCCCCCATGATCACGGCCGGGGGGCGAATGTGCCGCTCGCCATATTCCGCGAAAAACCGGGCAGAGCCGACCACCCCGGCCGCCCCCCTCTACAGGACGCGTGTCACCCGAACATTGCCGTAGCGCGGCTAAAGACTGAAACGTACGGAGATCAACCACTTACTTGGCACAGCCGGGCATAGGCTCTCCAGGCGAAGCATCGGCGGCATGGCGTTCGCGTTTCACTGGGAAACGCTACCAAGGCTTAATGCTATTGATAATCTATCGCAGATATATAAGAGCGCCCACAGCGGAATGAGACGAAGGGGCGGAATATGGGGAAGTTGATTGTTGTGGCCGGTATGGCGAGCGTGCTGGCCAGTTCAGCGGCCTGGGCGCAGGATGCGGAGCCGGTTTCGCCGGAGAATGAAATCGTGGTGACCGGCGCCATCGCCGGCACGAAGACCGAAACCCCGCTGATCGAGCTGCCGCAGCCGCTGACCATCATCCCGGCGGACCGGTATCTGTCGCAGGGCGCGATCAACATCAGTGACACGGTAAAGTACGCCGCCGGCGTCCTCGCCAATCCCTATGGCCGCGATACCCGGGTCGATGGCTTCAACGTGCGCGGCATCAGCGCGCTGCAGTTCCGCGACGGCATGCGCGACATCTTCTCCTATTATGCCAGCATCCCCTCGGACCCGTATAATTTCTCGCGGGTCGAGATCGTACGCGGCCCGGCATCGGTGCTGTTCGGGCAGGGCTCGATCGGCGGTCTCGTCAACCTCGTCTCCAAGACGCCCGAGTTCCGCACCGGCGGCGAGTTGAACCTCGTCTATGGCAGCTACGACCGCAAGGAGGCGCTAGGGGATATCAACCTGGCGCTCGGCGACACGCTGGCGATCCGTGCGGTCGGACGCGTGCGCGACGCCGACACCTTTATCGATCATGTTCCCGACGACCGCGTGATGTTCGCGCCGTCGATCCGCTGGCAGCCGACGCCGGATACCGACCTGATCCTGACCGGCCTGTACCAGAAGGACGATACCGGCTCGACCTCGCAGTTCCTGCCGATCGTCGGCACCTTCGCGCCCAATCCCGACAATCCGGGCGGGCGGCTCGATCCCTACACCTTCGTCGGCAAGGCCGGCTGGGACCGCTATGCCGGCCGCTCGCTCCAGGGTGGCGGGTCGCTGGTCCACCGCTTCTCGGAAAATATTCGTATCAGCCTGAAGGCACGATACATCGACAGCGACCTCGAATATTTCACGCATTACGCCGACAGCTATACCAACCCGACCAATCCGTTCGCGGTCTATGGCACCGATGGCCGCACCATCGGGCTGTACGCCGAGGCCAGCGATGCGCGGATGAACGTCTTCTCGACCGACAACAACGTCCAGCTCAAGTTCAACACTGGCGCAGAGATCGAGCACACGCTGCTGGCCGGCCTCGACTATAGCTGGAACAAGGTCGGCAAGCGGTTCGCGGCCACGGCGCTGGAGACGGTCGATCTCTACGACATCGATTATGATTCGCTGCAGACCTACGACCCCAGCGGCCCGTTCGCCTATGACTCGCAGAAGCAGCTCGGCGTTTACGTTCAGGACCAGATCCGCTTCTTCGACCGCGTGTCGGTGATCGTTGGCGCCCGCCGCGACCATGTGACGAACTCCTCCGGTCAGGAGGACAATGCCACCACCTTCCGCGCCGGCATCATCGGCGAGGTCGGCGCAGGCTTCTCGCCCTTCTTCAGCTACACCGAGAGTTTCCTGCCGATCGCCGGCCGGCTGACGGGGCCCGGCGGCGTCCCGACCGACCCGTTCAAACCGCAGTTGGGCACGCAATATGAGGCAGGGGTGAAGTGGCAGCCCGATCTCCGGACGCTGGTCACCGTGACCGGTTTCAAGATCAAGGAACGCAACCGCGTCCTCTATCTGGCGAACAACGTGACGACCCAGTCCGGCGAATTGTCCACCAAGGGCGTAGAGTTCGAGGCGAGCCGCGTCCTGCCGGGCAATTTCGAACTCCTGGTCAACTATGGCTACAGCCAGCTCGATTCCGAGGTGAACACCAGTCTCGACTATATGCCGCGCCACACCGCGTCGATCTGGTCGACCAAGACCTTCGGCGACACCAGCGGACCGCAGCTGAGGCTCGGCGCAGGCGTGGTCTATAGCGGTGAGAGCAAGTCAACCGGGGCGCTCGATCCCTATGGTCTCAACGCCGCAATCGCTCCCGGCACGCTGTACACGATCGTCACCCCGTCGCGCACGACGGTCGATGCGCTGGCGGAGATCAGCTGGAACAAGTGGCGCTTGGCGATTAACGCGACCAACCTGCTGGACAACCGTGGTTTCGCGTCCTGCCTCGCGCGTGGGGACTGCTTCATGGCCGCCCCGCGCAACGTCATGGCGACGCTGGGCTTTCGGTTCTAGCAGGCGACGGCTTAGCATCACTGTTCGGGGGCATCACTGTTCGGGGGCATCACCGTTCGGCGGCATGGATGCCCGCCGGGCCGTCCGCCTCAGCCAACCTTGCTCCAGTGTTGCAGGGCCATGGCGTTGTAGCGGACCATCGCGTTCACGAGCGTGCCGCGCAGCTCCGTATCGACGAAATCGGCGGGAAGCAGCGGGTCCGAGTTGATCGCGCGGATGACGGATTGCCCGAGCAGGAAGGTTTCGCGCGCCGCCTCGGTGACCGGCATCCGCGCGGTCCTGGCTTGGCTGGCTTCCAGCTCGCCGATCCAGAAGCGATAGCCGTCCTCGAGCAGGTCGGGTGACCACAAGGCGCGGAACCGTGCATCGTCCGCCGACTGCGCGACGCATCCAGCGAGGATGGTCGCCTGCGCGTCGAGCCCCAGCCCCGCGAGTTCGCCCGCCAGCGACGCCGTATCGCGACGCAGATTGTCCGGCCGCACCCAGGCGCCGGTATCCGCCTCGACAAAGCCGGTAAGCCGCAACGCCCGCTCGCCCGCTTGGAGCCGCGGCCGGTTGATGCGGCCCAGATGGTGCGTCAGCACGACGATCCACGCCCCGTCCCACGGGCGCACGCCATCCTCGACGCGCGACCACTGGCGCGCCTTTGCATGCAGCGCGGCCGCGTTCGGGCCCAGCGAATAGACGCCTCTCTCGGCCTGGTCGGCGAGGCCCTCCCGCACCAGCCGTCCCAGCGCGACGCGCACCGCAGCGGGTTCGATGTCGAAGATGCGGGCACGATCGATCAGCGTCCCGGCGCGCAGCGGCGCGGGCGCGGCCGTGGACAGGAACCACAGCGCGAGCGACTTCGGCGTCACCGGCGCGCGCCAATCATGTAACATCTTTTGACTCATACTGCGTTATCGTGTTACCCAAGCTGCGGAAGGATCGCCAGCATGAAGGTAACCGATTTTCTTGCAAGGGACGAACTGGCCGCATTGACGCGCCGGTCTAATCTGCGGGCGTGGTGGGCGTTCGCAGTGAACTGGGGGTTGATCGCAGGCGCGTTCGCCGTCGCGATCATCTGGCCCAACCCGCTGACGATCCTCGCTGCGATCCCGGTCATCGCCGCGCGTCAGCTCGGGCTCGGCATCCTCGTGCATGATTGCGCGCACAACGCGCTGTTCACCGACCGGCGCACCAACGAGGTCGTCGGGCAATGGCTCGCGGGGACGCCGATCAACCTGTCGCTCCAGGACTATCGCACCTACCATCTGGCGCACCATCGCCATGCCGGAACCCCCGACGATCCCGATCTCGGCTTCGTCGCCAGTTATCCGATCACCGCCCAGGCGCTGCGCCGCAAGCTGATGCGCGACGTGACCGGCCGCACCGGCTGGCGCGATCTCGTCCAGTCGCTCGCGCGCTTTACGATCGCCAAGCAATGGCCCTGGGTCGCCTTTCACATCGGCCTGTTCGCCGTGCTCGCGCTGGCGGGCGGCTGGTGGGCGTATGGCCTGTGGTGGGTCGCGCAGATCTTCGCCTATCCCGTGATCGCGCGCCTCCGCCAGATCGGCGAACATGGTGTCGTGCCCGATCGCGGCGATGCAGATCCGCGCATGAACACCGCGACCACGATGGTATCCTGGTGGGAGCGGCTGCTGGTCGCCCCGAACCACGTCAATTATCATGTCGAGCATCACGTGGCGGCGGGTGTTCCGCCCTACCGGCTCGCGCGGATGCACCGCCTGCTGAAAGCGCGAGGCTTCTATGACGGGTTCGATTCGCTGTCGCACGGCTATCGCGACGTGGTGCGCCGCGCGACCCGCCGGGCCGCCTGACAATCACGACCGCCGTGCACGACCGCCGCGCATGACCATCGTGGGTTCCGGACCGCGAGATTGACGACGCATGCGGACGCTCTAGACATCGCGCATGGGGTCGGAGGGGCAACGCGCGCCGGAGTCGGGCGACAGGACGACGATCCTGCGTACGCTCGTCGATGCGTATAGCCGGCCACTCAGCCGCTATTTCAACCGTCGCGTCTCGGCCCAGCACGACGTTCCCGACCTCGTTCAGGAGGTTTTCCTCCGGCTCAGCCGGCTCGCCGACCCGAACGATATCCGCCAGCGCGACAGCTTCATCTTCGTCACAGCCGCCAATGTGCTGAAGGATCAGGCGCGCCGCGACCAAGTGCGTGGCGCCGGCTTGTCCGACCCGATCGACGATTTTTCACTCGAAGGTTCGGATTTTGCGCCCGACCGCGTCTTGGCAAGCAGGCAGGTCGCGCTTGCGTTGCGGCACGCGCTTGCCGAACTGCCCGAGCGCACGCGCGACGTGTTCGTGCTGCGGATGCTTGAGGGACTTAAGATGGCCGACGTCGCACATGCTCTGGCCATCTCGACGCGCGCGGCCGAGAAGCATCAGGCACGCGCACTCGCGCATGTCGCCGAGCGGCTGAAGGATTGGCGACCGTGATCGGGCCGCACCAGGGCGAGCCGGCGATGATCGAGGCCGCCGAATGGGCCGAGCGTCTCGACGACGATCCCAGCGACGCTACGCGCGTTCGGTTCGAAGATTGGCGGGCGCACGCCGGGCACGAGGCGGCGTTCGCGGCGGTTGCCGAGGCGCGCACCATGAGCGCCGCGCTGGCCGATCACCCCGAGATGCTGGCGCTGCGTCACGCCGCGGTGGCGCGCATCGCGCTCGCGCGCGAGCCGCGCCGCGCTGCGCCGTGGATGCTGGCGGCGGCGGCCTGTGCCGCAGTGGTCGCGCCGATCGCCTGGTTACGTCTCGCCGACGATACGACGACGACGGGACAGGCGGCGCAGATCGCAGAAGCGCCCGTGTATCGCACCGCGACCGGGCAACGGTTGATGGTGACGTTGACCGACGGGTCGCGGTTGACGCTCGATACCGACAGTCGGGTGCGGATCGCCTATAGCGATGCCGAGCGGCGACTGGTGCTTGAACGCGGCCAGGCGCTGTTCGAGGTCGCAAAGCATCAGCGACGCCCGTTCGTCGTCACCGCGGGATCGCAATCGGTGACTGCGCACGGCACCGCGTTCGACATCAGGCTCGACCCCGGTGCGGTACGGGTCGCTCTCGTCGAGGGGTTGGTGAGCGTTGCCTCCAAGGGCGGACACGCGAAGCCGGTTGCGATGGTACCCGACGACGTCCTGACAGCGTCCGCTGGCGGCGTATCGCTGCGCCATGTGCCGGGCATCGCCTTGGCGCTGTCGAGCTGGAGCGAGGGTCGGCTGGTGTTCGAGGACACGACGCTGCGTCACGCGGTCGCCGAAATGAACCGCTACGGCACGCCGCGGATCGCACTTGCCGACACGCAGGCCGGCGATGTCAGAATCAGCGGATCGTTCCGCACTGGCGAGATCCAGCCATTCCTCGATGCGTTGCAGATGGGCTTTCCCGTGACCGTCGCGCGGAGCGCCGACGGCATCACGATCGCCACGAAAAAATAATTTCGGACGAGGGTTCGGGATTTAGGGACGCCTGCGTCTTTATCCTCGGATCGACCCCGGCAGAGGGATCGTACACACAGGGAGGGTTGCATGACATCCACAGGCAGGACCGTGCTGTTGCGCGGCATGATGATGACCGCCTTGGCGCTAGGCGCAGGCGGCATCCCGATCGGCGTGACCGCGCAGGCGGCCGTCGGCGTCCGGATCGCCCGACAGGACATGAGCACCGCGTTGCTCGCCTTCTCCCGCCAGAGCGGCAAACAGATCCTGTTTTCGCCGACGCTTGTTCGTGGGAAGACTGCGCGCGCGGTGACCGGCCGGATGGAGGTCGGCGACGCACTGGCGACGATCCTCAAAGGCTCGGGGCTCGGCCACAAGCTGACGCCGAGCGGCGCCTATCTGATCGTCGATGCACAGGATCAGTCCACCGGTGACGTCGCGACGGCGCGCGCCGTTGCGCCCACGCAGGATACGACCGCGACGCAAGCCGCACCCGAAGAGCCCGCTCCGGATATCGTCGTGATCGGCACCGCAGGCGCGGGCACTCGCCGACAGGATGCGGCGTTCGCGGTCACCACGATCGACAGCACGATGGCGCAGCGTCTCGGCACCGCCAGCACCGCCGAGGTGCTGCGCGCAGTACCAGGCGTCAGCACCGAAAGCTCGGGCGGCAAGACCGGCGCGAACATCTTCGTCCGTGGCTATCCATCGGGCGGCGATGCGGAATACGTCACCTTCCAGACGCAGGGCGTGCCGTTCTTCCCGCCGCCGACGCTGTCGTTCCTCGAGAACACGCAGCTGATCCGGATCGACGAGACGATCCAGCGCGTCGAGGCGGTCCGCGGTGGCACCGGCGCGCTGTTCTCGAACGGCCAGCCCGGCCTGACCGTCAACCTCGTGCAGCGCGAGGGCAAGCAGACGCCGGCCGGTTTGCTGAAACTCAGCGGTACCGATTTCGGCGAGTTCCGCGTCGACAGCTATGTCTCCGGCCCGATCGACGACAGCACGACTTACATGGTCGGCGGCTATTACTCGACCTCGCGCGGGATCCGCGACGCGCAGTTCGAGGCGGAGCGCGGCGGTCAGATCACCGGCAATATCCGGCATGATTTCGACAAGGGCTCGATCCTGCTGTTCGGCCGCTATCTCGACGATCGCGGCCAGTGGCTGCTGCCGATCCCGGTCGTCCAGGACGGCGACAAGATCCGCGAATATCCCGGTTTCGACGCCGGTACCGGCACGCTCGTCGGGCGCGACACGCGGATCGGCGTGCGCAACGACGGCAGCCGGGTCGACCTGGCCGACGGACGCAGCGCGAAGACCTATAACCTCGGCGGCAATTTCGATTACGACCTCGGCAGCGGGATTACGGTCCGCGACCGCGGCAGCTGGATGGAGGGCGATGCCGACACGATCGGTCTGGTCCCCGGCGGCACCCCACCGATCACCGCCGCCGCCTATGCCGCCGGCAAGGGCGGGACGATCGGATCGCTCACCTACGCCACCGGCGGTGCCGCGGCGTCGCCCAACACCGCGGTCGTCGAGGCCGGGCTGTGGAGCGTCGAGAAGCATATCCAGGCGTTCGTCAACGATTTCGCGCTGGAGTGGAAATCGGGCGGCAACACGCTGACCGGCGGCGTCTATTACACGCGCTACAAGTCGCGCGACCGGTGGAATCTGGGCAACAGCATGCTGCTGACCGCCGAACCCAATGCGCGTCGGCTCAACCTGACGCTGGCGGATGGCCGGATCGTCACGCGCGACGGCTTCTCGGGCGGTTCGACGTTCAAGGTCAACGCGCGCTACACCGGCGAGGACGTCGCGGGCTATGCGGTCGACGAACTGCAGATCACCGACAAGCTGCGGATCGACGGCGGCGTCCGCTACCAGCATCACTCGGTCGACGGCACGCTCGAGAACCTTGCCGGCACGGTGCCGGCAGCGGGCGCGGACGGCAATCCGCAGACGCTGTACGACAATGGCGACGCACAGTTGAACGGCACGTTCCGCACGATCCGCTATCGCGGCGACGCGTGGTCGTGGACAGGCGGCGTAAACTACGACCTGACCCGCCAGGTCGGTGCGTTCGTCCGCTACAGCCGCGGCAACAGCTTCCCGTTCTTCGACAATCTGCGCGACGGCATCGACGTGGCGCCACAGGTCGACAGCTATGAAGGCGGCGTGAAGGTCTCGACCGGGATCGCGAACCTGTACGCGACGCTGTTCCACAACACCTTCGACGGGCTCGCGACGACGGTCATCACCAGCGGCGCGCCGATCGCGTCGATTGGCGGCGCCAAGGCGACCGGCGTCGAGTTCGAGGGGCAGTTGCGGCCGTTCGCCGGCTTCACGCTCAGCGGCTCGGCAACGTATCTTGATGCCAAGTACCGCGACTTCTTCACCGATGGCGGCCTGACCGATCTGACCGGAAACCGGGTCCAGCGCCAGCCGAAATGGCAGTGGCGCGTCACGCCCGCCTACGATCTGGAATTCGGCGGCGACACGAAGGCCGGTGTGTATGCAACGATCGGCTATGTCGGCGACCGGTTCTCCGACGTCCAGAACGCGCAGGTCCTGCCGGGCTATTACAAGCTCGATGCAGGTGCCACGCTCGACCTGACCCCGCAGATCCAGTTCCAGGTGATCGGCGACAATCTGACCGACGAGATCGGGCTGACCGAAGGCAATCCGCGCACGCTTGGGTCACAGGGTAGCGGCACGATCCTCGCCCGGCCGATCGTCGGCCGCTCGATCCGGTTCGCCGCTGCGTTCAAGTTCTGAGATAGGCCGGATCGATCCCGCATCGCGCGGGATCGATCCGCTTTGCGCGGGGTATTCGCGACGTCATGAAAAATGTTCTCCATTTTGCCGCGCTGGCATCGGTCGCGGCGATCGCGCCCGCGCAGACCGGCCCCGTTTCCTCTCCCTCATCGGTACAATCACCCGCCGACATCTATGGTCCGTTGTTTCGCGCGGTGCAGCAGGGCCATGTGTTCGCGGACGGCAAGACGTTCGTCGACGCCGTGCCGAAGCGCGCAGCCGATGCGATCATGGCGGATTACGCGCGAGCCAGGCCGGTAGGCGCGGCGCTGAAGGCGTTTGTCCTCGCCAACTTCACGGTGCCCGGCGAGAATGATCGCGGCGCGGGCGATCTCGGGGCGCATGTCCGGGCCTTGTGGCCGCAACTCGTGCGCCAGCCGGTCGTGCCCGTCGCGGGCAGTTCCGCGCTGCCGCTGCCCGCACCCTATGTCGTGCCGGGCGGGCGCTTCCGGGAAATCTATTACTGGGACAGCTATTTCACGATGCTCGGGCTCAAGGTCGACGGCCAGCAGCCGCTGGTCGAAACGATGCTCGACGATTTCACCAGCTTGATCGAGCGCTATGGCCATATCCCGAACGGCACGCGGACCTATTATCTCAGCCGGTCGCAGCCGCCTTATTACGCGCTGATGCTCGACCTTTCGACGAATACCGATCCACTGGTGGCAAAGCGCCGGTTGGCGGCGTTGCGCGCGGAACATGCGTTCTGGATGAAGGGCGAGACGTGCCTGACCCGCCAGCCAGCATGCCTGCGTGTTGTGCGGATGCCCGACGGCAGTGTGCTCAACCGTCATTACGACGACCGCGACACACCACGCGACGAATCCTATGCCGAGGATGTCGAGACCGCCGCCAAGGCAGGCCCCCGCCCCGCCACCGAGACACAGCGCGACCTGCGCGCCGGTGCGGAAAGCGGGTGGGACTTCAGCTCGCGCTGGCTGCGCGATCCGCAGTCGCTCGCGACGATCCATACCACCGACATCGTACCGGTCGATCTCAACAGCCTTTTATGGGTGATGGAACGCCGCATAGCCGAACGCTGCCGGACCGCCGCCGATACACCCTGCGCCACCGCATTCACCACGCTCGCGGCAAAGCGCAAGGCAGCGATCGACCGCTATCTCTGGCAGTCATCGAGTGCGCGCTACGCAGACTGGGACCTGTCGACGCGCAAGCCGACCGCCAGCATCAACGCGGCGATGCTACATCCGCTATTCGTCGGTCTCGCTTCGTCCGCACAGGCAAAGTCGGTGGCGACGACGGTCCGCAATTCGCTGGTCGCCGAGGGCGGCCTGCGGACGACCACGCTCAGGACCGGGTTGCAGTGGGACGAACCCAATGGCTGGGCGCCGCTGCAATGGGTGGCGATCGCCGGGCTCGAGGCGAACGGCGAGCCTGCGCTTGCGAAGGATATCGCCCGCCGCTGGCTTGGCACGGTCGGAGCGGCCTATGCCGAGACGGGCAAGATGCTCGAGAAATATAATGTCGAGCAGCGCACGCCGGGCGGGGGTGGCGAATATCCGGTGCAGGACGGCTTCGGCTGGACCAACGGCGTCACCAGCGCGCTCCTGGATCGTTTTCCCGACCTCGCACAGCCTTGAACCATATTCTGCACGATGACGACGGATCACCGCGAGTTTGCGCGCGACGGAGGAGCGGCGTCTTCCGCTCTAAAGTCGCTACCAGCGCTGATTGATCGGCCGCGGTGGCGAACACCGGCAGCTATCGAACTTACCATGGGCGATCAGCCGATAGGTCCGACGCTCGATCGGCTGGCGGGGCGCCGATCCCCCGCCCCTAACCCCAGAAAGTCTTGCGCTCGAGAAGATCGTCGTACGCCTCGGCCGCGGCGTCGATGATCTTCGATTTCTTGCGATGCGCCAGCAGGCCCTTCGCCCCGGGGTCGTCGCGCAGGCCAACCCGGTCCAGAACCACCGGCGCCGTCGCCATATCGTTCAGTGCGCCAAGCTCGTCCTGCAGCGTCTCCAACGATCCCACGAACTTCCCATAGCGACGCGAACGCTTCTTGCTCGAGAAGACGGAGCCGAGAAACTCCGCGCCATAGCGGAGCCGTTTGGCGGTCTTGCGGACTTCATGGCGTTCCTCGTCTGCCAGCGTCGAAAGCGACCGACCACGCTTCCTGATGCGACGACGCAACGCGTGCAACGTCTCCGCCGCGAACTGCCGTGCCGAGGCGTCCCGTGCATCGCGCGTCGATGGCGCGGTGCGCCACGCCCCGCACGCCAGCCACTCCGTCAGATCGAGCATCAGGGCGCGAACCCGGTCCGAGCCCAGCACAGTGTCGACTGCGGCATAGGCAGCATCGCGAGCCTGGCTCAACCGCTCGAACAACGACCCGTCGGGCTTCGCCTTGGCCAGCAACACATCCAGGTCGCGCGCGTCGCCCAGCACCGAACCCAGCCAGCGCAGCTCGCTCTGGAAATGCGGCACCTCGTCGCCGTCGAGCAAGGGCTTGAAGATCGAAAAGGCCGACCGCAACCGACGCAACGACACGCGCGCCTGATGCAGGGCCTCGGCATTGGCCTCATCGAGCAGGATAGTCTCGTTCAGGCGATATTGGCGTATGCAAGAGCCGGCGACCGCCTCGAAAGCATTCGCCGCGGATGCGTCCCGGCTCAGCGCGATCCGCTCCGCCTTGAACGCCCTGGATACGGGACGAAGCAGGTCGTAGCCGCGCTCGGACTTGGTCACTACGCCCAGGCGGACCGGAAACTGCGCCGCCAGCGTCCTGGCCAGCACGAACAGAGCGGCCGGCTCTCCCTGCTTCAACTCCAGCTCAAGCTCGCAGATCGGCGACAGGCGGTCACCCGCAGCAACATGACCACGGTCCAAGACCAGCTCGATCGACGCCTCGCCGCTGGCGATCATCCACGTCAGGCGCTCGACCGCCACGGTGAAGATCGGCGCGAGTGTGCCGGCCTCTTTGCCGAGCAGCGCCGGGATGGGCGTCCGGTCGTCGACGACCGGCACCATGTCGGCCACCTCGATTTCCCACTCGGATCGCGCGAAGAGACCCGCCGCCTTCGCATCCGCGACCTTGATCGTCTGCGTCCGCGTGTCGCCGGACTGCCGAATGCGCAACGAGACGCCGCCTTGTGAAAGCGCGAGATCGGGCGTGTCGAAATACACCGCCTGCATCTGCCGCGTGCTCGCCGGAGCGCCGAACAGGTCGGACTCGGCAAAGGCATCGGCCGCAGCGACGTCCAATACCAGCTTCAGCTCGACTTCCTGCGACACCGGCTACCTTCCCGTAAACCCACGACACCTCATGTTCATGGCAACCGGCAATAGTCCGTCTGGTTCCCGGTGAGCCGCCCGCAAGACCTCGTTCGCTTCACCGCATTTGCATGAACAGCGCGAGTGCGTTGCGGACGCTATCCGCGAAACGGTCGTAGATCACGCGTGCGACCTCGGCGATGACAGGCTGACGATCGCGTCCCCCTCGCGCGAATATAGCGACTGCCACCCGGCGGCCGTCAGGCATGGTAATGAACCCGACATCGTTGGTGATGCCGTCCAGCGTGCCGGTCTTGTCCTCTACTCGAGTACCCACGGGAAGCAGAGCGCGGATGCGGCGGGTTCCCGTCGCGCATCGGCTCATCAGTTCGAGCAGAAACGCGCGACTTTGCGCCGTTAGAACGGTACCATTGTCGAGCGTGTTCAACAGCGTGACCATGGCAACCGGCGTGGCAACATCCTTGCTGTCGGCGAGGTGGCCGCGCTCTCGAAGCAACTGGGCTATGGTCCGGTCCATCCGGATGCCGGGTATCTTTTGTGACGACAGCCATTGCTGGATCGCGACTGGGCCGCCTAGCGCGGCAAGCAGCTGGTCGGTTGCCCGGTTGTCGCTGCGGACGATCATCAGCTCCATGACTTTCGCCGCGGGTCGGCCAACGATCATGTCGCCGAGGCTGCGTCGCCCCTGATCGACCTCGGCGAGGTAGGTCGCTGCAACGGCGATCTTGACCGTGCTCGCCATCGGGAATTGGGTATCGCCGTTGATGGAAACCATCGAGCCATCGCGAAGGTCGAGCGCTGCAATGCCGTAGTCTCCCGAGCGTTCCGCGACCAACTTGCTCAGCGCGCGCTCGAGTCCGATGAGTTCAGGCGAGCTTGCAGCCGCCGGTGCCGGGACAAGGATGCTTGCGGCGATACTCGAAAGGAGCAGGCGGGAAAGCAGGGACGCGCGCATCGATAGTCCTCGAATGTTGTCTTTCAGCGACCCCCTCATGGTAGACCGAAAACCTGAACACGTCATGTTGCATGCCGGTGAAGTTCGGACAACGGCGGCTCGCGACGCCGGTTGGTTATACCTCCGGCGCGGCGGCTTTCGGGCACGCTGCGATTGCTGCAGATCGGAGAAACGAATTGCCGATCTCGCGGCGCAATGGAATGATGCCATCATGCAGATTCTCAAAGCGGCCGGCCTCGTCCTCCTCGCGTCAGCGCCCGTCAATGCGCAAATTGTCGCGCAGCCCTCGGCAGGAACGTACCAACGCGCGGTAGCAGCCGGTTACAAGGCGGCGCTCTACTGCTCCGGAATCTTCAACGCCGGTCGCACACCTGCGCAGATCGATGCCGATGAACTGGCCGGGATCTACCCCGAATATGCGACGATCGTGCCGACTCTGACGGCGAGCGTCGACCGTGGTCTCCAGTCCGTTTCCGTAGCTTTCGATCCCCAGCTACCGCCAAGACGCGCAGCCTGGACCAGTGGACGGGGTTGCGTGACGCTGCCGATCGGCAGCACGGCACCGTCTGGCCGCAAGTCGACAGCGGCACCGTCAATCACGGCGGCGGATCCCCGGCGCTGGCCTCAGGGTGACGCTGGCATCGCACCGCGCCCGACAGCCGCGCTGACCGGCGCCGTCGGCAAGGCATTCCGGACAACATATGGCGTCGGCACCAAGACGGTCGGGGTGATCGTCGTGAAAGACGGCGAAGTTCTTGCCGAGCAATATGGCCGCGGTTTCGGGCCGTTCGTGTCCAACCGGACGTGGTCGGTCGGCAAGTCCATCGCTGGCACACTTATCGGCCTCAGCAATGCGAGTGCGTTGAAGGCTCCCGCAGCCGTGCCGCAATGGAAGACGGGCGATCCGCGTCAGGCTATCACGCTCGACAATTTGCTACGGATGGGATCCGGCCTGCACAGCGACACCGCCGGAAATCGCACCGATGCGATCTACTTCGGCGGCACCACGGTAGACGAACAGGCGGTGTTATGGCCCTTGGAGGCTCAGCCCGGCACCCGCTTCCGCTACGCCAACACCGATATCCTGCTCGCGGTCTATGCCACACGACAGGCAATCGGCGAGGCCCGGTACCGCGCATTGCCGGAAACCCTGTTCGGCCCGCTCGGCATGTCGCACACCGTCGCCGAGACGGACTGGCACGGCAATTACGTCCTCTCCAGTCAGGTCTGGTCGACCGCCCGCGACCTCGCGAGGCTGGGATTGTTCTGGTCGCAGGACGGCGTCTGGCAGGGCAGGCGCCTGTTGCCGGCAGGCTGGATGCGCACCATGACGACGCCGAGCGGACCGCAGCCGGCGAGCGGACCGGGCTATGGCGCGACGATGTGGCTGTTCGGCGCCAAGCAGGGCCTGCCCGAAGGCAGCTTCGCCGCGCAAGGCAATCGGGGCCAATATGTGATGGTGATCCCGTCCCGGCACCTGGTGGTGGTCAGGCGCGGCGAGGATCCCGGCGCCGCGCGCTTCGACATCGCGCGCTTCGCGGCCGACGTTGCCGCCGCACTGCCATAGGCTTCTTACCCGAACGGCATACGCGGCGACCTAAGGGACAGGCGTAAGCCGTGGGCGCTAGCGCTTCGTGAACACCGCCTTGGGCAGAACGACGTGGACACCCTTGTTGCGATCGACGAGCTCGGTGATCTCGACATCGCCTGCGACACTGATCAGCATGTAAGCATCGTCGCGCGTCATGCCTTTTTCCGCGACGAGGAAGTCGATCATGTTGCCGCCGTTGATCGTCGGCGGCGCGCTGTCGTAGCGGCCGAACGCCGGTGGCGGCGCCCCCCATGCTGCCGAAGAACGGCGCCAGCGGCACTTCGATGCCGGGGGCGAACAGGCCGACCATCCGCTTGGCATCCAGAGGCACGATCTTCATCCGCGCATAGGGGAAATCGTCGGTCAGGAACCCCGCCCCGTACCGGAACGCGTTATAGGCATAGGGGATCGCCAGATCGACTTTCCGGATCCGCACCTCCAGCATGTCGCCGGGCTCCGCGCCTGCGATCGCGATCGGTCCCGTCAGGATATGGCCGCCGGGACCGCGTGCGCTGGCGGGTACGGCTCTTCCCTCAGTCGCGGGGGCCGCGGGCGATCACGGCCTGCGCCGAACGAAGACGGGCCTTCCATATTTTAACCGATGGGTGCCCCGACGCCAGGCCGGCAAGCCGCCCTTCGATCTGAGCGACCTCTCGCTTTGCGGCATCGAGCTCGGCGGCCGTCGGTGCAGGTTGGATATTGGCGCGCGCGTGCGCGCCGGTGCGTCCCTTGCTCTTGGTCATGGACAAGGCGATGGTCTCAAATGCTAAGCGCCGTCAATGAGAGACGGCATGGCACTTCGTCGTGGCGGCTGCCCAGAATGCGCCTTTCCCAAAAACGAGCAGATGCGGAACAGACCGATTGGCGGGAGTGTCGCCCCCAGTCCGGCTCGCATGGAACCGCCCATCGGACGTCCGCTCATCTCGGCTGTAGAGCCCCTTCAGAATGAGTTCGTCGATCTGGTCTCGGAAGAAAGAGCCGGGCGATCGCCCATGCGTTCGCCGAGGCGCACCGGGCGCGCAGGCAGCCAGCTCGGATCAAACGCTATCGTTCCCGGCCGGAATAGCATCACGACCGTCGAGCCCAGCAGGAAGCGGCCCATTTCCTCACCCTGTTCGAGAACGATCTCTCGATCGGCGTAGCACCATTCCGCCAGCTTGCCGGTACGCTTCGCATTGACGGCACCGTGCCAGACGGTGGCTATGCTGCCGACGATGGTTGCTCCGACCAGCACCATGACGAAGATGCCGTGCTCCGAACTCTCGAACTCGCACACGAGGCGTTCGTTTCGGGCGAACAGATTGGGCACGCCGCGCGCCGTTACGGGGTTCACGGAAAACAGGCTGCCCGGAATGTAGCGCATACTGATCAATCTGCCCGCGCACGGCATATGAAGACGGTGATAGTCACGTGGCGACAGGTAAAGGTTCGCGAAACTGCCGTGACGGAACTCCGCCGCCAGCGTGCCGTCGCCGCCGATCAGTTCGGTCGTGGTGAAGCGGTGCCCCTTGGCCTGTACGATATGATGGTCGTCGATCGCCCCGACCTGGCTGATCGCGCCGTCCACCGGGCAGACGAAGTCGGCATGCGCCAGAGGGCGGATCCCCTGCCGGAGGGGTCGCGAGAAGAAGTCGTTGAAGCTGGCGTAGCTGGCGATGTCCGGATTTTCGGCTTCGCTCATATCGACCCCGTATCTGGCGACGAACCAGCGGATCAGCCGGGTGGTCATGGCACCGCCCCGCGCACGGGCGATGCGACCGGCCAGAAGGGTCAGGCGCTGTTTTGGCAGGGCATGCTGAAGCAGGATGGTGAAGCGATCGGACATCTTGGACCCTCGAATAGTCGCCAGCGACTGTAACGGTCGATTGTTCCGCTACGCGAGCGTTTCATCAAGCAGATCCCTGCAGCACCCTGGAGCGGGTGCATTTTCAAAAGCACGCGGAACCATCATAGGGCGAGCATCGGCGGTCGCGTGGAACGGCCCTGTGCTGGTGCCTCCGACCTGCCGCCGTACCGCTTATGCCTCTGAGGCCAACTGTGGTCTAGAACGCGTTCGACGCCCTCATGGGTCGTCGTCTGGATATTGGCTTCGATCCGAGCCCTGCCGACGCAAGACGTGGCGTCGGACTGTCCGACGCCACGAAACGCTTCAGGGCATCGATCTTCAGGGCATCAAGACGGTGTCGACGACGTGTACCACACCGTTCGACTGCATCACGTCTGCCGTCGTTACGGTCGACTTGCCACCCTTGGCGTCGGTCAGCACGATCTTGCCACCGGAGACCCGCGCCGTCAGCGCCTCGCCCTGCACGGTGGTGAGCGTCGCCTTGCCGCCACCAGCCTTGATCGCCGCCAGCGCCGCCTTCGCCGTGATCGTCCCCGGCACGACGTGATAGGTCAGGACACTGGCAAGCTGAGCCTTGTTCTCCGGCTTCAAGAGCGTCGGCACCGTGCCGGCGGGTAGCTTCGAAAAGGCCGCGTTCGTGGGTGCGAATACCGTGAACGGGCCAGGACCGGACAGGGTCTCGACCAGATCCGCGGCCTTCACAGCGGCCACAAGCGTGCTCAGGTTGCTCGCGGCGGACGCATTCTGGACGATCGTCTTGCTTGCATACATGGCGGCGCCGCCAACCTTCGGGTTAGCCGCCACCGCAATAACCGGCACCGAGACCGATAGGGCTAAGCAAACGCCCAATGTGCGCGCGATCCGTGATGTCATGTTGATTTCTCCTAGCGTCATACACCCCCGCTTGCTCGCCACCGACAAGCTTTCGGGACCCTGAAGCGACAGGCTTGGAGTAAAACCACACCCCCATTTCGGGGCGCGACATGCCTCACCGCCGCTCCGTTGCGCTGTTTTGCTACTCGACGTGCGGCAAGCAATACGGACTAAGGGATAGGTTCGACCTAGCAAGGGTAAGAAGACATCGTTTGACACGAGACGACGACGTTGGCGGCGACGGGATACGGGCCAGGCGCGCAGCGGGACGTCCGGCATATCGCCTCTAAATTTCTTTGCCGGCGCCTGATCCAGCGGGATAGCGTGCATGATGGCTCGCCTCAAAACCACGATTCGCCAACTCAGCTATTTCGTTGCGCTTGCGGAGGAAGGCAGCTTCACGCGGGCCGCCGAGCGCATGGGCATTTCGCAGCCTTCGCTGTCGCAACAGATCCGCATCCTCGAAACGATCGTCGGCACCACGTTGTTCGAGCGGGGCGGACCCGCCATCCTGACCCCGCTCGGGCGGGACCTGCTCGACAAGGCACGGCGCATCCTCCTCGACGTCGCCGATCTCGAAGACTTCGGGACGACATCGAGCGATCCGTTGATCGGCACGATCCGGCTCGGCGTGTCGCCTACGCTCGGCGCCTATCTGTTGCCCGGGCTCGTCGCGCGCCTCCACCGCGAGCATCCCGCGCTCCGGGTCCATGTCCGCGAAGGCCTGCCGACCGCACTCGCGTCGGGGCTTGCCAGTGGCGTCCACGACCTGATCCTGGCGCAACTCCCCGTGCCGGGCGGCGCGTTTCACAGCGAACGGCTGTTTCGCGAGCCGCTGTACGTCGCGATGGCAACCGATCATCCGCTCGGTGCCAAGGCGATCATTGCCCCCGCCGATCTGCGCGGTGCCAATTTGCTGACCCTGCTGCCCGAATATCGGCTTTCCGAGCAGATCGCGGCGATCGCCGCCGATGTCGAGGCAACGGTCTTGCGCGATTACGAAGGCACCAGCCTCGACGCGATCCGGCAGATGGCGGGCATGAACATGGGGCTCGCCTTGTTGCCCGAACTCTATGTCCGGCAGGAAATTCGAGAGGGTGACGATGTCACGGTCAGGCCGATCAAGGGTGGCCGCTATTACCGGGAGATCGGCCTTTTGTGGCGACAGGGCGCAGGGCGAGCGCCTGCCTATGGCCTGATCGCCGATCTGTTACGCGCCGTTGGCCCATAGGCAAATCCTATCGGAGAGATAGGCACCGCTGCCTTGCTCCAATGCAAAGGACCGGCAATCTTAGTACCGGATCAGGTGCGAGGGTCGGATGGCGAGCGGACATATCGGATGGCGGGCGGCATCGGGCTGGCTCGCGGAGATCGTCGGGCCGGACATGCCCTATGTCCGCCTAGCCATGGTGTATGGCGTGGCGATCAGCCTGTTGTCGCTCGCCACGCCGATCTCGGTCCAGCTGCTGATCAACAGCGTCGCCAATACCGCGATGCCCGCCCCTCTCTGGACGCTGGCGGGGCTGTTGCTGGGGCTGCTGCTGGTTGTCGCAGGGCTCAGCGCGATGCGGTTCTGGATGATGGCGTTGTTCGAGCGGCGGCTGTTCGCGCGCATCGTCGCCGAGATCACCGTCCGCGCGGTCCATGCGCAGAACCCGTTCTTCGCGGATCAGAATCGCGGCGACCTCTTCAACCGCTATTTCGATCTCGTGGTGGTGCAGAAAGCCGTGCCGAGCCTGGTCATCGGCGGGTTCACGATCATCCTGCAATCCGCCGTCGGGCTGATCGTCACCAGCTTCTACCACCCGTTCTTCCTCGGCTTCAACGCGCTGCTGCTGCTCGTCGTCCTGGCCATCTGGATGATCTGGTCGCGCGGCTCGATCCGCTCCGCGGTCCAGCTCAGCCACGCCAAGCACGACGCTGCGCGCTGGCTCGAAAGCGTCGGCGGATCGAACGGCTTCTATAAATCGAGCCGCCATTTCGACTTCGCGATGGACCGATCGGAGGCGGTCACCGCGACCTATGTCGACCGGCACCGCCGCTATTTCCGCTACAGCTTCACCCAGACCGTCGCATTCCTGCTGCTCTATGCCTTTGCGAGTGCGGCGCTGCTCGCGCTTGGCGGCAATCTGATCCTGCGCGGCGAGCTGTCGATCGGGCAGTTGGTCGCCGCCGAGCTCATCCTCAGCGGCGTCTTCTACGGCGTGTCGCAGCTCGGCTGGTATCTCGACTCGTTTTACGACCTCGTCGCGAGCGCGGAGGAATTGTCTCTGCTCTACGCGATCCCGCAGGAGGACGCGGTGCGGACGTCCGGCAAGGCGCCCGGCGATGGCGCGGTGCGTCTCGACGGCGTGGTGACCGAGGGCGCGCGGTTCGATTTCACGCTCGCGGCGGGCGAACAGCTCGTCATGCGCGCCGATGGCGATGCCGAGCGACAGCTTGCGATGGTGCTCAAACGCCATGTCGTGCCCGAGCGCGGGCTGGTGACGGTGGGCGGCGCCGACATGGCGACGTTCGACATGTATCTGCTGCGCTCCGAGGTGATGGTGCTCGACCGGCCGACGATCGTCGAGGTGACGATCCGCGACTATCTGACGCTCGCCGCCGCGGATGCCGATGCGACGGCCATGCTCGAAGTGCTGGAGACGGTCGGCTTGCGGCAGCGCGTCGCCGCGCTGCCGCATGGGCTCGACACCCCGCTCGCGGCATCGGGCTATCCGCTGTCGATCGGCGAGGTCATGGCGTTGAAGCTCGCCAACGCCTTGCTGGTGCGGCCCCATGTGCTGCTGCTGTCCCAGCTCTACGACCTGATTCCGACCGACCGGCTGGCGGAGGTGTTGCGCCGGCTCAAGACGAGCGGGACGACGGTGTTGCTGAGCACAGGGCGCCCCGAGGACATCGTGCTCGATGGCTGGTTCCATCTCGAACCCGACCGGCAACGCCGCTTCCCCGATTGTGCGGCGCTGATCGCGGCGACGCAGCAGGAGGCCGGCCATGCCGTATAAGCCCGATCGCATCGCGCATTTCCCGACCTTGGCGGGCATGCGGGCGCCACGGATCGCGACGACGATCGCCTGGATGCTGGTGCTCGGGATCGCCAGCGCCGCAGCGATCATGCTTTTCGTACCGTGGTTGCAGACCGCAAACGGCACGGGGCAGGTCGTCGCGCTCGATCCCGGCGATCGTCAGCAACAGGTTACCGCGCTCGTTCCCGGCCGGGTCGATCGATGGTACGTGCAGGACGGCCAGCACGTCGAGCGCGGCGATCCGATCGCGCGCGTGGTCGATCTCGATCCCGACCTGCTGTCGCGGCTCGCCGCCGAGCGCGCGCAGGTGCAGGCCGAGATCGCCGCGATCCAGCAGAGCCGCGCGGTAGCGGGCATCGACGTCGCGCGTACCGGGCAGTTGCTCGCCGAAGGCCTCGCCGCGCGCCGCGACTATGAGCAGACGCAGATCAAGGTCGCCGACGCCGGCGCCAAGCTTGCCGAGTCGCGCGCGAAGCTCAACCGGATCGACATCCAGCTCAACCGCCAGTCGGCCCAGCTCGTGCTCGCGCCGCGCGACGGTCGCGTCCAGCAGCTGAACGCGGCCAGCGGCAGCGCGCTGGTTTCGCCCGGCACGGTGCTGGCGGTGATCGCCCCGGAACGCGTCGAGCGCGCGGTCGAACTGTACGTCGATGGCCGCGACATGCCCGTGATCCGGCCGGGCCGCCCGGTCCGGCTGGAGTTCGAGGGATGGCCCGCGATCCAGTTCAGCGGCTGGCCTTCGGTCGCGCAAGGGATGTTCGACGGGCGCGTGCGGATGATCGATCCCAATGCGGCCCCCGACGGGACGTTCCGCATCCTCGTCGAGCCCCGGCCGGGCAAGCCGGGCTGGCCGACCGACGCATTCGTCCGCCCGGGCGGCAAGGTCCGCGGCTGGGTGCAGGGCGAAACGGTCCGCGTCGGCTATGAAATATGGCGACAGCTCAACGACTTCCCGCTGGAGTTCGGCCGGCGTGGCGCGGCGGCGCTCAACGCGCAGCCCAAGGCGCCGGCAAAGGCGAGCGCCGACGACGCGGCCAAGGACGGGGACGCCAAGAAGTGAAGCGGATGATCGCCATTCTGCTCGTGGTGCTGTGCCCCGCCGTCGCGTCCGCGCAAGTCGCGCCGCTGACGCTCGACGAGGTGCTGCGATCGTCCGCGCGTTCGGCGCCGCAGATCGTCGAGGCGCTCGCCAAGGTGCGGCAGGCTGACGGGAAAGCCTTGTCTGCCGAGGGGGCGTTCGACACCGTGTTCGACGTCGATTCGAAGGCGCGCATCGCTGGCTATTACGACGGCACCGTCGTCGAGGGCCGGGCCACGCGGCCGCTCACCGGCAATGGCGGCTATGTCTATGGCAACTACCGCGCGTCGCGCGGCACGTTCCCGGTCTATGAGGACCAGGCCTATACCAACAAACTGGGCGAGGCGAAGGTCGGCGCGCTGTTCGCGCTGCTGCGCGACCGGGTGATCGACGAGCGCCGCACGAGGCGGACCATCGCCGGCACCGAGATCGACGTCGCGCGGTTCGAGGCGGACATGGTCGCGATCGGCGTGCAGCGGCGCGCGGTCGACGCCTATCAGGCCTGGGTCGCGGCGGGCTTGCGCCTGCGCGCCTATCGCGACCTGTTGCAGCTCGCCGAGCAGCGCCGCAGCGCGATCGGCCGGCTGGTGACGCTGGGCGCAAGGCCGGAGATCCTGCTCGTCGAGAACGACCAGAACCTCGTCCGGCGTCGCGCGCTGGCGGTGCGCGCGGAACAGGATGTCGCGGCCGCCGCCAATGCGCTGTCGCTCTATCTGCGCGACGAGGCAGGCGCGCCCGTGACGGTATCGGACGACCGCATGCCGGCAGATGCCGGCGCGTTGGCGGCGCTGGCCGTTGCGAAGACCCGGACGGGGCCGGTCGAGCGCCCCGATTACCGCGCGGTGCTCGCGCGGATCGACCAGGCGACGTCGCGGCTGATCCTGGCGGAGAACGACCTGTCGCCGCGGCTCGACCTGCGCGGCGAGGTCGGCAAGGATGTCGGCCCGGTCGGTCTCGGCGGACCCAACCGGACGCCGCTGGAGGCCGCGGTCGGGTTCAAGTTCAGCGTCCCGTTGCAGAACCGCGCCGCCAAGGGTCGCGTCGCCGAGGCGCGTGCCGAGATCGACGCGCTCGGCCAGCGCAGCCGGTTCCTGCGCGACCAGATCAGCGTGGAGGTCCAGGGGATCGTCATCGCGGTGAATGCTGCCGAACGCCTGGCGGCGATCGCCGACGAAGAGCGCCAGCTGGCCGACCGACTAGCCAACGCCGAGCGCCGTCGGTTCGAATTGGGATCGGCCGACTTCTTCCTGGTCAACCAACGCGAGGAAACCGCGACCGACGCCCGCGTCCGCCTGGTCGATGCACAAGCGCGCATCGCATCCGCCCGTGCCGAGCTAGCCGCCGCGACCGCCGATCGAGCAGCGCTGAAGCTAAGCCAGGAATAGCGATACGCACGGGCTAGCGTAAAAACCGGAAATGGCGCCAACCCAGGCCGAGACGAGCGTGATCCACGCCGCCTGACGTCAGCCGTGGTGTGAACTTCACGCCTCACCCGAAATAGGCCGACCGTCACAAAACGTCAGCATAACTGACACGCTTTTGTCGCTGCGGCAGCATAAGCGCGGCAGTCGAGGCCGTAGAACGGTCTCGTGCAAGGGCGGAGCCCACCTTCCCGTGTCCGGGAAGCCGCTCTGCTCGTCCCTGTCGGAGATGCTGGCCCAATGTCGTTTCTTTCGCCCACTCGGCGCGTCCGCCTCATCGCGTCCGCCGCGTGTACGCTCCCGCTGCTTTTCGTCGCCAGTGCCGCAAACGCCGAGGACCCGACCGCCGATCTCGACCAGACCAAGTCCGATATCGTCGTCATGGGCGAACACGCGATCCGATCCGACAAGGAACAGTCGACGTCGGTCCGCGATTCGATCGTCTACGACGATCTCGAGACGCTGTCCGCCGACGGGAGCGTCGCCGGCCAGTTGATCCTGCTGCCCGGGATCAGCGCGATCGAGGACGGCGATGCGCCGCGCTTCGTCAGCATCCGCGGCATCTCGCCCGATCTCAACCAAACCACGATCGACGGGATCACCCTCGCCACGATCGGCAATGACGGCGAAGGCTCGCGCAAGGTCAACCTCCAGCAGATCCCGTCCGAACTCTCCTTCCACAACGACGTCTACAAGACCTTCACCGCCGAGCAGGACGGCGCGGCGATCGGCGGCATCGTCGACGTCGTCACGCGCAGCGCCTTCGCGCTGAAGCGACGCTACGTGATGGTCGACGGCTACGGCATCTATTCGTCGTTCAAGGGCGATGGCGGCAGCAACGCGGGCAACGGCAGCACGCCGCATTTCGGCGGCGGCGGCAAGATGGTGTTCGCGGACAAGTTCGGTGCGGGCGACCAGTTCGGCGTGGTCCTGTCGGCGCGGTATGAAAACCGCATCCGCAACTCGCGCAAATGGTGGCAGGACACCAAATATTACTTCAGCGACGCCGGCAAGAAGCTGGCGGGGCCGGACGATCCCGCGTGGAACGGCATCGCCGTGCCCTACAACCACAGCTATGGCAGCTACACCAACCGCCTCCAGACCGCGGGCAGCTCGGCGAAGTTCGAATGGCGCCCGCTCGGCACCGATATCTATGCGTCGCTGCTCGGGTTCAATTATCGTCAGTGGGAATCCTCGACGATGAACAAGAACGATTTCTACACCAAGAATGCGGTCAGCGATCTCACCGCGGAGGGTGGCGGATCGGACATCAACAGCATCTATTCGCGCTATCGCTACGATACCTGGAACAAGGCGACCGTCGGTGCGATCGGCAATGTCGAATGGCATGACGACCGCTCGTCGCTGCGCGTTCGCGGCGGCTATACGCGCGCCAGGTACGACAATACGCAGCCCTATATCGGCGTTCGGACGTATCCGACCGGGCTTTCGCTGGACTGGGCCGCGGGGAACGACGGCAATGGTGGCCTGCCGTACGTTACCGGGATCAACAAGCCCGGCATGGTGATCGGGTCGCCCTACAAGCTCAGCACCGCGCAGACGACCTACCGCATGGCCAACGAGGGGCTGGCGAATGCGCGCGTCGACTATGGCTGGAACGCCGAGCCCGAGGATCGCGGCTTCGGGTTCGTCACCGGCATCGAATTCCGCAACCTGGAACTGTCGCGCAACGTCGACATGACCGAATACAAGCTCGGCCAGGCGATGAACGCCTATCTCTACGATCCCGGCTATGTGCCGGTCGGCGCGCCGCAATCCTTCCCGTGGGTCGATTACGCGCGGGTGAGGAGCGAGCTCTGGCCCAAGTTCGTCAAGGACGTGCCCAATTCGACCTATGACAGCATCTCCGGCGACTACCGCTACACCGAGCGACTGGTGACGCCGTATCTGTCGCTCCATTACGCCACCGACGACACCACGCTGGTCGCCGGCGTCCGCTACGACCACACGCGTTTTTCCGCGTTCCAGCCGACGATCACCGGCGGCACGGCGTCGGCGGTGATGACGCGAAGCAAGGGCGGGTACCAGTATCTGCTGCCGTCGTTCACCGGCATCCAGGACTTCGACGGCGGCAAGAAGCTGCGGTTCTCGTACAGCCGCACGCTCGGCCGTCCGACGCCCGGCAACATCGCCCAGCCGGAATCGCTCAATTGCGGCGACGAGGACAGCGGCGGCGCGGATTGCTCGATCAGCCGCGGCAACCCCGATCTGCGCCCGCGCCGGTCGAACAATCTCGATGTCCAGTTCGAGCAGTATTTCCACAAGGACGGCATCATCTCGCTCGGTGCCTTCGCCAAGTGGATCAAGGACGACATCTTTACGCTGACCACGACGCAGCTGATTGACGACGTCAACTACCGCGTCCGCCAGCCGCTGAACGCCGACAGTTCGCGGCTGTACGGCGTGGAGTTCCAGGCGGCCGATCACGACGTGAACCTGTTCGGCCAGCGGATCGATCCGTTCTTCAACGCGACCTGGCTGAAGGGCCGGATGTCGATCACCAGCGATGCCGGGACGCGCTCGCTGGACCGGCTGATCTACCAGCCGAAATGGATCATCAACGGCGGTGCCACGCTGCGCCTGCCCGCGATCGACGGGGCGTTCCGCGCCACCGTCACGCACCGCGGCAGCTACATGGAGGGCATCGGCGAGACCGCGCAGGACGACAACGGCCGCGCCGAACTCACCACCGTCAACCTCGGGCTGTGGCACCGTGTGACGAAACACGTGACGTTCAAGTACGAGATCACCAACCTGCTGAACGACCAGCCGAAGTTCCTGGTCGGCAACGGCCTTCGCTACGTCAGCGAAGTCGACGACTATGGCCAGGGTGCCTTTTTCCACATCATGCTGCGCTGATAAGCCGAACGGAGTCACGACCATGTACGAAGTCGACCGCCGCTATCTTCTGTCCGCCTTCGGGAGCCTGACCGCCGCCGGCCTGCTGCCGTGGCGCGCTGGCGCAGCCGAGGTGCGGCCACGCAACCTGATCGAGGATCCGCGCTTTCCGACGCCGCCGTTCACGCTCGGCGTCGCGGCGGGCGATCCGGATGCCACCGGCTTCGTCATCTGGACCCGGCTCGCGCCGCTGCCGCTCCAGCCTGATGGCGGCATGGTGATGGCCCCCGTGCTGGTCGCGTGGGAAGTCGCCGCCGACCCCGAATTCCGTCAGGTGCTCCAGCGCGGCGAGACGATCGCGCATCCTGAGCTGGCGCATTCGGTGCATGTCGAAGTCGCCGGGCTCGCCCCCGCGCGGCCCTATTGGTACCGCTTCACCTGCGGCGGCGAGCGCAGCGCAGCCGGGCGCGGCGCCACCCTGCCCCCGCCCGGCGCACCGCTCGACCGCGTGCGCTTCGCGGTCGCCGGGTGCCAGCATTACGAGGAAGGCTATTACACCGCCTGGCGGCACATCGCCGCCGAGCCGATCGACTTCGTGTTCCACTACGGCGATTACATCTACGAGGGTCCCGATCGCGGCGAGCAACCGCGCAATGCCAAAAAGCCGCTGATCCGCCGCCATCTCGGCCACGAAATCTATTCGATCGGCGATTACCGCCAGCGCTACGCGCAATATAAGAGCGATCCCGATCTGCAGGCCGCGCACGCCGCCGCGCCGTGGTTCGTCAGCTTCGACGATCACGAGATCGACAACAACTGGGCCGGCGAGATCGATCAGGACAACACCGCGCCGGAAGTGTTCCGGACACGCCGCGCAATGGCGATGCAGGCCTATTACGAGCATATGCCGCTGCGCCGCTCGTCGATGCCCGACGGATCGCACATGCAGATGTATCGCGGCGCGCGCTTCGGCGACCTGATGGACGCTTTCTTCCTCGATACGCGGCAATATCGCTCCGATCAGGTGTACGGCGATCGTGATGCGCCGCAAGGACCGGACGCGTTCGCGACCGACCGGTCGATCACCGGCGCACCGCAGGAGGCATGGCTGTTCAAGGGGCTCGATCGCTCCAAGGCACGCTGGAACCTGATCGCGCAACAGGTCTGCCTGATGAACCTGACCTATCACAAGGCAGGGCAGCCCGAGCAGCTGGTCTCGATGGACCAATGGTCGGGCTATATGAACAGCCGCCGCCGCCTGCTCGCGCACATCGACGCGCATTGCCCCGGCAACGTCATGACCGTCAGTGGCGACGCGCACCGTCATTATGCCGGCGACCTGATCCAAGACCATGGCAACGGCAAGATCATCAGCAGCGAATATCTCGCGACCTCGATCAGTTCGGGTGCCGACGGTGTGGGCGAGAATGACGACTATACCCGCTCGTCGCGCGCGGAAAATCCGAACCTCAAGGCGCTGATCGACAAGCGTGGCTATGTGCTGTGCGATGTCGGGCGCGATGCGTGGCGCGGCGACCTGAAGGTCCTCGACACGATCGCGACGCGCAACGGAACGCTGACGACGCACGCCAGCTTCGTCACCGAGCGCGGCAAGCCCGGCTTGCAGCGCGCCTGATACGTGCGCGCGGGACCGACCGGCGAAGTCCTTTCGTGAGTGCTTTACGACCGGCCACTTGCCAGCCTGCCGCGACCTCTAGACGTCCGACGTTCGTTCGCGCGACGACGGCGGATTGATCAACGGCATGCTTCTCGGTCGTACCCCGATGGCGGAAGTAAGCGCGTTCGCGAGTGCCGCGGCCGTCGGGCCTTGCGCGCATTCGCCCGTGCCGAGGAACGGCGTGCCCGGACGGTCGATCACCTCCACGCTCACGCTGCGCGGCACATCGGCGAAGCGGAGTATGGGATAGGTGCTCCAGTCGTAATCGGTCCGGCGTGCACCGTCATGGCCTGCCGCCTCGATCGCAGTCCAGCTCAGCGACTGGACGATCCCGCCCTCGACCTGGTTGCGGATGCCGTCCGGATTGACCGCCTCGCCGCTGTCCACCGCAGCGACCGCGCGGTGGACGATGAGCCGCCCCTCGTCGGGGATACGCTCGACATCGAGCGCGACCGCGCAATAGGCCCCGTGGTTCTTGTAGCGCGCAAAGGCGAACCCCCGCCCACGATTGGGTGCGGATCGGTATCGTTCCCAGCCGAACCGGTCCGCCGCGCGTCGGATCACTGCGACTGCGCGCGGATCGTCGAGATGCGCCAGTCGGAACGCCACCGGATCGCGTCCCGCCGCGACCGCCAGTTCGTCCATGAAGCTTTCGAGCGCGAAGATGTTCAGATGCGCGCCAAGCCCTCGCAACGCCGAGACGCGCACCGGCATGTCGGGCAAGAAATGGCTGACGATGGTCTGGTTGGGAAAGCGATAGAGCGGAATCGCGTTGCGGTCGCCGCCGCCATTCGGCTGCGGGATCGGTTTGGGCGGCGTCGGCGTGAAGGGCGGCACCATTTCAGCGCCGGCGAGAAGATCGCCGGCTGCCGTCGGGCGGGTGCTGTGCGTGTTGCTCCACACCTGATGCCGCCAGTCTACGATCCGCCCCGACGCGTCGAGCGCCGCATCGACCTGCGCGAGCATCGCCGGGCCGAGCGGTTCCCAGCCATGTTCCTGCTCGCGGCTCCATTGCAGCCGGACGGGCACGCCGGGCATCGCGCGGGCGATCAGCGCGACATCGCCCGCGACGTCGTCGGCACCGTTATGCCCGTAGCAGCCCGCTCCCTCGCGGTGGACGCAGCGGATGCGGTCGGCAGGCATCGCGAGCAGTTCGGCGATCGCCTGGCGCAACGGCTCGACCCCCTGGCTGTGCGTCCAGACCGTCAGTCGGCCCTCCTCGAAAAGCGCCACGCCACAGGATGGTCCTATCGCGCCGTGCATCAGATAAGGGCGGTCGTAGCGCGCCGACAGCCGCCGGATGCCGCGCGCCGCGGGATCGTCGCGACGCGTGTCGATCACCTGGCTTTCACGGCGCATGGTCAACAGTCCCGCCGGCATGGGCGGTAGTGCCGGCACTGCAGCATCGCGCGCCCAGCGGCCACGATTGGCGACCCGAAGCGCCTGCTCGAGCGGCCATTCGCGCGGCCCGACGATCGCGGCGAACTGGCCGACCTTAATGACTTTGCTAACGCCCGATTGCCGACGCAGCGCCGCAAGGTCGGGCGTCAGTCGCGTGCCGGACGAGGGGCCGCGCAGCACCCGCGCATGCACCATGCCGGGCAGCGTCATGTCGTGCACATAGCTCGGCAAGCCGGTCAGCTTGGCGGGCAGGTCGACGCGCGGCACCGACCGGCCGATCAGCCGCCGCGCCGCCAGACGCTTGCGCGGCACGTCGGCGCGTGCACGCACCGCCAGCGACGTCGACGCAGCGAGCTCGGCATAGGTCGCGCGCCGTCCCTGCCCGTCGAGCACGACGCCGTCGCGGGTAGACAACGTGGTCGCGGCCACGCCCCACTGCGTCGCCGCGGTTTCGGCGAGCAACAGCCGGACGTTGGCGGCGGCGTTGGCAATCGCGGTGCCGCTCTGTTCTAGCGTCTGGCTGCCCGCGGTTACGCCCTCGTTCGGCGTGAGGGCGGTATCCGCGGTAATCAGATCGACCCGCTCGATCGCCACGTCGAGCTCGTCGGCGGCCAATTGCGCCATCGCGGTCTTCACGCCGGTCCCGAGTTCGACCTTGCCCGTGAACACCGTCACGCGACCATCCGGTGCGATGCGGATCCAGGCGTCGAGATCGGGAAACTTGGCCAGTGTTCCCGGCAGATCGGGCGCAACGGTCAGGGGGCCGCCACTGCCCTCGCCACCGCCGGTCTGTGCCAGCGCGGTAGCCGGCGCGAGCGAGAATGCAACCAGCAGCCCGCCCAGCACATCGCGACGTGACGCCTGCCCGCTCATGTCACCGGTTCCGCGGCATCGACCACCCCGCCGCCGCGCATCACCGCCGCGCGCCGCACCGCGCGCAAAATCCGCATGTGGGTTCCGCACCGACAGAGCGACGGTGCCATCGCCGTCCGCATCTCGTCTTCGGTCGGCGTGGTCGTCGTGCGCAGCAGCGCTTCCGCGCGCGCGATCATCCCGGGGATGCAATAGCCGCATTGCGCCGCCTGCTCGTGGAGGAAGGCGCGCTGGACGTCGCCCGGTTTGGCGCCTGTGCCTAGCCCCTCGACCGTGGTGACTTTGCGCGTCCCGATCGCACCGACGGGCATCAAACAGGAGAATACCGGTCGATCGTCGACCAGCACGGTGCACGCCCCGCACTGCCCCAGCCCGCACCCGAACTTGGCGGCATGGAGATGGAGGTCGTCGCGCAGGACATAGAGCAGCGGAGTGGCGGGATCGACATCGACCCGCGCCGCCGCCCCGTTGACGGTCAAGTCGATCATTCGCCCTCCTCGCGCGCCTTGGCGACGTCTTTCTCCAGGTCTTTCCAGGCTGGACCGGCGCCATGCCGTGCCTGCAGATACGCCACGATCTCCGCCACCTGACGGTCGTCGAGCGCATCGGCATAGGCCGGCATATAAGGCCCGCGCGCTGAAACCGGCGGACGCAGCCCCTGCAGGATGATCTGGATCGTATCGCGGGGGTTGTCCTCGTGCAGCGGCGTGCCGAGCGGCAACACCGGGCGCCCCGCGACCGTCATTGCCGCACCCGGCTCGTGGCACACCGCGCAGGCACCCTCGTACAGGCGCGCGCCGACCGGATGCCGCTGCGATGCCAATGCCCGTCGATCAGGCAGCGGCGGCTCGACGCGCGCGGCTGGCGCCCCGCGCATCTGCCACGCGTAATAGGTCGCCAGCGCGCGGACATCCGCCGGCGCAGCACGCGCCAGATTATACGTGACGGGCCCCATCGGCCCGGCGGCCGCGGCATGCGCGGTACTGAGGCCGGTGCGGAAATACGCATCGAGCCGGTCCGCCGTCCATGCCCGAACTGCCGGAGAGCGTGCGTTGATCGGGGGAGCATACCAGCCGCCCGACCACCCGCCATCATAGGCCTCGGCGCCACGCTTTTCCTGCTGCAAGAGGCCGCGCGGGCTGTGGCACGCAGTGCAATGCGCCAGCGTCTCGCCAATATAGCGGCCCCGGTTCCACGCGGCCGACTGGCGAGGATCGGACGCGATCGGTTGCGGTCGGAAGAACAGGAGCTTCCAACCGGCCAGCAAGGGTCGAAACCCGAGCGGCGGGATCATCGTGTTGGCCGGCGGTACCGCACGCACGGCCGGCCGGGTCATCAGGAATGCGTACAGCGCGCCCAGGTCGCCGTCCGTCACGTTTGCATAATGCGTATACGGAAAGGCCGGATACAAATGGCTGCCGTCGCGTGCCACGCCCTCGCGCATCGCGCGGTTGAACGCAGCCGGTGACCATTCCCCGATTCCCGTCGCCGGGTCGGGCGTGATGTTGCTGCCGTAGACTGTCCCGAACGGCGTCTTGATCGGATAGCCGCCCGCATAGGGACGCCCGCCCGCGGCCTGGTGGCAACTGACGCAATTGCCCAGCCGTGCGAGATTGGCGCCGCGCGCGACCAGCGCCGCATCGAACAACCGCGGATCAGGCCGCTTCACTGCCGCAATGGCCGGTCGGTAGGCGATGATCGCAAAGACCACTATGCCCACGCACAACGCAATCGCGGCCCATATGACGGTGCGCGTGATCCCTGACCGGCTCATTCCCCGCTATGTCCCTCGATCAGCGCTCGCCTTCGCCGCCTTCGCCTCGCTCGTTCTCGCCACCCTCATATTCGCCTTCGCCACGCTGGCCTGAATGCTGCTGCGCGGCACGGGCACGACGGGGGCTGCGGACGACATGCCGAGACTTGGCCGAGCGGACGACCTGACGCCCCTCACCTTCGCCTTCACCCTCGCCGCGCTCGTTCTCGCCGCCTTCGCCGACCTGATCGACCGACGACGCCAGCGGCTTGGCTGCCGCTTCGGTCAGGATCGGCTGGCCAGATTGCGCGACCACGAAGGCACCGACGCCCATCCACAATTTCGTACGCATGATATTTCCTTACTCGCCAAGCCGTTGGCCGCATGAGGGCTTACTGATAGTGCTCGCGACCCGACGCCATGCCGATGCCACGAGTTTCCCCATGCTGATCATGATTGCCAACGTTCTGGATGCCGACAATCTCCAGTGGCTGCGAGATAATCTCGGCAAGACCCGCTTCGTTGACGGGCGCCAGACCGCCGGTCGCGAGGCGCGGCCGGTCAAGCGCAACGAGCAGGTTGACCGCAGCGACCCGTTGCTCGCCGACATGCAGGACCTCGTAATCGACCGGCTGCTGGCGAACCCGCTGTTCAGGATGGCGACGCGGCCACACGTGGTGCGCCCTCCGCTGTTCAGCCGCTACGAACCCGGCATGGCCTATGGCAGCCATGTCGACGACGCGATCATGGGCGGGATGCGGACCGACGTATCGGTCACGATCTTCCTGTCCGATCCCGACACCTACGAGGGCGGCGAACTGGTGATCGAGTCCGCGGCCGGCGAACAGGACGTGAAGCTGGCGGCAGGCGATGCCGTGGTCTACCCGACGACCGCGCTGCACCGCGTGGCGCCGGTCGTTTCCGGCGAACGGCTGGCCGCCGTCACCTGGGTCCGCAGCCTGATCCGCGATGCCGATGCGCGCGAGCTGCTGTTCGATCTCGAAACCGCCCGGCACGCGCTGTTCGAGCAGCTGGGCAAGACCCCCGAACTGGATTTGCTGGCGAAGACGCAGTCCAATCTGCTCAGGCGCTGGGCCGAGGATTAAGACGGAGCCAGGGTGCGATATTGATGCACAGTTCCGGATCGTCTCACGCCACTGGTCGCGGACTCAACGGCCGATCTTGACGCGAAGCCCTACCACGATGGCATCCTCGAGCTGCGTGTCGCCTCCGGGGTTCACGACATATTGCAGATCCGGCTGGACGCTCAGCCACGGCGTCAGCACCGCGTTATAGACCGCCTCCACGACCAGTTCGTGCGCGTCACGCACGCCGCCGTCCCCGGACTGATCGCGTCGATAGCGATCGCTGAACCCGGCGGAGGCGAAGGACACGCCGATCTGGTCGTCAGGACGGTCTGGTACGATGCCGGTATGGACCAGCCCCCCACCGAGATAACGCCCGATGCGATTGAACCGAGTGTCGGCGACGCCGAAGCGCAGCCATCCTGCCAGGCCATGTGCATCGTCGGCGCGCGAGCCGACCAGCCGGTGCTCGGCGAACACGTATGCGCCTTTGTTCCCGCGTCGAGGCGCGGCGGGATCGGACGACCGGACATCGTCGAACCGGGCGGTGTATCCCCAGACCCCGATCGCCGCCTTCGTCCCGCGATTGAGATAATCGATTTCGCCGACGACAAGCGCACCGTCCCGCGAAGACAGCGCGATCGCGGTACGCCGGGGATGCGCGGGATCGCCGGGGACGCCGTCGAGCACCGCGACACGCCCCAGCCAATGCTCGGCGAGCTTCATTTCGCCGCGCACCGCGAGCGACGTCACCGGGAAGATCGACGGACCGCGTCGCCCCGACTGTGAAAAATCAGGACCGATTCCATGCGACGAGATCAGGAACAGCCCGCCACTCTGCGTCGTGTCGAATTCGGAGTTCAGGTTGTACAGGCCGAGCTTGATCGAGGCGTTGCGGCCGACGTCCTGCTCGACCCACGCCTCGAACAGCCGCGCCGCCCGCACATTGGTCTCGATGTTCGAGATTCCCTGCGCGTCGCCGACCAGATCGCCCGACAGCGACGCACCATTGTCGTAGATGCCGTACAGGAACAGCCGCGCGCCGTGCCATCCGACCAGCCGATCCGCGTCGATCGCCACCTGGAGATCGAGATTGTCGAGATACCGCGTGCCGCGCGCGATCCCGCCCGAGACGTTGCTGCGGATATCGGCGACATACACCGCCGACAACGTGACCGGCGTATCGGAGCGTTCGTTGGCCGAACGCGGATAGCCGGTCGGCCGCTCGTCCTGCGCATAGGCCGGCGCTGCGAGCCCGACTATCAGCAGGAGTCGCGCGGCAATCCGCCGGATCACACGACATCGTCCAGGCTGAACCGGTCCGCATCCTCGTCATACGCGAACACCTCGGCATACCGACCCCAATGCGTCACCGTCCGCAACGTCTCGTCCGCGTAGTCCTCCGACATATGATCCTCCAGCTCGTCGCGGAACCGGCGCGCGGGGGCGACATGCCCGCTACGCTCGTCGAGGATGCGGCGGATGTGCTGCGCGAGCGGGACATGCGCGAGCAACGCCTGCGCGAACAGCGCCTTGCGCGTGTCGACATCGGCCTGCGCATAGCGCCGTGCGGCCGGCGTCAGGAGAATATCCGCCCCCTGCAACTCGGCGAACCGCAGCAACTGGAGCGTCTCCGCCATCGGGAACAGATCGTCGACCTCCAGCTGGAGCTGATCGGCGAGGTCGGCCATCGCCGCGCGGCCGTCGAACGGGCTGGCGTCGACTTCCTCGATCAGCCCGGCGAGCGCGTTGGTCGAGACGCGGGGCAGCACCATCTGGATGCCGGTGCCGGGGAACAGCCCGTCGCGGACCGGCTCGGCCGGCGCACGCGCGGTCATCTGCGCATAGATATCGTCGACCAGCTTGCGGAAGGCGGGATCGAGCCGGTCGCGCGGTTGCGGGAGGTCGACCTTGATCTCGGCGGCGACGCGACCGGGGTTGGACGAGAAGACGAGGATGCGGTCGCACATCAGCACCGCCTCCTCGATATTGTGCGTGACGATCAGGATCGACTTGATCGGCATCCGCCCTTCCGCCCAGAGGTCGAGCAAGTCGGTGCGCAAGGTCTCGGCGGTCAGCACGTCGAGCGCGGAGAAGGGTTCGTCCATCAACAGCAGCGACGGATTGACGACGATCGCGCGCGCCAGCCCGACGCGCTGCCGCATCCCGCCCGACAGTTCCTTGGGATAGGCGTTCTCGAACCCGTCGAGACCGATCAGGTCGATCGCCGCCAGTGCGCGGGTGCGGCGCTCGTCCGCCGGAACGCGCTGCGCCTCCAGGCCAAGCTCGACATTCTGGAGCACGGTGAGCCAAGGGAACAGCGCGAAGGTCTGGAAGACCATGCTGATCGTATGTGCGGGACCGTCGGGAACGTCGGCGAACCGTACACTCCCCTCGTCGGGCCGGATCAGCCCGGCGATCGAACGCAGCAGGGTCGACTTGCCCGAGCCCGAGCGACCGAGCAGCCCGACGACCTCGTCCTCATGCAGCGTCAGGCTGACATCGTCGAGCACCGCCGCGCCGCCGTCGCCGCGACCGTAGCGATGACTGACATGCTCGACCTGAACGAGCGGGCGGCTGGCCGTAGCGCGAAGGGATGCTGTTGCCATGTCTTGTCCTTTCGACATCAGGCGAGCCGGAGACGGCGTTCGGCAAAGGCGTACATCGGACGCCAGACGAGCCGGTTGAAGGCGATCACGAACATCGACATCACCGCGATGCCGAGCGCGACGCGGGGATAATCGCCCGCCTCGGTCGCCTTGGCGATGAACGTGCCGAGCCCGTGCGCCTCGACCTTCTGCGTCCCCCACGAGACCGCTTCGGCGACGATGCTGGCGTTCCACGATCCGCCCGATGCGGTCAGCGCGCCGGTGACGTAATAGGGAAACACGCCGGGCAGCGCGACCTGTCGCCACCATTGCCAGCCGCGCACCCCGAACATGCCCGCCGCCTCGCGCAGATCGGTCGGAATCGCGCTGGCACCGGCGATGACGTTGAAAAGGATGTACCACTGCGTGCCCAGGATCATCAGCGGCGACAGCCAGATGTCGGGGGACAGCCGCCAGTGGACGATTCCGATCACCGCGAACGGGAACAGGACGTTGGCAGGGAACGCCGCAAGGAACTGCGCGACGGGTTGCAGGCGCTCCGCCCATTTGGGGTTGAGGCCGATCCAGACGCCGATCGGCACCCAGACCAGGCTGGCGAGCGCGATCAGCACGACGACCCGCAGCATCGTGATGCAGGCGAGCCCGAACACCGCGACCGCATCGCTCAACCGCAGCGTCGCAAAAACATAGCGTCCAGCGAGCCAGAGCGCGGCGATCACCGATACCAGGACCACAACCTGCCACAGCCGTTCCAGCACCATGCTCGGTTCGCGAATGCGCGCCTGCCCCACGCGCGCCCTGCCCCGGTCGAGCGTCAGCAGCAGCCGGCCGAGCGCGGTGACCGGCGCGAACAGCACCGGCAACAGGCGCGTGCGGCGGAACAGGTCATAGGCCCAGGACTGTGGCCGCTCGGTGCTGGCGGTCTGTTCGAACCGGAAGCGGTCCGCCCAGGCGACCACCGGCCGGAAGACCAGCTGGTCGTACAGCAGGATAACGATCCCCATCGCGACCACGGCCAGACCGATCGCGGCGAAATCCTTGCGCGCGATCGCCAGCGCAAGCCATGAGCCGACCCCAGGTAGGGTCACCGTCGTGTTCCCGACCGTAATCGCTTCGGAGGCGACGACGAAAAACCAGCCGCCCGACATCGACATCATCGCGTTCCAGACCAGCGACGGGGTCGCGAACGGCAGGTCGAGCCGGAGGAAGCGGCGCACCGGCGACAAGGCAAAACCGCGGGTCACCTCGTCCAGGTCGGACGGCACCGAGCGCAGCGACTGGTAGAAGCTGAACGCCATGTTCCACGCCTGGCTGGTGAAGATCGCGAACACCGCAGCCAGCTCGACGCCGAGGATCTGGCCGGGGAACAGCCCCATGAAGGCCGTCACGGTGAAGGTCAGGAAGCCGAGGATCGGCACCGATTGCAGAATGTCGAGCATCGGCACGATGATCTGCCCCGCGCGGCGGCTGCGCGCGGCCAGCGTCGCGACGACCAGCGTGAAGACCAGGCTCGCCGCGAGTGCCGCGAACATCCGGATCACCGTGCGCAGCGCATAATAGGGCAGATACCGCGGATCGAGCGTGACCGGTTCGACCCGCAGGCGCGACAGCGGCTCGGCCACGCCTTCGGCGCCGCGGACCAGCAGCGCGGCGATACCGATCAGCAGCACCAAGGCGATGAGGTCGGCGCGATTGGGCTGCGTCAGGCGGAGGATGCGCGAGAACGAGCGTACTCGGCCGGCAGTCGCTACCGTATCAGTCGCCATGCCATTCCTCCCCGCCGACGGGACGCGCTAGCGTCGCCGCGTGACAAGCGCGCGTCATGCCGAGCGCTCGGCCACGGCACGGGATCCGCGCGCCGCCCATCCTCGCAGGATGCGGCCACGGTGAAGCGGCGCGGCTGCCAGCGCGGCGTGGATAGCGCGATCATGCTGGATCGTGCGGAAAACGATATTGGTCATCATGCGTCTCTTCCGGGCTCGTGGGCCAAGTCCGGGACAGACGCTCAGCCGGATCGCACTCGCGATTCGTGAACGGCGTGCCCGAACCCGGGACGTCCAGCCGTGATCGTCAGCAGGGCAGAGCCGCTACTGTCGCCATCGCCGGACAAGGGGGTAGATCGGGGTTTCATGTGCGTCCTGTTCGTTACCGGTGCCGCGATTGCGCCACCTGCCCGGCGCCCTTGGCGTCGCGACGAGCGCCCGCTATACCCTAGGGGGGTATAGATCAAGAGGGTGATGCACGTCGGCCATGAGCCATGTCGAAAAAGAGAAAAAGAAGCTGCTCAACCGGCTCAAGCGGCTGAAAGGACAGATCGAGGCGCTCGAACGCGCGATCGAGGAAGACCGCGAGTGCGCGCGGGTCCTGCAGCAAGCCACCTCGTGTCGCGGCGCGCTCGACGGGTTCATCGCCGAGGTGATCGAGGATCATATCCGCGAGCACATGATCGATCCCGCGACCGCGCGCGACGACCCCCGCACCGTCGCAGCCGAGGAACTGGTCGAGATCGTCCACGCGTACCTCACCTGATCGCCGGCGCGGCGTCTATGCGGCGAACTCCTCGGGCAGGTAGCGATCGGCGACAATCTCGAACCGATCGCCGTCGACCATTACCTGCGGACTGAGCGCGCGGCAGTTATAGGTCGACGCCATCGCCGCGCCATACGCACCGGTGGCGTGCAGCACCGCGAGGTCCCCGCGGCGGACACGGTCGATGTCGCGCGCTACCGCGAACACGTCGCCGCTTTCGCAGACCGGCCCGGCGATCGTCGCGACCATCCGCTCGCCGTCCGGCATGACCGCTTCGAAGCGGTGAAAGGCATCGTACAGCGCCGGCCGCGCGAGGTCGTTCATCGCCGCATCGACGATCACGAACGGATGGTCGGCACCCGGCTTCACCCAGATCACCCGCGTCAGCAGCACGCCAGCAAGCCCTGCGACCACCCGCCCCGGCTCGAACGTGAGTTCGACATCCCAGTCGCGCGTGACCCGCGCGACCATCGCGGCATAGGCGTCGAGCGTCGGAACGACGTCGTCGGCGTGGTAGGGAATGCCGAGGCCACCGCCGAGATCGACGCGGCCGACGACATGGCCGCGCGCGCGCAAGTCCTCCACTAAGCGGCCGATCCGACCATAGGCCTCCTCCAGCGGCGCAAGATCGCGCAGCTGGCTGCCGATGTGCAGCGCGACCCCGACCAGGTCGAGACCCTCGAGCCGCGACAGGCGATCGTACATCGCGGGCACGTCGGCGATCGGCACCCCGAACTTGTTGCCGCGCCGCCCCGTCGAGATCTTGGCATGCGTGCCGCCGTCGACGTCAGGATTGGCGCGCAGCACCGCCGTCGCCCGCCTGCCCTGCGCATGGGCCAGCGCGGCGAGCACCTGTCCCTCCTCCTCCAGTTCGAGGTTGAACTGACCGACGCCGGCAGCGAGCGCGTCGGCGAGTTCGCGATCGGTCTTGCCGACGCCCGAAAAGACGATGTCCGATGCCGCGATCCCCGCGTCGAGCGCGCGCCGCATCTCGCCGCCCGAAACGATGTCGGCGCCGAACCCGCACTCCGCCAGCAGGTGCAGCACCGCGCGGTTCGGGTTCGCCTTGACGGCAAACGCGACGCGCACGCGTGGCAGGATCGACAGCGCCGATCTGAACCGCTGCGCCGCATCGCGCAGCGCGGCGGCGGAATAGACGTGGACGGGTGTCCCCACCGCCTCGGCGATGGCGGGCAGCGGTACGGCTTCGGCGCACAGGACGCCGTCCCGCGGACTGAAATAGGTCATGGGTGATCGGTGTCCGGTTATCGGGAATGCGGCGGGTCGGGCCGCCGGCGGGTACGACGAAGTCGCACGGCGTGGATCGCTTGCGCGGTATGCCCGTGACCATGACGTTCGGCGCGCAGCACCACCGCCACGCGCTTGCCGTTGATCATCAGCGTCAGGCCCAGCAGCGCGATCGGAAACACAAGCATCGCCTGCGCCGACCCGTTCATCGCCGCGGCCACCCCGCAGGCCCCGACGGCGAGTACCAGGCCGATCCCGCGCCAGAGCATATCGCGCCGGGTCATGCGGCGATTCCTCGAACATGGCAGGCGGCATCATCGGCGATCACGATCCGCCCAGCGTTTCGGAGGGCACGCGCCGCCTCCGGGCGACGGTCTCGCGCAAGGTCGTGGCAGACCACGATATCGGCCGGCAGGTCCTGCTCGTCGCGCAGGGCCACGGCCATGTCGGCGACCTCGAAGTCCACGCCGATCGCCGGGTCGATGACGCGGTGCGCCGCCAAACGCGCCCGCCCGATCAACAGCGGCGATCGGTCGATGCCGCGTCCCTCGATCGCGGTGAAACCAAGCCGCCTCGCCTCCGCCAAGGCCTGCAGCAACAGCGTCCCAGCACCACATTCGGCATCGACGATGCGCACTGCGTGCCGGCCATTCGTCCGCAGCGCCGCCAGGGCCGCCTCGATCCGGGGCCAGCGCGGGTCATGGGCGGCGGCCTTCGACACGTGCCGGAACGGGCACGTTGATGTGACTCCGCCGATCGCCGTGCGCAACCGGACGGGAAGAGCATGTACGTTCATTCCATCCCTCCGTCAGGCCGCCCGCGGCAGCGCACGCTCGTCGCGACCGACCGGAGCAAAGGAGACGAGCGGCGTCAGCGGCAGTGCGGCAATCTCGACGCTCGCATGGTAAATATCCCGCTCGGCCTGCGCATAGCCCATCGCGGCGCCGTACGAGATGAAGCGGCCTTCGAGGTTGCGCCTGCTGTCCTGGACCAGCCAATGGCCTGCGCGATCCTGGCCGACATAGATGACGAGCCCGGTAGGATCGGGCTCCGATATGGGTTCAGACGACATTTCGCCTACGTGCCTTTCGTATCGCGAGCGTCCTGCCCGCTCCCGATAATTACGGGTCACGGCATAGCGCTTCGAGATCGATCCCGGCCGATCGCATAGTGCGCGCATAGTGTTGCGCTCGGTTCGCCGCGTTCCAGCCCCTCAGGTGCTACGGAATGACGAGAGTCAGACCGGCTGAAACGTCCCGAACGGATCGCTGCACGTCAATCGGCCGGGGGCGTCGATACGCCCCGATACCCGCCGCAGATAGTTCGGCACTTTCGCTGCAACGACCGTGATGTCGTACCACCCATAGCTCTTGCCCAGCGGCCAGCTACGCTCCGCTTCGGTCAGCGGCGTCACCAAGGTCGTCGCGCCGATGCGTTCGGTCCGCGCGATCAGCTCGTGCGTGCGGTGCCCGGCGGGAAGGCGCAACGCCATCTCGGTCGCGGTCGCGCGCCAGACCAGCCCGGACAACGGCGCCGGGTCGTCCCGGTGACCCATGAAATGTCGATGAAACCCGTTCGGACCGAGCACCCAGAGATCGTAACGACCTTCGTGATCGAACGGCCAGCGCCCATCCAACGCGCGTCCGGGCTCGACGGTGAAGCGGCGAGGCGCTTGCGCCAGGTCGGTCCGGTCGTAGATGTGAAATACCGCCGCTTGCTCGCCTTCCGCAGCAAAACGTAGATGGATTGCGCCATCGGCGATCGTCTCGCCGACGGTCAACGCATACGGTAGCGGGCGGGCACGACGTATCCCGGGCTCCTGCCATGGAAGTGATGAACCGACCGGCGCCTGCGGGCTCACCTGCTTAGGAATCGCCGCAGCCCGGACGGCATCCGCGTGCGGATCGGGCATGGCGGCGAACGGCGCAGGGTCGGCAGCGGTGAAGTCGAACGCGGAGGTCAGGTCGCCGCAGACCGCGCGACGCCACGGCGCGATGTTGGGCTCGTGGAAGTCGAAGCGGCGTTCGAGGAAGCGGATCACCGAGGTGTGATCGAACACCTGCGAATTGACCCACCCGCCGCGGCTCCACGGCGACACGACATACATCGGCACGCGCGGGCCCAGCCCATACGCCCGCCCACGATACGCCGGCAGATCGAGCGCGGCATCGCCCTTGCTCGGGTTAGCGTGATAACTGCCCTCAAGATCAACGGTCGAGCCACCGAGGACCGTGCCGTCTGCCGCGTGCGACGGCGGTGCGGGTGGCGGAACGTGATCGAAGAACCCGTCATTCTCGTCGAACATGACCAGCAACGCGGTCCGCGCCCAGACCTTCGGATCCGCGGTCAGCGCGTCGAGCACCTCGGCGGTATAGGCCGCGCCTTGCGCAGGACTCGACGGGCCGGGATGCTCGGAGCCCTTTGCCGTGGCGATCACGTACGACACTTGTGGCAGTCGCCCGGCGAGCACGTCGGCGCGCAATACGTCGAGTCCCCGGGTCGTCAACGCGCGCTCGCGCAACGCCAGGTCCCCGCCACCCCGGTGCGCGTCGCGGAACGCTGCGAACCCGACGAGCGGGTTGTCGGTGAAATTATCCGCCATGTCCTGGTAGATGCGCCAGTCGATGCCCTTCGCCTGCAATCGCTCGACCACCGTCGTCCAGCGGTACGGTTCGGGGTTGCCGCCATCCCCGGGAAAGCTGTCGTGCGAATTGCCGATCGCCGGACCACCCAGCGTGCCGCCGGGATCGTTGGTGCCGCTCCACAGGAACAGGCGATTGGTGTTGGTGCCGGTCTGGACCGAGCAATGATATGCATCGCAGACCGTGAACGCCTCGGCGAGCGCGAACTGGAACGGGATGTCCTCGCGCCGGTAATAGCCCATCGCGCGTTGGCTCTTCGCCTCGGGCCAGTGCGCCATCCGCCCCTCGTCCCAGCCGCGCTGCGCATCGGGCCAGCTGTGCGGCGTGCCCTCCATCCGCATCAGGTCGAAATTCGTGCGCGTCGCAAGATGGAACGGCGACACGGTGCGCGCGCCATCCGGGGCCGTCCGGTCGCGCTGATACCAGACCGGTGCCGGCTTCGTCGCATCGGACTCCGCGGGAACGGGGATCGGCAAGCGGTCGGCAAACCCGCGAACGCCGCGCAGCGACCCGAAATAATGATCGAAGCCGCGATTTTCCTGCATCAGGATGACGACGTGCTCGACATCCATGATCGACCTGGTCTTCACGTCGGGCGCGATTGCCGCCGCCCGCGCGATCGCCGCGGGAAACGCGGACAGCGCGGCCCCGGTAAGGCTGGCACCTAGCAGCGAACGGCGGGAAACGTCAGTCATCCGGGCAATCCAAAGGTAGAAGGCATGGTCCGCAAACGCCGACGAACCATGCCCATTTCAGATCAGAAGTCGAGCGACAGCGACGCGGTCACGGTCCGCGGCGTGCCGAGGAACGCCGAGCCGCCATCGGCACTCGACAGATAGCGTTCGTCGGTCAGGTTGGTCGCTTGCACCGTGAACGACACGCCCTTGAGCTGCTCGCTCACCGCCTCCAGATCGGCGCCGACATAGCCGCTCACCAGCGTGAAGCTCCCGGCCTGCGCCTTGCCCTGCGTGTCGATATTGCGGTCGCCGACGAACTTGGTGGCGACGCCCGCCTTGAAGAACGACTTCTTATAGTCCGCCGACACCACCCACATCGTACGCGGCGAATTGATCACCTGCTGCCCCGGCGTCACGCCGACATCGGCATCCTGTGCGGCGTCGCCGGTGCCGATATACGTCGCATGGTTGTAGGTGAAGCTGCCCGACAGGGTCAGCGGCGGCAGCACGCGGTAGGCGAGCGCCGCCTCGATGCCGCGGCTCTTCACCCCGCCGACGTTCAGATAAACGCTGTCCTGCTGTTCGAGATAGTCGATCCCGGTGACGAGATTCGACGAGATCGAGACGATCTGGTTCTTGAACTTGATGTCGTAGCCGGTCAGCGACGCCTGGACGCGCCCGGTATTGTAGCGTGCGCCGATCTCGATGTTGTTCGCGGTTTCCGGCCGCAGGTTGCGGATCGTCTCGGGCGGCTGACCGAGCGGACCGTTGCCGATCGCGGCGAAGTTCTGCGAATAGCCGGCGAACAGCTCCATGCCCTGCAGCGGCGTCACATAGGTCAGACCGGCGTTGATCAGCGGATCGGAATGCGACTGGATCGACGTCGCGCTCAGGTCGCCGAGCAGTTCGGTGCGGCTCTGGTCGAGGAAGAACTGCTTGACGCCGAGCCGTGCGGTGACCGGGCCATAGGTCACCGCGTCCTCGGCATAATACATCACCTCGTCGAGCCCATAGTCGGTGCTGAACTGCACGTAGTACGGCGTGCCGTCATAGGCCGGCCCGACGCGCGCGTTGGTCACCTTGTGCCAGTCGCGAAGTTGGTTGGCGCGGCTGTGCTCGAACCAGAATCCGGCGCGGAACTGGTTCTGCACCACGCCGAAATCATGCTGCCAGTCGACGTCGCTGGTAAAGCCCATGCGGTCGTTCTTGTAGTGGGTGTGGCGGTACGACATGACCGGCGTCGCGTCGGACGCGTAGCAGGCCGGCGAATATTCCGCAGGTACGCCGCTGGTGCCGACGCAGCCCGCGGTCATCGTCGCGGCCGCACCGGTGGGCGTGACGAAGTAGATCTTGCCGACCGCGTCGCTGCCGCGCACCGTCGGGCCGCCTACAAATTCGCTTTCCGGATTGCCGGTGCCGTCATCGCGGACATCCACCAGATAGGGCGGCGCGAAATCGCCGCGGCCGCGCATCCGGTGATAATAGCCCGCCACCTGCAGCTTCACTTCGCCGATTTCGGTACGCGCCTTCAGATACCCGAACAGGTTCTTCCGCAGCGCGCGCGACGTCGAGCGATAGGCCTGGTCGATATACGGCAAGCCGGTCCAGCTGTCGGTATAGGCGTCATGGTTCGGGTCGTTCGCGAACTGCGCCGGCGACACCGATCCGAACTCCGACTCGTCGGCATCGTCGTACGACACGAAGCCGGTCAGATCGACCGTACCGACACGACTGAGCACCTTCGCGTCCAGATGGTCCCGCCGCGTCTTGCCCGATCCGCCGATCCAGTCGCGGACGCGCGAGGTCGACGCGCTGACATAGGCGGTCGTATTCGGTGCGATCGTGCCGGTATCGCCGCGCACGTAGAATTTGCGCGCGCCGAAATCGCCGCCCGCTGCGGTGAAGCGCAACCGGCTGTCCGCGGTCGGATCGGAGGTCACGTAATCCAGCGTCGCGCCCAGCGCCTCGTTGGAGCGTGACGAGATGTCGGCGGTCCCCTGCGACACGTTGACGGTCTTCAGGTCGAGAACGTCGATATACCGGTTGGCGCGCGATCCGCCGCCATAGCCCGACCCGCCGTTCGGCAAGCCGTCGATCGTCGAGCCGATCTGCTGGCCACCGCCGCCGCCGCTGTTGAAGCCGCGGATGCTGATCGAGGTGGCCCAGTCGGACGAGCCGAACGCATCGCCCTCGCCCACGAACACGCCGGGCAATTCGCTGATGACATCGTTGACGCTGGACAGCGCGGACTGGCGCTCGATCATCGGCGCGGTCACGCGCGTGTTCGCAAATGCCGTGGATTGTCCCGTCACGACGATCTCGTCGCTGCGCGGCTGTTCCGCCTCGGCCGTCGGCGCCGCGGTCGGTATCGGGGCCGGCGTTTCCGTCGTCTGCGCATGTGCGTTCGTCGATGCCACGATCGCGAGGATCGCAGCCCCCATCATCCACTTGGTCATGTCGTCTTCCCCTGCCGCGGTCCGAATTTCGCCGGGCATCCCGTGCCGATGCCCTTGCAAGCGCGGTGTGACATGCCTGTGACATTATGTGGATATGATTGGTATTTTGTGGCTTGTGCAGGATGGGAGATGCGAAGAAACAGGCGCGACAGGAGAAGCCTTAGTGACGCAGTCGGATCGTATCGCCAGTCTGGTCGCGTTGCTGGAAGCGCGAGGATCGTGTTCGATCACGATGCTCGCCGATCACTTCGCAGTGTCGGACGAGACGATCCGGCGCGACGTGCGCCAACTCGAGGCGAGCGGTCGCGCGTACAAGGTGCATGGCGGGGTCAAGCTTCCCGACAATCGGCTGGAGGCGCCGTACCGGCTGCGGATGCAGGCCCAGGCGGATGCAAAGCAGGCGATCGCGCGCCGTGCCGCAACGCTGATCGAGGACGGGATGACCGTGCTGATCGATTCGGGCACCACCTCGTGCTGGGTCGCACGCGCGCTCGCCGATCGGCGACGACTGACGATCGTCACGAACAACCTGGAGGTGGCAGGCGACATGCTCGGTCGCGACGGGATCCGCGTCTTCCTGGCCGGCGGCGCGGTCAACGTCGATTACCGCGCGACGTTCGACGCGGAGGCGATCCGGTATTCGCGCGGCTTCTCGCCCGACGCGACGATCCTGTCGATGGGCGCGATCGAGGCCAAGCGCGGCTTCATGGATTTCGAACCCGACGAGGCCGCCTACAAACGCGCGCTGCTCGATGGCGCGCGCCGAGTGATCGTCGTCGCCGACGCGGAAAAGTTCGACCGCGCCGGCACCGTCCATGTCGCCGACTTCGCGCAAGTCCATGACCTCGTCACCGACCTGCCCGCGCCACCGGTGATCGCCGATGCCGCCACCCGCGCCGGCGTCCGGCTCCACACCGTCTGAGCGCCCTCACCGCAGCGGCGGATGGCGGAAGAACCAAAATGCCGAGACGAAGGTTAGCACCAGCAACGCAGCGCCGGTCAGCACGCCGGCATCTAGGAACAACCCGAGCCAGTCCCGCCCAGGCGCGGTCGTGCTCCGCATTAGCAACAGACCGATGCTGCCCGAATAGCCGAACGCGTCCGCCAGATAGATCAGGAATCCCGCGGTGCCAGGCGACGGACTTGCGGCCATGATGCGGTCGAACAGGATCGCGCTGAACGGGGCATAGGCGAGGTAGATACCGACGCCGGTCAGAATCATGCCGGTCACCGGGCCGATCGCCCCTGCGCGCAACGCCAGCATCGATCCGCCAAGGATCACGGCGCCCGCCATGATGACGCCGTGGATCGTGACCACCGCATACCGGTTGTCGCGTACCAGCCCCAGCATCGCCAGGCCGAGCAGCACGATCACCGCAACGGGCACCTCCGTCGCGATGTACAGCGCAGGCGTCGCCGGGTGATCGAGTGCGATCCACAGTTCGGGCGCGAAATTGTCGCGCAGGTCGCGAAGTGCCGCCAACATCGTGTAACCCGCGACCAGCGCGGTCACCGGCACCCAGTGCCGCTTCAGATAGGCGCGCCGTGCCGTCGCATCCATCGGACCGCGAACGCCTCTCGCCTTCGAGTCCGCGACGTCCGGCGGTGGGGATCGGGCAAGCGCCGCCATGCCGGCCAGCAGCAGCGGCGTGAAGATCAGCCCGGTCAGTGCCGGCATCCAGAACGCGCCGACGCCGTGCACCAGCAACAGGCTCCCGACCGATCGCGTCGCGCCCGACGAGAGGATGAAGCTTGCGGTCAGGATCGACGCCAGCACCTCCGAGTTGCGCCGCCCCTCCAGATAGCTGAACACCAGCCCCCAGATCATCCCGAGCGGCAACCCGTTCAGCAGCATCGCCAGCGGGCCAAACCGGGCAGGCAACAGCGCCAGCAGCAACAACGCCGCCCACGCCGCGCCGATCAGTGAGAGGATCAGGCGCGTGCGATGCTCCGGCCGATGGACCGACACGACATGCACGCCGATCATCTTCGACAGCGCATAGCCGACCGCTTGGGACAGGATCAGCGCCGTCTTGTAGTCGAGCCCGGCGAACACGGCGGGCACGCCGTCGAACCCCGCCGCGGCGATTGGCTTGCGAAACCCGTACATCGCAAAATACACGCAGAACGCGGCGATGCCCGGCATGATCGTCAATAGCTTGGCCGGGCGCTTCGCCGGGAAGAGTTTTGACGACGGGGACCACGAGTTCACCGCCAGTCGCTATGCCAGATACGTTTCACCGGCGTGACACGGCCCTGGTTCTATCGGGGGAGATCGCCGGCAACCGGTATGATCGCTTGGATGGCGCGAGCACGAAACGCGTCGAAAGCGGCCGCATGATCGACGCGCACCGCCATCAAGCAAACCGCGCAATCTTATTGATAACGACTTGCATTAGGTTTTCATACGTTCCAATAGGCCGCAAGCGCTACCTGGGGGAAACGAATGACTGCCTTGCTCGCCGTTCTGATGACCGCGGCCACTCTCGATGCCGAGCCCGTCAACAAGCCCGATGTCGGGACCGAACCCCTACTCCAGGCGGGCCAATCGACTGAAGAGATCGTTGTCACCGGCGCACGGACCGAGGGCAGCAGCGATTACACGATCCCCGGGCAGACGACCGCGACGCGGCTCAACCTGACACTTCGGGAGACGCCGCAGTCGATCAGCGTCGTCACGCGCGCGCAGATCGAGGATTTCCAGCTCAACGACGTCAATACGCTGCTTGCCACGGTACCGGGCATCAACGTGCAGGCCGGCGAGACCGACCGCGTCTATTTCTCCGCGCGCGGCTTCGACATCCAGACGTTCCAGGTCGACGGCATCGGCGTCCCGTTCGCGTTCGGCATCCAGACCGGCTCGATCGACACCGCCTTCTATGACCATATCGAAGTGGTCCGTGGCGCGCCCGGTCTGCTGTCCTCGACCGGCAACCCGTCGGCAGTGGTCAACTTCATCCGCAAGCGCCCGACCAAGGACCTTCAGGTGCGCGCGAGCGGGCAATATGGCTCGTTCGATCAATATCGCGGCGAGGCCGATGTGAGCGTGCCGATCACCAAGGACGGCAGCGTCCGCGCGCGCGCGGTTGGCGCGTATCAGGACGGCGACAGCTATCTCGACCGCTACGGCCTGCGCCGCTGGGTCGGCTACGGTATCGTCGAGGCGGATCTGGGCGCCAACACTACCGTCAGCGCAGGCTATGGCCATCAGGATCACAAGAGCCGCGGCGCGATGTGGGGCGCGATCCCGATCACCTATAGCGACGGCACGCCGCTGGACTTCGCACGCTCGTCGAACATCGCCCCCGACTGGTCGAGCTGGAACGTCATCGATCGCCAGATCTTCGGCGACATCACGCACCGCTTCGGCAACGGCTGGGTCGCCCGCGCCAGCGCCATCCGTCGCGCAACCGACGAGAACAACACGCTGTTCTACGTTTACGGCAACCCGCTGCGGAACGATGCGGACGGCATCGGTATCGATCCCGCGACCGGCTTCCAGGTCGGCATCCAGAGCTACCCCGGCAAGTTCCGCGCGACCACGCGCAACCTGACGATGGAGGCCTACATCGCCGGGCCCGTGACGTTCCTCGGCCGCGAGCACGAGATCAACATCGGCGTGAACCGCAGCGCACAGGAATATATCCAGCAGTCGAGCTACGACGACAGCACGATCGGCACGTACCTGCCTTACCCCGACCTGTTCGCGGGCAATTTCCCGCTGCCCAACTTCCCGACCGAATTCTCGAGCGATCCGATCTCGAGCCAGAACACGCACACCACGCGCGAGACCGCTTACGGCCTCATTCGCTTCAACCCCGGCGACGCGGTGAAGGTGATGTTCGGCGGCAACGTGACCCACGCCAAGAGCACGGGCTTCTCCTACGGCACGAACACCGATTTCGATGCCACCCGCTTCCTGCCGTTCGCAGGCGCGACGGTCGACGTGACGCGCAACCTCAGCGTCTACGGCAGCTACGCGACGATCTTCAATCCGCAGAACCAGCTGCTCGACTTCAACCGGCGCATCATCGATCCGATCGAAGGCGAAAACCTCGAACTGGGGATCAAGGGCGACTGGTTCGCCGGCCGGCTGAACGCGACGGTCGCACTGTTCAGGACGCGGCAGGACAACACCGCAGAGGCGGCCGGCATCGTCGTCGAGAACAACGTCACGCGCACCTATTATGTCGGGATCGACGCGCAGTCCGAAGGCGTCGAGATCGATGTCGGCGGTCAGATCGCACCGGGTCTGCAGATGACCGGCGGTTACACCGTGATGCGGATCGAGGATCCCGAGGGCAATCCGGTCCGCCGCTACGTCGCACGCAATACCGGGCGGCTGAACCTCAGCTATACGCTGCCGATGCTGCCGGCGCTCAAGCTGGGCGCTGCCGCGCAGTACCAGAGCCGCATCATCTCGCCGAGCGGGCTGGGCCGGCAGGGCAATTACGCGTTGCTCGACCTATTGGCGGCGTACAGCATCACCCCCAACATATCGGCCGCGGTAAACCTGCGGAACGTCACCAACACCAAATACCTGACCGCAACCAACTTCGACGGCGGCTATTACGGCGCCCCACGCTCGGTCATGGGGACGATCAGCGTACGATACTGACGGGCAGGTGCGCGGGGTAAGCGTGGCAACGGCGGCTAGTTCGCCGTTGCCGTGGTGCATGCCCTGCGCGACCGGACTGCCCCTGCTCCAAACTAGCCATTCCGATGACGGTGAAGCGCGTGTAGACCTAAGCGGTCAGGACCTGCAGTGTTCGACTTAAGCGGCCGACACGAGCGGCATCATACGACGCTGTCCGAGCAGCGCTGACACGGGAGAAGGCATGAAAAACTTACTGCTGGCCGCGCTCGCGGCGACGAGTGCACTGAGCGCCGGCACCGCCGACGCCCGTCCGCGCTGGACCGAGGCGCAGGCCACCGCATGGTACGCCAAGCAACCCTGGCTGGTGGGTGCGAACTACACCCCCGCCTCCGCGATCAACCAGCTCGAAATGTGGCAGGCGACGACGTGGGATCCCAAGCGGATCGACTACGAACTGGGGCTCGCCCAGGGTATCGGGATGAACACGATGCGCGTGTTCCTCCACGACCAGCTCTGGGTCCAGGATCCCGAAGGTTTCAAGCGCCGCGTCGACGAATTCCTGACGATGGCGCGCGCGCACGGCATCCGTCCGCTGTTCGTGCTGTTCGACAGCTGCTGGGATCCCGATCCAAAGCTCGGGCCACAGCATCCGCCGATCCCCGGCGTGCACAATTCGGGCTGGGTGCAGGGTCCGGGCCTGCCGGGGTTGCGCGACCGGAGCCGCTACCCTGCGTACAAGGCGTATGTGCAGGGAATCGTCGGCGCGTTCGCCAAGGACGACCGCATCCTGGGCTGGGACGTCTGGAACGAACCCGACAACGGCGCCGATCAGTATAAGGGCCAGGAGGGCAAGGAACCGCTGGTCCGGGCGCTGCTGGCGCAGGCGTTCGACTGGGCACGCGACGCCGACCCGTCGCAGCCGCTGACCTCGGGCGTGTGGCAGCATGACGACTGGACCCCGACCGGTGGCAAGCTGTCGCCGATGGAGAAGCTGCAGCTCGGCCAGTCCGACGTCATCACGTTCCACGATTACAGCTGGCCCGAAACGTTCGAGGCGCGCGTGCGTCAATTATTGCCGTACAACCGGCCGATCCTGTGCACCGAATATATGGCGCGCGGCAACGGATCGACGTTCGACGGCTCGCTGCCGATCGCCAAGCGCTACAATGTCGCCATGATGAACTGGGGGTTCGTCGACGGGAAGACGCAGACCCGCCTGCCCTGGGACAGCTGGAAAAAGCCGTATGTGATGGAGGAACCGACGATCTGGTTCCACGAGGTCTTCCGCGCCGATGGCACGCCGTATCGCAAGGCGGAGACCGATCTGATCCGCCGGCTCAGCGCGGCACCCAAGACCGTGGTCCCCGGTGAACCGACCACCGTGCCGCAGTCCGGCACACGTCGCCGCCGCTGACGGCGCAGGGTCCGGGGCCGGGGCCGGGGCCGGGCACACGATCCCGGCCTCGATCGCGGCGTATTACGGCAGGACCGAAGCGGAGCGTCCCCAGTGGTTTGGCGTGCGGCCCAGCTCGAGTTCCAGCATGCCGCCCTGGACGATCGCGGCCTGCGTCAGGAAGGGTACGTCGAGCGGTTGTCCGTTCAGCCTCGCCGCGCGGATGTAACGCGTACCCGCCCCCTGCCCGCGCGCGACGATGGTGAAGGTCCGCCCGTTCTCGAGCGTGATCCGGGTACGCGGCTGGTGCGGCGCGTGGAGATAATAGAGATCGCTGCCAAGCTTCGGGAACAGCCCGATGCGGTTGAAGACATAATGCGAACGCATCGCGCCGCTGTCCTCGTCGCCGGGATAGGCGTTCGCGGTAAACCGCCTGAAGACCACATCGGCATAATAGCTCGCCAGGTCCGGCCGACCGACGTCGCTGAAGAGCCACGGCGTTGAGAAGGACGGCTCGTTGGTGAAATCGATCAGCTTGGCATCGAAGGCGTGCTGCAGTCGCCGGGTGAAGGCCACTCGCCCTCCCATGATCGCCACCATCCCGGGCACATCGTGGACCGGCGCGTAGGAATAAATCCACCCCGTGCCTTCGTAGAAGCCGAAATTGTCGTGCGTCTTTCCGTCCCAGCCCCGCTTGGGATCGTTGGGCTGGAAACGCCCGTCGGCAAAGCGGGGACCGACAAAGCCGGTATATCCGTCGCTCACGGCATTCGCGTCCCATACGTTACGCCAGTTGCTCGCCCGCTTCGCCAACACCGCTGCCTCGTCCGGACGGTCCGTACCCGCCGCCAGCCTTGCCGCGTAATAGTCGTTGAGCGCCATGCCCGTGGTGGCCGAACCCGAGCGCGACCGCTGCGGCGTTCCTTCGGGACTGCGATCGTCGACCGCGAAATAGCCGTCGACGAGATACCGTGGCCGGCGCCGTTCGAACGCGTTGAACAGGGCGACATCGGCGGCTTTCGTCCAGTCGACCCCAGCTACGCCGCGCAGGCCGCGCCATAGCGTTCCCATGTCCGGATGAACGATCCGATCACGCCCGCGTAGGTCCTGGGCCGGACGATCGACATCAGGGGATAGAGCGTGTGGTACGTATCCCATAATGTGTAGTGATCGTCATAGAGCGGCGACGTCCGCTCGCTTTTCACCTGGTCCTGCGATCGATCGCGGGGCTGGATCGTGCTGTGATACAACGACGTGTAGAACCGGCGGCGATCTGCCTTGCCGACGCCCTCGATCGTGATGCGTGCCAGGGCGTCGTTCCAGGCCTTGGCCGCCGCCATCCGGACACCGGCCAGATCCCAGCCGGGTATGTCCTGCTCGAGCAACTCCTCTGCGCGCTGCGCGCTGGCGAACGAGACCGCGATCTTCATCTCGATGGGTTTGCGATCTGTGCTGCCGAACGTCCACCAGGCGCGCAGCGGCTGATCGGCGGGGGCGCTGCCGCTAGTCGCGCCTGCCTGCCGCACGTTCGATCGCTCGATGCCCCACGCGGTCGGCTTCGCATCGACCTTTGCGACGAACCAGATATCGACCTGCGCGGGCGACCAGTAGTTCTTGGTGCGGACCCGGCCGACGATCTTCCCTTCATCGGGAAACAGCGTCACGTCGGACCCCGCGCTCCCCATTTGGCCCATGATCTTGCGGGTGACGTCGAACAGCAGGTGCGCATCGTCGGACCTGAAGCCGGAGTGGGGAAAAGTGAACCGGTACAGCGCGGCATGGTGCGCCGGGGCAATCTCCACGTCGGTGCCATAGCGCGTCAGGGTCACCGAATAGCCGTCGGCCGCTGCATGCTCGTTCCGCTTTGGCGAGAGATGATCGGCTTCCCGCGTCTGCAACGTGCCGGTCTGGGGCGAGACGAGAAACGTGCCGTAGCTCGGCGTGCCGCCATACCCTTGCGTATGGAGTTGCGCAAACCCGCTCAGCGGTGCGTCGCGGTCATAGCCCGCATTGCTCGTCGTCGACGTGATCGTGTTCGGGCTCGGGTGGATCGATCCGGCGGGCAGCGTCGGACCGGGGATCGTGTCGCCCTGGTCGTCATCGCCCGTGCCGAGCAGTGGGTCGACATATTGGCTGAGCGATACGTGATCCTGACCGGCCCCGGCCCCCGCCCCGGCCCCTCCCTGCGCCACCAACGCCAGCGAGGCCAGCGCAAGACCGAAACCGACCGACGACAGCGACGCGGCGGGCCGCCGCGCGCGTGCCGGTCCGCCCCTCCACCGGTTCATCGTCTTGCAGGGGTCGCGCGTGCCTCGGCAGTCAGCACGAGTTCGGCCGCGAGCAGCGCACCCTCCTGATCCTGCGCGACCGACGTGTGTTCGACGAGATCCGTCACGAACTGCGGCCCGAACGGCAACGGCACCTTCGAGCAATCGAGATAGCGCGTCCCCTTCTTGTCGGCGATCAGCAGGTGGTTGCCGCCCGGCCGCCCCGCGATGTCCACATATTTACGGAGCTCGATATAGCCCTCTGTGCCGAGGATGAAGAGGCGGCCGTCGCCCCAGGTCGGCAGGCCGTCGGGCGTGAACCAGTCGACCCGGACATAGCCCGAGCCGCCGTCGCCGCTCAGCATCATGTCGCCGAAATCCTCGAACTTGGGATGCGCGGGATTGCCGAAGTTCCCCGTCTGCGATGCGAGCACCTGCGCGCGCTTGCTGCCCGTCAGGTAGACGAACTGGTCGGCCTGGTGACTGCCGACATCGGTCAGGATACCGCCGTTCTGCGCCGGGTCCCAGAACCAGTCGGGACGGCTCGCGGCGGACAACCGGTGCGGTGCGAGGTTCACGGTCTGGATCACCCGCCCGATCGCGCCGTCATGGACGAGTTGCCCCGCCATCACCGCGGCAGGCACCTCGAGCCGTTCGGAATACATGATCCCGTATTTGCGCCCGGTCTCCTTGATCGCGCGGCGGACGTCGGCAAGCTGCTTCAGCGTCGTCACCGCCGCCTTGTCGCTGAGATAATCCTTGCCCGCACGCATGACCCGGATGCCCAGCGGCGCGCGCAGGCTGGGGATCGCCGCGCTGCACACCAGCTTGATCGTTCGGTCGTCGAGGATCTCCTGCTCGGATCGCGCAAGCTTCACGTCGCCGTAGCGCTTCCTGAACATCGCGATCTGTTTCGGATCGGTTGCGTAGAAAGTCGTGAGCACGCCGCCGCCGCGGATGATCGCATCGGTGATGCCATAGATGTGGTTGTGGTCCATCCCGATCACCGCAAATGGTAGGCGGTATTTCGCCTCCGGTGCCGGACGCGCGACCGCACCCTCGGTGGGCGCATCGCCGCGCGTGGCGGATTGCGCGAACGCGTCGGCGGCAAACCCGGCGGCAAGGCCAGCGGTCAGGCCAAGTCCGAGGACCCCGCGTCGGTTGGTATCGGTCACAGCTATTCCCCTTGTCAGATCGCAACCAGATTCGTCGGCCAGGTCATCGCTTCGCCGCGGTCCATCGCCTGTTCGCCGAGCAGCGAGGCGACGCTCGCCTGATAGGCCTGGCGCAGCAGTCCGGGCAGCGGCTTGCCCGCACGCACCGCGGTGCCGAACCCCTCGAACTGCAGCATCGTCTCGTCATATTCGCCCCAGCCGAGCGACTCGCCGGGTGTCGTCACGGGCAGCTCGGGGAACCAGGTGGCGCCGCCAATCGGCACGGTGCGCTTGTGCCCACGCGCGACATCCTTCTGCATCCGCTGCAGCGCCAGCACCTTGGCCGGCACCTCTTGATAGATGCGGCCGAGTTCGGGCTCGATCGTGCCCTTGCTGCCCTGGATCTGCTCCTCGCAACCATAGCGCGCGTTGTTCAGCAGCGAGGTGTAGATGAACTTCCGCCCGCCCGAATATTCGTAGATCAGCGCGACATGGTCGTAGACCTCGCGGCCGTCCTTCCAGAAACAGATGCTGCCCGAGCCGATCACCCGCGTCGGCGGCGCGTCGAAGAACCAGTTGCCGACCTGAAGCTGGTGCGTCGCCAGTTCGGTCATCAACCCCGCCGAGCTGTCGCGGTACAGGCGCCAGTTGATCTGGCGATCGGTGGCGTCGGCAGGCACCGCGCGACGCCAGGCATTGTTGCGGTGCCAGCTCGCCCGGATCTGGGTCAGCGATCCGATCTCGCCGGCCTTGGCGCGCTTCAACGCGTTGAGATAGGTCGGGTGGAACATCCGCTGATGGCCGATCTGGAGCACCTTGTTCGCCGCCTGCGACCGGGTCACCATCGCGCCGCAATCCGCGATCGTGCGCGCCATCGCCTTTTCGCACCACACATGCAGCCCCGCATCGAACGCATCGAAGCTGTGCCGCGCGTGCAGGTGCAGCGGCGTCGCGATCACCACCGCATCGATCCCGCCCGCGTCGAGCATCGCGCGGTGATCGCTGAAGACGGGCGTCGTCGGGCCCACCCACTGGCGTGCCTTCGCCAGGTTCGGCGCATAGGTATCGCAGATCGAGACGACTGCGCAGTTGCGCGTCTTGTTGATGTTCTGGATCAGTGTCCGGCCACGGTCGCCGGTGCCGATCACGCCGAGCCGGACCGGGTTTGTCTTGACTGGATCGGCGCCCGCCGCCCCCGCCGCCGCCGACGCCGCGGACACGGCCCAAGGCGCTGCGGCCGCCATTCCCGCGCCAGCGGTCGCCATCATCACGCGATCGATGAACGATCGCCGCGTGAGGTCGAAATCCTTGTCGGTCATGCCGCGTGCATCCTCGCTACGTCGACGGTCGGCGCCGCCTCTTGGGAAAGATCATACAGGAAACGCCGGGTCGGCGCGCCCTCCACCAGCCGTCGCGCACCCGCGTCGTCCGCGACCAGCAAAGCGGTGCTCAGCGCCTCCGCTCGACCGCCGCTGCGATCGACCGCCACCGCACAGCGTGCCGCGGTGACGGTCGCGCAATCGCTCGGCCGGACCATCGCCGCACGCTCGGGCGCGTGCGTCCCCGCGCCCACCGTCGTCGAGATCGACAGCGCCTCATCGATGAGGTCGAGCTCGATCAGCACCGCGCCGTCGATCGACGGATGCGGTATCGCGAACGGCCAGCCACCCCCGAGCGGATGCTCGCCGATCACCGCCAGCGAGCTCTCGCCGGCCGAAAGACACGCCGAGACGACGCCTGCATCGCGCAACGCCGCGCACGCCCGATCCAGCGCGAACCCCTTGCCGAAGCCGCCGAAATCCAGCGCGAGCGGGCGCTTCGCGGCGATCCGCGCCGTGCGCGGGTCGAACTCGACATCGCCCCACCCCGCCCCGCCGAACCGCTGGTCGATCGCGGGATCGAACAGCCCGTCGGTCAGCGCATGCACGTCCTGGATCGCGATCAGCGCCTCGATCAGCACCGGATCGTCGATCGCAACGCCCCGCCCGGCGAGAAGCGCGTCGTTGACCGCGGTCGTCGGCGACGGTCGATGGATCGTCAACGCATCGTCGACCTCCTCGATCGCGCGCCGCGCTGCGATCACGGCATCCGCAAATTCGCCGCCGAACACGTGCAGCTCGACCCGCGTTCCCATCGCAACGAAGCGCTCGACATGCGCTACGATGCTCACGTCAGGCCTTGACCTCCCAGCCGGGTTCGTACGCGACCGACCACAGCTTCATCGCCTCCGCGCTGCTCGGCTTGCCGGTCGTCGGATCGACGGTCAGCATGCTGTTCGTGCGATAGGCCATGTTGCCCAGATGGCAGAGCGTCGTGCTGATATGTCCCTCGGCGATCGGCGAATTGAGCGCGGAAGCGCGGCCGCGGATCACGTCGACGAAATTGCCGGCGTGATAGACGTCGAGGACACCCTCGCCGACCGTACCGGTGGTTTCCGACGTCGCCTTGGCCATCACCTGCCGGATCGACTTGCCCGCGAGGTCGTAGAGTTCGAAACCGTTGCGATCGACCACCGCCGACCCCTTGGTGCCGAGCAGCAGGACGCCGCGTCCGCGCCCATAGGTCAGCATCGCATTGCAGCTCTGGCCGTTCCAGCGGATCACCCGGTCGTTGTCGTAGTTCAGGTCCAGCGCGAGCGAATCGTACATTTCCCAGTCGTCGCCGGCATGGAAGCGCTTGGCGCCCTGCGCGGACACGGTCTTCGGATAGGTCAGCCCCATCAGCCAGCGTGCGACGTCGAGTTCGTGCATCGCGTTGTTGCAGAGTTCGCCGGTCCCGTATTGCCAGAACCAGTGCCAGTTATAGGGGACCAGGTTCGACCGATACGCCGCGCGCGGCCGTGGCCCCTGCCACATGTCCCAGTTGAGATTGGCCGGCGGCGTCGTTACCTGCCCCTTGCCGATCGTCTTGCGATTGTTCGCGTACCAGGTCTGTGCCTCGTACACGTCCCCTAGCTCGCCGGCCTGGACGAGCGCGAGCAGCTGCCGCGTCTCGGGGCTCGATCGCTGCTGGTTGCCGACCTGCAGGATGCGCTTGGTGCTCTTCTGCGCGGCGATCATCGCCTCGCCTTCGGCAGGCGCGATGCCGATCGGCTTTTCGCAATACACGTGATGCCCGGATTTCATCCCGTCGACTGCGAGCTTGGCGTGCCAATGGTCCGGCGTCGCGATCGTGATGATGTCCAGCGCCTTGTTGTCGAACAGGCGGCGGTAATCGCCCTCGGTCTTGGGCGCCGGATTGCCGCGCGCCGCGAACTCACCCGCACGCTTGGCCAGCACCGCCGAATCGACGTCGCAGAAATGCGTGATCTCGACGTTCGGTACCTTCGTGAACGCGCCCATATGCGCCTGGCCGCGCCCGTTCACGCCGATCACCGCGACGCTGAGCCGGTCGTTCGCGCCCTTGATCCGCGCATAGCTGCGCGCACTCATCGCCATGCCGAGCCCAAGCCCCACCGTGGCACCCGCACCCTTGATCATCGTCCGACGGTCCATCGATCCATCCCCCTTCAGAGTTCGCGCAGCTTGATCGACCGGAACTCGACCCGGTCGCCGTGATCCTGAAGCAGGATCGGTCCTTGCTTGCCTTCGCCGAAACCCGGCACGCCGGCATATTTGCTCTGCGCCACCAGCGCCCGGAACGCCGGGGAGCCGCGGTCATACTCGACCATCTTGAAGCCGTTCAGCCAATGCTCGACATGCGTGCCCCGGACGACGATCACCGCGCGGTTCCAGGAGCCCGGCGGGTTGATCCGCTTGCCCGGACTGTCGGGATCGGACAGGTTTTTCGCGGCGATCAGGTCATACAGCGATCCGAGCGTCCGGTTGCCATCGCGTCCCATCTTGGCGTCGGGATGCCGCTCGTCGTCGAGCAACTGATATTCGAGCCCGATCGACTCGCCCTTTTTGAGCAGGCCCGCATCGACGAAATACTTGATCCCGCTATTGGCGCCGGGCGTCAGCTTGAAATCGATCGACAGTTCGAAATTGCGGTAGTCGCGGGTCGTCGCGATATCGCCGCCACCACCGCCACCTTCGACGCGCAACACACCGTCGGCCATCGACCAGCCCGTTGCCGGAAACTTCTGGCCTTTGACGCTACGCCAGCCGGCACTGGTCTTGCCGTCCCACAGCAGCTTCCAGCCGGCGCGCTGCTCACCGGCGGACAGGCGATTGGTCAGCCATCCCTGCTCGGCAAGCGCCGTCGCAGGCATCGCGAACCGGGCCGGCGACTCCGTGATCATCCGCACGTTGCGGAACCGCACTTCAGGATGCCGTGCGGCCTCGGCATCGGGGATCGCATGGACCTGGAAGGCGATGAACCCGCGTGCATCGACGTCGTCGACCACATCGGCGGCAGGCACGCCGTTGATCCACGTCCGCAGCCGCGTGCCGATCGCCTCGACACGGTAGTGATTCCAGTCGCCCGAACGGAAAGTCTGGCGCGCCGCCTCGTTACGACCCAGCGTATAGAGCCATTGCCGGCGCTGCTCGTCGTACAGCCCGGCACTCCACCGGCGCGACGACGGGTCGATCTCCGCCTGATATCCATGCACCACGCCGTCACGATAATCCGGTCGGCTCTGACCGCGGATCATCATGCCCGAGTTGAGTGCCGGATCGGTCTTCGCATCGAATTCGATGATGAAGTCGCCATACTGCGCTTCGGATACGAGCCAGCTGTTGGTCTTGCCCGGCTCGGCGCGCCCGATCAGCTCGCCATTCTCGAAAGCATAGCTCGCCTTGCCGCCTGTCGCGCGCCAGCCGGCCAACCCTTCGCGCGGCGTCACATCGCGCCACGGCGCCTTTGACTGGTTGGCGGAGGATTGCTGCGTCGGTGCAGCTTGGGCCCCGGCATCGACCGATGCCTGCGCCATCAACGGCACGGCCGCCAAGGCCAGAATTGCGAGCGCTCGAGCCATTCGCCTCCCCTTTTCTCTTTTCTGCGAGCGCGGGTTGGGCAACCCTCTCCGGACAGGTCCGGTCGTCTCGCATCATTTACCGCCGACATGTCGCTGTCGTACGGCCTCTCCTGAACCCTGTCTTAAATTGTGGTCGGGCCACATGCAACATGATTGTAAGGCATTTTTATCCGACCGCAGCGCGGTTTTCGGCTGCACTCGGCTCGCCGATGCTTTACGCAACAGGGTTTAGACGCGGCGTCGACGCTCGGCCGAGCTGCGCGCGCATTCAACGAGGACTGTAATGCAAGGCACTGAAGGCGGCGGCAAACTCTATCGCAAGATCGTGCAGGCGATCATCTCTGATATCGCCGACGGCGTGTATCAGGTCGGCGCGCGCCTGCCTGCCGAACGCGACCTGACCGAGCGGTTCCAGGTCAGTCGCCCGACCATCCGGGAGGCCATGATCGCGCTCGAGATGAAGGGCATGGTCGAGGCCCGCAAGGGATCGGGCGTGTTCGTGCTCGCCTCCTCTTCGAACGACTCGGAAAAAGAGCTCGACATCGGCGCGTTCGAAATCACCGAGGCCCGCCGCATGCTCGAAGGCGAGGTCGCCGCCGTCGCCGCGACCGAGATAACCGAACAGCAGCTGGTCGAACTGCGCAGCCTTTTGGGGCAAATGGATCAGGACGATACGCTGGTGGCGGAGGACGCGGACCGTCGCTTTCACATCGCGATCGCGGAGGCCACGGGCAATGCCGTCATCATCTCTGCCGTCACCGACTTCTGGGACATGCGCTTCCGTTCGCCGCTTGCGCGCGAAGTGCTGGCGAAGGCAGGCAGCCTCGGCACCGAGAACCGCATGGCAGAACATGGCCGGATCCTGAGTGCGCTGGAGGCGCGATCGCCGATCGACGCACGCAATGCGATGCGCGATCATCTTGCGCGCGTGATCGACCACCTGCTCGATGTCACCGAGACCGAGGCCGTCGAGCGCGCGCGCGCCGCTACCGACCAGCGTCGACGCGCGCTGGCCCGACGCTCGGTCTGATCTGACGATCGGTCGCGTCCGCAGCGGACCCTGCGTCTACGTTCTCCGTTAGCTTCGGCGCGGCAGGATCGAAGTCGAATCAAATTGGTCGAACAATCTCCCTGACCAAATGATTCAGTATTGTCATATCTAAATTGGACTGATACCTGACGAACTACGTCGACCATGGAAAACCATGGCGGCAAAATGTCGAGCAGCGTCAACTCAGCGCGCTCGGCCTATCGGGAGAGGGTCTTTGAGCCGTAAGAGCTTCGATAAGCGCAAACTGCTTATCTCGACGAGCATCGTCAGCCTATTTATCGCCGCGCCTGCCACGGCCCAGCAGACTGCGGGCAGCCAGATGCCGCAGCCTGCGGACAGTCAGACGAGCCCGCCAGATCCCGCCACCTCACCCCAGGTCACACCGGAGGCCGAGAACGCAGATATCGTCGTGACCGGGTTTCGTGCGGCGTTGAACAACGCCCTGAACCAGAAGCGTAACGAGACCGCCGCGATCGACAGCATCGTCGCGGAGGATATCGGCAAGTTCCCGGATTCCAACCTCGCTGAATCGATGCAGCGCATTCCCGGCGTCGCGCTCTCGCGCGGTGACGGCGGCGAGGGTCGCAACATCTCGGTCCGCGGTCTCGGCTCGCAGTTCACACGCGTCCGCATCAACGGCATGGAAGGCGTGTCGCAGGTCAGCGGCAGCGACATTCGCGGTGGCGTCGCGACGGGTCGTTCCTTCGACTTCGTGACCTTCCCGACCGAAATCTTCTCCGCGCTCTCGGTTCGCAAGACACTGTCGGCGGATGTCGAGGAAGGCTCGCTGGGCGCGACGGTCGATCTTCGTGCGCCCAAGCCGTTCGACCAGAAAAAGGATTTCGTCCTCACCGGTACCGCGCGCGGCATCTATAACGACATCAGCAAAAAGGCCGATCCGCGGCTGTCCGCGCTCGTCTCCAAGAAGTTCGGCGACACGTTCGGTATCCTCGGCAGCGTCGCCTATTCGAAGCGCCATATCGACGAATATGCCTATTCGGCGGTCGATGTCGTGCCGACCACGGTTTACGGCCAGGCCCAGCCCGCGGGCACCGCGAACGCCGGCGTCATCTTCCCGTTCTGCACGCCCGTCGGCTACACCTATAACGGCGCCGCGACGAACAACCCGGTCGGAGGCTATACCCAGCCCAACGGCACGGCGATCGGCGCCGACGCCAACAATTGCAGCACCGGCAATCCGCGCACCGGCACTGCGGCGGCCTATGACTATATCATGAGCCGTACCGGGGTGAACGGTCGTCCGGGCGGCGGTGTCTTCCTCCCGCGCTTGCCGCGTCCGGTGAAGAGCAGCCAGGATCAGGAACGTCTCGCCGGCACGCTGACGCTGCAATGGAAGCCCAGCGCCAACACCGACATATCGCTCGACGGCCTGTATTCGCGGTTCAAGGTCGACCGGCTCGACACGTATTTCGATGCACGGTCGTTCGGTCGCGCGATCTCGAACAACGGCCAGCCGCTGACGTCGGTCCGCGAGATCGAGGTCGACGACAACGGGTCGCTGGTTCACGGCCTGTTCGACGGCGTCGACTTGCGGTCGGAGATGCAGCAGGAGAAGTTCACGTCGACCTATCGCCAGGTCAATCTGAACTTCGACCACCGCTTCTCGGATACCGTTCGGGTCTATGGCCTGGCCGGCATCAACCAGTCGCGGCTCGACGTGGACCGCCTGCAAGTCGCGATCGATTCGAACGACACGCGCGATTTCTCGATCGATTTTCGCGACAATCCCGACATTCCGAAGATCGGCTACGGGATCGACACGACCAATCCCGCGCTGTTCCAATACGGACCACCGCTCGCGAACGGCGACCAGCGCGGACAATTGTCGAATTTCATCCGCCGCAACACGATCACCAGCAAGACGTTCGACCTCAACGGCGAATGGGAGGCGGCGCCCGACTTCACGCTTCAGGTCGGCGGCCAGTATCGCACCAACAAATATACCGCGCGCGAGCGGCAGCTTGCCACCAATACGCCGCTCGATTTGCCGGCGGGCGTGACGCTCGCAAGTTTGACCACCGTGACGAAGGGCGTCGGCAGCAACCTCGACGGGTTGCTGCAGGATTTCGTCTCGATCGATCCGGAGAAGTTCCGCGATGCGGTCGGTCTCGACAACTATGTCTATTGCAGCCTCGAATGCGCCAAGGGCACGTTTGGCGGAGTCTACGAGAAATACGGCTCGGGCTACGCCATGGTGAAGTTCAACACCGCCAACTCCCTGCCCTTCGCGCTGCGCGGCGATGCCGGCGTCCGCTACGTCCATACCAGCCTGGACACCTATGGTCCGATCACCTCGGCGGCGCCCGCCGGATCGCTCTATCCGTCGCGTTTCGTGATATCGGAGGTCAGCCGCAGCTATGACGACTGGCTGCCGTCGGCGAACCTCGCGCTGGACATCACGCCGGATCTGATCGCGCGTGCGTCGGTGGCGCGTGTCATGTCGCGACCAGCGTACGGCCAGCTGATCCCCGCGGGCTCCGCAAACCTCGTGATCCAGACCGCATCCTTCAGCAATCCGTTCCTCGAACCGATCCGTGCCAATACGTTCGACGCGGCGCTCGAATGGTATTTCGCCAAGGGCTCGCTGATCTCGGTCGCGTATTTCTACAAGAATATCGAAAGCTATATCCAGACGACCAGCCAGGCGGTCGCGTTCCAGGACATCGGCCTGCCGCTGACCCTGCTCAACGGTACGCAGTTGCGCCCGACGGATGTGTTCACGGTCCAGCGCAGCAATAACACCGAGGGCGGGCCGTTGCGCGGGTTCGAGGTGAACGTCCAGCTGCCCTTCACCTTCCTGCCCGGCGTGCTGCGCAATTTCGGTGCGCTCGGCAACTTCACGCGCGTTCGTTCGAACATCAATTACGTCATATCGCCGACGCTTTCCCGGACGGCGCCGCTGGTCGGGCTGTCGCCGGAAACGGCAAGCGGGACGCTCTATTACGAAGACGACAAGTTCAGCATCCGCTCGACGGTCAACTACCGCTCGGCGTTCCTGACGGCGGTTCCCAGCGGCTCGGTCGATGCGGATTCGACGTCGAACGCGAGTTCGATCTTCGTCGACGCATCGGCCTCGTACAATTTGAACGAACATATCAAGCTGATCGCCGAGGTTTCCAACATCACGAACGAGACCAACCGCCTGACCGTCGACACGACACGCCAGGACCCCCTCTACACCTCCTATTTCGGCCGCACCTACGCCTTGGCGGTCAATTTCCAGTTCTGAATTCTCCCTTCCCCCCATCGACATCGGCGCTCCCCATTGCCGATGTCGACCAACCTAGGGTGCGCCGCAAATTATCCCCGGCGCACCCATTTTTCTGTCCGAGGTAGACCCGGCAGAATTACGCGGACCCGGAGAAGTCAGCGTGTGGCGATCGCCTTCACCAGTTGATCTCCGCCTGATAAAATGGCCTGACCACTTTATTGGATCTGGCCTATTAAGTTTGTGATTGCTAAACAGGCATGAACTGCAGCGAGGCCAGAAGGTCCGCGCAATCGAGGGAGGAAGCTGGGTGCCGATGATCGAGACAATGCGCTGGTTCGGCCCCTCCGATCCAGTAACGTTGCGCGATATTCGCCAGGCCGGCGCAACCGGCATCGTGACCGCGCTGCACGAGATCGCGAATGGCGCCGTCTGGCCGCAGGACGCGATAGCGACACGTCGAGCCGAGATCGAGGCGGCCGGGCTCGTCTGGTCGGTGGTCGAAAGCCTGCCGGTGCACGAAGCGATCAAGACATGCGGCGCCGACCGGGACGTGCTGATCGACAATTACCGGCAGAGCCTGACCAACCTGGCCGCGTGCGGAATCCGGACGGTCACCTATAACTTCATGCCGGTTATCGACTGGACGCGCACCGACCTGGCTTGGACGATGCCCGACGGCGCGCGTGCGCTTCGCTTCGAACTGGAGGCCGCCGCGGTCTTCGACATCCACATTCTGCGCCGTGCGGGGGCCGAGCGCGATTACTCCCCAGCGCTTGTCGAAAGCGCCGAGCGCCGGTTCGCAGCCATGGATACGGACTCGCGCCGCCTGCTCGAGAAGACCATCATCGCAGGACTGCCCGGCAGCGAAGAGACCTTTACCGCCGATCGGTTCCGCGACGCCTTGGCGCAGTATGACGCGATAGATGCCGAGGGACTTCGCGCCAATCACATCGCGTTCCTGGAGGCGGTCTGCCCCCTGGCCGACGAACTCGACATGCGGCTGGTGGTGCATCCCGACGATCCGCCCTTCGCCTTGTTCGGCCTACCTCGCGTGGTCAGTACCGAGGCCGATGTCACGACGCTTTTCGCGCGGGTGCCCAACCGCTCCAACGGTCTGTGTTTCTGCGCCGGCTCGTTCGGCGCCCGTGCGGACAACGACCTTCCCGGCATGATCGAGCGGCTGGGCGACCGGATCGGCTTCCTCCACCTGCGATCGGTCCAGCGCGAGCCCGATGGTGCCTTCCACGAGGCCGCGCATCTGGCCGGTGATGCCGATATGGTTGCGCTGGTCGCCGCCATTCATACCCTCCAGACGCGCGAGGGACGCTCGATCCCGATGCGCCCCGATCATGGCCACCAGATGCTGGACGATCTCTCGAAGCACACGCTGCCCGGCTACTCGCTGCTCGGGCGGATGCGCGGCCTCGCCGAACTGCGCGGTCTTGAGCGCGGGATCGCACATATGGCCGCGCACGCTTGAACCGCGCGCTTCGCCTCTCGCCCGATCGACTGTTCTCCAGCGATCCGGACCAGCGGTCGATCGCACGCGCGCTGTATGCCGAGATCGCCACGCTGCCGATCGTCTCGCCGCACGGCCATACCGATCCGCGCTGGTTCGCGACCAACGAACCGTGGCGCGACGCAACCAGCCTGTTGCTGGCGCCCGACCATTATCTGTTCCGGATGCTCTACAGCCAGGGCATCGCGCTCGATCGGCTTGGGGTACCGTCACGGCAGGGCGTACCCGACACCGACCCGCGCGAAGCCTGGCGCACGCTTGCCAGTCATTACCATCTGTTCCGCGGCACACCGTCACAGGCGTGGCTGGATCACGTCTTCGCCGAGGTGCTTGGTTTCGACGTGGCGCTGGATGCCTCGACGAGCGACCTGTATTTCGACGGCATTGCCGAGCGGCTTGCAACCGATGCGTTTCGCCCGCGTGCGCTGTTCGAGCGGTTCGGGATCGAATTCCTCGCGACCACCGAGGGCGCCGACGATCCGCTCGACGCCCACCGTGCGATCCGCGACTCCGGGTGGACAGGCCGCGTCGTGACGACTTATCGTCCAGACGGCGTCATCGACGTCGAGCACGAGGCGTTCCGCCCGACGATGGAGCGGTTCGCCGCGTTGACCGGCGAGGATGTCTGGACCTGGCCCGGCTATCTCGCTGCGCACCGCAAGCGCCGCGCAGACTTCCGTGCCGCAGGGGCGACCGCGACCGATCACGGCCACCCGACCGCGCAGACCGCGAACCTCGATCCGGGCGCCGCTGCGGCGTTGTTCGCCCGCGTCGTCGGTCCGGATCCGACGCCGGCCGATGCAGAACTGTTCCGCGCGCAGATGCTGACCGAGATGGCGCGCATGTCGATCGAGGACGGCATGGTCATGCAGATCCATCCGGGCAGCGTCCGCAATTACAACGCACGCCTGTTCGCCAGCCACGGACGCGACCGCGGCGCCGACATCCCCGCGCGCGCCGATTTCGTGAACGGCCTGCGCCCGATGCTCGACGAGGTAGGCAACGATCCGAGCCTGACCATCATCCTCTTCACGCTCGACGAATCCACCTATGCGCGCGAACTGGCGCCACTCGCCGGCCATTATCCGTGCCTACGTCTCGGCCCTGCGTGGTGGTTTCATGATTCACCCGAAGGCATGCGTCGCTTCCGCGAGATGACGACCGAGACGGCAGGCTTCTACAATACGGTCGGGTTCAACGACGACACACGGGCCTTCCTGTCGATCCCTGCGCGCCACGACGTCGCGCGCCGCGTCGATTGCGCGTTTCTCGCGCTTCTCGTCGCCGAGCACCGGCTGGCGGATTGGGAGGCTGCGGACCTTGCGCACGAGCTGACCGTCGGACTTGCGCGCCGAGCCTACCGCCTGTGAGGCTGTCCGCGGCCACGATCGACCGGCTGCCGAGGAATGTCGCGCGGCCGGACTATGACCGGATGGGCCAGCGTATCGGCATCGTCCATCTCGGCATCGGCGCCTTCATGCGCGCGCATCAGGCGGTGTTTACCGATCGTGCCATGGGCGCAGGCGACCGGGACTGGGGCATCGTCGGCGCGTCACTGCGATCGCCGGCCGTCCGCGACATGCTGGTTCCGCAGGACGGCCTGTTCACGGTGACCGAGAACGACGCGAACGGCACGCGAACGCGGCTGATCGGGTCGGTCCGCGACGTGGTGGCTGCACCGGCCGCGAGCGATGCTCTTCACCGCGCGCTCGTATCGCCAGACATCGCGATCGTGACCGTGACCGTGACCGAGAAAGGCTATCATCGTCGCGCCGACGGATCGCTCGACCTTGCCGCTGTGGAGCGGGCGGGCGGCACGCTCTACCACCACCTCGCGCGCGCATTCGCCGGTCGCCGTGATGCCGGTATCGGTGGAATGACGGTGTTGTCGTGCGACAACCTCGCAGACAATGGCGGCATGCTCGCGAGCTCGCTCGGCGCTTGGCTCGATCATGTCGATCCCTCGCTCGGCAGCTGGTTCGCAGGTGAGTGCACCTGCCCGTCGACGATGGTCGATCGCATCGTGCCCGCCGTGACGCCCGCCGATCTCGACACGGTCGAGGGCCTGCTCGGCGTCCGCGACGAGGCTGCCGTCCTGACCGAGCCCTTCGCCCAATGGGTGATCCAAGACGACTTCGCGGGCCGCCGTCCACGCTGGGACGCGGTCGGCGCACAGATCGTCGCCGACGTCGCGCCGTATGAGACGGCCAAGCTGCGGATGCTCAACGGCGCGCATTCCGCGCTCGCCTATCTGGGACTGCAAGCCGGCCTGCGCTACGTCCACGAAGCGATAGGCGATCCCGCGATCGGTCCGCGCGTGGAGCGACTAATGCGCGACGAGGCGGCGGCAAGCCTCGATCCTGCGCCGGGGCAAGACCTTACCGCTTATGCCGACGCGTTGCTGGCCCGCTTTGCCAATCCAACGCTGCGCCATGCACTTCGCCAGATCGCCAGCGACGGATCGCAGAAGATCCCGCAGCGCTGGCTCGCCTCGCTCGAAGCCAATCGCGAGCGCGGACGGACCTGTCCGGAAACGCTGTCGGCGCTGGCCGCGTGGATGCTGCATGTCCGTGGCAATGGCAGCCCCGTCGACGATCCGCATGCAACAGAGCTGGCGGCGGCGTGGGATACGGCAGGTCGCGACGGCATCGTCGACGCGCTGGTCGGCGAGCGCGGTCTGCTGGCCGGCACCTGGCGTCCGAGCGTGCAGGACCGCGCGATACTGGCCGATACACTGGCAGCATTCGACAGACGATAAAAGCGGACAAACCGCGAGGGGAGAGCGAGCGTGGACGGTTCAATACAGGCGACGAAACCCGGCCCGCAAAAGGCCGGCGGCAACGTCCGCTGGGTCATCTGCGCGCTGCTGTTCTTCGCGACGACGATCAATTACATCGACCGTCAGGTTATCGGCATCCTCAAGCCCACACTGCAAGGCGAACTCGGCTGGTCCGAGGTCGACTATGGCATGATCGTATTCTGGTTCCAGGCAGCCTACGCGATCGGCCTGCTTGCCTGTGGGCCGATCATCGACAAGGTCGGGTCGAAGATGGGCTATGCCGCGGCGATCACGGTGTGGAGTCTCGCCGCGCTGGTCCACGCCTTCGTCCGCAGCCCCGGCGGTTTCTCGGTCGCGCGCTTCGCGCTGGGACTCGGCGAGGCCGCCAATTTTCCGGCGGCGATCAAGTCGGTCGCCGAATGGTTTCCCAAGAAGGAGCGCGCGCTCGCGGCCGGCATCCTGAACGCCGGCGCCAATGTCGGCGCGATCGCCACGCCGATCGTCGTGCCGATCATCACGCTCGCCTATGGCTGGCGCGCGGCGTTCATCGTGACGGGGATGCTCGGGTTCGTCTGGCTTGCAGCGTGGCTGATCTTCTACCGCGCGCCCGAGCATCATCCGCGGGTCTCGGCGCAGGAGCTTGCCTATATCCGTGCCGATCAGGACAACGACGCGGGCACTGCACCGATCCCCTGGCGCCGCCTGTTCCGCTATCGCGGCACCTGGGCATTCGTTACCGCGAAGTTCCTGACCGATCCGGTCTGGTACCTCTTCCTGTTCTGGCTGCCGGATTTCTTTGCCAAGCGCCACGGCCTCGACCTCAAGACCTTCGGCCCGCCACTGATCGCGGTCTATTTGCTGGCGGATGTCGGCAGCATCGGCGGCGGCTGGCTGTCGTCGGCGTTGATCAAGCGCGGGTACAGCGTCAACGCCGGTCGCAAGCTGGCGCTGCTGGCCTCTGCCATACTGGTACTGCCGATCATGCTGGCCAGCACCGTCTCCAGCCTGTTTGCCGCAGTTGCGATCATCGGCGTTGCCGCAGCCGCGCACCAGGGGTGGTCGTCGAACCTGTACACGATGGTCTCCGATACCTTTCCCAAGAGCTCGGTCGCCTCCGTCATGGGCATCGGCGGTGCCGCGGGGGCGGTCGGCGGGATGATCATGGCACGCTATGTCGGGCACGTGCTCGAAACGGTCGGCAGCTACGTCCCGGTGTTCATCTGGGCCGGCATCGCCTATTTCATCGCCCTCGCCATCGTCCATCTTCTGCTGCCAAACCTGGAAGAGGCGAAACCGAACTGACGTCGTGCAGGGGGCGAGGGCGGGAACCACCACCATCGCTCCCAGGAACAGGACTAAGACCTGCGCGACGCCGACACTCGGTATGCACGACTGGCGTGTTATTGCCGGCGGCTTACCCATGTATGAACTATAACCGTATGTCCCACATACGCGGGCGCACAGCCGTCACGGATCGAGATCAGTCGGCGCGTAGCCGATCCTCCAGGATCAGCCGTTCGTGCGCCAGCGCGGCCTGGCTCACCAAGGTGTTGAACAACACGCCCCGATCAGCCCGGATCGGATCACGCCCATCATGACGTACGAGCGCCAGCACGGCCAGCACGCCAAGCGACGTGCATAAAGGTTCGACGCGCCACTCGGCCGAGGCAATCGTTGGTGTCCCCCGCCCTGCCGCCTCGCCATGCTCCCAGCACCAATCCAGCGCCGCCTGATCGATCGGCCCCCATGTGAGTGGCGTCATCGTCGCACCGACGAGTTCCAGCCGACCGGCCCGATTTCGAAAAACGGCGACCTCCGTCTTCAACACACCCGCGAATTCGTCGCAGATCGCGGCGGCGGTCTCTTGCCAATCAGCCGCGCGCGCGAGGACTTGGGAAAAAGTAGCGATCCGGGCGTTCTCCTTCGCACTGCGGTCGCTGAGTGCCACCCGGTTCCGGAGCGCCTGGGTCACGAGGCTCGTATAAACGGCAACCGCTAGCAGCGCAGCGAGCGTGACAACCATAACGGGTGCCGTCAGCTCGAGATGGAAGCGTGGCTGGAGCAGAAAGAAATCGAACCCGAGCACCGATGCGATAGTCGCGGTCAGTGCAGGTGCCAACCCGAAGCGTGCCGCCGCGGCGATCACCGGGAACAGGAACAGCAGGTTTAGCGGTCGTCCGCCGAGCAGCAGGCTCACCAGCTCGGCAAGACCGAGCGTGATCGCGACGAGGCCTAGAGCGAAAAGATGATGTCGGGGCTCTACCTTCGGCGCTGTCGAGATATCTGCTTCCGACCCAACCGTACCATCTGCGACGCCAACCGCCTTCGGCGCGATGTGGACCGTCAGGCCAGGAAACCGCTCTTGTACCGACAGCACCGTCGATCGGCGAAACCAGCGATGACGGCCCACCGTTGTCGGAGTTCCGACCACGAGATGGTCTGCGGGCATCGCTTCGAGATGCGTCGTCAAGCCTCTGGTCACTTCATCGTCGGGTTCATTGCTGACCGTGGCGCCGTACCGGGCCGCAAGGGACAGTGCGTCGGCGGCCCGCCGCGCGATGGCGGGATCACGCGCCGACCGCGGCGTTTCGATAAACACCGCATGCCAGCTTGCGCCCATCGCAGTGGCCAGATCGGCCGCGAGCCTGACCACGCTCTCTCCGCTCCCCGACCCGCTGACAGCGGCCAGAATGCGGGTTTCCGGTCTGCCTATAAGCTCCGACGCGCTGGCATCCTCGCTCATGCCGGCCTCATTGTTGCGCCTCGTGCGACACTGCGATTTGCGGTCGTGGATGTTGACCTCATGTTCGGCTCGCCGATGCCCAGGTCGCAATGGTCTCCTGTGTCGACGGGTTCTCGATCGCGACATCGTCGAAGGTCACGGCGACCAAACAGACCGGGCGCTGATCCTTGCCCCCCGGCTGACGACACCGGACGGCCCCTCCATCGGGAAAGCGGCCGATGCGCCCGCGAAGCCTGACACGCAGCCCCTTATCGATCTTGAGATCGTCCTCGTCCATGCGGCGCACGCTCTCATAGGGCTTGCCGCCGCGTCGCGCGTTTCTCGAATCCTCGTCGGTGAAGATCTGTGCCAGTCCGAGCGTCTGGCCGGGAATCGTCACAGCGTCGATGCCGAGTGGAGCTGTTGGAGCCGACGCGGTCTCGCACGTTTCTCGCGACGACCATGGCCGCGCAATCCAGAAGCCTTCGATAGCCTCTTCCCGTGCGGACGGACGCGCGATGCTACCGGCAACTGACGTCGGCTCGCCGAGCCACTCCCGCGGATCGAATGTCGCTGGCGCGACCGACACCCTCAGCGAGGAAGATTTGGAGTCGTAGCGCCACTGAAACGGATCCCGGCTGTCTTCAGCCGCTGGACCATCGCAACCGAACGGCAGCTCGATCTCAAAGCGCGATCCTTCGGCCGCGCTGGCACTCTCGGGCATCTTCGCTCCAGAAGACGTCGCGTCCGCAGCAGCATTCGCCATCGCAATGATATCGGTACGCGACAGGACGCGGGCGACGGGTGTTTCGGAAACCACGGGAGCTGCAACAGGCGCGGGCATCGGACTGATGATTGCCGGCGGGGGCGCCGGAGCGGTGCTGCGCCCGAGCAGGAAACCTCCCCCGCCCAAGAGAACAATCGCGGCGGCCGAGCCGGCGACAACAAGGCGACTGGTGCGGGGGGATGGCTCGTGCATCGAGGAACTGTAGCAAATTTCTCGCGATCCTCCATACCGCGTGGCATGAAGGTCCACATGAGAAGCGCCGATTTCTGGTTGCCGCTGAGGCGTTTATGATTTTTGACCAGATCATTACCTTGATAGTGCTGGGCTGCGTGGTCGCTGCGCTGATCTGGGACAAGGTTCGTGCAGACGTCGTCGCGCTTGCAGGCGCGGCCGTCTTGCTGATGACCGGGGTGGTGCGTCCGGTCGATGTTCAGGGTGCTTTTGCCAGTCCTGCGATCATTGCGCTCGCCTCGCTCTTCGTCATTTCCTACGCACTCGAACTCTCCGGATTGCTCGATCGCGCGATCGAGGCCGCCGTTGCGATGTGTCGCAGGCTCGGTGCGACGGGCGTCTGGCTACTGCTGGGGATCGCGGGAGTTTTATCCAGCGTGTTGAACAGCACCCCGATCGTCGTGCTGACCGCCCCGGTGGTGAAGGACGTCGCCGCCAGCCTGCAACTTTCGGCCAAACGCTATCTGATGCCCTTGTCCTACATCACCATCCTCGGCGGCTGCTGCACATTGCTGGGGACGTCGACCAACCTCCTCGTCGACGACATGGCGCGCATTGCCGGGCAAAGCCGCTTTGGCATCTTCGAGATCACACCCGTGGGCCTGCCCGTCGCGCTGGTTGGGGGTCTTTATCTCTTGCTGTTCAGCGGCAGGTTGATGGGGACCCGTATGCTGGATCCAGCCGATGGGCGTCCCGATGCGGCGATCGCGGTCGCTGGCGGACAGGTGGGGAACGCCGAGCTGTTTGCGGAGCGGCGTCCGTTGCAGCCCGTCAAGGCCGCCATCGCATTGGCGACCTTCGTCGGCGCGATCATCCTCGCCGCATTCAATGTCGCACCGATCGCCGCGACCGCGTTTGCTGGAGCGGTACTGCTGATCCTCTTGCGCGTCATCTCCGCCGACCAAGCCTATGGTGGCCTCCGTCCCCAGATCCTGATCCTGATCGCCGGGATGGTCGTGCTGGGGATCGCGATGGCACAAAGCGGGCTGGCGAGTGCCGCCACCACGACGCTGATCGCCACGCTCGAGGGAGTCAGTCCCCTGACGGCGCTCATCGTGCTCTACGGCCTGACCATGGTGCTGACCGAGCTGCTGTCGAACGCGACCGTCGCCGTGCTGGTAACGCCGGTCGCGGTCGCGCTGGCGGAGAGCCTCGGGGTGAGCCCCCGCCCCTTCCTCGTCGTGGTCATGATCGCCGGCAGCGCCTCGTTCGCGACCCCGTTCGGCTACCAGACCAACGTCATCGTCTATCAACTCGGACGCTATCGCTACACCGATTTTCTGCGTGTGGGCCTTCCGCTCAACCTCATCACCGCGGTTGTCACGATCACTACTACCCGCATCTTTTTCCCGTTCTGATCCTTCAACGGGGCCGTCGGCACGCTGCCGCCTAACGCGACCCTGGGGTTTGATCGCCGGGCGACCGGGCGTCGCCGGTATCGCCGACATTGCCCTCGTTCGAACTTCCGCCGGCTGCCATACCGCCGCCGCTGCCGCCGCCACCGCCTCGACTACCGCCACCACCCGATTGTTTGTCACGCTCCCCCTTGCCGCGCGCGCCTGCACCGGAAGGTCGCGTCGGTCCCTGCGCCGGGAGCACGAGGTCCTGGGGAATGGGCTGCAAATCCAAGGCCTCGCGCACGAAGTTCCGGAGCGAGATCACAAGATCGTGCGTCGGCACCGGACGTCCGGCGACCAGTTCGTCGGCTGCGCTTGCGGCGAGACGCACCTGCTCGTCCGTACCCAGCAGGATGATGTCGGAGAGCGCTGCTTCCACCGCGTCCCGGATCCGCCGACCACGCTCCGACCCGGCCGCAGCCTCCAGATCAAGGCTCGCATCGGTGGCCGATACGGGGTCGCTGCCGCGCTTCCGGAGATCGCGCAGATGTGCAGGGTCGACGGTGAGGGTCCCGGTGAACGATCCCCCCAACGTCTTGTAGGCCGCTATCAGCGTGCGCAGACGTTCGTTGATCTGCCGGTTCATCCGCTCGCGACGCTGCTGGATCGTCATCATCGTCAGTAGCCGGATGCCGACACCCATCAGCGTCACCAGCGCGAGCCCGAACAGCGTTGCCAGGACGCTCTGCCAGGAACTGAAATCGATGTTCCTCATGCCCATTCCTTCGTTCTCCTTAGGGACGACGCGGTAAGCCGGCTTCAGCGCGCCCGACGCCCCGGATCTTGCTCCGGTCAACGGTTATGCCGCTGATAACGCACGGCTGACGCTTGGAGTAGGTGCCTGCATTGCCGTCCGCCGATCCGGACTGACCGTCGTAGTTCGCTATCCATTGACCCCGATCGGCGGGCGGAAGGGCTGGTGAAATCGCCGCGCTGTTGGCTTCAGCGCCGAGGGACGACCTCGACGATGATGTCGCCCGCTTCCAGACGGGCGGCCTCGGGTTCCCAGAAGCAAAAGTTCTGATGCCCACGATAGATGCGATGACCGAGCCCGGTGGTGATGTCGGCAAGCGACTTGCCCACTTCCTCCGCGGAGACTTCCCGTTCGCGCAGGACGACGCGCCCGCCGGATGCGGCGAGATCGGCCATGTATTCGGCGGTATGGGCACCGTGCGTGGATCCGGCGAGCAGCAGACCCGCAAAGCTGGCCGGGTTGATGACCACGTCCGCCCCTGCTTGGCGGGCGATCGCTTCATTGTCCTCCGACCGGATCACCACGCTGATCGGGAGATCGGGCGCGATCCGGCGCGCCGTCAGCACGATAAGGATCGAGGTATCGTCGCGACCGGCGGAGACGATGAGCGCGCGGGCCTGAGAGAGACGGGCTGCCTCGAGCGCTGCGTTGCGCGTGGCATTGCCCTCCATCACCGTCGTGCCGCAACTCTCCGCCGTGCGTAACGCCGCGGCGCGCTCGTCGACGACCACGATCGTGCCCGGATCGGCACCGCGACGGATGAGCTCGCTTACGGCCTCGGAACCGCTCGTGCCGAAACCGGCGACCACGACATGGCCTTCGAGGTGCCGCTGGATCACCGACATACGCCATTTCTCCCACACGCCCTTGAGCAGAAAATCATACGCGGTTCCCAGAAAGATGAGCCATACGAAGAGCCGGATCGGCGTCACGACGAAGGTGTCGAACATCCGCGCCTGCTGCGTCACGGGCACGATGTCGCCATAGCCGACGGTCGTCACGGTAATCATCGTGAAATACAGGATGTCGGCGAACGTCACGGGCTCGCCCGAATTCTGCCGCAGGCCCTCGCGATCGAACCAATGGACCGCGAGCGCGATGCCGATCAGGCCCAGCGCGACCAGCGCCCGCCAGGACAGGGCCAGCCACGCCGGGGTTCGGCTCTGACGGCGCAGGCGATAGTGCACCGTGTCTGCATCGTCGGTGTGCATGCCATCTCTTGCATCGCCACAAAGCCGCTGTGAAGCTACGATCCGTCCAGGATCGGCGCAAGGCGCCGGCATATGGCGGGGTAATCCCGCTAGGGTAAGTGGCGCGGCACCTTAGCGAAAAGCCAACCTGACAGGCCGGCGAGGCAGGTTTGCGGTCGCGGACTGAGCGCTCCTCCCGTTGCGTACGAAATGCCTCCGAGCCCCTCGGCCTAGCGGCGATATGCGGTTCGTCGCGCGAGGCTGTGGAGCGAGCGCAAACCCACCCGAACCGCTCTGGACGCCGGATTGCCCACGTTCCACGACGGTCGCCTACCGGGGGCCCGGAGATAGTAAGCGTGTTGAAAACGATGTTGAACATGCCCGCCAAGCTGATGCGGGAAGCGAACGGGGATGACGACGCGGCGCAAGAGCATGAACCGGTCGCATCGGGATCGCTCGTGCAGATGGTAGAGGCATTCACCGCGCTCGATCCTGCCGAGGTCGAAGGGCTGGTCATCAAATGCGCGGGTCGCGACCGGCCAATCACGTCGGCGGAGGTCCGTGACCTGCGACTGACCTCTGCGGCGGTTTAGGGTACCGGCCGGAGCGCTGGCGAGGACCCCGGGCCAGCCAGCGCGGTCACGCTGATGGAGCGAGCGAAGCGTTCGAGGCCTAAGCTTGCACGTCCATCAAGCCCGGTCCGTTAGACGACGGTGTCGATGCGCCCCGTAAAGGGCGGCGCGCGTTACGACGCGCACCGCCCTCACGGCAGCTGAAGATCGAATGCCGCGTCTCGGCTGGCGTGTCCCAACTCAAGATTTTGGCCGCTTTAGCTCCACCGCCGCGCCTCGATACGTGACGGTCGCATCCCCCGCGTCGTCGAGATCGAGCGGACGGCCAGCCGCCATCCACTTCACCCGCACCGTCCGGCTCGCGGGCATGGCCTTATACCCCTGCCCTTCACGAGCCCCGAGCGTCACCGCCCCGGTCGCGTCGTCATACGTCACCGGAATCCGGCTGTACGCCCCGCCACGATACTGCTCGCTTGTGCCGTCATCCTCGTACAGCCCGAAGCTGCCGTTCGCGCCCGGATAGACCGCGAGCGTCAGCGGAGCATCCGGCTTCTGGTCGACATATTGCGTGACCGGACCCATCGGCACGATCGCCCCCGCCTTCACGAACAGCGGCATCCGCTCGTAAGGCGCCGCGACCGTGACGCTTTGCCCGCCGCGATACGCCTGCCCTGTGTTGAAGTCGTACCAGACCGTCGCGCCGGGCAGGTACACCGAGCGAGACCGCGCGCGATATTCGGTCACCGGCGCGACGAGGAAGCTGTCGCCGAACAGATATTCGTCGTTCACCTTCCGCGCCTGCACGTCGTTCGGATAGTCCATCACCAGACCGCGCATGATGCTGCCGTCCTTGAACCACGTGTCCGCAGCGACCGTGTAGATATACGGCATCAGGCGGTAGCGAAGCTGGTCGTACCAGACCATCGAGTTCCGCATCGGAGAGCCTTCCGGCGAAATCTCGTAGATCTCGCGGTACGGGCTCTCGCCGTGGCTGCGGAACAGCGGGCTGAACGCACCGAACTGGAACCAGCGCAGGTTCAGTTCACGCCACTCGTCGAGGTTCGCCGCGGTCGGCGTCTTGCTCGCATAGCGATCCTCCAGCGCGAACCCGCCGATGTCGTGCGTCCAGTTGGGGATGCCCGACATCGAAATGTTCACGCCAGCCGAGATCTGCGCGCGCAGATCGTACCAGCGGCTCGCCACGTCGCCAGACCACACCGCGGCACCCTCGCGCTGCAACCCGCCAAACCCCGATCGCGTCAGGATGAAGGGCCGTACGTCCGGCTTATACTGCCGCCAACCGTCATAGACCGCGCCGACATGCACCAGCGGATAGCTGTTGAAATACTGCGCAGCCGGCCCCGCCGCGGTCGGGCCCATGGTAGCGATCCGCTCGGGGATCGACAGGTTCGAGTGAATGTCGGGCTCGCTCGCATCGAGCCACCACGCGTCGGTGCCGATCTTCGCGAGGCTGTCCTTGATCTGCCGCCAGTAGATCGTCCGCGCCTCGGGCGCATAGGGATCGTAATCGGTGTTCAGATAGCCCGGCCCGACCCAGTCCTTGTTCCCGTAATCGAGGTTGCCGCGATAGGTGTAGCCCTTCGCCGCCAGCTCCTTGTAGTTCTCGGTCGTCGGATAGAATTTCGGCCAGACCGAGATCATGAAGCGCGCGTTCATGTCGTGGATCTTGTCGATCATCTTCTGCGGCTCGGGGAAGCGCGCCTTGTCGAACGCATGGCTGCCCCACGCATTCTCCGGCCAGTAGAACCAGTCCTGGACGATGTTATCGAGCGGGATCTTCAGGTCGCGGTATTTTTTGACGACGTCGACGACCTCGTCCTGCGTATTGTAGCGCTGGCGCGACTGCCAGAAGCCATACGCCCATTTCGGCATCATCACGGCCTTGCCGGTGAGCGAACGATAGCCGGCGACGACCTCGTCCATGTCCTTGCCGGGCACGTACCAATAATTGACCGACTTCGCGATATCGCTGGTGAACCACACCGAATGGCGATCGGTCGCGGCGAGCGGATTATTGTGGAGCAGCGCGATATACCCCGCGTTCGGCTCCCATTCGATCCGCACCGCGACGCGCTTGCCCTTGGTCATCGGCAGGTCGAAATTCGCGTACCAGGGGTTCCAGTTCTGGCGCCAGCGGTTCAGCACCTCCTTGCCGTCCGCGAACACCTTGAAATAGCTCGAGCCGTAGAGCTGGAACTTGTGCACGCCGCTGACGTCCGGCGTCACGTCGCCGGTCCACACGACCTTCTGCGTCTCGACCGCATTGCCCGCGGTGTTCTGGCCACCGGTCGCAGCAACCGTCTGTGCCTTGGCGGCGGCGGGCCACTTCGCCTGATCCTTGATATACTGGTAGTTGATCGACGCTTCCTGCTGCGTCACGGCCAGCCGATCGCCGAGATAATATTGCGCGGTGAAGCCAGGCTTGCCGCCGCTGGTCACCTTCAGCCCGTCGGTGCCGACCAACGAATACGGGCGCGGATTGCCGAAGCGGGTGATGCCGTCATTGTCCCACAACAGGCCGTAATTCTTCGTCGAGACGACGAACGGGACCGCGATGTCCATGTTGTGCTGCGCGAGTTCGACGTCCTCGCCATTATAATCCATCTGCGCGTTCTGATGCTGGCCAAGACCGTACAGACCCTCGTCCGTACCCCGGTTGAACTGCTGGGACGCGACCACGAACGGCTTGCCCTCCGCGTTGGTCGGCGAGAATGCAGGCGCGGCGGCCTGATCCAGCACGACCTTTCCGGCGGCATCGAGGAAGCGGACGCGGCCGGTCTTGAGATCGACCTCGGCGGTATCGCGCGCGGTCGCGACAAGAACGCGCTTGCCCTGCTGCGTGACCGTGTACTGGCCGGCGATCGGCGGCGTCGGGACCATCAGGCTCGGCGCGGTCGTCACGCGCGTCGGGCTCGCAACGACATGGATGATCCCGTCACCATGCACCGTCACCTCGACCCAGCCGGCCGGGCCGCTCGACGGCGCGACGCCGATCCCGTTCGCGATCTTCTCGAAACCGCCCTTGGCGACCTGCGCTTGCGCCATCGCCGGCGTAAGTGCGCTGCCGGCCAGCAGCAGCGCGAAACCCAAAACCTTCATCATCGTCGTCCCTTTGATCGTCGAGTTTCGCGCTCGTTATTTGTAGCTGCCCATGGTCACCTTCAGGATGACCGGGGTGAGCAGGTTGATGCCGTAATCGGTCTGGTCGCCGTTCCATACGCGGCTCATCACCCAGCGCCCGTCGACCACGCGCCCCTCCTCGACGCGGAACACCGAGCCATTCTTCGGGCCACCTTTGGCCGTCCCGAAGTTCAGCCGAACGTGATCGCCGACCACCAGGAACTCGTTCGGTGACAGGTGCGCGACCGCGACACCGCCGACCGGTTCCTTCGCCCAGACCGGAGGCTCGGACTTGATCCACGTCCAGTCCTTTTGCCCGAACTGCCATTCCCCATAGCTGGTGCCGATCGTCCAACCGCCCATCGTGACCGACTGTGCCGCGGCCTGCCCCGCGCTTTCGTCGGGCTTGGCGACACCCCAGGTGGGATGTTCGAACGCGATCTTCGCCCAGTCGCGCGCCATCGTCGACAGCGCCGCGTATTTCAGCCCGATCGCATCGACGGTCTGGTCGTCGAGCGCCTTCGCCCCCAGCGGATAATTGAAATACCCGGTCTCATCCATGCCGAACGGCGCATAGCCGATCGCGCCGCGGCCTAGCGCTGCGTAGAAGAACCGCGCAAATTCCTTGGCGTTGCCGATCTCGGGCACCATCAGCGCGTTGTCGGGGCGTGCATACGCATCGAGGTACAGCGCGACATGCGCCGCATCGCGGTCATAGATGTCAGGCGCCTGGAAATCGAGCGCGGGCGCGGCCGCCTTCCAGATATCGAGTACGTCCTGCTGCGGCCCACCGCTCGCCACGCCGGTCGGATCGGGCACGTTCGAGGGCCCGGCGAGCGATGCGTTGACGTACATCGGCAACGGCTTGATCGCCTTCCCCGCCGCCGCGATCTCGTCGACGAAACGCGCGGTATGCCAGGTGTTGAACGCGCGATCCGCCTGCGCCCCGAACATCTGCGTCCAGCTCCCGCCCGGCTTCTTCAGCGCCTTCGCCAGTTCGGCGGGCACGGGCTTTGCAAACACCGCATTGGCCAGAGACCCATAATCGCGCGGCGAGCGATAGCTGCCGACCTCGTTCTCGGGCTGCACCATGATCACCGTGTTCTGCGGATCATGCGCCTTGAGGTACTTCATCACCTCGACGAACGCGCGCTTGTCCGCCTCCAGCGTCGCGCGGAACATCGGCGAATGGACATAATGGTCGGTGCCGTCCTTCAGCTTCATCCGCGGAAAACGGCGGTTGTCAGCCTTGAACCAGTCGGGCGTGTAGCCGGGCGACGTGTTCTTCCACGTCCCGAACCAGAGCAGCACGACGCGTTTGTCATGCGCGCGCGCCTGATCGAGCAGTGTCTGGAGAAAGGACAGGTCGAACTTGCCCTCGACCGGCTCGACCTGCTGCCATGCGATCGGGATCTCGACGGTGTTCGCATGCATCCGGTCGAGCATCGGCCAGATCTGCGGCAGCGCGGACGCATAGTTGCTGCTGTTGTTGACCTGCGCGCCCAGCATCAGGAACGGCGCACCATCGACCATCAGCGCATGACGGCCGCCCTTGGTGACGATCCGCGGAACCTCGGTCGTCGTCTGTGCCGAAGCCACTCCGGCGATCAACGAAGCGGACAGGGCCAAGCCCGCGACCATCTTCTTCATACGAACCATCACTGAATCCTTTTCTGACGATGCGGGACCGACCGGGAATACCCTGCCGATCGGTCCCAAAATACTTGCGTTCCGCATCGGCCATCGGCGTGACGCACGCGCGCGGAAGGCGTCATTCCTCTACGAATACGATGCCACCCAACCCCGACGCTTGCGCGCCGTCGCTTTCCAGCAACACGGAGACGATCCGTTCGCCTTCGCCGGCGGGCATCGGCACGATCAGCGTCGCGGGTGCGAACCCGGCCTTCGTCCCGACGCGCTTGCCGTCGATCCAGACCTCGCCACGCCCGACGACTCCCTGCAAGACCAGCTTCCCGCCGCGCTCGCGCACGGGGCGGCGCGGCGTGACCTTTGCGCGCAGCACGCTCCAGGGTCCCTGACCCTGCGCCGGCTGGATTTCCCCGGCGCGCACGAACAGCCAGCTGTTCATGTCGTTGTCCGCCAGCACGATGTCGGGCGACGGCCGGGTCGCGGACGCGGGGGATTGTCGCCAGTCCTGCACCAGGAGCGTCGCCGCGGTAGTCGGCACGCTCGGCCGGGGTACGGTTGCCAGCAGGCGGACCGTTGTCGTCGCGCTGCGCAGGTTGGCCAACGTCGCCTTGAGCGACAACGTGCGTGCGCCTTGCTCGGCACGAACGATGACCTGTGCCAGGCCGTTGAACAGCGCGCGCCTGTCGCCCTGTTCGGCTTCGTGGCTGATCGGATCGCCGTTGCCGAGGCCGATGATCGTCCCCCCGGTCACGGCGAATGCGACGGGGAGGTTGGCGGTCGGCACATGGCGTCCGCGCGCATCGACCGCATCGATCGTGAACGGCTGCACGTCCTCGCCGTCGGCGGCCATGACGCTGCGATCGGGCGTGATCCGAAGCGCGACCGGCGCGCCGGTCGTCTCGACCACGCTACGCACGACCTCGCGCCCGCCGCGATAGCCGATCGCCTCCAGCCGCCCCGGCGCATAAGAAACCTGCCACTGCGGCATGGTGAAGCGATCGACCGCCTGTTCGCCGATCACCGTGCCGTTCAGCAGCAGCCGCACCGTATCGACATTGGTCAGCGCCATCACCTTGACCGGCTGGCCCTCGCGCCCCGACCAGTTCCAGTGCGGCATCAGGTCGAGCAGCGGCACGTCGTCGATCCACTGCGCGCGGTGGAGATAATAGGCCATCTTGGGGAACCCGCACAGGTCCATGATCCCGAAATAGCTGCTCACCGACGGCCATTCGAACGGTGTCGGTTCGCCGTGATAGTCGAACCCGGTCCACACGAACGTCCCGCCGACGAAGGGACGCTCGGCGATCGATTTCCAGCCTGCGCGGTGCGTACTGCCCCAGTCGGCCGGTTCCTCGTCATAGGATGCCATGACGTGCGCGGCCCGGTCGGTCGTCCACGCGCCGCGCGTCATGAAGCTCGACGTGTCCTCCGAACTGATCATCGGCAGCGTCGGATTGGCGGCGTGGAACCGGTCATACTGGTCGCGCTGGTAGTTGAAGCCGACCAGGTCGACCGCCTGGCTGACGTTGACGGGGGCGAACATCCCGCTGTTCATCGCCGCGGTCACCGGGCGACTGTCGTCGAGCGCCTTGACCGTCCGCGACATGCGCCGGACCATTTCATAGCCGGCGGGCGTGCCCTGCATCGGCTCCTCGTTGAAGACCGACCACATGATGACGCTGGGCCGGTTGCGATCGCGCCGCACCAGCCATTGCAACTGCGCCATATAATCAGGACTGGTGTTGAAGTTGCGGTTCTCGCTCATCACCAGGAAGCCGAGGCGATCGCACGCGTCGAGCACCTCGGTCGTGATCGCATTGTGCGAAAACCGGATCGCGTTGCAGCCGAGATCCTTCAGACGTCGGAGCCGCCATTCCCACAGCGCATCGGGCACGGCGACACCGACGCCCGCATGATCCTGGTGGTTGCATGTCCCCTTGATCTTGAGCGGGCGGTCGTTGAGATAAAACCCGGTCGCGGCATCGAACCGAAGCGTCCGGAAGCCGATCCGAAGCGTCCGCTCGTCGACCGTCTTTCCTGCGCGGATCAGCCTGGTCCGCAGCGTGTAGATCGTCGGCGTCTCGACCGACCAAAGCCGGGGAGTCGCGACCGGGAGAGTAAGCGCAACGTCGGCCGGCTCAAGCGACGGCACCGCCCCGCCCGCGGTTTGCGTCGCGATCACGCGCCCGTCGGGATCGATCAGCGTCGCTTCGATCGTGACCGCGGCCGCGTCCTTGCCGATATTGCCGAGCGTCGCGGTGACCGGGACGGACCACGCGCCGTCGGGTCCGCGCCGCGGATCGGCGTGGATACCATCGGTGGCGATGTAGGTGGCATCGCGCTTCACCAGCCAGACGTGGCGGTACAGCCCCGCGCCCTCGTACCACCAGCCTTCCATCGTCTGCGCATCGACGCGCACGACGATCGTGTTCAGGTCGTCGCCATAGCGCGCGAGATCGGTGATATCGACGTACACCGAATTGTAGCCGCTCCAGTTGTGCGCGACGACCGATCCGTTGAACCAGATCGTCGCGTTCGTCGCGATCCCGCCGAACTGGATTTCGAGATAGCGCCCGCGGTCCTGCGGATCGAGCCGCAACGTGCGCCGATACCAGCCGAAACCGCGGCGGCGATAACCCTGCGAGACGTTGGCGCTTTCGGCGACGGGCATCGCCATGGCCCAATCGTGCGGCAATGCGACCTCGGGCCAGTCCGAATCGTCATAATATAGGGCCGCGGCACCCTGTGCCTGTCCGGCCTTCGCGCTGTTGTAGGACCAGCCATGCCCACGAATCTCGGGCATCGGTATGTCGCCGAGATGAAACCGCCAGCCGCCGTCGAGCAACAACCGGCCCGGATCCTCGACCGCCGCGCGCAGCGGCAGGGCGTTGCGCGTCGCGGGCATCGGCAGCGCCCCCGCAGTTGCTTCCTCGGACCGCGCTACCGCGGCGCGCGCGACCTGCGCCGGTCCTACCGCCGCGCCAAGCGCCGCACCATTCGCAAGAAACAGGCGGCGGCTGATCCGGGTCGTCGGCTGGTCCTGCTTCATCGTTTCCCCCTCCGAAGCGCGCATTTAGCGGCCATGCTTACGCTTGCGTATCCGAAGCCAGCGGCCCTGTCATAACCGTGTCTATCATTCCCCGTCCGTCGGGGGGCTGAGCCCGATCCAAAGACCGAGCCCAGCCCTGACGTCCAGCGTTGCCGGATCAGAAGGTGATGCGCGCCACGCCGCTGATCTGGCGATCGCTCATGATAGAATCGCGCGGCCGGGTGGTGATGCCGTAGAAGGTCGATCGCACCGTGTTGGTGAGGTTCGTGCCGTTCAGCGTCAGCGAGAGGTGCGGCGTTATGTTGGCGGTGATCGACGCATCCAGCTGGCCCGACGGCTTCTGGAACTGCGGCAGATTGCCCGTACCGTTCGCCGACGTGGTCACCAGGAACTTGCTCCGCCAGTTATACGCAACCCGCGCCGAGAGGATCCCGCGCTCGTAAATCCCGATCAAATTGTAGTTATACTTCGACAGGCCCTCGAGCGACAATTGCGTCACCGGACCGTCGCTGGCCGGGCTCGGCGCCTCGGAGTCGACATAGGTGAAGTTCGCCTGCACGCCCAAGCCGGCGAGCGGTCCCGGCAGGAAGTCGAAGAACTGCTGGTACGCGACTTCCGCGCCCTTCACCTTGGCCTTGGCGGCGTTGCTGTAGGTGGTGACGTCGTAGGTCGCAGTGACGCCGTCGGTAAAGGTGACGTCGCGCGGCGTGATGACCGTCTGGATGTAGTTCGAGATATCCTTGTAGAATCCCGCGACCGTCAGCGATCCGGTCTTGGCGAAATACCATTCGAGCGAGGCGTCGAAATTGGTCGACTTCATCGGCTTGAGATAGGGATTGCCGGTCGACGTGACGTGCTGCTGGTCGATCTGCGCGGTTCCGGGCTCGGTGATCGTCAGGCTCGGATTGAGCTGGTTGAAGTTCGGCCGCGAGATGTTCTTCGACGCGGCAAAACGCAGCTGAAGCCGGTCGGTCAGGCGCCCGCGCACGTTGAGGCTCGGCAGGACCGACGTGTACTTGGTCGCCTCGTTCACCTCGGTGAAGGTCGGCGCCGCGGTCGACTGGGTGCCATCGGGCGCGGTGATCAGGTCAACCTGCTGGTAGAAGCCCGATACAGCGACCTTGCTCTGGACCACGCGCACGCCGAGGTTGCCGTCGATCGGCACCGGCAGGTCGTCCGCCTTGAAGAACGCCGCCGCGTAGCCGGTATAGGTCTTCTGTGCCTGCGTGTTGGTGCCGCTCGGCACATAGTCCGGCGTCGTCGTGATACCGAGCGACTCCCGCGTATCGTCGTAGTTCAGGACCGTCGGCAACGAGAAGGCCTGGATATCCCCGAACAGATCGGCCTGGCCGCGGAAGAAGCCGCTGAGGTCGACATAGCGCAGGTTGGTCGCAGCGCCGGTCAGCCCGGTATAGCGATAGCCGGTATCGCTGGTGCGGTTGCGGCGATCCGCGAACCGGAACCCGGCCTTGATCGAGCTCAGGATGCCACCGTCGAAGCGATATTCACCGTCCAGGCGACCGACCTTGTCGGTACCCTTCGAGTTGTTGAGGTTATCCAGGTAAAAGCCCTTGCTGTAGGTCGCGGGGTTCGCGAGCCCGTCGGCGGACGTGATCTGGAACGACGGGATCTCGCCCGAGATGTCCTGCGTGAGCGTGGTGGCGACGCCGCTCAACCCGACGATCGAGTTCAGGTTGTCGGTCTTGGAATCGACATATTGGAGATCGCCGGTGATCGTCAGGTTGGCGGTCGGCTTCCACTTGCCGTTGAGCGAATAATCGGTCGTGACCGAATGGCGCGAACCGAGCGAGGTGTTGTTGCCGATCGGAACGTCGGTGAACGTGCCGCTCTGGAAGTCCCCGTTCGGTGCATAGGTGAACGGCGCGCCGGCCAGCGGCGTGATCGATGCGCCGCTGGTGTACGCGAAGTAGCTGTAGCCATAGGACCGCAGCTTGTAATCGTTGCGGAACACCTCGCCGGTGAACTCCAGCGTATCGGTCGGGCGCCATTGGAGCGACACGTCGATGCCGAGACGACGGCGGTCGCCGAACACTTCGCCGATGCCGGTGCCGTGGGGGAGCGTCGTGGTCTGGCCGGTGCGCCCGAGCAGCGCGGCGGTCGCGGCGTCACCGGGATTGCTCTCGTCGAGCGTGTAGAACGGCTCGGTGGAGATCGTGTCCTGGCGGAAATTCGTCTTCTGATACGACGCGCTGGCGAGGATGCCGATCTCGCCGATGCCGGTGTTCCAGCGATCGCTGAGTAGCAGCGAGGCAGCCGGCTGGCTCTTCTTGATCAGGTCGTAATAGGTGTTCGTCGCCGAACCCGAGATCTTGAAGCCGTCGAAATCGAACGGCTTGCGCGTGCGGAAGTTGATCGTGCCGCTCAGCTGATCCTCGATCAGGTCGGCCGATGGGTTCTTGTAGACGTCGATCCCAGCGAGCAGTTCGGACGGTACGTCCTCGAGGCTCAGCGCGTTGCTCGACCCGCTCGCGGTGAAGATGTCACGACCGTTCAGTTCGGTGCGGACCTGCGTCAGGCCACGGATCGCGACCGAGCTGCCTTCGCCGAAGTTGCGCTGGATCTGGATGCCCGAGATGCGCTGCAGGGCTTCAGCGATGTTGCGGTCGGGCAATTTGCCGATGTCTTCGGCGACGATCGAGTCGACGATCTGCGCCGAATTGCGCTTGATGTTCTGGGCCGACTGAAGACTCGCGCGGACGCCGGTGACGACGATATCCCCCCCTGCGTCATCGCCAGCCGCAGGTGTTTCGGGTGCCGGGTCGATGGACTGGCCCTGGTCGCCGCTGGGGGCAATGGTACCGCTATTCTGCTGCGCATCCGCGACCGGTGCCGGGGTCGTCTGGGCATGCGCCGCCGAGCCCATCAGCATGATCGCCAGCAGCGACACGGTCGTGTTGAGATTGCCAATCCTGCCGACGGCGGTGGGTGTCCACGAACCCTTCATCATACTCTCCTTCAGCAGGTCGAACGCTACGGCCGCCTGTGTTTACATTACGAATTTCGCACGCGGCGCTCCGCAGACGTATCGTGGCGGGCCGCCTACATCACCCGTAAACCGATTTATATGCTTATTCGAATTACGCGGACAATTTGGGCGGAAGGCTGGCAAAAATGTCGCACACGATGGACATTGCCAGTGTCTCGGCGAACCGACCTGACCACGCGGCGTGTTTGCCGTGGAAGTGATCCGATCCCACCGGTTCACGGCAAAACCGCCCTGAAACGGCCATTTCGGCCCTTGTGAGACTTTCGAGGAGGATCGACGAGGCGGCGGCGATGCGCCACGCAAACCCACGCACGAACACGATTTTTCCGAAAGCTATGACCGGCTGAAGCGAAGCATGCCGACGCAGCACTTGCAATTGTAGGACTTAATTGCAAAACGTTGCAGGCTTGTCGTTGGCGCAGGATCGCCGCCTAATGCGCGGACCCGCCGGCCTCTTGCTGGGAGAGGCGAATGGTAACGTTCAACAAACGCGAGATACTGGGCGCCCCCCTGGCGGCAGCGTTCGGACTCGAGGGAATGTCCAGGGCCGCAAATCGGGGAGCGCCCGGCCCTGCACAGCCCATCAACCTCGACATAGCCCCAGGGAAATTCGAACCGACGGCGCAGTCGCTCGCCGGCTATCGCGCGCCCGACTGGTTTCGCGACGCCAAGTTCGGCATCTGGGCGCATTGGGGACCGCAGGCGGTGCCGAGCCAGGGCGACTGGTACGCGCGCTTCATGTACGTCCCCGGTCACCCGCATTACGATCATCACGTCAAGACCTACGGCCACCCCTCCAAGGTCGGCTACAAGGACATCATCCCGCTGTGGCGCGCGGAGAAGTTCGATCCCGATGCGCTTGCCGCGCGCTATGCCGCGGCCGGCGCGCGCTACCTCGTCTCGATGGGCGTGCATCACGATAACTTCGACCTGTGGCGATCGAAGCATCACCGCTGGAACGCGGTGGCGATGGGCCCGAAGCGCGACATCGTCGGCGAATGGAAAGCGGCCGCCACGCGGCGCGGCCTACGCTTCGGCGTGTCCGAACATCTCGGCGCAAGCTATAGCTGGTGGTATCCGAACCACCTCTACGATCAGTTCTGGCCCAAGCTCGGGCTTGCCTATGACGGCGCCGATCCGCGCTATGCCGATCTCTATCACACCAACCGCGACGAGCCGTTCATCAACACGCCCGCCAGCTGGTACACGACCAACCCCAAATATCACGCGATGTGGTTCGACCGGATCCGCGACCTGATCGACAGCTATCAGCCCGATCTGCTCTACTCCGACGGCGGCCTGCCGTTCGGCGAAGTCGGACGCTCGCTCCTCGCGCATTTCTTCAACGGCAGCATAGCGCGCACCGGAAAGCTGGACGCCGTCTACAACTGCAAGGATACGGGCTCGGGCGCGTTCAGCACGGACTGGGCGGTGCAGGACGTCGAGCGCGGCGTCCTCAAGGGTATCAACCCTCACCCCTGGCAGACCGACACCTCGAACGGCGACTGGTTCTTCAACCGGACCGACACCTACAAGACCACCGACGAGGTCGTCGCGATGCTCGCCGACGTGGTCAGCAAGAACGGCAACCTGCTGCTGAACGTCGTGATGCACGGCGACGGCAGCCTGCCCCCTGAGTCCGATCGGTTGCTGAGCGATCTGGCGCCGTGGATGGCTGCCAATGGCGAGGCGATCCACGGCACGCGCCCGTGGAAAATCTATGGCGAGGGTCCAACCACCGCCGTCCCGGGCGCGTTTGCGGAAAAGACGAGTTACACCCCGCAGGACATCCGCTTCACGACCAAGGGCGAGACGCTGTACGCGATCACGCTCGGCACGCCGCGGGGGCAGACCGTGATCACGTCGCTCGCCCAGCCCAACCCGCACGAACGACGTCGGGTGCGGGCGGTGCGTCTGCTCGGTCGCCCCGGCGCGATCGCGTTTCGCCAGACCGGACAGGCTCTGGTGATCGATCTGCCCGCGACCTTGCCGACGCGTCACGCGAGCGCCTTCGCGATCGACTTCGCCTGACCGGAATACCGCACGTGCACATTGTGTCCGTCGATCGAATACGAGCTTGGAGAGGCCATTTGAAACACCCACTGATCCGCGCCCTGCGTTTTGCCATGCTCGCGGCTGCAACCCTGTCGGTACCGCTTGCTGGCATCGTTCCAGCGCAGGCGCAGAGCGCCGCCACGCATCCCGACTGGCCCGGCCGCGGCGACCTGTTCGTCGGCGCCTGCTATCAGCCGATCGACCGTTCGCCCGAGCAGATCCGCCAGGACATCGCGATCATGAAGAAGGCCGGGTTCACGATGGTCAGGATGGGCGACCTGTCCTGGGACTCCTTCGAGCCGCAAGAAGGCCATTTTACCTTCGAATGGTTCGACGCGATTCTCGACCAGATGCATGCCGCCGGGATCAAGGTGCTCCTGGATATTCCCGGCCAGCCCGCCCCGACCTGGCTGCACAAACACTATCCCGGTGTCGATCTCGTCACCCAGGACGGTGTCCGGCGCAACGCGGCGACGCGCTATTGGGACAATATCAGCGATCCCGATTATCGCCGGCTCGTCCGGCGGCTCGCCGAGCAGATGCTCAAGCGCTACGCCCATAATCCCGCGGTGATCGCGGTCGGCTACACCAACGAGATCGGCAACGGCCAGATGTCGTATTCGCCCGCAGATCGACAACGCTTCGTCGGTTGGCTGCAAAACAAATACGGGACGATCGACGCCCTCAACACCGCCTGGGCGACGCAGCGCTGGTCGCGTCGGATCAACAGCTGGGACGAGGTAGACCTACCCTATGGCAATGGCCCGGGGCCGAACGAGCGCAATCTCGACCTCCGGCGCTTCTGGTCCGACGACACGATCGGCGCGCTGACCGACCTCGAAGCGGTGCGGAAACAATACGCGCCCAACCTGCCCGTCGCGTCGAATTTCTGGCCCGACGCCTGGACCAAGGGGTTCGACTATCTACGGTCGTGGGACAAGGTCTCGACCTATGGCGGCCAGGGCTTCTATCCGGGCGAGCCGCTCGGCGCGGCGCTCGACGTGTCGCGCAACCGCGCCGGGCACGATACGCCGATGTGGCTGAACGAGTTCACCGCCGGCGGCGGCGGCTATTACGGCACGCCGGGCCGGTCGCGGATGTGGGCCTATTTCGGGCTGATCTACTACGCGCAGACCTTCCTCGCCTGGACCTTCGACTCGCATAGCGGTGGCGAGGAACAGGGGCTGTTCGGGCTTGTCGACCATGACGGTCGCCCGTCGTGGAAGGTCGGCGAGTTCGGCCAGATCGCCAGCGAGTTCGCCAGGCTGAAGTCGATGGGCTTCCCGCGCTATCGCAAGCCCGAAGTGGCGATCGCCTATTCGTTCCAGACCAACTGGCTGACCTCGCCCCCACCGGGGCCGAACACGATGCAGGAATATTTCAAGACCAACTACCCCGATCAGGCCAAGGCCGCGCTTGCACCGCTGTTCGCCGACAACATCGACACCGCGGTGATCGACATCGGCCACGACGCGATCGACCGCTACAAGCTCGTGATCCTGCCCAGCGCATACATGATGGACAAGGAAACCGCCGAGGCCGTGCGCCGCTATGTCGCGAACGGCGGCACGGTGATCATGACCGGCTATTCCGCCAAGGTCGACGAAACCGGCAAATGGTTCGAGACGCCCCTGCCCGGCCGCCTGACCGATGTGTTCGGCGTGCGTACCAATGAATTCTACCGCGCCGAGCAACCGCTGAAAGTCATGTTCGACGGCAAGGAGCAGACTGGTAGCGATCCCTATTACGAAGTGCTCGAACCAAGCACGGCCAAACCGCTGGCGATGTTTACCAACACGCCCAAGCCAAGCCCGGCGATCACCGTCAACCGCTTCGGCAAGGGCCGGGCGATCTACCTCGCGACTGCCGCGCAAGCAGCCTTTCTCGATCCGCTGGTCCGATCGCTCTACGCCGAACTCGGGATCGAGCGCGGCCCCGTCACCCCGCCGGGAGTGGTCGCGCGCGTCGTCGACGGACGGACGCTGTACGTCAACACGACCGCTGCGCCAGCCCGCGTGGCCCTGGCAGGCGAGCAGCACGATACGCTGACCGGCAAAGCCTATACCGACCGGCTCGATCTGCCGCCGTACGGCGTGGCGCTGCTACGGTGAGGCCGGGGCGACCAGATTGGGGGGCGATCAGATTGCTGATTTTCGTGTTGCCTGAACACGAATACGGTTGACCCGCATGCCCTGTCTGAAATTATACGACAAAATTATCGCTTCGCCCAAGATAGCGTTACCGTGAGGGCATAAGCCCGTGGAGAGGATTTCGATGCACAGTTTCCCAGCCGATATCGTTGTGCAGTCGCTCGACCGGTCCCGCATCACGGCGCGATTGGGCTGGTCGTCGCGGCTGATCGCGCGGTTGGCCATGGGCGTATCGCTGGCGACGCTCGGCTCAGCCGCAATCGCCGCACCGATCGCGACGGTCGATCGCAACGGCAGCCTCGTCTCGGTCGAGGCCTATGCCCCCAACATCGTCCGCGTGACGATCGCGACCGACCGCGCGGAGGTCGACGCGCCCCCGGGCGATGGTCCAAACGCCAAGCCCGATGCCGCCGGCTGGACGCACCGTAACGACGCGGGTGCCGATGTATTCGCGTCCGCCGCGCTGTCGCTCTCGGTCGATGCGAAGCCCTGGCCCAAGGCGCCGACGCAGATGGAGCGCTATTTCGCGCCGTCGCTGCCACCCGTGTCGCTGACGATCCGCAAGCCGGACGGGACGATGCTGACGCAGATGACCGGGTGGGAAATGGCGCCGCACACCGTCAACGGCGAGAAGACGTTCCGCGTCGGGGCCAGCTTCGCCTCGCCCGCCGACGAGCATTATTACGGACTCGGCCAGAACCAGGAAGGCAAGCTCGACCTGCGCGGCCGCACGATCGACTGCCGCCACAATTACGACGCGCCGGCGGGCGAGACGGTCTGCGTACCCTTCATGGTCACCAACAAGGGCTATGGCATCGTCTGGGACAATCCGTCCGCGACGATCGTTTCCCCCGGCCTGCACAGTTCGACGCACTGGCAGTCGGAGGTCGGCGAGCGGGTGTCGTTCTTCGTGATCACCGGCGCCACCACCGACGAGATCTATGCCGGCTACGCGACGCTGACCGGCACCACCCCGCTGCCGCCCAAGGCCGCGTTCGGCCTCATCCAGAGCAAGGCGCGGTACGAGACCGACAAGGAACTGCTCGGTATCGCCGAGGGGTATCGCAGCCGGGGTCTCCCGCTCGATATCATGGTGCTCGACTGGTTCTACTGGTCGCGCATGGGTCAGCTCGACATCGACCGGAAGTATTTCCCCGATCCCAAGGGCATGAACGACAAACTCAAGTCGATGGGGATGCGTTCGATCATCAGCGTCTGGCCGCGCTTCGAAAAGGAATCGCGGTATTTCGACCTGCTGTCGAGCAAGGGCTGGTTCCTGAAGGACAAGGACGGCAACGCCGTCGACGGCCTGCCGATCCGATCCGATCGCGCGGGCGCGTTGCTCGACAGCACCAACCCCGATGCGCGCCAGTGGTTCTGGGAGCGGATCCGCGACAACATCGCCAGCCAGGGCTTCGACTGGTTCTGGCTCGACGAGACCGAGCCGGATCTGGTGCCCGACGGCAACTTCTTTTCGATCGGCTCGGGTGACCGCTATCGCAACGTCTTCCCACTGCTCCACACGATGAGCGTGGCGGACGGGTCGGCGAAGGATCGTCCCACCATGCGCAACCTGATCCTGTCGCGCGCCGCCTATCTCGGCGCCCAGCGCAACGGCGGGCTGTTCTGGTCGTCGGACATCAAGTCGACCTGGGAGGCGCTGCAACGGCAGGTGCCGGCCGGGCTCGGCTTCACCGCAAGCGGCATGGCCTATTGGGGCAGCGACATCGGCGGCTGGCAATGGCCGAACGGGCCGAAGGCGACGCGTCCGGTGCTGCTCGATCCGGCGGGCGCAACCGCGATGGCGCCCGATTACACGGATTATCCCGAGCTGTTCACCCGCTGGTTCGGGTACAGCGTGTTCACGCCGACCTTGCGCATCCACGGTCAGCGCCCCGCCACCGCGCTCTGGGAATATGGCACCGCGGCCGAGCCGGTTCTCGCGAACTTCCTGAAGCTGCGCTATTCGCTGATGCCGTACATCTACTCGCTCGGCCGCCACACCTATGAGAGCAATGCGCCGATGATGCGCGCGTTGTTCATGGATTTCCCCAATGATCCCAACGTCGCCGACATGGGCGACGAATACATGTTCGGCCCCACCTTCCTGGTCGCGCCCGTCACCGAACAGGGCAAGACCAGCCGCCAGGTCTATCTGCCGGCGGGAGCCGACTGGTATGATTACTGGACCAACCAGCGCTTCACCGGCGGTCAGACCGTCACCGCGAATGCGCCGATCGACAAGATCCCATTGTTCGTGCGCGCCGGATCGATCATCCCGATGGGCGTCCAGGTGCCGAGCACCGCGACGGCGCAGGCGCTCGATAGCATCCGCGTCTATCCCGGCGCGGACGCAAGCTTCGCGCTGTACGACGATGACGGCGTGACCAACGACTATCGGACCAAGGGCGGGCGCAAGGCGGTGCTGCGCTGGGACGACAAGACCCGGCGGCTGACCGCGTCGGGCAAGCTGCCGACCGGGCAGGACGCCGCATCGCTGGTCCAGATCGTGGCCGCCCCGATCGGTTCCGCGAAGTGATGCGCGGTATCGCCGCCGCCGCACTGTCGCTGCTTGCCATGCCAGCGGCAGCGCAGACCAACGTTCCGGGCGATCCCTATGCCGGCGATCCGGTCGGGATCGTCGCGGCCCCCTGCCCCGCGCATCCCTCGCCGACCGATGGCGCCGGGTGGGAGGCGTGGAAACTGCACATGCTCACGCGCGACTTCGGCCAGCTGTGCCGCTACCGTGCGCAGAACGAACAGCTGAAGGCATCGCGCGCGCCGGTCCGCGTGGTCTTCATGGGCGATTCGATCACCGACAACTGGATCGGTGCGGATGCCACGCTGTTCACCGGCGGACTGGTCGATCGCGGGATCAGCGGGCAGACCACGCCGCAGATGCTGGTGCGCTTCCGCGAGGACGTGATCGCGCTGAAACCGCGCGCGGTCCATATCATGGCGGGCACCAACGACATCGCCGGCAACACCGGTGCCTCGACGATGGAGATCGTCCAGGGCAACATCGCCAGCATGGCCGACCTGGCGCGCGCGAACGGCATCAAGGTCATCCTCGCCTCGACCCCGCCCGCCGCCTCCTTCCCGTGGAGCAAGGACAAGCAGCCCGTACCGCAGATCCGCGCGCTCAATGGCTGGTTGAAGGCCTATGCGGCGAAGAACGGCTTCACCTATGTCGATTATTACACCGCGCTTGCCACGGCCGAGGGCGCGATGAAGCTGGATCTGGCAAGCGACGGCGTCCACCCGACTCCAGCCGGCTATGCGGTGATGCGCCCGCTCGCCCTCGCCGCGATCCGTCGGACCGTCGCAGCCAAGTGAGCATCGATCTCAGCCGCCGTTCGGTTCTCGCCGGAATCGCCGCACTGGGTCCGGCGACACACGCGCTCGCGCAGAGCCCGATGGGGCTGGCGCGCGGTCCGGTGCAACCGACCTGGCAATCGCTGGTCGATCACTATCGCTACCCCGAGTGGTTTCGTGACGCGAAGCTCGGCCTGTGGTCGCATTGGGGCCCGCAGTCGGTGCCCGAGCAAGGCGATTGGTACGGCCGCTTCATGTATATGCAGGGCCATCCGGCGTACGAACATCACCTCAAGACCTATGGCCATCCGACCAAGACCGGGATGATGGAGGTGATGAACCGCTGGACCGCGGCGCGCTGGGATCCCGACGCGCTGATCGCCCGCTATGCCAAGGCCGGGGCGAAATATTTCGTCTCGCTTGCCAATCACCACGACAATCTCGACTGCTACGACAGCCGCTATCACGCGTGGAACTCGCTCCGTGTCGGGCCGAAACGCGATGTCGTCGGCACATGGGAAAAGGCCGCGCGGAAAGCCGGGCTGAAGTTCGGCGTCTCGAACCACGCGGCGCATAGCTGGCACTGGTATCAAACCGCCTATGGCTATGATCTGACCGGGCCTCTGAAGGGGCAGCGATACGACGCGTTCAAACTGCGCGCTGACGATGGCCACGGCACATGGTGGGACGGCCTCGATCCGCAACAGCTCTACACCGGCGCACACGCGGTCCTGCCGAACGGGATCGACACGATCGCGGCGATGAACGCATGGCACGACGCGAACGACGGCCAGTGGATCGAGACGCCGCCGCCGAACGATCCGGGCTACGCCGCGAAATGGCTGCTGCGGCAGACCGACCTGATCGACAAGTACAAGCCCGACTTCTGCTATTTCGACGATTACGAACTGCCGTTCGGGCCGATCGGGCTCCAGGCAGCGGCGGATTACTACAACCGCTCGATCGCGTGGCACGGTAAGATAGACGTCGTGCTGACCGCCAAGCAGTTGAAGCCCTATGCGCGGTTCGGGCTGGTGCAGGACGTCGAGCGCGGCTTCACCGACCATCTGTGGGACGAGCCGTGGCAGACCGACACGTGTATCGGCGACTGGTTCTACAACGTCGCCAGGCTCAACGACAAAAGCTACAAGACCGCCGAGCAGGTCATCCAGCGGCTCGCCGATGTCGTGTCGAAGAACGGCAATCTGCTGCTCTCGATCCCCCAGCCCGGCGACGGCTCGATCGACGGCGAGGAGGAGAAGATCCTCGACGGCATGAGCCGCTGGATCGCGGTCAACGACGAAGCGATCTTCGGCTCGCGGCCATGGCGGATCTACGGCGAAGGCCCGACCAAGCTGCAGGCCGGGATGCAGAACGAGCAGTCGTCGGGCGTGTTCACACCGCGCGACGTGCGCTTCACCACGAACAAAGGCGCACTCTACGCGCTGTTCCTGGGCTGGCCGCAGGGCGAGGTGACGATCGACGCCCTGGGAGGCAACCGCTTTGCCGACGGGGTGGTCGAGCGCGTGACGGTGCTCGGCGGCGGCAGCGTGGCGCACCGCCGCGATGCGCGCGGCCTGCACCTGACGATGCCCGCCAACCCCGGCAACGGGTTCGTCCCCGTCCTCAAGATCGAAGGTCGCGGCCTAGTTTAGCGGATGCTGCGTATTCGCAGGATCGCCGTAGAACAGGCCGCGTCCGTCCGTACCGAGATGGACGCGGCCCTCCCGTCGCGGATCGCCGGAGATGACGCGGTAGCGCCCGCCCCAGCGATGCGCATCGTCGTCGATCCGCGCCCAGTTCCGTCCCGTGTCGACCGAGCGCCACACTCCCCGGATGCCGCCGAGCGTACCGACTGCAAATACGCCGTTCCGGCCGAGACCGAAGAGTTCGACGTGCAGCTCGCCGCTGGCCGGCGCGAAGGTCACGCCGCCGTCGGTGCTGCGAAACAGTCGGGTGCCCGCCTGCAACCACAGCGTGCCGGTGCGATCCGGGGATACGAGCAGCGAACTTTGCGCCTCGCGGCCCTGCCGGCCTGCTGGAGCGAGATCATCCGGCAGACCTCGGCCAGTGACGGAAGCGAAACTGGCGGCTGCGTCGCGGGATACCAGGAGACGGCCCTGCTCGACGTCGACGGCGTAGAAGACGCGCGGATCGCGCTTGTCGGCTACCGCGCGGGTCTTGCCCGGCAGGCCGCGCACGACCGACCAGCTACGCCCGCGATCGCGCGAGACCTGGGGGACCGGCGTGGCCACCACCATCGTCGTGCCGTCCGCCGAGACGGTGATCGACCAATCACCGTTCAGGTCCTCGCGTTTCGGCGGGTTGCCCATCTGCGGCAAGACGATCTCGGACCACGTGCGACCGCCATCCTCGGAGCGCCCCATGGATGCCTGTCGAGGCCGGTCGAGGTACAGGCTGCCGCTGCGTACAATCACGTTCGGGACCAGCCCCGCATAGTCGATCGCATTGGTGTTCGACATGTACGGATTGACGAAGGTCGGGCGCGGCGAGCGATCGAGATCGTCGTGAACGAAGCCGGAGAGATCGCCGAACCCCGAGATCAACGGCGCGCCGCCGGTCGGCGACACCAGCGTGATGATCGCCGTCTGTTCGATACCGTCGCTCCAGGGGACCCAGTCCACGCCGCCGGTGGCCCGTAACGCGCGGGTTGCATAGACCGTCGCGCCGGTCGTGTAGGCGACGTGCGTCGGATCGAAGGGGTCGATGGCCAGCCCGGAGATCCAGTGTCCGAAATCGGCCCCCTTGCCCTCATGCAGGAGAAACGGGGTTTTCGACACGTCGCGGTGGCTGCGCGGACCCACGTCGTCCCAGGTGCGGCCGTCGTTGCGGCTGATCCAGAGCGAATCCCCCTGCAGATAGCGGTCGACCGTCGTCACCGCGACGGTTCCCGGCGCCATCGGCGATACCGCGACACCGAGGAATGCACCCTCCGCGCCGGTCTCGCGCCAGGCGCGTGGTGTTACGTCGCGACCGCGTCCGCCGGGTTCGTAGCGCCATACAGCGCCCGTCTTGATGCCGCTCGGCCCGAGGCCGCTCGCATAGCCGACCCACAGCACGCCCCGTCGATCGATCACACCCTTGGCGGCCAGCAGCGCCGGACCCGAAACCGCGTCCCATGTCCCCCCACCGTCGTCCGAGCGGTAGAGATGCGTCGCGCCCGGATCGGCGACACCCGCCCATATCCGGCGGGACGGCTTGCCCCCGCCTCCGCGATCGCCCCCGCTCGTCGGATCGATCGCGACGAAGGCGACGCCGCCATGCGTTTTTCGGAATGCGGGGCGCCCTAGTCCGGCTACCGGGAAAGTGGTCACCTTGACCCAGGTCGCGCCCGCATCCTCGCTTCGCCACAGCCCGTCATGGCGCGAGCCGAAGAACAACCGTCGCGTCTGGTTGGGGTCGATCGCGAGCCGCTCGCCGAGCCCGCGACCATCCTCGTTACCGCCCATCGCGAACGGCACCGGCGTGGTCCGCCACGTCCGGCCGCGATCCGCCGATCGCAGGATCGCCGCAGGCTGCGCGGCGTTCATGCCGGCGGCCATGTAAACGATGTCGGGGTCCCGCGGATCGGGCGCGATGCTCTCGATCCCCATGTAGCTCGACGTCGCGTTGCCGTCCTGGAGCGGTATCCAGCGCCGGTCCCCATCGTCCCATCGATAGGCGCCGCCCATATCGGTCCGCAGATACGCGAGGCCGCGCTCGGCCGGGCTGAAGACGATGTTGGGCGCATAGCCGCCCGCCCCTACCTTCACGTTGGTCCAGCGATACCGCACGGCGTCCTGCGGCCGAGCCGAGCCCTGAACCGCGAGCGACCCCAGCAGCATTGCGGTTATCGCGACGACGGCCCGCCGCTTGCCCGACGTCGCGCGCGCTACGCCTCTGCGCCATGTACCGATCATGCGGATCGACGTAGCGGCGCAGCGCAGTGCTGGGTAATGAAATCCTCGTGTCGCGGCATCGCCTGCGCGGTCTTGTCGATCATCTCCCGCACATGCGCCATGAACCGCGCGGTCTCCTCGGACGGCAGCGCCGCCGCGAGCGGATCGAACGACGCCGGGCGGATGCCCTGGCCGAGCAACACCGCGATCCAGCCGTCGGGGGTGAACAATTCCCCCTGCTCGCGAAACACGCGCGCCTTGCCCGACCACAGCGCCAGCTTTGCCGACAGCGACGCCGGGATCGACATGGTCCGGCAATGATCCCAGAACGCCGAGTCCGATCGTTCGGTCGCGTGATAGTGCAGGATGATGAAATCGCGCACCTGCTCATAATCGCGCAGCATGACGCGGTTATATTCGTCGATCTCGGCCGTGCCGAACCCCAGGTCGGGGAACAGGCTCATCAGCCGCGTGATCCCCGACTGGATCAGGTGGATGCTGGTCGATTCGAGCGGTTCGAGGAAACCACCGGACAGCCCGATCGCCACGCAGTTCCGATCCCATAGCCGATCGCGCCGTCCCGCCTCGAAGCGCAACTGGCGGGGCTCGGCCAGCGCCCTGCCCTCGAGCCCCGCCAACAGCGCCTGCTTCGCATCCTCGTCGTCGATATGTGCGCTGGAATAGACATAGCCGTTGCCGGTCCGGTGCTGGAGCGGAATACGCCAGCGCCACCCGGCGGTGTCGGCGGTCGCTCGCGTGTAGGGCGGCGGCGGCCCCTGTCGCTCGCTCGGCACCGCCCAGGCCCGGTCGCACGGCAGCCACTGCTTCCAGCTCGCGAACGGAACCCCCAGCGCGTCCCCCAGCAACAGCGACCGAAAACCGCTGCAGTCGATGAACAGTTCGCCCTCGACGCGGCGGTCCCCTTCGAGCCGCACTGCCTCGATGAACCCCGTTTCGCCATTCCGGTCGACCGCGGACACGCGCCCCTCGACGCGCACGACGCCGTCTCGCTTGCTAAGGTCGCGCAGGAACCGCGCATACAGAGCGGCGTCGAAATGAAACGCGTAGAACAGCGTCGACAGGACCGATTGGGGATTGGCGCTTGGCCGGGTGAACCGCCCGCGCCGCGCCGCTACCGCCGACAGGCAATAGTCGCCGATCGGACTCAGATCGGCCTGGCCCAAGGCAGCCTGCCGCAGCCAGAGCTGATGGAACGATACGCCGTCGATATCTCGCCCATGCGTGCCGAACGGGTGCAGATAGGAGTCGCCCGGCCGCGTCCAGTCGCGGAACTCGATGCCAAGCTTGAACGTCGCGCCGGTCGCGCGGACGAACGCATCCTCGTCGATCCCGAGCATGCGGTTTTAATCGAGTAGCGACGGGATCGTCGCCTCGCCGACGCCGACCGTGCCGATCTCCTCGGATTCGACCAGCGTGACCGACACGCCGCTGGGCACCAGCCGGGACAGTGCCGCCGCGGTCATCCAGCCGGCCGTGCCACCACCGACGATGACGACCCTGGTTACCCTGCCCGGCTGTCCGTCCGTCACGCCGCGGCCCGCGCGCCGAAGCTATGGGACTGCGCGTAATTGACGAGATCGCGGTTCGACGGGAGGTTGGCGATCGCATACGTTGCCTGGCGCTGGACCTCCGCGAACGCCCGGCGTGCATCGTCGGCGTAGCGCAGCGCGCCTGCCTTGGCGCTCAGGTCGGTCTTCCAGCCCATCCCGTACAGGACGTATTGCCAGCTCGCCTCGGTGAAGATGTCGACCTGACCGTCGATGTCAAGCTCGTTGGGGGGCCGGAACCGCCAGCGATCGAGCATCTCCAGCAGACGGTCCGGCACCGATGCGTCGGCCACGTTATCGCGCCAGAACGCGGTGTCGCGCCGTTCCGAGATGCAATAATGCAGCTTGATGAAATCGAGCGCGCGCTCGTAGCGGCGCAGCATGTTCGCGTTGAACTGGCGTGCGGACGTCTCGTAATCGCCGCCCCACGGGAACAGGTTGGCGATCATCCCGGCGGACACCTCTGCAAACGCGATCCCGGTCGCTTCGAGTGGTTCGAAGAACCCGCTCGACAGCCCGACCGCGACGCAGTTCTTGTACCAGTTGACCTCGCGGTAGCCGGCTTCGAACTTGAAGTGGCGCACATCGGCCTTCTCGCCCGCCGCGCCCAGATAGCCGCGCAATATGCGCTCCGCGGCCTCGTCGTCGCTGTGATCGGACGAATAGACATGGCCGATGCCGCGCCGGCGATCGAGACCGATATCCCAGATCCAGCCCGCCCCCTGCGCAGTCGAAATCGTATAGGACGCGATCGGTTCGTCAGGCCGCGTGTAGGGCATCTGTGCGGCGATCGCGCGGTTGCAGAACAGCACGTCGCGGCACGAGCGGAACGGGATCTTCATCGCCTTGCCGATCAGCTCGGCGCGAAAGCCCGTGCAGTCGATATAGAGGTCGGCGTCGAGCATCCCGTTCCGCTCGGTGCGCACGCCGCCGATCGCGCCGTCGGCGTCGAGCAACACCTCGCTCACGGTATCGGTCAGGTGCCGGACACCGTTCTTCACGCCCTGCTCGCGCAACAGCGCGGCCAGCGCCACCGCATCGAAGTGGAAGGCGTAGTTCAACGGCCCGACATAATCAGGGTTCGTGGGCAATTTGGGCGCGCGATGCCGGTCCGCCGCCTTCTTCTGCGGGTTGGAGACCTCGTCCCAATTCTCCGTGCCGCCGTGCCCCAGCAGCCAATAGGGCAGCAGGTCGAGGCCGTCGCTCGCGTCGGCGACCTGGAACGGATGCGAATAATGATCGGTTGCCCCCTGCCCCGGCGCGTGGCGCCAGTGCACGAACTTGGCACCCTGCTTGAACGTCGCGCCGCAGCGACGGATCAGGTCGGCCTCGTCGATCCCGATCGTCGCCAGCGTTCGCCGGATCGTCGGGAACGTCCCCTCGCCGACACCGAGGATGCCGATGTCGCGCGATTCGACGAGCGTGATCGCGACGCCGCCCGGAAGGTCCGCGCCGAGCCGCTTAGCGAGATAGCCCGCGGTCAGCCACCCGGCGGTGCCGCCGCCCACGATCAGTATCCGCTTGGTCATCACAGCCTCGCTTCGCCGCTCGCCGACCCGGTGTCGACGAGCGGCGCATCATCGTCAGAAGGCCAGGTTGATACCAGTGCTGATACGACGATCGGCCTGGAACCAGCTACGCCCGACCAGCTTGCCGCCGGGATAGCCACCCATCAGCGTCCGCTGCGTTGCCGCGGTCAGGTTGGTGCCCTGCACGCCGAACGAGAACTGGTCGTTCACCTTGAAGCGAACGCCGGCATCGACCGATCCGTAATTCCCGCCATAGATCGGCAGCGCGATCTGGGTCGAGGCATCGGGGCCGCCATCCTGATTGTCGGCGACGCCCGGCGCACTGTAATAGGTGTATGTGCCGTTCGTGCCGTTGCTGTTCGTCGACAGCAGATACCGCGAGCGCCAAGAGTACGCGATCCGCAGCGAGATCGGATTGCGCTCATAGAGCAGGGTCGCGTTCAGATTGTGCTTCGACAGGCCGACCAGCGGCGCATCGTTCCTGACCGCACCGGTGATGTCGCGGTAGACGTCGCCCGGGTTGCTGCTCTTGATGAACGTGTAGTTGCCCTCGAACCCGATCCCGGCAAGCGCGCCCGGCAGCATGTCGAAGAAGAAGCGCCCGCCGACCTCGACACCCTTGACGTTCGCCGCCTTGGTCGAGTTGCTATAGTCGGTGGCCGACGCGGCGACGTTCTCGGTCGTCCCATCGGTGAACTGGACGGTTACCTGGCGGGTCGTCAGCGCATAGATCGGCAGGTTGGTCAGCCGCTTGTAGAACGGCGCGATGTGGAACGACGTGCCCGCACGCCCGTAATACTCAAGCGAAACGTCGAAATTGTTCGACAGCGTCGGCTTCAGCAACGGATTGCCGGTGTCCGCGGTAAAGTTGTTGAACGTCCCGATCCCGCCGGGCGTCTGGCTGGGCGTCGTCGCCACGCCGATCGAACCCGAGGCGCGCAACGCGTTGAAGGTCGGCAGATCCATCGTGATGTTGTAGCCGCCGCGCACCTTGATCTTGTCCGTCGGCGCATATTCGAGGTTGATCGACGGCAGGACACGCGTGAAGTCCGCCTTGCCGCCGCGCGCGAGGAAGGTGTTCGCAAGCGTCACCTGAGCGCCATTGCGGATGAAGACGGTCCCGCCATTCTGCTGGATGAACCCGCTGCCCTCGTTCTCGACATGCACGACGCGCACGCCGACGTTACCCGAGATGCCGCGCGCGTCCCCCTGCGGTCCGAACCGTACCAGCGCATAGCCCGCGGTGTTTACGGTACGGTTGTCGACCTGGTCGCCCGGCAGGATAAAGCCCGGCTGGCGGATCGCCAGCGTGCCGTCCGGGTTGAACTGGCCACCATAGCCGGTAACCGGCAGAGGACCCGAGGCCGAACAGTCGAACTCGCGACCGGTGCAGAAGCCGGCCGGCGGTGCCGTCACCAGTCCGGTGCGGCTGACGTTGAACCGCGACGCCAGACTCTCCGATGCGAACATCAGATTGCCCGGAAGCGTCGTCTCGCCGCGGAAGAAGTCCTTGAACGCGTGGTTGGCGACATCGCCCGGTGCGGCATTGGCATAGGTCAGTTGCGGATCGCCGTTCCAGCCGCGGCCGAGCGCGCTCCAGTTATAGCCGTTCGACAGATCGCGCTCGGTCCGCTTGGCGTAGCGGCCGCCGACCTTGACCGACCGGAAGAAGCTGTTGTCGAACGTGTATTCGGCGTCGAGTTGCCCGGCGTCCAGCCGCCCCTTGTTGCGTTCGTTGTGCGGCATCGACGCCGTCCAGAAATAGTTAGCCGGATCGGCGAACGACGCCTGGGTGGCGGGATTGACCGAGATCTGCGGCAGGTCGCCGCGCAGGTCCAGGCCGAAGCTCTGGCCGAATCCGATATCGCGGAAGATGTCGAGGCGGTCGTAGATCTGCCGCGAATCGACGCGTTGCAGCGAGCCCTTAAGCGACAGATGGCTGTCGACGGGTGTCCAGGCGAACGACAACGAATAATCGCGCGTTCGCGTGTTGCTCTCGACATACCCCTTGTTGCCGCTGCTGTTGACCGACCCGCCCGTCGGCGCGAACGTGCCCGTATCGCGGTTGAACAGCGCGCTCGTGCTCGTCAGCAGGCCGTTGCTGTCGAACGTGCTGCTCGCCGGATCGACCGCCAGCGTCTGCGAATCGAGCTGCGTGCCGTAATCGCTCGACTGGCTCTTGTAGCGCGACTGGAAGAAGCTGCCGGTGAAGGTCAGCGAATCGGTCGGCTGCCACTGCGCCGCACCATAGATGCCGTAGCGCCTGTACTGGAACGCCTCGTCGCCATACGCGAAGCCGCTCGGGACGTATTTGCTGCTGCCGTCGCTGAGCGCCGTCTTGAAATAGGGGCTGACGCGGATGAACTGCGACAGCGAACTGAACTGGCTGTAGGCGACGTCGGCGAGCAGGCCGATGCGGCCGATCGGCGTGTCGAACGAATCGGTCACCAGCACCGACCCCATCGGATCAGCCTTGTTCGCCATGTCGCCCATGCTCAGCTCGCCGGTCGCGGCGACATGGAACTTGCCGTTGAAGTCGAACGGCATCTTGGTACGCAGGTCGATCTGGCCGCCGGTGCCGCCCTCGATCAGGTCGGCCGTCGATGCCTTGTAGACGTCCACCGCCGCCATCAGCTCGGGCGTAACGTCGCTCCACAGGATCGCGCGGCCATTGTTCGCGCTGAAGATCTCGCGACCGTTCAGCCGCGACGCCACGCCGGTCAGGCCGCGCACCTGCACGCCGGAGCCCTGCACGGAATAGTGATCGGGGTCGCCCAGTGCCGCAAATCGCACGATCGACACGCCCGAGACGCGCTGCAGGACTTCGGTGATCGAGTTGTCGGGCAGCTTGCCTGCGTCGTCTGCGACGACCGAGTCGACGATGGTCTCGCTGCGACGCTTCCGCTCGTCCGCGGCTTCGAGCGCGGCACGGCGGCCGGTGACGACGATATCGCCACCAGTCTGGTCGGCCGCGGGTTCGCCAGCGCCCTGTCCCGGCGCTGCGGCCTGGGTCGTGTCGGGCGATATCGCCTGCGTCTCGGCTTGCGCCCACGCATTCCCGCTCACGCCAGCGGCAAGCAACGCTACCAGCGAAACGCCTGCCCGCATCGCGACCGCAGCCTTGCGACGATGATCGAAATTAAGATTAGCCATATTCATTGCATATCCCCCCCTTGTCGCGCCGCGTCTCGGAGCGCCGCATTCTGCAGAAACGCACCTTATCAGAGTGCTGCTTCGCGCCTCTGTTACCCTTACCATTTTTATAGGACAATTGATTTTTTCAGCTGTCCCATTCGGCGTGCCGCGACTGCGTCGGCTCCGACCGGAGCAATGCGGCGGTGAAAACAGAGAACGAGAAGTACTTGCCGATAGTCACCCAGACCCGGTTTTCCTCATTAATTTATCGTCATGATTGCCGGGTATCGCCATCGGTCAGTCAGTATAACTGTCCTAATGGCAACGAGCACTGGATCATCCGCCGACAAGCCTGACGTGCAGTTGCATAGCATTGCCGGACGCGCGCTTCGCCGCAGAGCGCTGGTAGGCAAGGCCGGCGCGCGGTTGTGCTGGTAGGGCTATCATTTTACAGCGGTGGTGAAAAAGGGGATACGCAGCATGCATTTCCGGAGCGCACTAGGCGCAATTGCCTTGACGACCTGCTTTACTTTCGCCGGCGCCATACCAACAATAGCGGTGGCGCAATCTGCCGCTGCGCGCCCTATTACGATAGATGTTCGCGGCGAGACAAAGCCGCGAAATCGAATGGCACAGCAGTCGATCGGTTCCGACTATCCCGGCACGCTCATTCGCGACGACAGTTTGGCGCAACTGCGCATCGCCCAGCGGGAATTGAATTTCCGCTATATTCGTTTTCACAACATATTTGCCGACCAGCTAGGGGTCTATCGCGAAGTCGGCGGCAAACCCGTCTATGATTGGCGTCGTACAGACTATTTATATGACCAGCTTCTCGGCATGGGTCTCAAGCCGTTCGTAGAACTCGGCTTCACGCCCGACGCGATGAAGCAATCCGATCAGACGATCTTCTATTGGAAGGGTAATACCTCCCATCCCCAGCCGGACAAGTGGACGGCATTGGTGGATGCCTTCGTGCGCCACGCGGTATCGCGATACGGCGCGCAGGAAGTACGCAGCTGGTATTTCGAATTCTGGAACGAGCCCAATCTGGACGGGTTTTGGGAGAAGGCCGACCAACAGGCTTATTTCGAGTATTACGGCCGCACGGCGCGAACCATCAAGGCGATCGATCCCCAGTTGCGGGTCGGTGGTCCCTCGACGGCCGGCGCTGCATGGGTTCCCGAATTCCTCGCTTACGCCAAGAAGAACAGCGTTCCGGTCGATTTCGTCACGACGCATACGTACGGCGTGGAGGGTGGCTTTCTCGACGAGAAGGGCGAAGGCGATAACAAACTGTCGCGCAATCCGGACGCCGTAGTCCAGGATGTTCGCAAGGTGCGTGGCGAAATCGAAGCCGCCGGCCGGTCCGGGCTCCCGCTGTTCTTCACCGAATGGAGCACCAGCTACAATCCCCGCGACCCGATCCATGACGACTATCTCAGCGCGGCGTATATCCTGTCCAAACTTCGCCGGACCGAAGGACTGGCGCAGGGCATGAGCTATTGGACGTATAGCGACCTCTTCGAGGAACCCGGTCCGCAGGCCCGACCATTCGAAGGCGGCTTCGGGCTGATGACCCCGCAAGGCGTGCGAAAGGCCGCATGGTTCGCCTACAAATACCTTGCAGACCTGGGCGATCGCGAGCTGCCCACCGCGGACGAACAAAGCATCGCGGCATTGAAGGACGGAACGGTGCAGGTGTTGGCTTGGCGCGAGATGCTGCCAAACCAGCCCGTCAGCAACCGGCCGTTCTTTACCAAGGTCCGTCAACCCGCCCAGACCACGCCGCTCACGCTCGACCTCGCCGGTCTGAAGCCCGGATCATACCAGCTACGGGTGCGGCGCACCGGATTTAAGCAGAACGATGCGTATTCCACCTATCTGGAGATGGGCCGTCCGGCGAAATTGACCGACGAGCAATTGCAACGCCTGCAAAATGCTACGACCGACGCGCCGGTGATCAGCACGATCGATGTACCAGCGGGAAAGCCGTATCGCTTGACCCTTCCGATGCGCGAGCAAGACGTGGTGATGGTCGAACTACGCCACCGGTGATCATACCCCGAGGACGCAGACTCCATGCCGGTGGTATGAAACCGTCATGCGGCGAGCATCGACATGCACGCTTTCGTCCTGGGTGCCGCGGCAACCCAGGACGGCCTCGCGCGAGCGGCGTTGCGAGCGGGGCTTGCCGGGACACGCACCCTACGCCGGCGTCACAGCCGCTTCTAAAACCGCAGCGGCCAGGACGAAGGTCCTGCCAACCGCTTGAACTTACTTGTCGCGAACGACGATCTTTGGAAGCGTTTTGATCGGCTCGACCGTGATCGCCCGGAACCACGTCTCGGCGCCTTCCGACTGAAGCTGGATATGGCCGTGCGTCAGTGGGCGCCGCGTGCCGTCGGGCGCGATCGTCGCCAGGTCATGCACTTCGGCAACCGGTACGCCGTTGACGACGTGCACCGCGCGATCGCCGACGACATACAGGTCGAGCGTGTTCCATTCGCCGATCGGGCGCTCGGCGTCGGTGGCGGCCTCGACGTTCCAGGTCGGCGTGCCGTTGACGATGTCGATTTCGCGTCCCCCGGCGCGGAAACGAAGATGGGGTTCGACCAGGGACGGATCGAACGTCACGCTGGTGCGCCCACGCAGCTTGCCGCCCACCGCGACGACCATGCCGGTCGATCCGGTCATGATCTCGAACTCCACCGACGGACGCCACGTGCCGAAGACTTCGCCGGCCGCACCGTGGGTATGATACAGCAGCCCGTTGTTGCGAGGCAGCGTGACGCGCGGCGCCCAGGTCTTGGCGCCCCATTTGAACTGCAACCGCAGGTGATAGTCGCGCAGGTCGGCCTGGTTGACCAGACTGCCCCAGGTCTTGCCGTTCACCCAGATCGCCGGCGCACCGTCCACGGAGCGCACGGCGAAATCGCCGCTGGTGTCCCGGCTGGTACCGATCGGCGGCGTGCTCGGGTCGGACTTGTACGTGATCGAAGGGTCGGCATAGCCCAGCCAGGGCGCCCAGCCCTTCAGGCTGTGCCCGTCAAACAACGCGGTCGACTTGCCGGTCGGCACCGGTATGTCCGTTAGGGTGAGGCGCTGCGGCGCGGTCGCCGGCGCGCCCGCGATGGCGCGGGCCCGGTCCTTGGATGTCTGCGCGGTCGCGGGGGCGGACAGCATCAGAAGCGCCACCATTGCTCGATCAAACCACATAGACATTCGCCCCTCAACCATCGCTCGTCCAGCGACCAGCCATAGCCTAGCGTGTTATCGATACCAGTTGAACGTCCGTCTATGCACGCTCCGGTGATTATCGCGCTCGCAGCGATCTCACGCGGCGATTTCACTCCGGCTGACACTACCGCAGGTGCTTGCTCGCACCATCCCGCCATTTGGGCTAATGGTCGGGCGGGAGATTGCACGATGCACAAGATGTTAGCGCTGGTCGCACTATTGACGATGGCGCAGGCGGCGCCCAATCCGCATCTGCCGAAGGCCACCTACGACACCGTCGCCCCCGTGCTTCCCAAGGGGTTGCACGACGCGGTCCTGATCGTTTCGAAGACCAATGGCTGGCGACACATCGAGCATATTCCGCACTCGAACATCGTGCTCGCCGATATCGCGAAGGGCCTGGGCCGTGCGAGCTTCGCCACCGAGAATGCGGCGGTCTTCAACGACGAATATTTGCGGCATTTTTCCGTCGTCGTTCTCAACAGTGCCAGCGGCGATTTCCTGACGCGAGATCAACGCGCTGCATTCGCCCGCTTCGTGGCGCGGGGCGGCGGCGTGGTGGCCTTGCATGCCGCGGGCGACGATAGTCACACCGACGCCTGGTATGGCGACACGGTGATCGGCACCAAGTTCATCGGCCATCCGGGCGGGGGCGATCAGTTCCAACCAGCACGGGTCATCGTCGATCGACCGGGCCATCCGGTCATGGCCGGCGTGACGCTGCCTTGGTCGCCGGTCGATGAATGGTATTCGTTCGACGCCAATCCGGCCGCGCGCGGGATGACCGTGCTCGCGCGGATCGACGAGGGCAGCTATCGACCCGGTGCTAAACTGGCGATGGGGGACCACCCCGTCATCTGGATCAACCCCGCGACGAAAGGCCGCGTCGTCTATTCCGCGCTGGGCCATGCGCCGGAGGCCTATGACGATCCGAACTATCGGCGCATTCTCGTCAATGCGATCCGCTGGGCGGGAAACCGGTAAAGCGCGACTGGACGGACAGGCAACTGACGCGCTGAGATACTACGATCACCCTCCAACTCCGCCCCGGTCATGCCGTGTGAAGCTGGCCGAAGAAACGCGACAACGCATCGTCGATCGAAGACGCGCCATCCTCGACCCGCCGGGAATCGTTGCGGACCTGCGACGCCATCCCCGCCGCACCGCGGGTCGCGACCGAGACGTCGCTGACGAGGCGGCCGATCAGGGCGAGATCGTTCGCGGCGCCGGCGACGTTGCGATTGATCGTCTCGCCGCTCTGCGCCTGTTCGCCGATGCTGGAGGCGAGATCGTCGGCACCGCGCGCCATGTCCTCGACCATCGACCGGATATGCAGCAGTCCGGCGCACGCGGCTTCGGTGCCGCGTTGCATGCCGGCGATCTGATCGGCGATCGCGCCGGTTGCCTCCGCGGTCTGCGTGGCCAGCATCTTCACTTCGCCCGCGACGACCGCAAACCCCCTGCCCGCCTCGCCGACCCGCGCCGCCTCGATCGCCGCGTTCAGCGCAAGCAGCTTGGTGCGCGCGGCGATCGTGCCGATCAGCCCGACGATCGCGCCGATCGCGCGCGCGTCATCCTGGACACCGATCATCGCGGTGGCGAGGTCGGCGGCGCGGTCGGCCGCCTGCGCGCTCAGATCGGCAGTCCGCCGCGTGCTGTCGCTCGACTGGCGGATCGCATTCATGAACTGCGTCGTGGCCGCCGCGATGTCGGTCGCGCCGTCGATCGCACGCCGCACCGCGACGCCGACGTCGCCCAGTTCGCGCGTCGCACCGGTGGAATGATCTTCGAGCTGACCCGAGGTCGCCGACAGCTGCGTGGCCGAACCGCGCAGGGCCGCGAGCACGTCGGCGATCTCGTCCTCGAGCGCGGTCGCGGCCTGCCGGACGATCCGATTGCGTTCGGCCTCGGCATCCTCGGTGATGCGGCGCGCGGACTCGATCTGACGGTCGCGCGCGACCTCCGCCATCCGCTGCCGGGCGTTTTCGGCTTCGAGCCGGGCGCGTTCGACGACGGATGCGCGAAACACTTCGATCGCGCGCGACATCCGGCCGATCTCGTCGGGCCGGTCGCCATGCGGGGTGCGGCCATCCGCGTTGCCGCCCGCGATGACCGCCATCGTTCGCTCGATATCGAGCAGCGGCCGGACGATCGTGCGCTGGACGATTGCGACGGTACCGGCGGCGGCCAGCGAGAACAGGAGGATGCTGGCGAGGACGCTGATCGTCACCTCCTGCCGCTCCAGGTCGTGCGCATGGCGGAACAGGTGCGCGACTTCGGCCTCCTGCCCGGCGATCAGCGTGTCCGCGATCGTCGAGGCGATCCGCTCGTTGGGCCGCACGTCGCTGCGAAAGACCGCCCAGGCATGCGTCTGATTGCCCCGGCTCGCCTCGCCAGCGACGATCGCCAGTCGATCGAGAACAACGACCTGACTGCGGATATAGCGGCTGTCCGGGCTCAGCCCGGCGCCCGGATCGCGGACGAGTTGCGCGAGTTGCCGCCGCATCTGCTGCGACCGGGTCGAGAATTTGCCGTGGATCACGCCCAGCGCGCGCGGATCGCGTTCGAGCAGCAGGTTGAGTGCGTCGCGTTGCAGCGAGCGGCTGAGCGAGCGGAGTTCGATCAGGTGGATCCGCACGATCTGGCCCGAATTGGCGGCATCGCGCGCGGTCTGGACACGGCTGCGCGTGCCCAGCCCGATCAGGCCGAGCACGCATACCAGGCCGAGCATGATCGCGACCGGCACCATCAGCCGCGCAACCATGCTCCGCGACCATAATCTCGCCGTGCGGTGTGTCATAGCCAGCGCGCTACGGCAGCCGTCTTAACCCTGTGTGACAGTCGACACCTGCTTCAGGACATGGCCGGCGAACGCCGACAAGGCACAGGTTTCGCCGCAATCGGGTATCGTCAGTGCGACGCTGTCCGGCGGCATGCGTTCCGACAGCGGCACGCGGTTGCGCATCTGGTCGAGCCCCTGCGCGACGTAGCGTACGCGGACGACCTGCTGTCCGCTCGCGCCCTTCCGCCAGACCTCGAACACGAGCCCGCCGCCGGGGGCCGCTTCGCCCGCGCCATAGTCGCGCAGTTTCCAGTCGAGCCCGAGCAGCCCCGCGAGCATCGTCACCGTGCCGTCGTGCCCGCTGAGGACGACGATCTTCTCCGCGCCGCCGATCGGGTCGGCAAGGGCGGTCGCGCCGGCACCGCGCTGGAGCGTGGCGAGCAGGCGCATCGCGAGGTAGCTGCTGGTCTGGCGTCCGACCTCCGGGGTGCGGGTGCGCAGGTCGATGCCGGCACCGTGCACGACAAGCGCCTTGCCGATCGTCGCCGCATCGATCCCGCGCCATCCGGGGAAGGCGAGCCCGTCGGCATAGGCCATCACCAGGCTCTCGGCGATCCCGGCGACCTGCAGGCTGGGGGACGTCAGGTCCGGCTTGCCATCGTCGATCCGCATCGCGACGGGCGTATCGCCGAGCCGGCGCTGCACTTTGCTTCGCTCGCCCGCCGAGCATGGGACGCGGCGACATTGCAGCAACAGCGCCTCGAACCGATCGCGATCGAGGCCCTGCCGCGCGTCCCATGCGGCAAGGTCGCCATCGACCCGCGCGGATATCGCCGCCAGCATCCGCTGCGGATCGAGTGGCGCGAGCGGTGTCTGCGGTGCCTCGAACAGCGGATCGGGGGCCGCGGCGGACTGGTGGATCGTCGCCGCGCATCCCGGCGTCAGGCCGGCGGCGAGCGCGGTGGCGGTCGCCTCGGTCCGCTGCGTATGGTTCGCCCAGTAATAGACCGCGCAGTCGTTTGCGCCGAGCAGCCCTAGCTGCCGGTAATGCGCGCGGTACCACCCACCGAGCATCGTCACGAGCGTCGCGCCATTGGCGGTCAGATGGCCCGGCGGCACCGCGAACTTCGGCCATGCGCGGCGGCTGTACCGGCCGAGTTCCTCCGGGCTCGACATCGCGCTGCGAACGCCGTGGCGCATGACGATGACCACGCGTTCGAGCTTGTCCTGCGGCGGTGGCGCAGTCTGCGACGCAACCGCCCCCATTATGGTCGAGACGGCCAGTGCGAAGCCGGCCGCGATCAATCCAATCCGCATCAGAACTTCGCCCTTAAGCCGGCCGTGAACGTCCGCCCGTAATCGGTATAGCCCGCGAACTGGTTGTCGCGGACATATTGCCACTGGACCCCGCCGGCGACGTTCATACCCTGCACGACGAAGGTGACGTTCGGCGTGACCTTGTACGACATGTCGAAATCGAGGCTGCCGAACGCGCTGTCGTTGTTGGCGGCAAGCCCGGCCCCGCCGACGTCGCGCAGCACGTTGCCGCGCCAGCTATAGCTGACGCGCGCACCGACGCGCGCCTTCTCATAGAACGCGGTGAGGTTGAAGCTGTCCTTGGCGACGTCGACCAGCGCGTCGCGGAACGTGCCGCCCGCCGCCAGCGCATAGGTGCCGCCGGTCGCCGTGTGGGTGTAGTTCGCCTGCGCGCCGAGGCCGTCGAACGGCGCGGGTAGCATCTTGAACAACTGCTGGTACGCGATCTCCACGCCCGCGACATAGGCGTCGCCACCGTTCTTTGGCGCGGTCAGGCGATAGGTCTGTCCGTCGAGGACGAAGTCGCGCGTCTGCTGGAACACGAAGGTGGTGATGTCCTTGTAGAACACGCCGCCGACCAGCGCGCTGCCGGGCGCGAAATACCATTCGACGGTGCCGTCATATTGCCACGCCTCGAACGGCTTCAATTCGGGGTTGCCGCCGACCGCGGTGAGAACGGTCGGGCTCGAATTGATCGTCAGCCGCGGGGCCAGATCGGCGAGCGACGGCCGGGTGATCACCTTGGAGGCGGCGAAGCGCATCTGCAATTTGGGGGAGACCTCGGCGACCAGATTGAGCGAGGGCAGAAAATTGTCATAGGTCTTCTCGTAGCTGACCGGCAACGCGACCTTGCCGTCGTCGGCATAGCCCGACGAGGTCTGGCGCGTCCGGGCGTAGCGCACGCCGACGTCGCCGCGCACCGCGATGCCGCCGATCGGGAACGCGAAGTCGGCCATGCCGTAGCCCGCGAGGATCTCCTCGCCGATCGCATAGCTGTTGCGCAGATCACCGCGCGCGAGCGGGGCGGCGAGCAAGGCCTCCTTGCCGGTGGCGGCGGCGAGGAACTTGGCGGGATCGGGCATCGCCCAGCTCGTCGGCAGGTCGCCCTTGGCGCCGTCGAGGAAGTCGTCGACCGGGAACGGCACGAAATAGCTCGCGTCGAAATACTTGCCGGCGATGCCGCTGGTGAAGTTGATGTCGCGGCGATTATAGGCGCGCGTCCGCTTCTGGTATTTTGCACCGGCGTGCAGCGCACTGAAGACGCCGCTCAGGTCGCGCGTCACGTCGAGCTTGGCCGCGCGCTCGCGGTCCTTCGAATCGTTGACGCGGTATTCGATCCGCCGTCCCGGCAGCAGCGCTGGGTTCGACAGGTCGGCGTTCAGCAGCGTGACGTTGGGCAGCCGGTCGCCCGCCTTGCCGAAGTCGAACGTCGTCGCGCCGACCGTCCCGAGCAGGCGGGTGCGATAGATCGGCTCCGGCGTGTTCGAATAGGCCTGGCCGATGCTGCCATCCGCGGCGATCGTCCAGCCATCCGCCTGCCAGCGTGCGTTCGTGCCGACCAGCCAGTTCTTATATTGCAGCACGGACGTCTCGCGACCGATCTGCGTCGTCGAGGCGGTCGTCGTCGCGCCGGTCAGCACGCCGTTCTCGATCACCGCGCTGCCCGGTACGATCCCGCGCGGCAGGCCGGCGCCATCCGCCGCCGAATAGGTCAGCTCGTCATAGGCGACGTTCAGCCGGCTCCACAGCCCGTCGACGTTCAGCTCGAACCGGTCGTCCGGCTTCCACTGCACCGCGCCGTTGAGACCGATCCGGTCGCGCTTCTCGCGTTCGAGCGTCGGGCGGATCGCGGTGGGGATCAGGATCGTCTCACTGTCGAGCGAGCCGTTGCCGTCGGTATCGATCTTGCCGTCCGCCCAGCCGACGCCGGTGATGCGGTCCTGGCGGGTGGTGCGCTCGTCATAGACGGCGGCGATCAGCGCGCCGATCTTGCCGTCGGGGCTCGCCCAGCTCGCCATGCCGGACAGGCGCGGGTCGACCGTATCGGCAAGCCGCGGCGAACTGGCGGTGGCAGACAGCGACAGCACCGGCTTCTTCAGGTCGAGCGGGCGGAAGGTGCGCAGGTTGATCGTCCCGCCGATGCCGCCTTCGTCGAGGCTCGCGCGCGGGCTCTTGATCACCTCGACCGCGGACATGAGTTCGGAGGGGAGCGTGTCGAAGCGGAACTGGCGCCCGCTCTGGCCGCTGTCGCGGACATTCTCGTTCACCGCGACCGAGCGATCGTTGAGCGTCACGACCTGGAAGTTCGCGCCGAGCCCGCGGATGCGGACGAACACGCCCTCGCCGCGATCGCGGACGATCGAGACACCGGGGACGCGCTGGAGCGCCTCGGCGATGTTCTGCGCGGGGAATTTGCCGATGTCCTCGGCCTTGACGACGTCGATGACGTTGGTCGCCTGCCGCTTCTGCGCGAGCGCGGTGGTCAGGCTGCTGGCATAGCCGGTGACGACGATTTCGGCGGCATCGCCCTGTGAGGCGTCGGTCGCCACAGTCTGCGGCGCGGTGTCGACGACCGCACCCGAGACGAGCAGCGCGCCATTGGCCTCGCGACGTACGGTGAGCGGTGTGCCTGCAATCAGGCGCTCGACCGCAGCCTGCGGGGCCATCATGCCGTTGAGCGCGGGGGCGGTCATCCCGGCGACCGCCGCGGGCGTGAACAGGATGTCGGTGCCGCTCTGGCGGGCGAGCGCTTCGAGCGCCTTGCCGAGCGGCTGCGCGGCGAGATGCACGGTTACGCGCGCCTGTGCGGTGGCGGCGGTGGCGAGAAAAGCGGTCGACAGCGCGGCGCAGGCGGCGCCCAGCACGAACGATCGGCGCAAACGCCGGCGATTGGTGATCACGGTGTTCATCCCCCCAAGGAAGGCGGCGATGATGCCGCACCTCCTCGACGGGCGAGGATCGATCTACCCCACCCCCCACCCACGGCGAATTGCGGCGAATTGCGGCGAAATTTATCCGCCGAGCAGGACAGCGCCCTCCATCGTCCGCACCCGCAGCGCGAGCAGCGTCGCGAGCGACCGGCCCAGCGCGACATTGTCGCCCACCCGGTACATCCCGCTGACGCGCAATCCCGCGGCGGCCGGGTCGGCGATCACCAGCCGCGTCGTGCTGTAGCGGTTGGCCTCTTCGGCGACCGTCGCCAGCGTATCGTCGTGGAACGCCGCACGCCCGCTGGTCCAGGCCTGCGTCGCGGCAAGATCGGGGCGATCGATCCGGCCCGCGCGCAGCCGCTCGCCACCGGTCAGCCGTCGCGCTGCGCCGGTCGTCGCCACCGCCGCGCTGCCCTCGATCGCGGTCACCGCCACCCGGTCGTCGCGGTCGCGGCGCAGATCGAACCGTCCGGCCGCCGCGGTCATGTCCCCGGCCCCCGCGTCGATCGTGAACGGGGTCGTCAGCGGCGCCACGGTCAGGTCGATCCGACCGCGCGCCAGCCAGAGCCGCCGCCGCTCGGGGGTTGCGATCACGCGGACGCGAGTCGCCGCATCGAGCAGCAGCGACGAGCCGTCCTGCAATCCGATCCGCCGCTGTTCGCCGATCCCCGTCTCATACGGCGTCGCCGCATAGGCCGCCTGGAATGCAAACGTGCCGCCCGCCGTCGTCGCGGTCAGCGCCACCAGCCCGGCGATCGCCCGGCGCCGCGTCACCGGCGCCCGCGACGGTGACGTCCCCGGCACCATGTCCCACAGATCGGTGGCACGCTCGAACCGTTCGGCATGGTCGGGGTTCGCGGCGAGCCAGCACCGGAAGTCCGCCGCATCGCGCGGCGTCGCGTCGTCGGCGTTAAGCCGCGCGATCCAGTCGGCAGCGGTTCGGTTGCTGGCGGCCCTGTTCGCATCGAAGCTGTTCGAGGGACGGCGGCCGGGCATCGCGAAACTTACCAACCCTCCGTCCAATCGGCCAAGAAGGTCATCGCCTTGGCCATGTGCTTCTCGACCGCGCCCTGGCTGATGTCCAGCCGCTCGGCAATCTCGCGATACTTATACCCGTCGATCCGCTGCATCAGAAATATCTCGCGGGTCCTTGGCGTCAGCCGGTCGATACCCTCGCGGACCCGCGCCAGCCGCGCCTTGGCGATCATCACCTCGTCCTGGATCGGTGCGGGATCGCGCAGCCAGTCGATCGCCTCGGCCGGTTCGCACACCCCGCGCACCGCCTCCCGGCGAAACGCATCGCGCCCCCGGTTGACCGCGGCGTGGACCAGGAACGCCTCGTCGTTGCGCGGCGCGGTCGCCAGCCCCGCCATGCTGACATAGGCGTCATGGAGCAGGTCCTCGCTGTCCGTGCGCCGCGTCATCCGCTCGACCTGCGCGCGCAAACGCGACCACCCCGCCCGGAGGCGGTTCGTGGCGGCATCGGGTTCCGCAAGGTCGGCCAGGGTCATGGCCCATGCGGGTATGGCCACGCCGGTACAGTTTGATGACGTCGCGACGACGGTTACATGACATCGCCCCGATCCCGACGATCAGGCAGGCCTCGACCGCGCTTTGGTCGGGACTGCGGTCAGTGCAGCTTCAGGCGCGGCCGGACGATCTTGTTGACGTGGCCGACCACGATCAGCGCGCTGCCCTTGAGCCAGCCATGGATCGCGACGAGATGCATACGGTACAGCGACAAATACACGAACCGCGCGAGCCGCCCCTCGACCGCTAGCTTGCCGCCGACGAGGTTGCCCATCAGCGTGCCGACCGTCGAGAACCGGCTGAGCGACACCAGCGACCCGTGATCCTTGTAGACGAAGGCGCGCGGCGGCTTGCCGGCCATCATCCGGTTGAGATTGTCGAACACCGCCGACGCCATCTGGTGCGCGGCCTGTGCGCGTGGCGGCACGGGACGATCGCGACCGGGCAGCACGCACGACGCGCAATCGCCCATCGCGAAGACCCGGTCGTCGATCGCGGTCTGGAGTGTCGGGGTCACGACGATCTGGCCGCCGCGCGACAGTTCGAGGCCATCGAGCCCGCCGGGGATCGCCGCCGCCTTCACGCCCGCCGCCCAGACCTGGAGATCGGCGTCGATCCGGTCGCCATTGCCGGTCGTCATGCCGGTGCGGTCCGATGCCGTGACGGGCGTATCCGTAAGGACGCGCACGCCGAGCACCTCGAGTTCGCGCTGCGCCGCCGCCGCCAGCCGCTCGGGGAGCGCGGGCAGGATGCGCGGCCCGGCCTCGATCAGCGTCACATCGAGGCGGCTGCCGTCGAACACCTCCAGGCCGTAATAGCCGAGTGCCGCGGCGGCGTTGAACAGCTCGGCGGACAGTTCGACGCCGGTCGCGCCGCCGCCGACGATCGCGACGCGGACGCGCGCGTTGCTGGCGGGATCGGTGGTCATGGTGCGCGACACGCGGAGGCACTGGTCGAGCAGGCGGTCGCGGAACCGGTCGGCCTGCGCCCGGCTGTCGAGGAAGGTACAGTTCTCCGCGACGCCGGGCGTGCCGAAATCATTGGTCACCGAGCCGTAGGCCAGCACCAGGTAATCGTAGCGGATGGCGTGCGCGGCGATCACCTCGCGGCCATCCTCGTCGAGCACCGGCGCGAGATGGACCTGGCGCGCGGCGCGGTCGATCGCGGCGAGCGCGCCATAGAAGAATCGATAGCCCCAGCGGTGGCAATGGCTGCGATAGCCGACCTCGTCCATGTTGGCGTCGAGCGAGCCGGTCGCGACCTCGTGCAGCAACGGCTTCCAGATGTGCGTGCGGTTGCGATCGACGACGATGATGTCATGCCGCTTGCGCCCGTAGCGCGCACCGAGCCGGGTCGCGAGTTCGAGCCCCGCCGCACCGCCGCCGACGATGACGATCTGGATCTTGGCCTTTGGATTATGGGCCGGATTTTGGGCCGTCATAGAGCAGTACCTTGGTTGGTCGGACCTCGCACGGGTCCTTTTAGCCGGGAAGCCATCGGGTCCGCGAACCCGGCTCTCGCCGTATCCGAGCGCGCGCCGACCTACGCGGCCGACCGACGCGACTGTATTGGGGCTTGGCGAAGTTTGACCGCGACGTCTACGCCGTCGGCGGTCGCTTTGCGGCAGCCAGTAGCGAAAGGGCGGCTGCCAGCGCCGCCTCGGTAATGGGCTTGGCGACCACCGCGACCGCGGTATCGGCAAAGCGCGCGGCCATCGCTTCCTGCCCGGTGACGAAGGCGCACGGAACACCCTTGGCGGTCAACCATTCGACCGCGGACGGCCCGCTCGGTCCATCCGCGAGATCGATATCCACCAACGCGCAATCCATGTCGTCGACCGGCGATTCCGACTGCAAGTCGACGAAACTGTCCAGCGATCCCGCGAAGACATGGCCCAGATCCTCGATCATCTGTTCGAGATGAAAGGCGATCAGCGGATTATCCTCGAGACAGAAGACCCGCAATCGCGCGGTCGGGGTACGCGGTTCTACACTCATCTGTGGCCAACGCGGTCGAGCGTCAGGGGTTGCGCGACAAACGCGAGACCCGCCCCGAAACGGTACACCGCAGCCCTTCCGGTGCAAACGTCATCACCGGCTTCATTCCGAACACACTGCCGAGCGCCGCCTTCAGATAGCGCGTGCCATAGCCCGTCCGCGATGGCTCGACGACCGTCGGCCCCCCTTCCTCCGTCCAGGCGATCGCCAGCGTTGCGGGCTCGTCCTCGGACAGGCTCCACGTGAACGATACGCGTCCCTCGGGCGTCGACAGGCCGCCATATTTGATCGCGTTGGTCGCGAGTTCGTGCAGGCACAAGGCGAGCGTCGTGCCCGCCTCGCGGGTCAGCATGATCTCCGCCCCCCCGGTGACGACCCGACTGAGCCCCGGCAGGCGATAAGGCTCGAACGTGAGATCGACGATCGCCGAGATCGAGACCTCTTCGTCGGCGGCGTGGAAGACCGCGGAATGGACCCGCGACAACGCCTCCAGCCGGCCCCGGAAATCGTCGGCGAACTCGGCCAGCGTGTTGGCGCCGCGATGCGTCATCTCGAAGATCGAGGCGACGCTGGCGAGGATGTTCTTAACGCGGTGGTTGAGTTCGCGGCGCAGTTCGATCTCGCGCTCGATATGATCGCGCACGTCGCGCTGCCGCAACCGCGCCAGCATCGCCGACTGGACGCCGCTGATCAGTTCGACCGGCGTGACCGGGCGCTGGTAGAAGAGCTGCCGTGCGCGCGGCCAGACGCGCGCGAGTTCGGTGCGGACGCGGATCTGGTTCGACGTCCGATCCAGCAGCACGACGATCGGCATCTCCGACCAGCTCGGTTGCGACGCCAGATGGTCGGCAACGTTCTTCAGGATCTCCGGCGTCAGCGCCTCGTGCGTCGCGACCAGCACGCCGGGGGACCTCGCCAGATAATCGTGGATCTCCGCGACATCGGTGCAGACATCGACCGGGATGTCGTGCTCGACGAACAACTGCTTCAGATAGTCGGCATCACGCCGATAGGGCGCCAGGACCAGCGCATGGTCCAGCGTGGTATGATCGATCGGATCGAGTACGCTCACGATTCCGGGAGAGGATTGTACGGCACCACGGAAATCCCGGAGCCCTGGATCATCAGTTCATGGACGAACAGGTCGTGCGGCCCGTGCCGTTTCTTCACCACCGTGATGTTGCGGCGCAGGCGCCCTTCATGCTCGGCGATCCGCAACAACAGCACCGTATCGCCGAGGAAGCTCACATCGACGTCGATCCCGACATTCTGGCCGAGCAGGCCATGCTGCGCGACGATCAGCATGGTCAGGACACCCGAGCGCGCCAGGTATTTCAGCAACGACTGGATATCGCGGACCGCCTTGTCGCGCTGGGGCAGCGAGTTGAGATACCCGGTGAAGCTGTCGATGACGACGACGCGGGTCTTGTCCGTCTTGACGATGGTCTGGACGACCTGCGCGAACTCGCCGGGCGAAATCTCGTTGGGATTGAAGTCCTTGATGACCAGCGCGCCGTCCTTGTGGAACTTGCGCAGGTCCATGCCGAGCCCTTCCGACCGGCGGAAGAACGTCTCGAGCCGCTCCTCGAACAGGAACAGCGCGACGTTCTCGCCGCGCTTCAGCGCCGCGGTCGCGTAGAGCGAGGCCATCGTCGACTTGCCGGTGCCGGACTGGCCGATCACCAGCGTCGTGGTACCCGACTCCTGTCCGCCGCCGAACATCGCATCGAGCGTCTCGACGCCCGATTTGATCAGCTCGGGCTTCTCGACGTCGGACGCGTCGCCGGGGATGATGCGCGGGAATACCACGACGCCCTGCCCTTCGCGGATCGCCATGTCGTGATAGCCGTCGGCGATCGGCACGCCGCGCATCTTGCTGACCTCGATCCGCCGCCGCACCGCGCCGTAATCCTCTAGCGTCTTGTCGAACCGGATCACGCCGTGAGCGATCCCCTCGACCTCTTCGCCGTTCATCGCCTCGCCGTTCTGCGTGTCGAGCAGCAGCGCGACGACGTTGCGCTTGGCGAGGAACGCCTTGAAGCCGATCAGCTCGCGCCGGAAGCGTGGCGTATCGCCAGTGATCAGGCGGATTTCGAGCAGCGAGTCATAGACTAGGCGGCTCGGCTTGTGCTCCTCGATCGCCTTTTCGATCGCCTGCCGAGTCTCGTCGAGACGCAGTTCGGCGGTCTGGAAGATCGTCTGGTCCGCGGCGCCGTTGACCGCGTCGGAGGCCGACAGTTCCTCGACGCGGATCCCGTCCATCGTCCAGCCGTGCGACACCGCGATCGATTCCAGCTCCGCCGCGGTCTGCGACAGGCTGACATAGATGCAGCGTTCGCCGGCCTCGACGCCCGCGCGCAGGAACTGCAACGCCGCCGTCGTCTTGCCCGCACCCGGCGCGCCTTGCAGCATATACAGGTTCGAGGGCGGCAGTCCGCCGCGCAGGATTTCGTCGAGGCCCGCGACACCTGTCGCGACGGGCTTGGCAATTTTACGCTTGGTCACGACAATCTCCGGCAGTCGCGCGCTGACTGCCATAGAATGCCGGGCGCGACCAGTCGGGGTGTGAGCCCGAGTATGGAGTGTCCCCGGCCCCGCGCTGGACGATCACGCCGTCGCTGCTTCTTCCGTGCGGCGCCTGCATGCCATGGATCGCAGCACGACAACAGGTTGATTGATCAGGATTATATTGATCGAGATCGACACGTTTCAGGAGGACATTATCGGCGCGACGTTTCGTTGACCTGCGCCAGCGAATGGCTTTCGGAGAGAATGAACATGGCCGTGAAATTTGCAGGAACGATGAACGCGATCAATCGCGGACTGGACGCGACGAAGCCTGAAAAGGGCGCGGACATGGTGGAAGATTGGGAGGCCGCACTGGCCGATATCGACACGCCGGGCGCCAAGGGCATTTTGCGGGACCTCGCGTCGCTACGCAAGCAGCTCGAAAAGGGCGAGCCCGACGCGGACCGGGTCCATGCCCTGCTGCACCGGCTCGGTACCGCAACGACGAAGATCGCCGACAAGGCGGACAAGTCGCAGGACAAGCTGAAGGCGTTGGGCGAAGCGTTGACCGAGGCTGGCGAAGATGCGCCGGACGAAGAAGTGGACGTGGCCGCCGCAGCGAGCCCGAAGCGCGCGCGCAAGAAGGCCTGAACGGAGGACGGGCCGGTCGATGCCGGCCCGTTCCCATCATCATCGTTCGTTGGAATGGCGGTCCTCGACCGGCGTATAATAACGCTCGATATCTCGTCCTGTCAGCGCATGCCCGCTGGACTCCTCGACCAGCGCCGCGATATCGTCGTCGCTCTTACCGGCAGCCCGCAACTGCTCGATCTCATCGCTGATCATGTTAACGAAGGCCGGCACTGGAAAGCGTTCCTCGCCGAGCCCGAGTGCGTCCCGCAAATGCTTTTGCGCACCGAGCGCCTCGGGAAGCGTGAACGCGATATCGTCTGCCATTGCCAATCTCCCAAAGTAGAAAGGCTGCGACCGGAGACGATTGCCTCCGGCCGCAGCCCTGTCGATCACGAGATCAGGCGGTAACGGCCTCGGCCTTAGCATTGATGGCGGACGTCGCCATCGCTGTCAGCTTGTCGTCGGTCGCATATTCCTCGTCGAGCGTTTCCTTGAGGATCGCGGCGATCTCGGAACGGCCCAGCTGGTTGGCCCAGGCGATCATCGTGCCGTAACGCGCGATCTCGTAATGCTCGACCGCCTGCGCCGAGGCGATCAACGCGGCGTCGAGCACCGCCTTGTCCTCGATCTCGCCGGCGACTTCGTTGGCTTCCTTGATGATGCCGTCGATCGCCGGGCAGGTCACCGCCTTCGCCTTCTCGCCGAGCAGGTCGAAGATTTGCTCGAGGCGCGTAATCTGGCGCTCGGTTTCGGCGAGATGCGTGTCGAAACCCTGCTTCAGCGCAGGTGCGGTCGCCTTGACGGCCATTTTCGGCAGCGCCTTGGCGATCTGATTCTCGGCATAATAGACGTCCTGCAACTGGTGCAGGAACAGGTCGTCGAACGTCGCGATGTCTTTAGAAAACAGGCCCATGATACTTCCTCGCGTAGCTGCGTGTCGCGAAGCGATCCGCTCCGGTCATGCCGCAACGTCTCGCTCACCGAGGAAGTTTCGCCGAATGCGGCGACCTACCCGTGAGGCGGGACGGGCTCCCGTCTCCGCTACCCGTCGCAGCGCACATTACCGCGTACCTTGCCGCAAATATGACGGGGAGCCGTTCTTCGATTTTGTCCCGGCCGATCGGTCGAAAGCATCGCTCGCGCGTTGAGCCGATACGAACCGACACGGTAGAGGACGGAATTTGCCGCATTTTCTGGTTGCCGAGAGCGAGACCGCGGACGAGCGCGAGGCACGGCGCCGCCATGCCGGCAAAAGCTCCGGCGAGACATATGCCGCGACGCTCGCGCAGCTACGTCCCGATGCCGAGATCACGATCGTCGCCCCTGCCGACGATGACGCGGACCAGTTCGGTGCCGACGACCTGCGCGCATTCGATGCCGTCTTCGTCACCGGATCCCCGCTGCACGTCTACGACGATACACCCGAGGTTCGCCGCCAGTTGCGGTTCATGCGCTCGGTCTTTGCGTCGGGAACGCCATCGTTCGGATCCTGCGCCGGTCTGCAACTTGCCGTTGCCGCCGCCGGGGGCATTGTCCGCAAGATGCCCGAGCGCATCGAAGCAGGAGTCGCGCGTCGGATCACCCCGACCGAGGCCGGGCGAAACCACCCGCTGCTGGCCGGACGACCCGACAGTTGGGACGCGCCTGCCATTCACGGCGACGAGGTCGAAAGCCTTCCGGAAAATGCGACGCTGCTGGCAAGCAATGCCGTCACGACGATCCAGGCCGCCGAAATCCGTCACGACGGCGGCGTGTTCTGGGGCGTGCAATATCATCCCGAGCTTGCCCCGGGCGAGATCGCGGTCGCGCTGCGTCGGCAGGCCAGCGACCTTATCGAAGCGGGGCTCGCCGACACGACGGACGATGTCGAGATGCGCGCGGCACAGCTCGACGCGCTGCAGGACGAACCAGACCGTCGCTCGATCCACTGGTCGCTCGGCATCGACGCGCAATTCGCGCAGGAATCGAACCGGCGCATCGAGCTGTCCAATTTCCTGAATCATCTTGTCGAGCCGAACGCCGGACCGCGGTCCGACCAGGACCCGGCATCCGCCGATCTATGCCCGGCCTGACGACACCCTCACCTCAACCAGGAGCCTGACAATGCCAACCACCCTAAAAGCCAAGTTCGACACGCGTCGCGAAGCCGAAATGACCGTCGAACGCCTCGTTCAGGAGCAGGGAATCGACCGCAAGGACATTCTCATCGCTACCGATGGCGACGACAACAGCGTCGGCAGCCAACAGGCCGGCGCGGACACGGCCGGCGAAGATCCTACCCCACAGTCGCGGGACGACGCCGCATTGGCCGGCAAGATCGTCGTGTCGGTCGATATCGCGGACGATGCCCGCGCCGCCGAGGTCAAGGCAGCGTTCAACGAATTCGACGCCAGCGACGTCCAGGGCTGACGCCTGCAAATCCGGCGCGGGGCAATGCCTCGCGCCGGATGATTCGTTTCCGGACGCGCAATTCAATAACCGTCCGAGATCTAGAGCGGCGCGAGGCTCCGGAACGTGGCCATCACGGCGGTCTCGTCGATTGGTTTGGTCAGGATCACGGCCGGCGGATCGCAGGGGATGCACGCTTCGGGTGTTCCGGTGATGAACATCACGGGGATATTGCCATGGGCGGCGATGATGCGCTGCACGGCCAAGGGCCCGGTCCCTTCATGCAGCCTCACATCCGACACGATCATCTGCGGACAATGCGTGCCTGCTGCATCCACCGCGGCGGTTTCGCTATCCGCCTGGGCGATCGAGGTCGCACCTGCACGCTCGATCACGCTCATGATATGATCGGCGATCAACCAGTCATCCTCGATCACAAGCACATGGCACATCGGCGGTTCCCAATTCTCGTCAGGCTGTCGCAACGCGCTTGGCAGCAGATCGGGCCCGATGTTTCACCCGGTACGCGTCATTCCGCATCGTCCGAAGTAGCCGCTGCCGTTGCGAACCAGGCGGCGTAGGGCGTCGTCCGCGCCATGTGTCGGTTGAGATCGGGCGCGCCGTCGGTCCACCATACCGGCCCGCGCTCGCCCAGGGCATGCTTGGCCGCATCGACGGCATCATGCGCCGCCTTTTCCGCCACGGAATCCCCCGCCCGCCGTGCGCTCGCGACATTGCGGCGGCCGTCCATCAGTGCCGCGACGTGTCGGGTCCGATCGGCCTCCGACAGACCGGGGTTGGTCGCACGCCGTAGCCGCCCGCGGACGACGATGTACCGTCCGTCCGGCGTCGTCAGCGCGGCCGGTTTCGCCACCTACAGCGGTGCGTCGATGACGAAGACGACGCCGGTGCTGCGATACTCGATGTTCGCTGTGCCGCGCATGTGCTGCGCCAGGACGCGCTCGATCATCCGCGAGCCGAAGCCCGTACGGGTCGGCGCGCTCACCGTCGGTCCGCCCGATTCTTCCCAGGCGAATGCGAGGCGCCGGCCGCCGTCGCCTATGCCGACGCTCCATGTGATCGAGACGTGACCGCCGGCGGTGCTCAGCGCGCCGTATTTGCTAGCGTTGGTCGCCAGTTCGTGAAGGGCCATCGACAGCGCGAGCGTGACCCGCGGCTCGAGGCGGATATTGGGACCGTCGACCGAGAACAGACGTCCGCGACCGTCGTCGAACGGCGCCATGACGCCGGAGACGATATCGGCGATCGTCGCGCCGTCCACTTCATCGCGCAGCAACAGGTCGTGCGCGATCGCGAGCGAGCCGATCCGCGCGCCGATCGTGTCGCGCGCATCCGACATCGAGACGGCGTCGCGCAACGTCTGGTTGACGATCGCGCTGACCGTCGCGAGCGTGTTCTTGACCCGGTGCGTGAGTTCGCCGGCCAGTAAGGCGCGGTGTTCCTCGACCCGCTTGCGCTCGGTTATGTCGGTCGAGAACCCGGTCATGGTCAGCGCCGTGCCATCCGCGCGGGTCAGCAATTCGCCGCGGACCGCGACCCAGCGGAGTTCGCCGTCGCCCGTCACCACCCGGTACTCGATATCATAGTCGCAACCGGTGTCGGCGGTCGCCTCGATCGCCGCCAGCACCTGAGCGCGGTCCTCGGGATGGATCGCGCCGACGAATTCCGCATATCCGAACTCGGAATCGGGCGCGTAGCCGAACACGATCTTACAACCGTTTGATGCATCAAGGTGCCGACTACCCGGATCAAACGTCCACGAGCCCAACCGCCCCGCCTTGAGTGCAAAGTCGAGACGCGCGGTACTGTCCGCGAGCTGTGCCTTCGTATCGGCCGCGGACGCCTCGAGTTCGCGTTGCTCGGCCGCCAGCTTGACGAACGTCTCGCGCTCGAGCGTCACGTCGTGCTGCGACGCGATGCAATAGCGAAGCTGCCTGTTCTGATCCAGTACCGGCGCCACCAGGAGACGGTTCCAGAACGGCGTTCCGTCCTTGCGGTAATTGAGAAGGTCGACCTCGATCCGCTCGGACCTGGCCACCGCCTCGCGGATGCGTGCGACATCCTCCGCTTTCGTTTCGGGACCTTGGAGAAAACGGCAGTTCCGACCGACAACTTCGGGTTGGGCGTAGCCGGTTAGGTGTTCGAAGGCGAAATTCACATAAATTATCGGGTTGTCGACGAGCGTCGGATCGCTGATCGCCATCGGCAGATTGGCGTCGTTGAAGATCGCCACGAACGGATCGGCGGCATCGAGCGAGCGCACGAACGCAGCGATCGCCGCGACGCGATCGGCATCCTCGTCGCTCGAGGGCTGCTGGTTCCTACTCTGTTCCAAACAGGCGTTTAGCTATCCTGCTTTCCGCGCGTCCACAATAGGAGCACGATGCGTCGCTGCCACGACGCGCTCGGTCGCCCGCAGAAATCCGCCGCGGAATTATCGATCCTACGTCGCGGGACCAGGCGCACTGATTTCGATCAATACGATTCTCGACCTCGGCGTAATCCACCGCCACTTCCCCTTCGCGACCCTTGCCGTCCCCCCAACATCCCCCTACACATCCAACACAATACCAATCTGATACCGGAGAGCTGAGCGATGCACGGCAACAGCAAGATCGGCGCCTCTGCGCTGATGATGGCGATGGCAAGCCTGACGGCGGGCGCCAGCGCGGCTCCCGTATCGGCGCAACCCGTGACGCTGCCGGCGCTGTTCCCGACCCCCACGTCGATCGACCTCGGCACCGGCAGTATCACGCTCGGCCGCGCGGTCGTCCTGGTCGCCGCCCCCGGCACCGATCCCGAGACCGTCGCGCTGGTCCGCCAGATCCTCGCCACCGCGGGCGTCGAGACGATCGCCACCGCCAAGCGCCTTCCCGCCACGCCAGACCGCCCGCATATCGTGCTCGGCACCGGCGACACCGCCCTCGTTCGCGACGCACTCGGCCGCAGCAAGGCTACGCTCGACACGCACGTCGAGGGCTATACGATCGCCACCGTCGCAGCCGGCGCGGGAATCGTCACGCTGGTGGGGAACGACGCCGACGGCCTCTTCCACGCGGCCCAGACCTTCCGCCAGTTCGCCCGGCGCGCCAGCCTGCCCGCGCTGGTGATCCAGGATCACCCCGCAATGCCGATCCGCGGCACGATCGAGGGCTTTTACGGTGCGCCCTGGTCAATGGCGGATCGCACCAAGCATCTCGACTTCCTCGCCACCGTGAAGGCGAACACCTATGTCTACAGCCCCAAGGACGATCCGTACGCGCGCGATCGGTGGCGCGAGGCCTATCCCGCCGCGACGTTGTCGTCGCTGGGCACGCTGGCCCAGACCGCGCGGCGCAACCATGTCGACTTCGTCTACGCGGTCTCGCCCGGGCCGTCGGTCTGCTTCTCCGACCCCGCCGACGTGCAGGCACTCGAACGCAAGTTCGACGCGTTGCGGGCGATCGGCGTCGGCAGCTTCTACGTCGCGCTCGACGACATCGAATACACCAAGTGGAATTGCGAGCGCGACAAGACCGCGTTCGGCCCCTCGGGCGCGGAAGCGGCCGGCGTCGCGCAGGCGCAGTTGCTCAACGCGGTGCAGGCCAGCCTGAGCGCCAAGGATCCGGGCGCGCGCCCGCTGATCATGGTGCCGACCGAATATTACGACGCGAAGGAAACACCGTACAAGGCGGCGTTGCGCAAGCATCTCGACCCGCGGATCGTCGTCCAGTGGACCGGCACCGACGTCGTCCCGCCCGCCATCTCGATCCTCGACGCCAAGGCAGCGACCAAGGCGTTCGGCCGCAAGACGCTGTTATGGGACAATTATCCGGTCAACGATTACGCACAGACCACCGGTCGGCTGCTGATGGCACCCTATGCGCGGCGCGAGGCCGGGCTGTCGGGCGAACTGACGGGCATTTTGTCCAACCCGATGAACCAAGAGGCACCGAGCCGCCCGGCGGTGACCGGTGTCGCGGCGTTCGGCTGGAACGACACGGCCTATGATGCCGAGCGGACCTGGCATTTCTCCGCGCGTGAACTGGCGGGCGGCGACGAGCGGGCGACCGCGGCGCTGCTGACCTTCTTCGATACGCAGCACATGGCGCCGACCTTCGGCAGCCAGCCCTGGCAGGAGCAGGCACCGCGGCTCAAGGCGGCGCTCGACGCGGTCCGCGAGGCGCTGGCGGACGGCGATGCGGCGGCACGGCAGCGGGCGATCGCCGACCTGACCGAGCGCGCCGACGGTATCGCCAACGCGCCCGACATCATCCGCTCCGGGACGATCGACCCCGGCTTCGCGGCGCAGTCGCGACCGTGGCTCGACGCGATGCAGCGCTGGGGACGCGCACTCCAGCTGACCGCTGCTGGGCTGGATGCCGCGAACCGGGGAAGCGGCGCTGCGGACCGTTATTTCGCCGACGCCAAGCGGCTCGCCAGCGAGGCGGCAGCGATCAAGACGATCCCCGGTGCGACCCGGTTCGACGGTCCGATCAAGATCGCCGACGGCGTGCTGGACCGGTTCGTGACCGATGCGCCGACGCTGATCGCGGTCGGTTCGAGCGATCGTGGCGGGGCCGCTAGGGGGCGATAACGGGGACCATGCGCCGACCGCGCATCATCCGTCGGATGATCCGCGCCGGTCCCGAAATTCAATCGTCGACCCGGTCTTGGTCGCAGCTATCCCATGCGGTGTAGAAACCTTGTTTCCCCGCGAAGGCGGGGACCCAGACTGGGCTCCCGCCTTCGCGGGAGAACAGAGCGGCGGTCGTAACCATGTTCGACCGCGCGTACATATTGGACCAGATGGCTGCCGACGTGTTCCGGAGTCTGTCGTCCCGCCAACCAAGTTTTCGATGTTGCGGGACCGGTAAGGTCTTCATCACCGGGGTGATGCACCGGCTCACCCTCCGCAACCGGACGCACGCCGAGACAATGGCGATCAGACGCACCCGTTAATCCTCCCCCGCCAGGGGGAGGTGGCTGGCTCTTGCCAGACGGAGGGGGAGGTAAGGGATAACCGCAGTTCCGTGTCCTCCCCCTCCGTCGCCTACGGCGCCACCTCCCCCTTGCGGGGGAGGATCAAAAAGGGGCCGCCGATGGGACCGGACTCCGGAACGAGGACGGTAGAACGGAGAGCGCCGTTCAATTGGCCGGTGTGACCCGACCTCCGATCCGGCCTATCCGAGCCCGCTAGCGCGATCGTCGCTTGGTGAGTTTGGCGGCGTTTGCAGTTTCCTCGGCTTCCAGCCTGCGCCAGCGATCGAACCGCTTGGGGGTCAGCGTCCCCGTCTCGATCGCCGCGCGAACGGCGCAACCGGACGCACACCGCGACAATGGCGATCCAACACACCCGTTAATCCTCCCCCGCCAGGGGGAGGTGGCTGGCTCTTGCCAGACGGAGGGGGAGGTAAGGGAAACCGCTGTTCCGTGTCCTCCCCCTCCGTCGCCTTCGGCGCCACCTCCCCCTTGCGGGGGAGGATTCAAACTGCGCTCGCCAGAGATACGGGAACGAGCACGGTAGGACGGAGAGCGGCGTTCATCTGCCAGTATGAACTGACCTCCGATCCGGCCTATCCGAGCCCGCTAGCGCGATCGTCGCTTGGTGAGTTTGGCGGCGTTTGCGGTTTCCTCGGCTTCCAGCCTGCGCCAGCGATCGAACCGTTCGGACGTTAGCGTCCCCGCCTCGATCGCGGCGCGAACGGCGCATCCGGGCTCGACGCCGTGCGAACAGTCCGAGAATTTGCAGTCCTGCGCCGCCAGCGCGAAATCGTCGAAGACCTCGGCGATGCCGGTTGCCGCATCGGACAGTTGCAGTTCGCGCATCCCCGGCAGGTCGAGCAGCCAGCCGCCATGATCGAGACGGTGCATCTCGCGGACCGTAGTGGTGTGGCGGCCGGTGGAATCGTGCGCACGAACCGCCTGCGTCGCGATGCTGTCGGACCCGCGCAACGAGTTTACCAGCGTCGACTTGCCGACGCCCGAGGAGCCCAGAAAGGCGACGGTCTTGCCGGGGCCGCACCACGCCGCGAGCCCGGCGACGTCGGCTGGATCGCGGCCGTTGACGGTCTGGACGAGCAGGCCCGGCTCGATCGCGCGCGCCGCGGCCGCGAACACCTCTGGCGTGTCGGTCAGGTCGGATTTGGTGAGGACCACGACCGGATCCACCCCGACCTCGCGCGCCAGCACCAGATAGCGCTCGAGCCGCGCGACGCTGAAATCCTGGTTGCACGAGGCGACGATGAACACCGTGTCGACGTTTGCCGCGATCATCTGATCCCTGCGCGGATCGGCCGGCGAGCGCCGCTTGAACAGGTTCATCCGCTGGAGAACGCGCACGGGCTGCACCGTCGCGCCATCGACGAGCACCCAGTCGCCGACGGTCGGATGATCGTCGGTCGGCAGCGCACCGGGAATATACGGGGTGATGAAACGCTGTGGGCCCAGCCCGGCGACCGCGATCTTGCCGCGATGGACCGCCATCACCCGGACGGGATGACACAGCAGCGCCTCGTCGGGCGAAACCTGCTCGCTGAAAAACGCATTCCAGCCAAGCTCTTCCAAGGTCTCTTCGGTCGATTTCATAGGGTTGCAGCAGCGGCTTTCTTTGCGATCCGGTCGGCGATCGTCCCGTGCCGGCGGCGATACCGGCATGTCGATATGGGCGCTTTCGCGGCCGAAAGCACGAACTCCCCGTCGATCGGAGTAGGTCGGACGAAGCACGACGCCCCGCGATCGCTCCACCCTGTCTCGCTGGACGCAAACGACATCACGTCACTGATAATGGGTGGTGTTCTCGAACCCGTCGTTCGCCTTCGCCATCTTGATCAGCTTCTTGACGAAGGTGCGGACATGCCGGTCGAAGCGCGTGTCGTTATACACACCGCGCCAGACATAGTCGTCACGATCGAGCAAGGTCCGCAGCTCGTCCATGAAACCAGCCTGCGCATTCGTCGTAGGCTTGGCCTTCATCAGCGTGCAGACCATTTCCTCCGCGGTAGCCTTGTCGCAATCGTCCTGGCGATCCCGCCCCGCGCGCTCCGCGACCACCTGATCGGAGCGCGCGGCGGCGACGCGGCTTTCCAGCCATTTGCGGACGATCGCGCCGTCCCAGGTCTTTCCCGCACCGTCCACCACACGCAACTCCGGTTCAATCGACGCCATACTATCGCCATCACCGATCGCGCGCGACCAGCCGCGCGGACGAGATAGGACCGGCGAGCGGGCAGCCCCCGTACACCGCCACGCACGCGCCGCGAAGATGCTTCTACGGCTCGCCGATCGGCGCGGCGATCGTGACGCGCAGGCCGGGGCAGTTGTCGGTCTCGGCCATCGTTCCCGCGAGCCGCGCGACCATCGACGCGAGCATCCGCGATCCGAACCCCATGCCCTGCCCCGATTTGCCACTGCCACGGTCGGCGACGATCAACAGGAACCGCGCCTGTTGCTGCTCCAGCGCGATCGTGATCGGTCCCGAGCCGCCGGCATAAGCGTATTTATTGGCGTTGATGACCAGTTCGGTGAGGATCAACCCGACATGCACCGCGCGATCGGTCGACATCAGGATCGGCACCAGATCGAGCTGGATCTGCGCGCCCCATGATCCGTCCATCGTCGACCGGATCTCGGTACACAGATCGCCGATATAGCGCGCGAGGTCGATCGCCTGGAGATGCTCGTCGGAATGCAGCCGGCGGTGGACCATCGCCACCGCGGAAAGCCGGCGCTGCGCCTCGATCAGATGCGAGGTCAGGACCGCGTCGCCGACGGCTCGCCCCTGCAACCCGAGGAACGCCGACACGAGTTGCAGGCTGTTCTGCACCCGGTGGTGCACCTCCTTGATCAGATAATCCTTCTGCAACAACAGGCTCTCGTTGTCGGCGATCGTCGCCATGAGCTCGCGGTTGATCTCGAACAGCCGGCGGTGCTGGCGTGCATCGTACATCGTCCGTTTCAACCGGCCCGCCGCCTCGATCTCGAACAGCGTCCAGGGCGCCGAGCGTCCGCGGACCGCCTCGCTCCAGATCTCGAACGAGGCGCGCGGCGTCAGCGGCGTATGCAGATCGACGGGTATGTCCTTTTGCGGATTGCCCGCCCAGTTCACGACGGCGATCTGCTCGGCCCGAAACCAGAGCAGGATGGTCGGCTCTTCGGTCGCCATCGTCACCGCGAGGACGCCGCTCGCGAGGTCCTGGCACGCGACGGCGTCGGGCAGGTATTCGGCCATGCGATCGGTCGCGAACGGCACCGTCCGCGCGAGGTCGACGACGTGCGCGGCGATCCTGCGAATGTCGTCGTGCCGGGGCGATCGACCGGCGACGAACAATTCCGTGCCGCGCACCGCCGCAAAGCTGTCCGCGCCCAGCATCCGGGCCAGATCGTCGCCGGCGATCGCGAACAGCCCGGCCAGCGAGATGTCGCTGCCGAGCCGCAGCATGATCGCATCCTCGGCTGTGCGCAGGCGGATGCGTTCGCGGAAGAGTTCGGCATCCTCCTTCGCGCGGATCTGACGCGAAAGGCTTCCCGCCAGCGCGCGACACGCCATGCGCGCATGCAGCGGGAGCAGCTTGGGGGTCGGGTGATGGCAGGCGATCAGACCCCAGAGCGTGCCGTCGCGGACGATCGAGACGGAGGCCGACGCGGCGACGCCCATGTTGGCGAGGTAGCGCAGATGGGTGGGCGAAACGCTGCGCAACGCGACGTCGCTCATGTCCAGCGCATCGTTGCCGAACGGCCGGAGCGGCGCCGGTTCATAGGCGATGTCGGGAATGACGCGGACGCGGTTGCGGACATAGAGCGCGCGGGCCTGGCGCGGGATGTCGGAGGCGGGGAAATGCTGGTTGAGGAACGATCGCAATGCCGGGTCGCGATCCTCCGCGACGACGACGCCGGTGCCGTCGTCGTGAAAGCGGTACACCATCACCCGGTCGAACCCGGTGACCTGGCGGAAGATTCGCGCTGCGCGCTCGCACAATTCCCGCAGTCCGAAGGCTTGCTCGAAGGTTGCGGCGGCGTTTTCCATCGCCGCCAGCATCTCGATCGGCGACGGCATCGTCGGGGGTGCGGGTTCCAGTTCGACGATAATCGCAGTGGGTGAGCGGTGGATGGTGGCATCGAACATCACGTCGATCCCGTCGATCTGGAGCAACGTGACGCCTGGGCCGGGGACAGCGCCGGAAGGATCGGCGAGGCGCGCGGAGACCGGATGGCGGAGGATGTCGTCGAGATGCACGCCGAGCCAGTGCGGTGCGAGCAGCGTTTCGATCTCCCCGGCGCCGGCGACGATCCGGAGCGTGACCGGGTCGGCGACGAGGATCATGCCGTGCGGCTGGATCGAGCCGGGGACGTGGATCGGCTCCCGGTCGCAAGGGTCGACAGCACCGCCTTGCGGCCCCGTTTCCGGGGGCAAACCTGTGGTCACGAGGCCTGGCATCGCGGATCCAATCCAGCCGGAGGCGAAAATGCGGTCGATGTTCGTTACGGAAGCGATACAGACGGTTTTGTAGTGCGCCGTCAACGACCTCGATCAAGACTTCGCATAATTCGGGGCATATTGGGGATAGTTTGGGCCGGTTGTGACGGCGCGCGGGGAAATGGTTGAACCTCGGTTGGCCATTGTGCACAACGCGGATGACCGTGAGATCGACGCTTATACTTGCAGATACGGAGTCGCGTGCGCTGGCTATCAAAGTCTTGGGGGCGGTTTACGATTTCCCGCCCCCAAAGATATTGGTTATCAGGCCTTCTTCATCTGCTTGACGGCATGATCCGCAGCACGAGCCGTGAGCGCCATGAACGTCAGCGAGGGATTCACGCACGAGATCGACGCCATCTGCGCGCCGTCGGTGACGTAGAGGTTGGACGCGGCGTGCGCCTGGCTCCATTCGTTGAGCACCGACGTGCGCGGGTCTCGGCCCATGCGGGCACCGCCCATTTCGTGGATTGCGTCGCCGGGGACGTGCTCCTTCTCGCTGCTCTTGACGTTGGTCAGGCCGGCGGCCTTCAACATCGCCTCGCCCTGCGTCCGCGCGTCGGCCATCATCTTCAACTCGTTGTCGCGGAACGTCACGTCGAAGCGGACCAGGGGAACGCCGAACCGGTCGACCTTCGACTGGTGCAGCGACACCCTGTTGTCGGCATAGGGCAGGCATTCGCCGAACGCGCCCATGCTGAATTTCCACGGGGCATATTTGCGCATGCCCTGCTTCATCGACGCGCCGAAACCGACCGGCGCGGCGGGGTTGCGATAGGCGCTGCCCTGATAGCCATAGCCGCGCTTGAAGCCGACGCCGTCGTCCTTGCCGATATTACGGAAACGGGGGACGTAGACCCCGCCCGGACGACGGCCATATTCGATGAACTCCTCCATGCCGGGGATGTCGCCCTCGACGCCGACGCGGAAGATGTGGTCCATGATATAGCGCCCGAGCGTGCCGCTCTCGTCGAAATAGCTGCGGTCGCTGCCCGGTGCGCGCGAGTTCAGCATGATCTGCGTCGAGGCGATCGCCGAGGCGCAGAGGAAGACGAGATCGGCCTGCACCGTTTCCGCCTGGCCGGTCTTCGCGTCGATATAGCGAACGCCGGTCACCTTCTTGCGCGCCGCGTCGTACACCAGGTTGGTGACGACCGAGTCCGACCTGAGCGTCAGGCGACCGGTCGCGCGGGCGGCCGGCAGAGTGACGGCCTGGGTCGAGAAATACGCGCCGAACGAGCAACCATTGCCGCACTGGTTGCGGAACTGGCACTTGGTGCGGTTCTGGTCGGGCTTGTCCTCGGTCATGTTCGACAGCCGCGTGTTGATCAGTTTGCGGCCGGGGAACTTGGATTCGAGGCCCTGCTTGAGCCATTTCTCCGCGACGTTCATCGGCATCGGCGGCTGGAACTCGCTGTCGGGCAGATAGTCGAGATTCTCGCGCGAGCCCGACACGCCGATGTATTTCTCGACATAGCTGTACCACGGCGCGACGTCGTCATAGCGGATTGGCCAGTCGCCATCGATGCCGTCGCGCTTGTTCGCCTCGAAATCCGCGGGGCTCCAGCGGAAGCACCAGCGACCCCAGATCAGCGACTTGCCGCCGACCGCACCTGGCCGGATCCAGTAGAATTTGCTGCCCTCGTCATAGGCGTACGGGTTCAGCCGGTCGTCGTTGTGGAACTCGCGGTTGCTGGGCTGGACATAGCCGTGCTTGCCGATGAAATAATCGCTGTCGAGCAGCGGCTTGGGCATGATGTTGCGCGCCGGCACCTCATAGGCGGGCTTGCCGTCATAGGTGTAGCCTTCGCCGTGCTCGACCATCTTGCCGCGGTCCAGCATCAGGACGCGGAGGCCCTTTTCGGTCAGTTCCTTCGCAGCGAAGCCACCGCTTACGCCCGATCCAATAACGATCGCGTCGAACCTGTTGGTCTCAGCCATGATCTCTCTCTCCTAAAACTCGGAAAACACGCCCCGTCAGAAGCGCCCCCATTTAAAAACGAAGCGCGCGCAGTGTCCGGAAACTCGTGGTGATGTCGGGCAGATAAGGCGCGGGAGCCTCGTCGTTCTCGACGTAGAAATGCCGCACGCCGGCGCTGCCCTTCAGCTTGAACAGCGCGCCGAAATCGATCGTGCCCTGGCCCACCGCGGTCATGCTCCGGTCGGGGCGCATGTCCTTGACGTGATAGGCGTAGAGCCGCGGCGCCAAGCGCTCGATCAGGGTCGACAGGTTTTCGCCGGCATGCAGCGCCCAATAGAGATCGAGTTCCACCTTCACGAGCGCAGGGTCGGTCTCCTTCAGCAACCGGTCGTAGAGGCTGACACCGCCCGGCTTGGTCGTGAACTCGAAATCGTGGTTGTGATAGGCAAAGCCCAGCCCGGCCTTCTTCAGTTCGGTCGCGAACCGGTTGAAGTTCGGCAGCGCCGCGTTCCAGCCCGCCTCGTTGCGATGCTCGGCGGTCATGTACGGCAGCACGACCGTGGTCGCGCCGAGCGTCTTGGCCATCGTCACCGACTGGTCGAACTGCTTGAGCAGCGCGTCGTAGCCGATATGTACCGAAGGCGCGTTCAGGCCGAGCTTGTCCATCGTCCGGCGCAGCATCGCATGATCCATGCCGTCATAGCCGCCACCGCCGAATTCGACTTCGCGGTAGCCGATCTGCGCGACCTTGCCGAGCGTGCCGACCGGGTCCTTCGCGAAGATTTCGCGGATCGTGTAGAGTTGCAGGCCGATCGCCTTCAACTGTGCGGCCGACGCGGTGGGCACGAACGCGAGGGCTGCGACCGCACCGGAGCCCGCGAGCAGGTTTCTACGGTTGAGGATCATGCGGAATACACCTTGCTGACCTGGGAATAGGGGAACTGGCCGTTATACTCGCCCGGCACCGGCAGATACTCCCGCTCCTGCGTCATGCCGATTTCGGAGGTGTAATAGCCGGTGACGACGAGCTGCCGGAACGCCTCGAAAAAGACGCCGCCGGACGGGATCTTGTCGTTCATCGCGAGCGTGAGCAGCGCATCCTGCTGCGCCGCCGTCGCCTTCGCACCGGCGACCTTATAGTCCTTCAGGCTGCGCGCCTCGATCGCGTCGAGCCCGGCCAGGATCGGCACGCGGTCGGCCGGCAGGGCCCAATCGGCGAGCAGCTTCTCGATATAGGCCGGGACGCCGGCGGCGATCGCGCCCGGCGTATCGGTGGTCGGCAGCACGCGTTCGCTGAGCGCGGTCATCAGCGCGCGCTGGGGCGCCGTGAAGACCGCGACGCTGGGCGGGCCCTCGCTGATGACGGGAATGCCGGCGGCCGCGCCGGGCGCCTGCGCAACACCGGCCGCGCGCGCGATCGGCGCATACAGGGCCGTGCCGAACATGGCGACGACGCCCGCGAGTGCAGTTCTACGATCGATCATTTACCGTCCTTCTTCAGGTCCTGTGCGATCGCCGCCTCGGGCAACGGACGAACCCAGATATTGCGGAACGACACCGGCGAATCGTGATCCTGAAGCTGGATCGGCGCGGCATCGGCGTGCGCCTTGTAACTCGCGACCTGTCGCCAGATGGTCGTGCCAAGCATCGCCTGGTGGTTCTGGACGAGCACGCCGTTCAGCAGCGCGGTGACATAAGCGGGGCGGACCAGGCTGCCGTCGGCGGCGAAACGGGGTCGCTCGAACACGATATCGTAGGTCTGCCATTCGCCGGGGCGACGCGAGGCGTTCACCAGTGGCGGCTTCCAGCCATAGACCGCACCGACCGTGCCATCGGCATAGGTCGGGTTCTGCGAGCCATCGAGGATCTGCAGTTCGTAGCGCTGCATGAACCAGATGCCGCTGTTGCCGCGATCCTGCGAGGTCTTGGTCGGCGGGTTTGGCGAGCGGAATTCGAGATGCATCTGCACGTCGCCGAAGCTCTGTTTCGAGACGAGGTTGTTCTCGCCGCCGCTCTTCGCACGCGACGGGATCGTCAGCGCACCGTCCGCGATCGGCCATGCGATCCGATCGGGCTTCCATGCATCGAGCGAACGCCCGTCGAACAGCACGACCGCATCGGCGGGCGGACCGCCGGGGGTCGCGGCCGGTGCGACAACGACCGGCGCAGGGCGGTCGGCGTCATGAACGCGCCACTGGCCACCGGGCAGCATCGGCGTGTCCTTGAAGCCGGGCTTCTCCTGAGCCGCGACCGACCCCGTCGCCATCAGCGTCATCGCCGTGGCGACGCTCGCCATCAAACAGGTTTTCATGCTTGTTCCCCTCATCCCCATCCCCTTCCTGCCGATCGGCTTCATGCCCATCGCCGTCATACCGAGTCGATTTCGCGATAGGCGGCGATCAGGCGATCCTCGCCCGCACGCCCGGCGATCGAATTGCCGTGTTCCATGCCGATCACGCCTGAATAGCGCTTTGCCCGCAGCCACTTCACGATCGAGGCGTAGTTGATCTCGCCGGTCGATGGTTCGTTGCGGCCCGGATTGTCACCGAACTGGATATAGCCGATCTCGTTCCAGCACGTGTCCAGCGTCGGGATCAGGTTCCCCGACTGGATCTGCTCGTGATACAGATCGGCGAGCACCTTGACCGCCGGGCTATTGGCACCGCGCGCCACCGCATAGCCCTGCGAGATCGTCTGCATATAGACGCCCGGATGGTTGGTCCGCGTGTTGAGCGGCTCCATCACCATCGCCGCCCCCGATGGCGCGACGATATCGCCGGCGCGGCGCATCACGTCGATCACGCGCGCGGTCTGGATATCTACCGGAACCTTCGGGTCCATGAACCCGGTGACGACGGTCATCCGCTTCGCGTTCAGTCGCTTGGCGACCTCGAGCGAGGCGCGGATATCGGCGAGGAACGCCTCGCGCTCGGCGCCGTCGGTCGCGCCGAGCAAGGGCCGCGACTTCGACCATTTGGGCATGCTGGCGACGAACACGCCCATCGTCATGCCGCGCTGCGCGAGCGCCTTGGCCATCTGCTCCTGCTCGGCCACCGACCGCGTCGCCGCCTCGTTGTCCTCCCAGGCGGTGAAGCCCTGATCGGCGGCGTAGGCGATCTGTTCGATCCGCCCGCCGCGGCTGGCGAAGCTGCCCTCGTGCGGCGCGTAGCCGAGCGAGAAGCGCGCGGCGTTCGAGCTGCGGCGTTGCCCCCCGGCCATGCCCGGCACCAGCGACGCGGCGGCACCGGCCGCGAGCCCGGCCCCGAGCAGGTTTCGGCGGGAGAGCGTCATGCGACCATTACCATCATTTCGAGCCCTCGGCCTTGAGGTAGGCGATGATCGTCGCGCGCTTGGCGGCATCGGGCGTCGCGATCGGCATGCGCGTGCCCGGCACCTTCTTCTGCGGTGCGGCGAGATAGTCGTTGAGCGTCTTCTCGTCCCAGCGCAGCTTCGATGCCTTCATCGCGGGCGAGTAGTTGAAGCCGGGCGTCGCGGCGGCGGCACGGCCGACCACGCCGTACAGGTTCGGGCCGATGCCGTTCTTGCCGCCCTTCACGACGGTGTGGCACGCGCGGCACGCGGCGAAGGCCGGCGGTGCAGCCGCGGTGGATTGCGCGGTGGTCGGCGCTGAGACCGTGACTGCCGCAACTGCCGCGATACTTCCCGCGACCAGAGCCATGAGCAGCTTCATTCATTCTCTCCCGGATTTACTAAAGTCCATTTCTGGTCTGCGCCGGCGTTGGCGATCACCGCCTCGATGAAGCGCATCGTGCGCAGGCCATCGGTCACGCCCGGAAACCAGCGGCCGTCTTGATCGCCGCGGATCGCCGAGGCGAACGCGCGGTAAAGATTGCCGAAAGCCTCGATATAGCCCTCGGGATGACCGGCAGGTGTACGCACCAGCGAGGCGGTCGCGTCGAGCATGCCGGGGCCACCGGTCCGCACGATCTCGGCGGGGCGGTCGAGCCAGCGGAGCGTCAGCGTGTTGGGTTCCATCTGCGACCAGTCCAAGCCGCCGCGTTCGCCGTGGATGCGCAGTCGCAGCCCGTTCTCCTCGCCCGCCGCGACCTGGGTCGCCTTGAGCACGCCGCGGGCACCGCCTTCGAACCGGAGCAGCGCGCTGACATCGTCGTCGAGCCGGCGACCGTCGACATGCGTCGTCAGGTCCGCGGAAACCGAGTGTACCGACAGGCCGGAAACATGCTCGGCGAGCTGGAACGCATGCGTGCCGATGTCGCCGAGGCAGCCGCCGAGCCCGGCGCGGGCGGGATCGGTGCGCCATTCGGCCTGCTTGTTGCCGTCGGTGTCGATCGGTTGGCTGAGCCAGCCTTGCAGATATTCGACCTGGACCAGCCGGATCGCGCCGAAATCGCCGCGTTCGACGCGCGCGCGCGCCTCTTCGATCAGCGGATAGCCGCTGTATGTGAAGGCCAGTGCGAAGTGGCGGCCGCTGGCCTTGGCGGCGGCGGCGATGGCCTCGGCCTCAACGACGCTCATCGCCATCGGCTTTTCGCAGAACACGTGGAACCCGGCGTTCAGCGCGGCGATCGCCATCGGGGCGTGCAGATGGTTCGGCGTGACGACCGCGAGCGCGTCGATGCGCTGGTCCGCGGGCAAAGCGTGTTCATGCGCGATCATCGCGTCGAGCGACGGATAGACGCGCTGCGGATCGAGGCCGAGCAGCGTGCCGGTGCGCGTGTTGCGGCCGGCGTCGGTGCTGAACGCGCCCGCGACGAGGTCCCAATCGCCGTCGAGCGCGGCTGCCATCCGGTGGACGGCGCCGATAAAGGCCCCTTCCCCGCCGCCGACCATACCGAGACGGAGGCGGCTCATGCCTGCTCCTCCGACAGCCCGAGCAACTTGCGGATCGCGGTGCGATCGATGCCGCTGGCGGCGAAGTCGTCGAACGGGCGCTCGGTCAGCCGGATCATGTGGTCGCGGATGAACGGCGCGCCTTCGCGTGCGCCGTCGTCGGACCGTTTCAGCGCGCACTCCCATTCGAGCACCGCCCAGCCGTCATAGCCATATTGCGCCATCTTGCTGAAGATCGCGGAGAAATCGACCTGCCCGTCGCCCAGCGAGCGGAACCGGCCGGCGCGGTCGACCCAGTTCTCGTAACCGCCATACACGCCCGTTCGGCCGGTCGGGTTGAACTCGGCATCCTTGACGTGAAAGCACGAGATCCGGTCGTGATAGCGGTCGATGAAGTCGAGATAATCGAGCTGCTGCAACACGAAATGCGACGGATCGAACAGCAGGCGTGCGCGCGGATGGTTGTCGACCGCGGCGAGGAAGCGTTCCCAGGTCGCGCCGTCATGGACGTCTTCGCCGGGATGGACTTCGAACGCGCAATCGACGCCGGATTCCTCGAAAACGTCGAGGATCGGGGTCCAGCGGCGGGCGAGTTCGGCAAAGGCCTCCTCGATCAACCCGGCGGGGCGTTGCGGCCACGGGTAGACGTACGGCCATGCCAGCGCGCCCGAGAAGGTGGCGTGCGCGGACAGGCCGAGATTGGCGCTGGCGCGCGCGGCGAGCTTGACCTGCTCGACCGCCCAAAGCTGGCGCTCGGCGGGCTTGCCGTGGAGTTCGGGGGGCGCGAAGCCGTCGAACAGCGTGTCGTACGCCGGGTGGACGGCGACGAGCTGGCCTTGCAGATGCGTCGACAGCTCGGTGACTTCGATGCCGTGTTTGGCGAGGCGGCCGCGAAGGTCATCGCAGTAGGTCTTGCTCTCGGCGGCGAGCTTCAGGTCGATCAACTGGGCGTTGCAGGGGATCTGGACGCCGACATAGCCGAGCCCAGCCGCCCATTCGGCCAGCGCGTCGAGCGTATCGAACGGAGCCTCGTCGCCGAGGAACTGGGCGAGGAATATCCCGGGGCCCTTCATGCCGGTCATGCTGCACTCTTTCTGGTGTCGTCGCGGAAGGTGAACTGGAACAGCAGCGCGATCACGGCCGCGGCGATCGCGGGATACCACCACATATGCTGCCAGTCGGCGATGGTCGGCGATGCGGGCAGCTGCGCATACAGCAGCGCGCCGATCTGCGATCCGAGCAGCATGCCGACGCCGTAGGTGAACAGCGTCAGCATGCCCTGCGCCTGCGCGTTGACGCCCTTGGGTGTGGCGATCGTGCCGGTGTAGATCGCGCCGGCGACGAAGAAGAAATCATAGCACACGCCGTGCAGCGCGACGCCGAGATACACCGTCCAGATCGACGAACCGCCGTCACCGATCGCGAACAATGCGTAGCGCAACGCCCATGCGGCCATGCCGACCAGCAGCAGCGGCTTCACGCCGAACCGGCGATACAGCCACGGCATCGAGAACATGAACACGAGTTCGGACATCTGGCCAATCGCGAGCGTCCCGCCGACGTTGCTGATGCCGGTCGCGCCGACATAGGGCGAGGCATAGGCGTAATACATCGCCAGCGGGATCGAGATCAGCGTCGCGCACGTCATGAAGATCAGGAACGAGCGCTGACGAAGCAACCCGAACGCCTCGACGCAGAACACCTGGCGGAGGACGCTCTCGTCGCGAGGCGCGTCCGCCGTCACGTTCGGCAGCGTGAAGCTATAGAGCCCCAGCGCGATCGACACGACCGCAGCGACGCGGAAGATCTCCGGGCTCGCGGACAGGCCCGCCCAGCCGATGATCAACCCCGCGGTGATCCAGCCGAGCGTACCGAATGCGCGGACGAACGGGAATTTGTCGGTCCGCTCCCCGAAGCTCTTCAGCGCGATCGTGTTCGCGAGGCCGACCGTCGGCATGTAGAGAATCATGTAGCAGAGCAGCAGCCAGACGAAGGTCCGGCCATTCTCCGGCGTCACCCGCGACGGCAGCACGAACAGCAGCACGCCGCCGACCAGGTGCAGGATCACCATCAGCATCCGCGGGCTGACGTACCGCGCCGCCGCCATGCCGAGCAGGAACGAGCCGACGATCGACGCGATCGGCCCGACCGAGAACGCGTTGCCGATCAGGTTGCCGATCCCGACCGTCTGCATGACGAGGCCGAGGGTTACGGTCCAGGCGCCCCATACGAAGAACTGCATGAACATCATGGCGCTCAGGCGGCCGGTCAGCAGGCCGGCCGGCATGGCCTGGGACCCAGTATCTGCACTCGCCATTCGTTACCTCTCCGCTCGCAGTTTGCCTGCTTGTCGGACATGAAGCTACGGAGCCGCGATACGAATGTAAAGGATTACATCGGATATATATCGACAGTGCCGGCGACCGGATCCATGACGAGCCTATGCCGACGATCATCGAAGTGGCCGCACTCGCGGGCGTCTCTACCGCAACCGTGTCGCGCGTGTTGAGCCGGCCCGAACAGGTGTCCGAGGATACCCGCCTTCGCGTGCTCGCGGTGGTCCGCGAATCGGGCTACGTACCCAATGTCGCCGCACGAAGCCTGCGGACGTTGCGCGCCGCCAAGATCCTGCTGACCGTCCCCGACATCTCCAACGCGTTCTTCGCCAGCGTCATCCGCGGCGCCGAAGAAGCCGCACGCGATGCCGGCTATTCGGTCGTCGTCGGCGATACGCGGCACGACCCGGACGTCGAGGATCAATATGCCGACATGCTCTCGCGCCGCGAAGTCGACGGGCTGATCTTCCTCGGCCACCGCCTGCCCGCCAGCCTCGCCCCGATGCTGTCGCGAAAAGGTGCCGCCGCGCCGATCGTCAACGGCTGCGAATACAGTCCGGACCTCGGCGTCCCCAGCGTCCATATCGACAATGCCGCCGCCAGCGCCGATGCGATCGAGCATCTGATCGGCCTCGGCCACCGCGCGATCGGCGTCGTCACCGGCCCCGAGATCAGCCCGATCAGCCGCGACCGCCTCGCCGGCGCGATCGACGCCGCAACCCGCGCCGGCCTGCGCGATAGCCTCCACATCCGCATCGGCGACTATTCCGCCGGCTCGGCCATCGACCATACCCGCGACCTGATCGCGCAGGACGTGACCGCGATCTTCTGCTTCAGCGACGAAATGGCGATGGGCGCGCTCAGCGCGATCGGCGACGCGGGGCTGTCATGCCCGAAGGACGTCTCTGTCATCGGCTTCGACGACCTTCCGCTCGCGCGCTTTTTCCAGCCGCCGCTGACGACGATCGCCCAGCCCAAGTCGATGATCGGCCGCCGCACCGTCGAGTTGCTCGTCGATATCCTCCGCGGCGTCGACAGCCCGTCGCGACAGGTCACGCTGGATCACGAACTGATCGTCCGTGGCAGCACCGCCGCGCCCGGAACGCGCCGCCGCTGACCTGACCTTGCGAGCAAAGTCGATCGCCATCCCTGCTCGGCCCGACTCCGACTTGCAGCAGGACTCCTGTCCTTATTGACAATCAAATTAGTTTAATAAAGTATCGGGGTGCAGCACGGGTTCGCCTAGAAACCCGGCGGCGGAGGAGGAGGATTGCCCCGTGACCGATACGACACGCCCTGCCCCGCCCCCATATCCGCGCCCCCGCGTCGCCCGCAGCCTATCGATCGCGCGGCGAACCACGGCGGTCGCTGCGATCCTGGTGCTGACGCCCTCCGGTGCGGTGAACGGCCAGCATTCCCCCGGATCGGCCAAATCGCCGGTCGAGGAAGCCAACCCGCTCGTCGGCACCGCGCCGCTCGATCGCCCCGAGCTGATCGGCAACGCGCCGCCGCCGGGCGAGCCGGTCTATTCGGGGATCACCTCGCCCGGTGCGCGACTGCCCAACAGCTCGGTCGAGGCGGCGCCGGTCAACGTCAACGTCGAGGCGACCTATCCGACCGGGGTGGCGACGCCCTATCATTATCCGAGCCCGACGATGATCGGCTTCACCGGCGGCGGCGGGCCGTCCTATGGCGCGCGGGCGCAACCGATCATCATGCCGGTGGTGGGCGACTGGACGGTGCCGCCGGCCTATACCCAGGCCTATTACGACAAGGCGAAGGAAGTCGCGCGGCCGGGCTATTATTCGGTCTATCTCGACACGTTTCGGACGCGCGCCGAACTGACCGCGACGCAGTGGACCAGCCTGATGCGGTTCACCTTTCCAGCCAGCCAGCGATCGCACCTGATCCTCAACCTGCCCGGCCGCGGCGGCGAGGTCGAGGTGGTCGGCAACGACCAGGTGCGCGGCATCGCGGCGGAACGGGGCGACGACGATGCGCGCGACGGCCGCTATTTCGTGGCACAATTCTCCAAGCCGTTCAGCGGCTATGGCACCTTCCGCAAGTCGCCCGGCAATAGCCGCGGCTACGGCATCGGCGACAAGGACGTCGTCCCCGCATCGCGCAAGATCACCGGCAGCTTCGCCGGCACCTACCTGAACTTCGCCACCCGGCAGGACGAGACGGTGCTGGTGAAGATCGCGCACGGCCAGAGCTTCGCCGACGCCGAACGACGCCTCCAACAGGAACAGCCGGGGTGGAATTTCGAGGGCGTCCGTCAGGCAGCGACGAACACGTGGGCGACGTTGCTGAACCGCGTCCGGGTGAAGGGCGGTACGGCCAAGCAGCGGATGCTGTTCTATTCGACGCTGTTCCAGTCCTTCGCCAGCCCGCGTCTGCTGGCGCACAAGGGCGAGCGCTTCACCGACACCAACGGCAAGACCCGGACCGCGACCTATGATCGGTACGGGCCGGTGCCGTTCTGGGATACCGGGCGCAACCAGATCGTGCTGCTGGAGCTGATGGAGCCCGAGCTGGTCCAGAACGTGATGCGCTCCGAACTCGATATGGCGCGCGAGCGGGGGTACATGAACACCTCGTTCCACGGCGACAACGCGGTGTTCCTGTATCTCGGCGCGTGGAAGCGCGGCATCGCGTTCGACTATGCCGCCGCGTACGAGTTCCTCCGCCGCAACGCGGTCGATCCGAAAGGCCCGCGCGGCTATCTGGCGGAATATCAGCGCAACGGCTGGATCGCGGACGAGATTCCACCGGGCAATCCCAGCCCACCCTATGCCGGCGGAAAGGCCGGCGCGGCGACGACGCTGGAATATGCGTGGGACGACCATGCGATGGCCGACTTCGCCGAGCGGCTCGGCAAGACCGACGACGCAAAGCTGTTCCGCGCGCGCGCGTCCAACTGGCGCAACGTGTTCGATCCCTCGATCGGGTTCATCCGGGGCCGCACTGCCGATGGCAAATGGATCGCGCCGTTCGATCCGCAGGAGCCCTATTACAACTACATGATGAAAGAGGCATCGGGCTGGTCGACCTTATGGCTCGTCCCGCACGACGTGCAGGGGCTCGCCACCGCGCTCGGTGGACGCGCGACGTTCAACGCCAAGCTCGATCGGTTCTTTGCGACACCCTATACGCCAACGGGCATCTGCCGCGATTGCACGGGGTTGATCGGGCAGTACGTGCAGGGCAACCAGCCCGATCAGCACGCCGCGTATCTTTACGCGTGGAGCGGCCAGCCGTGGAAGACGCAGGCGCTGACGCGGCGTATCCTCGACACGCTCTATGGCAGCGATGCGTCCGGCTATGGCTATCCCGGGATGGACGATCAGGGCGCGACGTCGTCCTGGTATGCGCTGAGCGCGATGGGCTTTTACCCGGTCGATCCGTCGAGCGACGTCTATGTGCTGGGCAGTCCGGTGTTCGACAAGGCGGCGATCCGGCTCGGCAACGGCCGGACACTGGAGATCGTCGCGCGCGGCAACTCGCCGACCAATATCTACATCCAGTCGGCGACGCTGAACGGCAAGCCGTGGACGAAACCGTGGTTCAGCCATGCCGACGTCAAGGATGGCGCCCGGCTGGAGCTGATCATGGGAGCCAGACCCAATCCGAATTGGGGGAGCGCCGTTGCGGATGCGCCCCCGTCCTTGTCCCCGCCCGCGTCATAGCGAGGGGAGTTCGTCGGCGCCCCCCCTTGCCGGCGAACGGTTCAGCGCCTCGGGAACGTCGTTCCCGAGGCGTCTTTTTATCTATCGCCGCTTAGCTTCGAACGATGGCGGTTCGAACGACGGCGGGCGGTCCGCCTTGGCCGTGCCGAACGACGACGGCTTCGGTCCCATCGTGAACTCCAGCTCGCCACCGCGCGCGAGATCGGCGTGCGCGATCCAGTTTCGCGTCCAGGGCTTACCGTTCCAGCGGACCGACTGGACATAGGGGCTGGCCGGGGCATTGCCCTTGGCGACGACCCGCAAGCTGCGCGCCGCGCCGAGATCGACCTGTGCCGCGTCGAACAGCGGCGAGCCGAAGACATAGACGCCGCTGACCGGATCGACCGGATAGAAGCCGAGCGCCGACAGGATGAACCACGCGCTCATCTGGCCGCAATCGTCGTTGCCGATGACGCCGTCGGGATCGGCCTTATACATCTCGGTCAGCAGGCGACGCACCATCGCCTGCGTCTTCCACGGCGCGCCCGCATAGGCGTAGAGATAGGCGGCGTGCTGATCCGGCTCGTTGCCGTGCGCATACTGGCCGACCAGCCCGGTGATGTCGGGCGGCGCATTCTTGGGGAGCGTCGACGGTGCGGTGAACAGCGCGTCGAGCTTCTTCACGAACCCCGCATCGCCGCCGAACAGCGCGATCAGGCCATAGGCGTCGTGCTGGTTGAGGAATGTCGCCTGCCACCCGTTCGCCTCGGTATAATCGCGCTGCTTCTCGGGGTTGTGACCCAGCTGGATCGGGTCGTAATCGACCCACCAGCTGCCATCGGCGAAGCGCGGCCGGGCAAATCCGATCTTGGGATCGATGACGTTGCGGTAGTTGAGGCTGCGCTTGCGCAGCGCGGCGGCGTCGGCCTTGGCGCCTGCCGCCTCTGCGAGCACCGCCATCGCCCAGTCGTCATAGGCATATTCCTGCGTGCGGCTGACCGACTCCCACGTCTTGTCCGCGGGCACGAAGCCGAGGTCGTAATAGAAGCCGCGGCCGAGCGTGCTGTCGATGTCCGGAAAGGTGCGATCGAACGCGCGCCTGCGGATCTGTGGCCAGGCGGCGGCGTAATCCGCCTCGATCCCCTTGGCGCAGGCTTCGGCGAGTACCGACACCGAATGCCAGCCGATCATGCACGCGGTCTCGACGCCCTGCAGCGGCCAGACCGGCGATCCGGTCGGGCTCTGCACGGTCTGGCGGACGAGATCGCGGGTGAACTGCGCCGCCTTGTCAGGCTGGACGAGCGTCAGCAGCGGATGCAGCGCGCGATAGGTGTCCCACATCGAATAGGTGCTGAATGCGGGCTCGGCGGCGGTCGTCTGATGCACGTTGCGGTCGAGCCCGACATAGCGGCCGTCGCGGTCGGTGAAGAGCGTCGGCGAGAGGAACGCGTGATATAGCGCGCTCGCCATGATCGTGCGCTGTTCGGGCGTGCCGCCATCGACGCGGACGCGGTCGAGTTCGGTCTGCCAGATACGCGCTGCCGAGCGCCGGACCGCATCGAACTGCCAGCCTGCCGCTTCGCCCTGGAGCGCGGCCTTGGCGCCGGCGACGTCGACCGCGGAGATGCCGGTCTTGATCAGGATCGGTGCGCCGCCCGCCTGATCGAAGAAGAACGCGACCTTCAGGCGGTTGCCGGTAACGCCCTTGGCACCCGCCGGTGCCGGCGTGTCGTCGTCGCCGAAGAACGCGACGCGGTCGGGCTTGCGCGACAGCTGCATCGCGAAATGGATGCGCCGTCCCTTCGCCCAGCGGTGGACGCGGCGGCTGCCCGTCAGCATCCCGTCGGGGGAGAGCGCCAGCGAGGCCTCGTCGATCAACGTGCCCTTGTCCCAGACGTCGAGGATCATGTGCGCGAAGTCGACCAGGATGTGGCCGGGGCCTTGCGGGAAGCTGTAGCGGTGGTGGCCGGTACGCTCGGTCACGGTGAGTTCGGCGAGCACGCCCGATTCGAGCTTCACGCGGTAATAGCCGGGCTCGGCGAGTTCGTCGGTGAAGCGCTGGCGATACCCCTCTTCGGGTTTGCCGAGCGCGCCGGGTTTCAGCTGCAACGGTCCGCGCGTGGGCACGACGAGGACGTCGAGCATGTCGCCGATCCCGGTGCCCGACAGATGCGTGTGGCTGAAGCCCATGATCGAGCCGTCGTCCTGGTGATAGCCCGAACACGCATCCCAGCGGCTGTTGTCGGTGTCGGGGCCGAGCTGGACCATGCCGAACGGCAGCGACGGGCCGGGATAGGTATGGCCGTGGCCGCCGGTGCCGACGAACAGATCGGGCTTGCCCGCGACCGGACGCTGGCCCTGCGCCTGCGATGCGGCGGGCAGGACGCCCGCGAGGCCGGCGAGCCCGGTGGTGGCGAGCACCTGGCGGCGGTTGGCGGTGGTCATGTGTATCTCCCGGAGTCTGTGTCAGTAGCGGGCGTATCAGTAACGAGCGGCGAGCAAGGCGGGCTTGCGGCGCTCGAGATCGAGGATCAGCTCGCCGAAAAGGCCATTGGCCCAGGCGAACCAGTGCCGCGTGAACTTGGCCGGATCGTCCTTGTGGAAGGATTCGTGCATGAAGCCGGTGCCGCCGTGCGTGGTCTTGAGCCACGTCAGGCACTGGCGGATGACGGCGTCGTCATCGCTGTTCATCGCGTGCGTGACGATCGACATCGGCCAGATCATGTCGAGCCCGATATGCGGGCCGCCGATCCCGCGCGCGGCGGTGCCGGTGAAGAAATACGGGTTGCGATCGCTCCACGCGAGCGCCGCGGTGCGGCGGAACAGCGGGTCGGTGCGATCCGCCGCGCCGAGCAGCGGCAGGCCCGACAGGCTCGGCACGTTGGCATCGTCCATGAAGATCGCGTTGCCGAAGCCGTCGACCTCATACGCCCAGACCTCGCCGCCCTGCCCGTCCGGCATCCGGCCATGTTTGCGCAACGCCGCCTCGACCTCGGTCGCCAGCGCCTCGCTGTCGGTCGCGCCTGCCGTATCGCCGCGCGCCTCGCGCTGGACGGTCGCCAGCATGCGCAGCGCCGACACCGCGAACAGGTTCGACGGGATCAGGAACGGATAGAGGCACGCGTCGTCGGACGGGCGGAACATCGAATGGATCAGGCCGACCTTCCGGGTCGGGGCGCCGTATCCCTCGAACATCAGCGTCTCGGTCGGCGAGACGTTCAGGCGCTGGAAATGATACGGGCCCTTGCCGTCCTTGCGCTGCTGTTCGCGGAAGGTGGCGACCGCGCGGCGCATCGCCTTCGCCCAGAGATCGTCGAACGGCGTCTTGTCGCGCGTCGCGGTCCAATAGCCGTGCGCGAGCCGCATCGGATAGCAGAGCGAGTCGATCTCCCATTTCCGCTCGGCGACGCCCGGTTTCATGTCGGTCTGGTCGGTCCGCGCGCCGAGGTTCGACTTGGCGGTCGGATCCTCCATGAACGCGTTGGCGTAGGGGTCGATCAGGATGCACCGCGCCTGCCGTGCGATCAGCCCGGTGAAGACGCGGCGCAAGCCGGCATCCTTCGGCGCGAGGTGCACATAGGTCTGCATCTGCGCCGAACTGTCGCGCAGCCACAGCGCCTCGATATCGCCGGTGATGACGAACGCGTCGGGTTTGCCCCCGGGCTTGCCGTCCACCGTGCCGACCTTGACCGTGGTGTCGAGCGTGTTGGGATAGCAATTCTCGAACAGCCAGGCGAGTTCGGGGTCGGCGATCTTCGCCTTCACGCGCGCGATCTCGGCCTCGACCGCGGGGCTGACGAAGCGACGTTGCGCGCGCGGCGGTCGCTTGCTCACGAGAGGCGCGGCGGCAGCGGCGGCACGCGGGAGGCTGGCGGTGACGGCCAGCGCGGCGGCACCCGTCATGACGTCGCGACGACGAAAGCGCATTCCGGTCTCCATGGTCAACGTCCCGCCACCGGTGCACTCATCGAGAACGGCGCATCCGCCTTCGCCGCACCCCAGGCGGTGTTCGGCGTCGGGCCCATCACGAACCGCAGCGTGCCGCCCTGCTGCAACGCCGCGCGAGTCAGCCAGGGCTTGTCGTGCGGGGTACCGTTGAAGCTCGCCGACTGGATATAGACATTGCCGGGGCCGTTGTTCGCCGCCTCGATCGTCAGAATCTTGCCGCCGGGCATCGTCAGCTTCACGGTCCGGAACAGCGGGCTGCCGATCGCATATTGCCCGACCGCAGGCGTCACCGGATAGAAGCCCAGCGCCGAGAACACGTACCACGCCGAGGTCTGGCCATTGTCCTCGTCGCCGGGATAGCCGTCGGGCGCAGGCGAGTAGAGCTTCTTCATCACGTCGCGCACGTGATATTGCGTCTTCCACGGTGCGCCCGCCCAGTCGTAGAGATAGGTCATGTGCTGGATCGGCTGGTTGCCGTGCGCATATTGCCCCATGTCGACGATCTGCATCTCGCGGATCTCGTGGATGGTCTGCCCGTAATAGCTGTCGTCGAAGATCGGCGGCGTGGTGAAGATCGAATCGAGCCGCTTCACGAACGCCTCGCGCCCGCCCATCAGGTCGGCGAGACCCTGCACGTCCTGCATCACCGACCAACTGTAATGCAGCGCATTGCCCTCGGTGAAGGCATCGCCCCATTTGTACGGGCTGAACGGCGTCGACCAGCTCCCGTCCTTGTTGCGACCGCGCATCCAGCCGCTCTGCGCATCATAGAGCTTGCGATAATTCTGCGCGCGCGTGGCGTAGAGCTTCGCATCCTCGGTCTTGCCGAGCGCCGCCGCGAGCCGCGAGATCGAGAAGTCGGCGGTGGCATATTCAAGCGAGCGCGCGGCATTCTCATTAATGCCGACGTCATAGGGCACGTAGCCGAGGCGGTTATAATATTCGACGCCCTCGCGCCCGACCGCGCCGACGACCTTGCCCTTCTTGTCGACCGGACGCCCTTGCGAGGTCGTCGCGTTCTTGACCATCGCCTCGTACAGCGTCTCGACGTCGAACCCGCGCACGCCGTTCAGATAGGCGTCGGCGATCAGGTTGGCGGAGTTCGATCCGATCATCACGTCGCGGTGACCCGGGCTCGCCCATTCGGGCAGCCAGCCGGACTCCTTGTAGGTGTTGACCAGCCCCTGCATGATCTCGCTGTCGCGCTCGGGATACATCAGCGCGAAGAACGGGAAGACCGCGCGCCACGTGTCCCAGAAACCGTTGTCGGTATAGAGGAAGCCCGGGTGCACCTTGCCGTCATACGGGCTGTAATGGACGGTCTGGCCCTTGCCATCGACCTCGTGGAACATGCGCGGGAACTGCAGCATGCGGTACAGCGCCGAGTAGAAGATACGGCGGTTGTCGAGATTGGGATCGGTGACCTGGACGCGGTCGAACTCGCGCTGCCAGATCGCCTTGGCCTTCGTCTTGGTCTGCTCGAACCCGTCGCCACCGATCTCGCCGCGCAAGTTTCGCTCGGCCTGTTCGAGGCTGATGAACGACGACGCCACCTTGACGCCGACCTGCTCGCCCTTGCGCGTCTTGAAGCTGACGACCGCGCCGACATGATCGCCCTGGCGCGTCGGCGTCGCAGTGACCTGCCCCTTGCCGTCCCAGGTCTGGCTGACGGTGAAGTCGTGGTCGAATTCGGCGACGAAGTAATTGTGGAAATTGTCGGGCACGCCGCCGTGATTGTTGCGGACATAGCCCGTGATGCGGCGCTTGGCCTTGTCGATCGAGACCATCGAGCCGCCGGCATAGCCGTCGAGGATGATGTGCGCGTCGTTGCTCTGCGGGAAGGTGAAGCGGAACTGCGCGGCGCGGTTGGTCGGCGCGACCTCCGCCGTCACGTCGTAATCGGCGAGATAGACCTTGTAGCTGTACGGCCGGCTGTCCTCCGCCTTGTGGCTGTACCAAGACGCGCGTTCGTCCTCCTTCACCTTCAGCGCGCCGGTCGTCGCCATCAGCGAGAACGCGGCGTAATCGTTCATCCACGGACTGGGCTGGTGGGTCTGCTTGATGCCGTTGATCTTGTTCGCGTCGTAGGTGTAGCCCCAGCCGCTGTTGGTCTTGCCGGTGACCGGCGTCCAGAAGTTCATCCCCCACGGCACCGCAACCGCGGGATAGGTGTTGCCATAGGACAAGGTGTAGTCGGAATCGGTCCCCATCAGCGGGTTGACCAGGTCGACCGAAGGCTGGTCCTGCGGCTGCATCGCGCCATTGGTCGATGCGCCATTGGTCGATGCGCCATTGGTCGATGCGCCATTGGTCGATGCGCCATTGGTCGATGCAGCGGCCGTCGCAGCCCTGGTCTGCGCCAGTATCGGCGCGGGTGCGACGAGGGCGAGCGACGCGACCGTCGCTACCGTGCCGCGCAAATTGGCGATCACCCTGTTTCTCACATCGCTCTCCCTGAAGATTGTGTCGGCTTCTGCATGCCGATCGGTCGCGGCCTGACGCCCGCATTGGTCATCACCACCGGCTCGATCCGACCATCGGCGGCAAAGACCATCCTGTCGATCGCGATCTGTCGGTGTTCGCCGCGATCGGTGTCGAGCGGGCGGCGGTGATAGGCAATGTACCAGTCGTCGGTGCCAGGCACGTTGACGACCGAATGATGCCCGGCGCCGCGCGCGATGCGGAGGTCCTGCGACAGGATCTTGCCGCGCGGCGTGAACGGCCCGGTCGGTCCCGGTCCGGTCGCGTAGGCGACGCTATAGTCCGGGCCGGTCCAGCCGCCCTCCGACCACATCAGATAATAGACGCCCTTGCGCTCGATCATGAACGAGCCCTCGACATAGCCGGGCGGCGTCACTTCCTTGTATTTCGAACCGTCCGCGAACGGCAGGATGCGTTTCAGGTCCGCGCTGAGGCGGACGACGTTGCAATGCTTCCAGCCGCCGTAGAACAGATAGACCTGGCCGTCCCGGTCTCGAAACGCGAACGGGTCGATCGGTTGCGCACCGTTGTGGAAGGCGCCGACCAGCGGCTTGCCGATCGCATCCTTGAACGGACCGCCGGGCCGATCGCTGACCGCGAGGCCGATCCCGCCAAGCTCCGCATCGCTCTGGATGTCGTTGGCGCTGAAGAACATATAATAGCGGCCATTCGCCTGGATCACCGACGGCGCCCAGATCGCATACGCCGCCCAGGCCGCGTTCCGCACGTCGAACACGTGGTCGTGCTTGGTCCAGTGCACCAGATCGGGTGACGAGAACGCATTGAAGAAGGTCTGCATCCCGTAGGACGGGCGCACCGTCTTGCGCTGCCGGGCGAGCTTTTGCGCGGCCGAGAAGCGGCTGGTGACGTCGGGCTTGCCGTAGTGATCCGAATAGGTCGGATAGATCCAGTAGCGGCCGGCGAACACGCGGATTTCGGGATCGGCATACCAGCCGGGAACGATCGGGTTCGACGCGCTGGCCAGACCGCACATCAGCAGCGCGGACGCGGTCAGCGCGATCCGAACCCCACGCCGCCCGCGCGTTTCACCCACGCCCTTCGACGTGGCGCCGCGAGAAAAGGGAGGGTAGCGCCGCGAAGGCGCCACCCGAGAGAAAAGCCGGTTGTGCCAAGTCATCAGAAGTTGAACGAGACGCCCACATAGGCCCGGCGACCGAAGTAATTCCGGTAGGTGAAGCGGTCCTTCGTATCGTTGCCGAGATGGCGACTTTCCTCGGCCTTGGTGAGGTTGATCACCGAAGCGGTGAGGTTCAGCCGGTCGGTCAGCGCATACGCCGCGTTGAGATCGACCTGCGCATAGGGATCGGTGTATTCGTTCAGGCCCGACTGCAACCCGCCGACGACTTCACCGCGCCGGTTGTACGATGCACGCAGCAACACCTTGCCATGTTCGTAGAAGACCGAGGCGTTGACCTGGGTCTTGGCGCTGCCGACCAGCGCGGACGAGCCGACCTTCTGGCCGTCGAGCGTGACGTCCGCCACCGACGTGTCGTTATAGGTGAAGTTGACCTGCGCGCCGAGACCGAAGGGCAGCGTGTGCTGCGCGTACAGCTCGACGCCCTGCGACCGCGCGTTCGAACCGTTCGCAACGGTCGAGTAAGGCTGGATCAGCTGTTGCGTTCCATTGACGTCGCGGGTGACGTTCAACACCAGCGGGACGACGAAATCGGAGACGTCCTTGCGGAAGAAGGTCGCGCCAAGCACCGAACCGCGACGGAAATACCATTCGATGCCGAGATCATATTGCCACGCCGAGAACGGGTTGAGATCCGAATTGCCGCCGCTGCCCGACCAGCCGGCGAACTCGCCGAACTGGCCGCGATCGAACGCATAGGCATCCGAGCGGAAGGTAAGCGAGCGCTGTGAGCCGAGATCCGCGAAGGACGGCCGGGCGATGACCTTGGCGACCGCACCGCGGACGAGGAGGTCGGGCGTGACCTCGTACGACACGTTGAAGCTCGGTAGCCAGTCCGTGTAGGTCTTCGACTGGTCGGCGCGCGTGTTGACGATCGTCTCGCGCACGCTGAGCGGCAGGACCTGGCAATTGCCGTCGGGCCCGAGCGGACGGTTGGGATCGGTCGGGCCGCCGGGTCCGTCGACGCAGTAATCGTTGAGATATTGCAGGCGATCGGAGGTATTGCCCGACTGTTTCGTGTTGGCCACGCGGAGACCCACGTTCCCGCGAAGACCGCCCGTTCCGAAGTTCAGCTGGGCGTAACCGGCGAAGACCCGCTCCCCCAGCGAATAGACGAAATCGGGCTCGTACACGCGCACGGCCTGGCCGTAGGTCGAGTTCAGATAGTTCAGATATTCGTCGAAATTGATGCCCGGCACGACGTTGGCGTTGAAGCCGCCGTTGATGTTGCCGATCTGGTTCGCGTAGAAGAATTCGGGACGCGCAACGGCGCCGGCTGCGGTATCCTGATAGCGGAGCAACGTCGCCGGATCGGCATACCAGTCGTTGCGACCGGTTTCGCGGCCGATCTTCAGGTCACGCCATTTGCCGCCGATCTGCACCGACTTCAGGAACCCGTCGAAGCGCCGCGTCAGGTCGAGCTGCGCATAACGCTGGCCGAGGTCGCTGTTGACGAAGCTAGAGTTCGTCGAGCCGACGTCGATCTGCGCGATGCCGTTGCGGATGTTGTTCTGGATTTCGGGCGAGAACTCGAAATTGGCGATCCCGTCCGAGATGTCCCAGTTGCTGACCAGATTGCCGTTCTGCTCCTGCCCGGGGGTGGTCAGGCGCGGCTTGGCGGCGGCGCTGAAACGCACCGACGGGCCACCGCTCGACTTGGTCTTACCGAGTTTCAGGACAGCATCGAAACGATCCTGGCTGTATTTGACTTCGGTCTCGAACGTGTTCGAAACCTGTTTCTCGCGGCTGTACGTGCCGGCGATCTGCGGCGTTTCCATCGTGCACGGGGTCGCGCGGGCGAGACAGCCCGTCCCCGGCGCCGGCACCGCGAAGTTCGCCGACTGGAAGATCGTGCCGCTCTTGTCGAGCGTCGCGCCAGTAAAGAAATCGTTATAGCCCCATTCGGGGATTTTCAGCACGTTCGACGTGTAGTCGCTGGAATAGCCGAACCGGAAATAGTTGGTCGTGACGGTGACGTTGTCGAACGGGCGGAACTGCGCGGTGGCCTGCACGCCGTACCGCTCGCGCTCCTGGTCGAAGACTTCGGCATTGACCGACTGCGGCGCCCAATAGCCCGAATAATGCGTGCCATCGCGCGCGGTCGTGCCCTGCCCCGGCCAGTAGGAAATCGCGTCGTTGTTCTCGAAGGCCTTGCCGTTGACGTCGGTCGCGGGTGTCAGGACATTGCCCTGCGCGTCGCGGTCGCTCCACCACAGCCAGCTTTCCGACGAACTGCGCAGTTCGCGGTTGGTGCGCTTCTGCCAGACGCCGCCGACCAGCAGGCCGAACGTCTCCTCCTTGTTCTTCCACGAAACCTGGCCGCCGAGCTGCGGCTCGTATTTCTCGGTGGTGTCCGAATAGGTGCCTTCGGCGGAGACGAACCCCGACCAGGCGGGCACGTCGAACGGCCGCCGCGTGTTGAGGATGATCGTGCCGCCGACGCCGCCTTCTTCGAGGCGCGCTTCGGGCGATTTATAGACTTCGGTGGAGGCGATGAAGGTCGACGGAAGCAGGACGTAGTTGAACGACCGCTGCGGCTCGCCACTGTCGGCACCGGCGAGGAAATTGCCGTTGAGCAAGGTGAGGGTCAGGCCCGACTGAAGGCCGCGGATGCTGACGCGGCTGCCTTCGCCGCCGTCGCGGGTGATGACGACGCCCGGAACGCGCTGCAACGCGTCGGCGACGTTCTTGTCGGGGAACTTGCCGACGTCCTCGGCGGTGATGACGTCGACGAACGCGTTGGCCTCGCGCTTCTGGTTGAGGCTCTTCTCGATCGAACGCCGATAGCCGGTGACGACGATGTCCTGCCCGGCTTCTTCCGGCTGGACGGTACCGTCGGCCTGCGGCGTGCCGTCGGGCTGGATGGTGCCGGCAGTCTGGCCGGATTCCGCGGTTGCGGTCGAGGCGGGCCCAGTCGTGGCGGGCGCAGTCGTGGCGGGCGCAGTCGTAGCGGGCGCAGTCGTGGTCGGCTGGGGCGGAGTTGCGGGGTCGGCCTGGGGCGCGACGACCGTCGGCGGCACCGGCGGCGCGGCCTGTTGCGCGTGGGCGGTACTGGCCAAGGCCGCAGTAAGACTGACCGTCGCCAGCAGACATGGCCGACGGAAACCATCACGCACGATGCTTGAACGCGAGACTTTGCTTACGGTCATCAGACTTTCCTCTTCCTCGCGAGGACGCCTGCGCCCCCTCGCTTACCCCTGCGAATAGCGCGCCTGCCCACCGTTTTCGGTTGGGCCGTCCGGTTGAATCGGATCCTGTCGGCGTGCAGTCTCGACGCCGCTATTTGCCAATTGTAAAAGCAAATTGTCAAATAGATTGTTCGGCTAGTTTTGGACCGGGATGGCCGTAACTCGACCATCGGCGTGTCGGCACCGGGAAAGTCTGTGGGAAATCATCGCGGGAACTGGAACTGGCTGACGTATACGTCGCCGGGCGGAGTCAGTCCGCGGGCGTTGAATCCTTCCAGAGCGCGCCGGCCTTGGGCAGCAGGAAATGGCTGAACGGCAGGATCGCTGCGCCGACCGCGGGCGCGTCCTCCGACAAGGCTGCGCGGCGGACGGGGGCGATCTGCGGCGCGTCGGTCGCATCGCGGATCATCGCATTCACCCGGTCCGCGACCTTTTCGACGAGTCGGCTGGGAAGGCGTCCGCCGATCAGTATCACCGCCGGATTGATCAGGCAGTTGATCGCGTCGAGCGGCGTGCACAGCGTCCGCGCCGCGCGTTCCACCCACTCGTCGAGGCAGCGCTCGACCGCGGGGCTCCACTCGGCCTGGTGGAGCACGTCGCCGATAGCGAACGCTGAACCCGACAAATGCGCCGCCAACCCCGACAACGACACCAGCGTCTGCACGGTTTCTCGACCGCCCGCCGCCGCCTTCCCTGCCGCCGACCCGGTCGTCATGAAGCCGAGTTCGCCGCTGCGCCCGTGCGCGCCGCGGACATAGGCCCCGTCCGCGACGAAACCGCCGCCGAGCCCGGACGAGACGAGGATGTAGAAGAAACTGCTGTAGTTCTGCCCCAGACCAAGCTGCATCTCGCCGGTGGCGGCGGCGGCGGCGTCGTTCTCGACGAACACCGGCAAGGACAGCGGCTTTTCGAACAGCGTCGCCATGTCGATCCCGTCCCACGCGGCATAGGCCGCCGGACGACCCGGCAGCGCGACCCGCCCCAGGTCGTCCGGCCGCGCGACGCCGATTCCGACGAGCTTGGCGGGATCAACCTTCGCGCTTTTCAGCAGCGCGCGGACCGAGCCGCGAAACAGATCGCGGACGTCGTCGGGCAAGGCGAAGTCGATCTCGATCGATTTGCGCGCCAGGATCTCCGCGGAGAAATCGACCAGCACGATGGTGATGTGATCGCGGTCGATGTTGACGCCGATCGAATAGCAGGCGTCGCGCCGGACCACGAGTTTGGTCGGCGGCTGTCCGCGCCCGCCACGGCGTTGCCCGGCTTCCTCGATCATGCCCTCCTGCAACAGGCGGCGCGTGATATTCGCGATAGCGGGCCCGGTCAGCCCGGTGATCCGCGCCAGATCGACGCGCGTCAGCGATTTGCCGAGCCGGATGGCATGCAGCGTCACGCGCTGATTATGATCCGCGGCACGCTCGAGATTGGTGCCCGACAGGCGCGGCGGCGTCTGCTCGGTCACGCGCGGCAATCCGGATGGAGGGTGTGCGGCACGCGGTGTGAGAGGTTAGCTGCCGATAGTCGACGGCGTGGTGCGCGTTGCAAGGTCATACGAGCAAATCCTTGTCGGGTGCGGCCAGCACGCGCAGTATGTGATCCTGGACGTCGCGCACGGCCCGTCGACCCGCCATCAAGACCATCACTTGCGCCCCACCCCAAACTGCTCGTTTGAATTATCCAATTTGATGTTCTAATCCTCTTCGGCGGTTGCGCAAGAGCTGACATCTAGTCCGGCCGACGACCCGACCGCGCAGGAAGGAGGAGCGTGCAGATTATGGTTCGTCCCGCAACCAGCGCGCCCCCGCGACCTTTTGCAAGCGCGCTGAACGATGATGCCAAGCGCAGCTATACTGATTTCGTTCGACGAGACGGTCAACGGGATCGAGCCCGCGCACTTCGATTACGCTTTTCAACTTCTTTTCTTCCTCCTTACGGGTGACCTCGATGTCGGCTTTCAAACGATCATGCCTCGCGGTTGCCTTGATCGGCACGTCCCTGTCGGGCCTAGCCGGCCTGTCGGGGGCAGCTTTCGCCCAGGACGCGGCCAAGCCGAGCGATGCGGTCGATCCGTTCATCGGGACGGGGGGCGAAGGCCATACGTTCCCGGGCGCGGTCGCACCGTTCGGCATGGTCCAATTGTCGCCGGATACCGATACGTCGTGCGTGATCCGGACCTGTTACGGCCACGCCGCGGGATATCGCTACGACGATCCGACGATCGAGGGGTTCAGCCATACGCATTTCTCGGGCGCAGGGCATTCGGATCTCGGCGACATTCTGGTCATGCCGGTGTCGGGCGACAGCGTGCCGATGGACCCAGGCACGCCTGCCGCACCCGGCTATCGCTCGCGCTTTTCGCACGCCACCGAGGTCGCCAAGCCGGGCTATTACGCGGTCACGCTGGACGGTCCCGGCGTCCGCGCGGAATTGACCGCGGGCACGCGGATCGGCGTGCATCGCTACAGCTTTCCCAAGGGCAAGGCCGCGCATATCGTGGTCGATCTGCGGTCTTCGCTCTATAATTACCCCGGCAAGATCCTGTGGTCGGGGCTGCACATGCGGGACGACGGCGTGCTCACCGGCTTCCGCGAGACGCGCGGCTGGGCGCCGGGGCGCAAGCTCTACTTCGCGATGCGGTTCTCCGCGCCGCTGGTCGGCCACGCGCTGGTCGATCGCGAGAAGGACGTCGCGTACAAGGGATTCCAGGGTCCGGGCCGTGGCAGCGATGCGCTGGCAGAGAAACTGGGTCGGGCGCTGGAGGCGCGACTCGATTTCGGCGCGCTCGATGCCCCGCTCGAAGTAAAGGTCGGAATATCGGGGGTCGACGAGGCCGGAGCGCTCGCCAATCTGGACAGCGAGCCCGGCGGCTTCGACGCGGTCCGCACCAAGACGCAGGGCGACTGGAATACTGCGCTGGGCGCGGTCAAGTTCGAGGCCGCGGCCCCGATGCGCCGGATCTTCGCGACCGCGCTGTATCACAGCCTGCTCGCGCCGAGCGTCTGGAGCGACAGCGACGGGCGGTATCGCGGGCCCGACGATCAGGTGCATCAGGCCGACGGCTTCACGGTCCGCTCGACCTTCTCGCTATGGGACACGTTCCGCGCCGAACACCCGTTGCTGACGCTGATCCAGCCGGAGAAGACCAATTCCGACATTGTCCGCTCGCTGATCGCCAGCCAGCGGCATAGCTCCGACGGCATCCTGCCGGTCTGGCAATTCGCCGGGCGCGAGACGTGGACGATGATCGGCTATCACGCGGTCCCCGTCATTGCCGACGCGTATATGAAGGGCATCGGCGGCTTCGACGCGGACGCCGCGTTGCAGGCGATGGTCGCGAGTGCCGACCATGCCTCCTATGGCGGGCTCGGCGAGTACATCCAGCGCGGCTACGTGCCGATCGACAAGGAGCCGGAGGCGGCCTCGAAGACGGTCGAATATGCCTATGACGACTGGACGATCGCGCGGATGGCGCGGCGGATGGGCAAGACCGACATCGCCGAGCGGTTCGAAAAGCGCGCGGGCAATTGGCGCAACAGCTTCGACGCGAAAACCGGCTGGCTGCGCGCAAGGCTTGCGAACGGTGCGTTCCGCACGCCGTTCGATCCTACCGCGATCAACTACGGCTCGGATTATACCGAGGGCAATGCGTGGCAATATAGCTGGTTCGTGCCGCAGGATCAGGCGGGGCTGTTCCGGCTGCTCGGCGGCGATGCGAAGACCGTGAAGAAGCTCGACGCGATGTTCGAGTTCGACAATTCGCAGGTCGATTACAGCCATGCGGAGGATATCGCCGGACTGATCGGCCAATATATCCACGGCAACGAGCCGAGCCACCACGTAGCCTATCTGTATAACTACGCCGGCGCGCCGTGGCGGACGCAGGAGCGGCTTGGGCAGATCGTCGCGAGCCAATATGGCGCCAAGCCCGAGGGGCTGAGCGGCAACGACGACCTCGGCCAGATGTCCGCATGGCTCGTCTTTACGGCGCTCGGTTTCTACCCGGTTGCCCCTGGATCGAACGAATATGTCATCGGGCGACCGTTCCTGTCGCAGGCGACGCTCGCGCTGCCCGGCGGCAAGCAGTTCGCGATCCACACGGACAATCTGTCGGATGCGAACCCGTATATCCGGTCGGTCACGCTGAACGGCACGCCCCTCACCCGCAGCTATCTGCGCGACGATGAGATCCGGCAGGGTGGCGAATTGCGGTTCGTGATGGGTGCGCAGCCGAACAAGGCCTGGGGCAAGGGTGCGAAGGCCCGGCCGTTCTCGTCCTCGACCGCTGGCTCGAACGGGCGGGCTCGAACGGGCACGCGGCGGCTGGACGATAACCCGACGACCCGGCGATAGCGCGACCAAAATACAACGCCGGCCAGCAATACCGTGGCAATATTAATTAGTTCTTCACTGTTTTGCCCAAAGCTTATAGTCTAGTATTTCGTGTAAAAAGGGAGTTTTCTAAATGCGTAAATTCATTCTCGCCGTATCCGCAATCGCCGCCGCAGCGATGCCAGTTGCCGCGAACGCAGCTGCTACCGTTTCGGCCGCAAAGTCGGTCCGCGCCGGCACGTCGACGACCGAAGACAGCAAGGTCTCGGGCGCCGGTCTGCTGATCGTCGCACTCGCAGCCGTTGCCGTTGGTGGTGGTCTGTACATGGCGATCGACGGTGGCGACGACAACTCCGACAGCAACTAAGTCGGTGGGGCGACATTTCGGTGTCGCCCCCTTTTTCAATGCCTTAGCGGCAACAACTTCTACGCCTATCCTGATTCGATACACCCCGTGCTGCCGTCGCATAGCGACGATGAAGCGCCCTGGGGAACGCGGCGACGATGAGATTTCGCGCTGGACCCGTTCCGATACTTTCGATCTTCGCGTGACGCGCCTAGCGTGCGGCATGGACGAATTGACGCTCAGCGTGGTCGGCATCGACTTTCCCAATACCGACCGCAGCAAGAGCAACCGCCGTATGGAGCTGCTGGTCTGCGCCCCCGGCGAGCCGGTCGAACTGCGCCGCGAGCCGAAGAATCCGCATGATGCCAACGCCGTCGCCGTATTCAGCGCGCGGGGTGTGCAGGTGGGATATGTTTCCGCCGAGCGCGCGCCGCTGATCGGACGGCGGATGCAGCAGGAGGAGCATGCCGTGGTGTTCCAGGCGCTGGTCGGCAGCATGGGCTATGTCCGCATCCGTTTCGGCGGCGGTGTACCGACATTGCCGGATCTGGTGGAGGGAGAATTGGCGGCCCGGTCGCGCGGCCGCGCGGCGCCCTTCGATCCGGACGCATTCTATCCCGATCCCGAAGGCCCGGAATGGGGCGCGTGAACTTCTGATCCTACCCCCCCGGGGGGGGTAGCTGACACTTGCCGGACGGAGGGGGCGGACACGCAACAGAGGTTGTCGCCCCCTCCCCCTCCGTCGCTACGCGCCACCTCCCCCTAGCGGGGGAGGATAATTAAAGAGTCTAGATGCCCTGCGCGGTGACGGTTCGCCCGGTGGCCTCGAGATCGCGCGTCAGGTCCGCGAGGCAGCGGTCGACCAGCGCCTCGTCCGAACTCCGCACGACGAAGTTCGCGCCCGTCTTGCCATCGCGGAAGAACGGATAGCTGCCGATCGCAACGCCCTCATGCGTCTTTTCGGCGTCGCGCAACAGGTCGGCGACCTCGCTCTCAGCGACCCAACAGCCGATCGTCTTCGAGACCACCGGACGCCCGCCCTCCAGCGTCCCCGTCAGCGCGTCGAGCATCCCCGCGGTGATGTGCGGCACGCCCGCCATGATGAAGATGTTGCCGATCCGGATCCCGGGCGCGCCCGACACCTTGTTGTCGATCAGGTCCGCGCCGACCGGTACCCGCGCCATCCGCGCCCGCGCTTCGGTCAGTCCGCCGCGCGTCGCGTAATACGCCTCCAGCACCGCCATCGCCCGAGGGTGATGCTCGACCGCGACGCCCAACGCCTCGGCGATCGCATCGACGGTGATGTCGTCGTGAGTCGGCCCGATCCCGCCGGTCGTGAACAGGTAATCGTTGCGTGCACGCAAAGTGCTGACCGCCTCGACGATCGCCTCGGTCTTGTCGGCGACCACGCGCACTTCGGCGAGGCGGATGCCCTGCACGTTGAGCCAGGCCGCGATCTGCGCGACGTTCTTGTCCTGCGTGCGGCCCGACAGGATCTCGTCGCCGATGATCGTCAGCGCGGCCGTCCAGATGCGTTCCTCTACCATGCCCCTCGCATAGCCTCGCAAAACCGCGCCCGCCACGCTATATCGCGCGTCATGACCGAATATGTAACCGTCACCTCGGACCAGCCCGACGCTCGCACCGGCGCCATCAAGCTTCACGGCCCCGCCGCGTTCGAAGGCATGATGAAGGCGGGCAGGCTAGCCGCCGAAACGCTCGACATGATCGTGCCCCACATGGTGCCCGGCGTGACCACCGCCGAGATCGACCGGCTGATCTACGACTTCATCGTCGCCGGCGGCGGCGTCCCCGCGACGCTCGGCTATCGCGGCTACACGCACAGCGTCTGCATCTCGATCAACCATGTCGTCTGCCACGGCATCCCGAGTGAGAAGACGCTGAAATCGGGAGATATCGTCAACGTCGACGTCACGCCCCTGCTCGACGGCTGGCACGGCGACACGAGCCGGATGTACCTGATCGGCGACGTGCCGATCAAGGCGCGGCGGCTGGTCGAAGTCACCTATGAATGCCTGATGATCGGCATCGAGCAGGCGAAACCCGGCAACCGCATGGGCGACGTCGCCAACGCGATCCAGCGCCACGCCGAGAAGCACCGCTACGGCGTGGTCCGCGATTTCTGCGGGCACGGCGTCGGCCGGCTGTTCCACGACGCCCCCGAAGTCGTCCATGTTGGCAAGCCGGGCACCGGCCCCGAACTGCGCCCCGGCATGATCTTCACGATCGAGCCGATGATCAACATCGGTCGGCCCGACGTGAAGCTGCTCGACGACGGCTGGACCGCGGTTACGCGCGACCGCTCGCTGTCCGCGCAGTTCGAGCATTCGATCGGGATTACGGAGACGGGGTGCGACATCTTCACGCTCAGCCCCAAGGGGTACACGCAGCCGCCTTACGTGTGAAGATCGAGCATCGGAGCAGATCGACGATCGGGGATTTGAGCGGAACCAGTACCAAGCCGTTCCGTCACCCCGGACTGGTTCCGGGGTCCACGGTTCCGAAAATTCCCCTTGCTCGGGCGGAACGGTGGATGCCGGAACCAGTCAGGCATGACGGATGGAAAGTTCTGTTCGCCCGGCCTAAACTGGGCCTCAATCTGTTCTAGCTCACGTCGTCGAGGGAGTTGCCGTTATGGCTGATGATACTCCGGAAATCGTATTCGACGATGACAATCCCGAATGGACCGAAGCCGACGTCGCAAAGGCGCGGCCCATTGCCGACTTTCCCGACTTGGCAGCATCGTTTCCGAGCAGTTCAAGGCTAGCGGACCCAACCGACAGTCGCCGGTGAACGCAACACGCCGGACGGCAAAACTCCATGACTGTTCGACCTCAAAATCCTCCCCCGTCAGGGGGAGGTGGGCCGCTCCAGCGGCTCGGAGGGGGAGGATACGGACCGTGAGTTCGGCGCGGCCCGCCCCCTCCGTCAGCTTCGCTGCCACCTCCCCCTGGCGGGGGAGGATTTCGGGTGGCACGTTGAATGCCGATCCGCTCTGAATTGCGCACGTTTTTGCCGCCTAAGTCGTATCACCGCGGTTCGCCTACGTGACGAACGCGTCCCACCCCGCTAAAGCCCGCCCCATGACCGAGATCACACCGCAGATCGTCGCCGACCACGGCCTGTCCCCCGAAGAATATGAGCGCGTCCTGCGCGCCATCGGCCGTGAGCCGAACATGGTCGAGCTCGGCATCTTCTCGGTGATGTGGTCCGAACATTGCAGCTACAAATCCAGCAAGATTCACCTGATGAAGCTCCCCACCAAGGGTCCCCGCGTCATCTGCGGTCCGGGCGAGAACGCGGGCGTCGTCGATATCGGCGACAATCAGGCGGCGATCTTCAAGATGGAGAGCCACAACCACCCGTCCTACATCGAGCCGTACCAGGGTGCGGCGACCGGCGTCGGCGGCATCCTGCGCGACGTCTTCACGATGGGCGCGCGACCGATCGCCAACCTCAACGCGCTCCGCTTCGGCCGGCCCGATCACCCCAAGATGCGCCACCTGATCTCGGGCGTCGTCCACGGCATCGGCGGCTACGGCAATTGCGTCGGCGTGCCAACCGTCGGCGGCGAGGTGAACTTCCACTCGGCGTATGACGGCAACATCCTGGTCAACGCGATGACCGTCGGGATCGCCGATCAGGACAAGATCTTCTACTCGGCCGCAAGCGGCATCGGCAATCCGATCGTCTATGTCGGCAGCAAGACCGGCCGCGACGGCATCCACGGCGCGACGATGGCGTCGGCCGACTTCGGCGAGGATTCGGACGCCAAGCGCCCGACCGTCCAGGTCGGCGATCCCTTCACCGAGAAGCTGCTGATCGAGGCCTGCCTCGAACTCATGGCGACCGACGTGATCGTCGCGATCCAGGACATGGGCGCCGCGGGCCTGACCTCGTCCTCGGTAGAGATGGCGTCGAAGGGCGGCGTCGGCATCGAACTCGTCATGGACGACGTGCCGCAGCGCGAGACCGGCATGACGCCCTACGAGATGATGCTCTCGGAATCGCAGGAGCGCATGCTGATGGTCCTCAAGCCCGGCCGCGAAGCCGAGGCCGAGGCGATCTTCAAAAAATGGGAGCTCGATTTCGCGGTGATCGGCCGCGTCACCGACACCGGCCGCATGGTGCTGACGTTCAAGGGCGAGACCGTCTGCGACATCCCGCTCGGCCCGCTCGCCGACGAAGCACCGCTCTACGACCGTCCGCACGTCCCGACGCCGAAGCCCGCGCCACTCGAGAACGCGCCGCACAGCAACGACATCGCCGCCGACCTGCTCACGCTGATGGGCTCACCCGACATCGCCTCGCGCCGCTGGATCTGGGAGCAATACGATCACATGGTCGGCGCCGACACCGTGCAGCGCCCCGGTGGCGACGCCGCGGTCGTCCGCGTTCACGGCACGCAGAAGGCGCTGGCGATGACCACTGACTGCACGCCGCGTTACTGTTTCGCCGATCCCGTCGAGGGCGGCAAGCAGGCGGTCGCCGAAGCGTGGCGCAACCTGACCGCGGTCGGCGCACTGCCCTTGGCGGTGACGAATTGCCTCAACTTCGCCAATCCGCAGCGCCCCGAGATCATGGGCCAGATCGTCGGCTGTCTCGAAGGCATGAGCGACGCGTGCATCGCGCTCGACTTCCCGATCGTGTCGGGCAACGTCTCGCTCTACAACGAGAGCAAGGCGACCGGCGGCGGCTCGGCGATCCTGCCGACCCCGGCGATCGGCGCGATCGGCTTGCTGGCGGACTGGCAGAAGAATGCGACGATCGCGTTCAAGGGCTCGGGCGACATCATCCTCGCAGTCGGTACGCGCGGCGGCCATCTCGGCCAGTCCTTGTGGCTGCGCGAATGCCACGGCCGCGAACAGCTCGACGCCGGCCCGCCGCCGCCGGTCGATCTCGCCGCAGAACGCCGCGTCGGCGACCTGATCCGCGAAGCGATCGCGCTGGGGCAGCTGACCGCGGTCCACGACGTCTCCGACGGCGGCATCGCGGTGACGCTTGCGGAAATGGCGCTGGCCGGCGGGATCGGCGCGATGATCGATCGGAAGCAGCCTTTCGACTGCGCGCGCGCGTTCTTCGCCGAGGATCAGGGCGTCTACATCGTCACCGTCGAGGACCACGCGCTGCTCGACTTCCTCGGGGCGGCGCATGCTGCGGACGTCGAAGCCGAACCGCTCGGCCGCACCGGTGGCAAGCGCCTGATCTTCGAACGTCCCGACCGCGACGACGTCATCGCGCTCGACACGCTGCGGACGGCGCACGAGGGGTTCTTCCCGAAGCTGATGGGGGTCGACGCGGCGTTGGCGTAATGCGCTGGACGTTGATGGCGGCATACCGTTGCTCGAGTGCGTCAGCCGTCGCAACGCGGAGCAGGGCAACCACCCCGGCGAAGGCCGGGGCCCAACTGGGATAGCCACGGTAACGAAGCGCTGCCCTTCGCCATAACCGTCCCCCAATTGGGCCCCGGCCTTCGCCGGGGTGGTCGGTTTTCTGGGCAGGAAGGTTAGCTCAAACCGCCGATGTATCCCCGCGAAGGCGGGGACCCAGTCTGGGCTCCCGCCTTCGCGGGAGAACAAGGAGGTTTGAGCTGCCATTTCGTCGAAGCCCGACCTGCTGTCAGATCGCGCACTCATCGCTATTCCCAACGCGACACCCCCGAGCGCCGTCACCCATTCCCGCCCCTACCTGGTCATCCCAGCGAAAGCTGGGATCTCCCCGATTGGGTCACAACACTCGCCAACAGGGATACCCCAGCTTCCGCTGGGAAGACGAGTGGTGCGAGGTCGAACCGGTCGGAGTGCCGAAGACGGATACGGACACGGACACGGATACTGATTCGGACTCGGATACTAGTTCGGACACGGATACTGGTTCGGACACGGATACCGGTTCGGATACGCACGTGCAGGCGACGAACAATTACCGACGTGAAGGTATCGCCAAGACAATCGTGTCACGGCAAGCCCCGGCACATCGCCCCGGCACACCGGCCCATCGCGCAGGCTGTCCTACATCAACCCGATATGCCAGCGTCGGATCATGATCGAAGCATTCCTCCATCACCGCAGCGCTGAAAGGCGTCGACCAGAGCTCAGCGCCGGTCGAGCAACGCCCGAGGCGGCCCCGGCCAACCAAGACAACCGCACCTCCGAACGCAACGACGCCGCATCCCAGCCGCCGAGACGCCCCCGCGAAACACCCCAGAAGATGCTGCGCGAGCGTCCGTACCTCCCACACTTCACTTTGCCCGTATGACCCCCGCTTCCACCAGAATCGCCACGCTCGACGTCATCCGCGGCGTTGCGGTCATGGGTATTCTCGCCGCCAACATCGCCGCGTTCGGCTTTCCGGACTTCGCTTATATGTCGCCGGCGTCGATGGGCGCACCGAGCCTTGCCGACACGATCGCATGGACCGCCAACTTCATCGTCATCGACGGCAAGATGCGCGGGCTGTTCTCGGTTTTGTTCGGGGCATCTATGCTGCTGGTCATCGACGGCGCGCGCGCGCAGGGCGACGAAGCCGCAGCGGTGCATTTTCCGCGGATGGCGTGGCTCGCCGTGTTCGGTGCGATCCATCTCTACCTGATCTGGTGGGGTGATATCCTGCTGCATTATGCGATCGTCGGCTGCGTGGCGTTCATGTTCCACCGCCTGCCGACCCGTCTGCTGGTGCTGATGGGGCTGATGTTCGTCGCCTTGCAGGTGATCCAGTCCGTCCTGCTCGCCGGCTATGCGTTCGACCTGCACGCCACGGCCCTGGCCCCCCACGCGAGCGCCCGCGCGGTGGCGAACTGGCAGAGTTTCGCGGCAAACTTCGGTGGCCCCACGCAGCAGGAAATCACCCGCCAGCTCGCGATCGGGCGAGGCAGCTACGCCGATCTCGTCGCACACCGCTGGTCCGATCAGGTCGATCCGGCCAGCGTGATCATGGCGGTCGGCGCCGAGACGCTGGGCTATATGCTGCTCGGCATGGCGGGATTGCGGTCGGGGTTCCTGACCGGCGCATGGTCGCGCCGCGCATATCGGACGATCGCGATCGTCTGCGTCGGCCTGGGTTGGGTCGCCTATGCGGCGATCGCGACGGTCGAGATCGGGCATGGTTTCGATCCTAGCTATGTCCTGCTGTCGTGGATCACGCTGGCGACGCCGGTGCGTCCGGTCCTGATCCTCGGCTATGCCGCGTCGATCATCGTGCTGACCCGGCCCGGCGGCTGGCTGACCATGCGGATCGCGGCCGCGGGGCGCACGGCGTTCTCGAATTACATCGGCACGTCGCTGGTCTGCACGACGCTGTTCTACGGCTATGGCGTCGGCCTGTTCGGTCATCTGATGCGCGCGCAACTCTATATCGTCGTGGCGCTGGTATGGATCGTGATGCTCCTCTGGTCGAAGCCATGGCTCGATAGCTTCCGCTACGGTCCGCTCGAATGGCTGTGGCGCAGCTTGGCGCGATACGCATGGCAGCCGATGCGCGGTTCGGCGTTTACGACCAGCCGATGACGCTATTTGCGAATAAGACGCAAAAGAGCTTGCGAGTGGTTCGCATTATCCGTATTCCCGGCTCACAGCTAGGGAGTTCCCATGGTCGTCTGCGTTTGCAATGCCATACGAGAATCCGACGTCCGCAACTGCGCACGCGGCGGTTGCACCACACCGTGCCAAGCCTTTCGTTCGATGGGCCGCCAGCCCAAATGCGGCCAGTGCACATCGGTAGCGCGAGCGATTATCAATGAGGAACGCGCTGCTGCATAAGCGTCGCAACAGCTAAGAAACCGCAGAAATCCGCCATTTTTCGGGTTGCGGTTGCGATATTGCCGGCGCTACATGTTCGTCAGAGGTGACGGAGATATGGCCATGCGCGGCGACCCCCAAGTAATCGACTATCTGAACGAGGCGCTCAAGAACGAGCTGACCGCGGTCAATCAATATTGGCTCCATTACCGGATGCTCGAGCATTGGGGCGTCTACAAGCTCGCCCAGTATGAGCGGATGGAATCGATCGACGAGATGAAGCACGCCGACTGGCTGTCGGAGCGCATCCTTTTTCTCGATGGCCTGCCAAACTTCCAGCTGCTCGGCCGCCTCCGTATCGGCGAGACCGTCGAGGAAGTCCTGAAGTCGGACCTGGCGCTCGAAGTCGAGGCCACCGTCCAGCTCAAGGGCGCGATCTCGTACTGCGAAGAGGTCAAGGATTACATCAGCCGCGACCTGTTCGCGCGCATCCTCGCCAGCGAAGAAGAGCATGTCGACACGCTCGAACGCCAATTCGAGATGATCGCGCGGATGGGGATCCACAACTACATCCAGTTGAACTCGATCTCGGAGCATGATTCGCCCAATGCCGGCGCGGCGCCGTATTTGAAGGGGTGATCGCCAGGCGACGCCGGTGATCCGGAGTCACCTGCAAGACTTAATCCTCCCCCGCCAGGGGGAGGTGTCGCCGAAGGTGACGGAGGGGGAGGACACGGAACAGCGGTTTCGCTGCCCTCCCCCTCCGTCAGGCTGACGCCTGCCACCTCCCCCTCGCGGGGGAGGATCGAGTTTCCCTACTCTTCGCCGAACCCGGTCGGGATCGCACGACGACCAAAGCCGCCGGCGGCGGGCTTGCGCGCCACGATCGGATTGGCTTCGCGCTCCAGCAACGTCAGCGTCTCGACGAACAGCGGCCGCAACTGGACGATGTGCTCGAGCGCTTCTTCGGGCGTATCCTGCATCTCGACGCAATCGCGCGCGATGACCTCGATCGCCTCGGCAAGGTCCGCCAGCGGTTCCGCCCCGAACTGACGCGCTTCGCCCTTCAGCGTATGCGCCGGGATCACCATCGCCGCCGCATTGAGCGACCGCATCGCCGCCTCGATCGCGGCGACCGACTTCACGCCGTCCTCACGGAAATAGCCCAGGATACGGACGAACCCCGCACCCAGTTCACTCCGCGCCTGCGAATATGCCGGCCAGTTGATCAAGGTGCTTCCTTCGAACGACAAGTCGCCTTCTCCTGTTGAGCAATAGCGCCATGAAGATTTGAACCGTATCTTACCCGTTTCAGGTAAACACACTGTTGTCATACTACCGACAAGTTACGACAAAGGTCCGGTAAAATTCATCCAAAATGATATCTACCGTCGCGTCGGCCGCCTCGGCGACCGCGGCGATTTCGGTCGGCGCCTGCGGATCGTCCGCCAAAACCTCGACCCGCCGCGCGCCGTCACGCAGCGCGCGGGCGAGCCGCACCGCTGGCCAGGGGCAGCGCATACCCCGGGCGTCGATGCGAATCACCCCGGACGCAGCCGCTTAATTGCCGCCGCCGCCCCTGCCATTGTCGTCGTACGGGTTCTTCGGCGCACGGAACATCAGCCGGACGGGGACAGCGCCGAAGCCGAGGTCCTTGCGCATCGAATTGACCAGATAACGCTCGTAGCTCGCGGGCAGCTGATCGACGCGGGTGCCGAAGATGACGAAGCTGGGCGGGCGAGTCTTGACCTGCGTGACGTAGCGCATCTTGATCCGCTTGCCGCCTGGGGCCGGCGGCGGCGTCGCCTCGATCGCGCGCTCGAACCAGCGGTTGAGTTCGCCGGTACCGACCCGCTTCGACCATGCGTCGCGGGTGTCGAAACAGGCCTGGAGCAACTGGTCGATGCCCTTGCCGGTTGCACCCGACACGGTCATCACGGTGACGCCCTTGACCTGGCTCAGGCCGTCTTCGAGCGCGCGCTTGACGCCGTTGAACAGCGACGAAGCGCTCTCGGCGATATCCCATTTGTTGAGCGCGATGACGAGCGCGCGGCCTTCCTGCAGCACCTTGTCGGCGATCCGGAGATCCTGCGCCTCGAGGCCCAGCGTGGCGTCGAGCAGCAGCACGACGACCTCGGCGAAGTCGACCGCGTGGAGCGCATCCTCGACCGACATCTTCTCGAGCTTGTCCTGCACCTTGGCACGCTTGCGCATGCCGGCGGTGTCGATCAGGCGGACCTTGCGCGCTTCGCCACCGGTCGGGTGCCAGTCATAGTCGACGCTGATCGAATCGCGCGTGATGCCGGCCTCGGGGCCGGTGATCATGCGGTCTTCACCGAGGATGCGGTTGACGAGCGTCGACTTGCCTGCGTTCGGGCGGCCGACGATCGCGAGCTTCAGCGGGCCTTCATATTCGTTGTCGGGCTCTTCCTCGGGCAGCTCTTCCTTGCCTTCGAGCAGCGGAAGCAGGCCTTCGAACAGGTCGCCCATGCCTTCGCCGTGCTCGGCCGAGAGCTGGACCGGGTCGCCGAAGCCGAGTGCGAGCGATTCGAGGATGCCGTCCTCGCCGGCGCGGCCCTCGGCCTTGTTGGCGACGAGGATGACGGGGACGTCGGCGGTGCGCAGCCAGCGGGCGATCTCCTCGTCGAGCGGCACGATGCCGGCGCGCGCGTCGAACAGGAACAGCGCGACATCGGCCTGCGCGACGGCCGCCTCGGTCTGCTGGCGCATCCGGCCTGGGAGCGTCTGCGCGTCGTGATCCTCGTAACCGGCGGTATCGATGATGCGGAATTCGAGGCCGATCAGCGACGCGTCGCCCTCGCGGCGATCACGCGTGACGCCCGGCCGGTCGTCGACCAGCGCGAGCTTCTTGCCGACGAGGCGGTTGAACAGGGTCGACTTGCCGACATTTGGGCGGCCGACGATCGCGACCACGGGGAGTTTGGACATGGCAGGCCCTTAGCGCGTGTCGCGGCAAAGGTCACCTATGTCCCTCGCCCCTCCGGGGAGAGGGAGGGAGGAGCGCAGCGACGGAAGGGTGAGGGGAGTTGTGGGACGCGTATCGAGCCCCATTCCCCTCACCCTTCCCAGCGCAAGCGCGCCGGGCCCCTTCCCTCTCCCCGGCGGGGCGAGGGAGTATACGTCACCTGTAGGCGGTGACCTTGCCCTTCTGGTCGAGCGTGTAGAGCGTCGAGTTCGCGACGATCGGCGGCAGCGAGAACGGCGTCTTCGTCTCGATCGTCGAACTCACCGTGCCATCGGTCGGCGAGACGAAATTGATCTCGCCGCGCGAGTTGGTGAGAACCAGGCGGTTGCCGGCGAGGATCGGACCGAACCAGGTGATCGCGTTGCTGCGCTTCTTCTCGTTCTGGAAGCGCGGCAGCTGGGCGATCCAGCGGGCCTTGCCGTTCGAGCGCGACAGGCAGACGAGGCGGGCGTCGTCGGTGACCACGAACAGCCATTCGCCCGCGATCCACGGCGTCGAGATACCCGCGAAGTTCTGCTCCCACAGGCGCTGACCGGTCGACAGCTCGAGCGCGACCATGCGGCCGCCCTGCCCGACCGCATAGACGCGACCGCCGTCGATCACCGGTGCGGCGTCGATGTCGGACAGGCTCGACACCGAGGTGGTGACCGAGGTGCGCGACAGCGCGTCCTGCCACAGGATACGGCCATTCTCGTAGCGATAGGCGCTGAGTTCGCCGCTCGAGAAGCCGGCGACCACGGTGCCCTGGCTGACCGCAGGCGCCGCGACGCCGAACACGCCCTGTGTTTCGAGCGTGCCCGACTGGACCCACTGGACCTTGCCGTCGGCCTGGTTGAGCGAGAAGACCTGGTTGTCCTGCGTCAGGACGTACACCGCGCCGTTCGCGACGGTCGGCGAGCCACGCAGCGGTGCACCGGGCTTGGCACGCCACAGGATCGCGCCGTCGGCAGCATTCATCGCGACGACGTCCCCGACGCCGTCGGTGGCATACAGCTTGCCGTCGTCATAGCTGACCCCGCCGCCGAAGCGTGCCGCACTGTTCAGCTTGCCCTCGGTAATGCCCGCGCTCCACAGCGCAGCACCGGTATCGGCGGCAAACGCATGGACCGTCGCGGTAACATCGGTCACGAACAGCTTGTTGTCCGCGATAACCGGTGCTGCGCCGAGCCGCTGACGGTTCGAGCCGCCGTCGATCGAGGCCTGCCACGCCCGCTGGGGCTGATCGCCGAGCGCGAGCTGACCCATCGACTTCGCCGGGTTGCCGCCGGGCTGAGTCCAGGCGTCGTTGACGGCGGGCGCGGGCAGCAGGACCTGGACGTCGGCGATCGTCTTGTCGGTCTCGACCTCGTTCTCCGAGACCAGAATGGAGACGCGGTCGCCGACAGTCGGCGTCTTCTTCACGCCACCCTTGAAGATTCCGCAACCGCTGAGCGCCACGAGCGCGGCGACGGCGACCGTCACCCGATATGTCTTCATCATTGCGCCTTGGTATCCTCGTTTGATGCAGCCGGAGTGATCACCCTGGCAGTAGCTCCCGTGCTGGCAACAGCGTCCACACCCAGTACGCCGGCCATCTGAACCGCGCGTTGACGGATCGTCTCCGGCACGCCGGTATCGCGCGCGATCTGGCCGAACAACGTCCCCGCCTGCTGACGCTGGTTCATGCGGAGATAGGAGATCGCGACCATTTCGCCCGCGCTGCCGAGCCACGGACCACCGGGAACAGCGAGCGGACGAAGCCGCTCGACGATGACCTGCGGCTTCAGCGTGTCGAACTCGGCCGAGGTCTGGCGAACGAGTGCGAGATCGCGGAACGGCTTGGCCAGCGACGTGTCCGCGGCGATCGCACCGAGCTTGGCGGCGGCGCCCTTCAGGTCGTCCTTCTGGAGCAGGACGTCGGCCTGCGTGAACAGCGCGAGCGCGCGGTAGCCGTCGCGGTTCGACTTGGCGAGTTCGGCAAGCGGCTTGGCCGCGGCCGCGGCGTTGTTGGCGCCAAGCGAGTCGTAGGCGGCCTGAAGCTGCTCACCCTCGACGCCGGCAGCCTCGCCATTGTGATGCTGCCAGTAAAGGAAGCCAGCCAGTGCGGCGAGCGCGGCGACGACGCCGATCGCGACCCAGATACCCCAGTTCGTCCAGAACCCGGCGAGTTTGTCGCGACGGAGTTCTTCGTCGACCTCGCGCAGGAATGCTTCATCGGTTTTCGGCGGGAGGGCCAAGGACAACTCCGGAATATTGGGGGGATGGACGGCGCGGACCTTAGCCGCGCCGGGACCGAAACGGAAGCGGATCAATCCTTGGGCACGTAGACCTGCTCGGGCCCCGGGAATGTGCGCGATCGGACATCGTCCGCATAGGTCTGCGTCGCGGACGAAATGGTGTCGGCGATATCCGCGAACCGCTTCACGAACTTCGCGGTACGCTCGAACATGCCGAGCATGTCTTCGGTTACCAGCACCTGGCCGTCGCACTGCGCCGAGGCACCGATGCCGATCGTCGGGCACGCGATGGTGTTGGTGATCTCGATCGCGATCGGCTCGACCACGCCCTCGATCACCAGCGCGAAGGCACCTGCCTCGGCGATGTGCTGCGCGTCGGCGACGATCTTGGCGGCTTCCTCGGGCGTGCGACCGCGGGCGCCGTAGCCCCCGAGCACGTTCACCGCCTGCGGCGTGAGGCCGACATGACCCATTACCGGCATGCCGCGCTCGGTGAGGAACTTGACGGTCGGCGCCATCGCGGTGCCGCCTTCGAGCTTTACCGCCGCCGCGCCGGTCTGCTTGAGCAAGAACGCCGCGCTCTCGAACGCCTTTTCGGGCGACGCCTCATAGCTGCCGAACGGCATGTCGATGACGACGACCGCGTGATAGCTGCCCCGCACCACCGCCGCGCCGTGCGCCGCCATCATCTCGAGCGTGACGGGCACGGTCGACGGCAGGCCGTAGATCACCTGCCCCAGACTGTCGCCGACGAGCAGCATGTCGCAATGCGGATCGAGCAACTGCGCCGTGCGCACGGTATAGGCGGTGAGCATGACGAGCGGCGTCTTGCCCTTCTGGCGGCGGATCGCGGGGATCGTCAGCCGCTTCAGCGGGGCCGGTGTGGGGTTCGCGCGACTCGTCGCGGTGTCGAGGGTGTAGGTCGTGGACATGGCGATGCTAGTAGCGCGCGCGTCGGGGCTCGCCCAGCCTTCGGATCACCGGCCCGGGAGCGGTCAAACCGCCCACCCCTTCTGCCGGGCATGGCCGACGAGCCAGAGCGTGAACGCCGCGATCCCGACGACGACCAGCGGCAATCCGAGCGTTTCGCCGGCGCCCTTGCGCGCGACGATATCGGTCGATGCGAATAGCCAGCCGAACTGTACGATCGTGGCACCCAGCGATGCGATCAGGAACGGGCGGGCGCTGGCACGGCGCATGAACAACAGCACGGCACCGATCAGCCCAGCCAGCACCGCGACGGCGAACAGCGGAACGTACCAGTTGGGCAGGGTCGCATAGAGCGCCCGGTCATAGGCACTCGCCCTCCCCACGGCATCGGCGCCGAGCCGCACCTGCTGCAGGAACATGAAGCAGCCGATGAGCGCCCAGGCGACCAAGGCGCCCGTTGTCAGCCGAAACCACAATGGCCCCTGTCGTACGAAGAACATGCCGCCACCCTTGTTAATCCGGCCCGATGAGCCTGAGCCTATTGCTTTAGATCAACAGACTGCGCTTCGAAGGGGCTGCGTGCAAGGGGATGGCATCGGACGCGCGTCGAGACGTCGTAAGCATGTCGATTGCGCCGAACCGGAGAGACATCGGGAGCTTCCGACTGCGATGCCTCTCCGGGCCGTATCCCGCTCTATAAAACGTCAAACCTGAACGCGCCGTGACGACCACGGGGCGACGATCGGGGGGCGACGATCAGAACGACCGCGAGACGGTCAGGCCATACGTGCGCGGATCACCGGGCTGGCCGACGATCAGGCCGGTGCTGCCCGACTGGAGCGCGAGCACTTCGTAATAGTTCTGGTCGAACGCGTTGCGGAGCCAGCCGAAGACGTTCCAGCTGTCCTTTGCCTTGAACCCGAGGCGGAAGTTGCTGAGCGCATAGCCGTTGATGTCGGTATAGGCCGAGCGTGACGGGTTGGACGAGAAGGTCGACCGGTAGCTGCCGTCATAACCAAGATAGACTTGGCCATCGAGGCCGGCGAACGTCGCCGGCAGGTCGTATTCCGCCCCGTAGGAGAACGCCCATTTCGACACGCCGGGCAGGCGCTGGCCGGAGATGTCGCAGTTCTGCGGGCTGATCCCGCCGGCGGTGCCGGGTGCGCTCGGCGTCTGGCCGGCGGTCGCGGTGGTGCCGCCGGACAGTTCGGGCGGGCATGGCGCATCAACGAACTTCACGTATTTCGCGTCGGTGTAAGCGCCGTTCGCGTAGAAACTGAACCGGTCGGTGGGGCGGAACGCCGAGTCGAATTCGAGACCGCGGGTGCGGACCTTGCCGGCATTGGCGAGATAGCCGCGCAGCACGCCGAGCTGGCCGTTGGTGACGGTCGCCTGGTAATCGCTGATCTCGGTCCAGAACCCGGCGAGGTTCAGCGTCAGCCGGCGGTCCAGGAACTGCGTTTTCAGGCCAAGCTCGAAATGGTTCACCTTTTCGGGCTTCACCGTGGCGGCCGAGAGGATCGGGTTGTTGCTGGCGTCGAGCGGCAGGCCGGACAGGTTGATCCCGCCGGACTTATAGCTGCGTGCGTAGGTCGCATAGGCGTGGATGTCTGACGTCACGGTGTAGGCAGCGGTGATATCCCCCGACAGGTTCCAGTTGTCGAAATCGGGCCGATAGCTCTGCGGCGCGAGCACACCGCGCTGGTCCGCGGTCAGCGCCGTGCCGGTGCCGTTGGTGACGACCGAGACATAATCGCCCTTTTTCTTGTCGTAGTTCAAACGTAGGCCCGGCGCGATCTGGAACCGGTCGCTGACGTTCCAGGTCAGCTTGCCGAACAGCGCCGCGCTGGTGTTCTTGAAGCCGATCGTGTTGCGTGCGGTCAGGCCGTTCAACGTCGCCGGATTGCGCCCGCCCGCGCTGGTAGGGTTGAGCAGGAACGCACTGGCCGCCGGACCCTGCACCTGAAGCCCCTGCGTATCGATCGTCTGGTAGAAGTAGAATGCGCCGAGCACGTAATCGAGCGTGTGCTTGCCGTTCGAGGCAATCCGCAACTCCTGGCTGTACTGGGTCTGCTGCGATGGGTTGGCCGACACCGTCGTGATCGGCAGGCCGATGAAATCGCGATCGTTCGACGGATCCCAGTTCCAGAACCGCCATGCGCTGACCGAGGTGATCGTCGATGCGCCGAGATCCAGATTGCCGAGCAGCGACACGCCGCCCAATTCCTGCCTCGCGCGGAGCGGCGTATCGACGTCGGTCACCCGGTCGAACGCGTTGGTGGACGGCACGACATAACCCTGCGCGGCGGCGAGTGCAGCATATTGCCGGTTGAGCGGCCGCTGGGTCGCGCCGGTGCGCGCATAATATTGCACGCAGCAATTCGGGTTCTGCTGGCCATAATCGCCGGACAGAGCGAGATCGAGATTGTCGGTCGGCTTCCAGTAGAGCTGCCCGCGGACGCTCTTATTGTCCTGCGCATTCAGATCCTTACCGGTCACGACGTTGTGGATCGTGCCGTCACGTTCGGTCACAGATGCCGACAGCCGGATCGCGAGCGTGTCGGGGATCAGCGGCCCCGACACCGAGGCCTTGGCCTGGACGAACTGATAGTTGCCGGTGGTGAGTTCGATCCGCGCCTCGGGCGTGAAGCTGGGCTTGCGCGTGGTGATGTTGATCGCGCCGGCGGTGGTGTTCTTGCCGTAGAGCGTGCCCTGGGGCCCGCGGAGGACTTCGATCCGCTCGGTATCGGTAAAGTCGAACGTCGCCGAGGCGATCCGGCTGTAATAGACCTGGTCGACATAGATGCCGACGCCCTGCTCGATGCCGTCGTTGGTCAGGCCGAACGGCGCGCCGAGGCCGCGGATATTGGCAGCGGAGTTGCGCGGGTTGGTGGAATAGAATTGCAGAGTCGGCTGGAGTTGCGTGAGGCGGCTGACATTGTAGGCGCCGGTTTCCGCCAGCGCGGTGCCGCCGATCACCGACATCGCGATCGGGACGGTCTGGATGGTCTCGGCGCGGCGGCGTGCGGTGACGACGATATCGCCGCCGCCCTGTTGCTGGTTGCCGAGCCGACCATTGGCCGGCTCGGCCGCCTGATCCGCGGCGGGCGTCTGGGGGGTGACCGGTGGCGGCGTGACGGTAGCGGCCTGACCGGCGAGCAACAGCGCGAGCGTAAGCGACATGAATTTTTCCCCTGAACCTCGGCGCGCAAAGTCTACCGATTTGGGGGATATTCAATGCGAGCTTGTCTTTGGCGGTGGAAAGCGCGGCTTCGCGGCGCTCGTGCCGGGCTTCAAAAGAGTCGAAGCTGCGTGAAGTCTGTAACCCCGGACTGGTTCCGAGGGCCACGGTTCCGCGAACTCACGACTCTCGACTGTGCGGAGCCCTGGATGCCGGAACGAGCCCGGCATGACGGAGGGAAACAAGGCGGGGCTTGCTACACACCGGCTGCGATCCTCCCCCGCCAGGGGGAGGTGGCACCGAAGGTGACGGAGGGGGAGGATAGGGAACGAAGGTTGGCGCTTACCTCCCCCTCCGTCTGGCGAGGGCCAGACACCTCCCCCTGGCGGGGGAGGATCGAAGCAGGCAATCAGACCAGGCGGCTCTGCTTGACCGCGGCTTCGATGAAGCTGGCGAACAGCGGGTGCGGGTCGAAGGGTTTGGACTTCAGTTCGGGGTGGAACTGGACGCCGACGAACCAAGGGTGGTCCGGGCGTTCGACGATCTCGGGGAGCGTGCCGTCGGGGGACATGCCGGAGAAGACCAGGCCGCCCTGCTCGAGCGCTTCCTTATACCCGGTGTTGACCTCGTAGCGGTGACGATGGCGCTCCGAAATTTCGGTGCCGCCATAGATCGACGCCACGACGCTGTTGCCGGTGAGCTTCGCGTCGTACGCGCCGAGCCGCATCGTGCCGCCCATGTCGCCTTCGGCCGCCCGCGTTTCGAGGCCTTCGCGGCCCATCCACTCGGTGATCATGCCGACCACCGGCTCGTCGGTCGGGCCGAACTCGGTCGACGACGCATTGGGGATGCCGCCGAGATCGCGCGCGCCCTCGACGCAGGCCATTTGCATGCCGAAGCAGATGCCGAAATACGGGATCTTCCGCTCGCGCGCGAACTTCACGGACGCGATCTTGCCCTCCGCGCCACGCTCGCCGAACGCGCCGGGGACGAGGATCGCGTCGCATGGCTCGAGCTGACCTGCGATGTCACTCTCGGCATTCTCGAACAGTTCTGCGTCGATCCAGCGGACGTTGACCTTCACACGATTCGCGATGCCGCCGTGGACCAAAGCCTCGTTGAGCGACTTGTACGCGTCCTGGAGGCCGACATATTTGCCGACCACACCGATCGTGACCTCCCCTTGAGGATTCGTCAGGCGGTCCATGATCTCGGTCCAGCGTGACAGATCGGGTGCCTCGGCGGGCTCGATACCGAACGCGCGGAGCACTTCGATGTCGAGGCCTTCGCCGTGATACTGGAGCGGCACCGCGTAGATGCTCTTCGCGTCGAGCGCGGGGATGACCGCGCTGGCGGGGACGTTGCAGAACAGCGCGATCTTGGCGCGCTCCGACGGCGGCAGCGGATGTTCGCAGCGGCAGACGAGCACGTCGGGCTGGACGCCGAGCGCCGCGAGTTCGCGGACCGAATGCTGCGTCGGCTTGGTCTTCAGCTCGCCGGCGGCGGCGATGTACGGGACCAGCGTCACGTGGATGCTGATCGCGTTGCCGCGGCCCTCCTCGTTCTTGAGCTGGCGAATCGCCTCGATGAACGGGAGCGATTCGATATCGCCGACGGTGCCGCCGATCTCGCAGAGGATGAAGTCGATGCCGTCGGTTTCGGCGCGGGCGAACGCCTTGATCGCGTCGGTGACGTGCGGGATGACCTGCACGGTGGCGCCGAGATAATCGCCGCGACGCTCGCGCGTGATGATCTGCTGATAGATGCGGCCCGAGGTGACGTTGTCCGACTGGCGCGAGGGAACGCCGGTGAAGCGCTCGTAATGGCCGAGGTCGAGATCGGTCTCGGCGCCGTCGTCGGTGACGTAGACCTCGCCGTGCTGATAGGGCGACATCGTGCCGGGATCGACGTTCAGATACGGATCGAACTTCCGAATCCTGACGGTATATCCGCGCGCCTGGAGGAGAGCGGCAAGCGATGCCGCCATGAGACCTTTACCGAGCGACGAAACCACGCCCCCGGTGATGAAAATGTACCGAGCCATGGGAAGAGTCTCGTAGCGTGTGTTGGGGACGAACGACAAGAGCCCCGCGGATCACGCAGGGGCCTTTTATCGGCGAATGGAGTGTTTAGTTGGCTAGCGGGACCGCGCCGTTGTCGGCCGGCGTGGTCGTGCCGGCGGGGACCCCGGCATTCTCGGCGCCACCGGCGAACGGTGCCGCGTCGCCCTTCGGCTGGGCGGTCGGGACGGCCGTTGCCGCCGCCGGGGTGCGCGCGAGCGACGTGTCGATCGTGGTGGTGCGGTGATTCGCCGCGAGGACCGCGAGCAGGATCGAGAACAGCACGAACATCGTCGCCAGGACGCCGGTCGCGCGGGTCAGGAAATCGGCCGCGCCGCGTGCCGACATGAGACCCGACGGGCTACCGCCCATACCCAGACCGCCGCCTTCCGACCGCTGCATGAGGATCACCGTGACGAGGGCGGCCGCGATGATCGCGTGGATGACGAGCAGAAAGGCGAACATTGCGCGGAAAACCCCGGAACTTTTGCGAAGGCGCGCACATAGGCGACACCGCGGCTTCGATCAACCGGGCGATCAACCGGATCGGGGGCACGGCATATCGCATGCCGCGTGCGAAACTACGGAAACAAGCCGTGCGGGCGGGCGTTGTGAACCCGTAATGACGCTCATGACTGGGTATCGTGCATATAAATTCAGATGGCGGATCAACGCTGTGGCATCAATGGCAGCCAATACCTTATCGACCTGGATGACCGCTCTGGTGGATTATGTCCGCTCGGGCGAACCCGATCTGACCAATCGTCAGATGGCATTGCTCCTGCTCGTTTACCTTAAACCCGGGCCGCATACGGTGCGCGGCCTCGCCCGGGCGCTGAACGTATCGAAGCCGGTCGTCACGCGCGCCTTGAACAGATTGGGTGCCCTCGGCTATCTGCGCCGGCAACGCGACGACAGCGACAAGCGCAACATCTTCGTCGCGCGCACGACCGAAGGGGCAGATTTTCTTGAAGAGTTCGGGCAATTCATCGGCGACGGCCCCGCCCCCAACGATGCTGGCGCCGGCTCAAACGGCCGCACCCCCGCTCACGCTTGAGCCATTCGACGACAAGGCCCGCACGAGTTTCTCGCTGACGGGCCGTTCGGTGGATCTGGACCCGCGCACGCATGCGGTTCGGCGCGATATCGCCGACATTCGGTTGGCCGAATACGTATTCGCTCCACACTATGCCGTGCCGATGATACGGGCCGTCGCGCGCACAGCTTTGTTGCGCAGTGGACGAGACGAAGCGAGCGATACGATGGTCGACCTCAAGCCTGGCGACAGTTTCGAGGTGTTGGAGATTGCTGGCGTTTCCGCATGGGGCGTCGCGCGGCCGAGCGGTCTGGTCGGCTATGTCGAGACTGCGGCGCTCGATTTGCCGGCCGATCTGCCAGCGGACGTCGTGGCATGACCAGCGTCTTCATCGACGGCGCCGTCGGCACCACCGGCCTCGAAATCCGCGAGCGGCTTGCCGGACGGAGCGATATCTCGATCGCGCTGCTGGCCGAGGATCGCCGGAAGGATCCGGCGGCACGGCGCGAGGCCTTGAACGATGCCGATTTCGTCATCCTCTGCCTGCCCGACGACGCGGCTCGCGAGGCGGTGACGCTGATCGACAATTCGCGTACCCGCGTGATCGACGCGTCGAGTGCGCACCGCGTCGCTGCAGGCTGGACTTACGGCTTCCCCGAACTGCCGGGTCAGGCCGAGAAAATTGCGAGCGCCGCTCGGGTCGCGAACCCGGGCTGCTATCCAACCGGCTTCCTCGCGCTCGTCGCACCGCTGGTTTCCGCTGGGCTGATCCCCGCCGACCTGCCGCTGAGCATCAACGCGACCTCGGGCTATTCGGGCGGCGGCAAGGCGATGATCGCCGAGTTCGAGGCCGGTGGCTCGACGACCGCCTTCCGCGCCTACGCGCTCGGCCTCGCGCACAAGCATATCGCCGAGATGACGCAGCATGCGGGCCTCGCCCACGCACCGATCTTCGCGCCCGCGGTGGCCAACGCCTATCGCGGCATGGTCGTCGAGGTGCCTCTGCATCTCCACGCCCTGCCCGGCCGCCCGACCCTCGCGGCGATCAAGGACGTCTTGCGCGCGGCGTTCGACGGCTCGACGCTCGTGACGGTGGCACCGGGCGATATCGGCGCGGTCGATATCGAGGAGAATGCGGGGACCGACCGGCTGACGCTGCGAGTCTGCGGCAACGATGCGGTCGGCCATGCACGGCTGGTCGCGACGCTCGACAATCTGGGCAAGGGTGCCGGCGGCGCCGCGGTCCAGAACCTCAACATCATGGCCGGGGTCGACCCGGTCGCCGGCCTGGTTTTCTAAAGAAACCGGCTAGTTCCAGGAGCTTTTATGCACCGTAATCCCGTAGCCAAGCTGCTCCTGTTCGGCGCGACCGGCGATCTCGCGCAGCGCATGCTGCTGCCGTCGCTCTATGGCCTGCACGCCGATGGGTTGCTGCCCGAAGAGCTGACGATCACCGGTGCCGCGCGTCACGAGCACGACGACAAGGATTACCGCAAGTTCGCAAAGAAGGCGCTCGACGAGTTCCTCCCCGAGGATCGCAAGGACGAGAGCGCGATCGGATCGTTCCTCGACCGGCTGTTCTATCAGGCGACCGACCTGTCGGACCCGGCCGCGTTCCAGCCGCTGGCGGACAAGATCGGCGATATCTCCGGCGGGCTGGCGATCTACCTCTCGACCGCACCGTCGCTGTTCGAATCGGCGATCGAGGGGCTGCACAAAGTTGGCCTCGCCGGCGAGACGGTCCGCGTAGGGCTGGAAAAGCCGCTCGGCTACGACCTCGACACCAGCCGCGAGATCAACGACGCGGTGGCGAAGGCCTTCCCGGAAGACCGGACCTATCGGATCGATCATTATCTCGGCAAGGAAACCGTCCAGAACATCCTGGCGCTGCGCTTCGGCAACTCGTTCTTCGAGCCGGTCTGGAATGCGCAGGGGATCGACAACGTCCAGATCACGATTTCGGAGACCGTCGGGCTGGAGGAGCGCGCCGGCTATTACGAGAGCGCCGGCGCGCTGCGCGACATGGTCCAGAACCATATGCTGCAACTGCTCGCGCTGATCGCGATGGAGCCGCCCGCGCGCTTCGAGGGCACCGACGTCCGCGACGAAAAGTCGAAGGTGTTCCGCTCGCTGCGTCTGATCAAGCCCGAGGAGGTGCCCAACGTCACCGTCACCGGCCAGTACGGCGAAGGCGCGGTGAAGGGGAAGTTCGTCAAGAGCTACTCCGACGAACTGGGCGAGGCCTCGAACACCGAAACGTTCGTCGCGATCAAGGCGCATGTCGACAATTGGCGCTGGCGCGGCGTGCCCTTCTATCTGCGCACCGGCAAGCGCATGGCCGCGCGCCGCAGCGAGATCGCGATCCAGTTCAAGTCGGTACCGCATTCGATGTTCGCTGGGCGCGGTGGCCTGTTGCAGCCCAACATGCTCATTATCCGCCTCCAGCCGGAGGAATATGTCCAGCTGCTGGTTATGGCGAAGGAGCCGGGTCTCGACCGCGAGGGCGTCCGCCTGCGCGAAGTGCCGTTGAACCTCAGCATGGACGCCGAGTTCGCCGGCACGCGTCGCCGGATCGCGTATGAACGCCTGCTGCTTGACCTGATCGAGGGCGACCAGACCTTGTTCGTGCGCCGCGACGAGGTCGAGGCGCAATGGACCTGGATCGACGCGATCCGCGAGGGCTGGAAGGCCAATGCGATGAAGCCCAAGAGTTATGCCTCGGGTAGCTGGGGTCCGTCCGCGGCGATCGCGCTGACCGAACGCGATGGCGTGACCTGGCAGGACGACTGAGTTTGTTTTCTTCCGTTCGTCCCGAGTAGCCTTCGAGCGAAGTCGAGAAGGCGTATCGAGGGATCGGCCCGTTTGTGGCATTGTACCTCGATACGGGATCTCGACTTCGCTCGATCCCTACTCGGCACGAACGGCATTTTTGACAGCAATTTTCTGAGTGAGTTCAAGTTTATGACCGAAATCGAATGGTGGGATTACGAGGATTCCGACGAGCTCGCCAATGCAGTCGCGGGCGACATCCAGTTCGTCATCGAGAGTGCGCTGGACGCGCGCGGCTCGGCGGTGATCGCGCTGGCGGGCGGCAAGACGCCGTTCGCCGCGTATGAGAAGCTCGCCCAGGCGAAGCTCGACTGGAAGAAGGTCACGATCATCCCCGGCGACGAGCGGATCGTGAAGCTCGGCGATCCGTTGTCGAACGTGACGGCGCTGGCGAAGATCTTCCTCCCCAAGGGCGCGCGCGTGAAGCCGATCGTTCCCGAGGCGATGTCGGACTACAAGGCGGCGGGCCGCTCGGCGGATGCGCTGATGCAGGACCTGCACTGGCCGCTCGACTTCTGCCTGCTCGGCATGGGCGGCGACGGGCATACCGCGTCGATCTTCCCTGGCCCCGATTATGACGAGGCGCTGAGCGGTCCCAAGGAACGTCGTGCGCTCGGCGTGATGCCCGATCCGCTGCCGCCCGAAGCACCGCTGGCGCGCGTGACGCTGTCGGCTGCCGCCATCGCATCGTCGAAAGCACTGATGATCATGATCACCGGCGACGCGAAGAAGAAGGTGCTGGAGCGGGCGATCGAACAGGGCCCGTCGTCGTCCTACCCGATCGGCCGCGTGCTGGCCGAGGTCGAGCTGCCGGTCGACGTGCACTGGGCACCGTGACGATGCTGAACGCCGTCGTCTCCGCGGTCACCGACCGGATCATCGAGCGCTCGCGTGACAGCCGCGCCGCGTATCTCGCGCTGATCGAGCGCGAGGCGGCGTCGCAGGTGCGTCGGCCGGGCCTGGGCTGCGCGAACCTCGCGCACGCTTATGCCGGGACCGAGGAAGACCGCGACGCGATGAAGGCCGATGCCGGCATGAACATCGGCATCGTCACCGCATATAACGACATGCTGTCGGCGCACGCCGTCTATTATCGCTACCCCGAGCTGATGAAGATCTGGGCGCGTGAGGCGGGGGCGACTGCGCAGGTCGCGGGCGGCGTGCCGGCGATGTGCGACGGCGTGACGCAGGGCTATCCGGGCATGGAGCTGTCACTGTTCAGCCGCGACACGATCGCGCTGAGCACGGCGATTGCCTTGTCGCATGGGACGTTCGAGGGCGCGGCGCTGCTCGGCATCTGCGACAAGATCGTTCCCGGTCTGCTGATGGGTGCGTTGCGCTTCGGGCATCTGCCGATGGTGCTGATCCCTGGCGGCCCGATGCCGACCGGGCTTCCCAACAAGGCCAAGGCCGCGGTGCGCGAGAAATTCGCGGAAGGTCTGGTCGGTCGCGAGGAACTGCTCGAGGCCGAGATCGGCGCGTATCATTCGAAGGGCACGTGCACCTTCTATGGCACGGCGAACACCAACCAGATGATGATGGAGGTCATGGGCCTCCACATGCCGGGCGCGGCGTTCGTCAATCCAGGCACCAAGCTGCGCCAGGAACTGACGCGGGCCGCAGTGCACCGGCTGGCAAAGATCGGCGCGCGGGGCGATTCGTACCGGCCGCTCGGCCATTGCGTCGACGAGAAGGCGATCGTGAACGCCGCGGTCGGCCTGCTCGCGACGGGTGGCTCGACCAACCATTTGCTCCACGTGCCGGCGATCGCTCGCGCGGCGGGGATCATCATCGACTGGGAGGATTTCGACCGCCTCTCCTGCGCAGTACCGCTGATCGCGCGCGTCTATCCCAATGGCTCTGCGGACGTGAACGCGTTCGAGGCGGCCGGCGGCATGCCCTATGTGATCCGCGAACTGCTCGGCGAAGGCCTGTTGCACGGCGACATCATGACGATCGGCGGCGACGACCTGTCGGCCTATGCGAAGACCGCGGTCGTAGAGGGCGATACACTCGCTTGGCGCGATACGCCGGATAGCGGCGACGAGACGATCCTGCGCCCTGCGACCGCGCCGTTCTCGCCGGATGGCGGAATGCGGATCCTTGCGGGCAATATCGGCCGCGCCTGCATCAAGGTGTCCGCGGTCGAGCGCGAGCGGTGGATCGTCGAGGCGCCTGCGATGGTGTTCGACGACCAGCTCGATGTGATCGAGGCGTTCAAGCGTGGCGAGCTGGAGAAGGACGTCGTCGTCGTCGTCCGCTTCCAGGGGCCGCGCGCGAACGGGATGCCGGAGCTGCACAAGCTGACGCCGCCGCTGGGCGTGTTGCAGAATCGTGGGTTCAAGGTGGCGCTGGTCACCGATGGGCGGATGTCGGGTGCGAGCGGGAAAGTGCCGTGCGCGATCCATTGCTCGCCCGAGGCGCTGCTCGATGGTGCGATCGGGTTGATCCGGGATGGCGACATGATCCGGGTGGATGCGGTCAACGGCACGCTGGAGGCGCTGGTCGATGCGGATGTATGGGCCACGCGCCGGATGGAGGCGACGCCGCCGCCGGTGAGCGGGATGGGTCGCGAGCTGTTCGGGATGTTCCGCGGCCTTGCCGACGAGGCCGAGAAGGGCGCGTCGGCGATGCTGGCGGGCGCTGGGCTTTAAAGCGCATCTCACACGCCGCCGTCGCCTCAGCCACACCCCCGTCATCCCGGCGAAAGCCGGGACCTCGCTCAACGGGGACGGACTATGCGGCTTGAGATCCCAGCTTTCGCTGGGATAACGGGGGACAATAATAATAGACGGAGGATGACATGGAAATCGTAGCGGCAGATATCGGCGGGACGCACGCGCGCTTCGCGATCGCCGAGGTCGAGAACGGCCGCGTCGTGTCGCTCGGCGAGCCAGCGACGCTGAAGACCGCGGACCACGCGTCGCTCCAGACCGCGTATCAGGCGTTCGAGGCGGGGCTGGGTCGCCCCCTCCCCCGCGCGCTCGCGATCGCGGTCGCGTCGCCGGTCGCAAACGACGTTATCCGGCTCACCAACAACCCGTGGATCATCCGCAAGTCGCTGATCACCGAGCGCTTGAAGGCCGACCAGTGGGTGGTCGTCAACGATTTCGGTGCGGTCGGCCATGCCGTCGCGCAGGTGCCGAGCAGCGACTTCATCCACCTCTGCGGTCCCGATACGCCGCTGCCGTCCGAGGGCATCACGACGATCTGCGGCCCCGGCACCGGCCTAGGCGTCGCGCAGTTGCTGCGACGCAAAAACGGCTATCAGGTGCTCGAAACCGAGGGCGGGCACATGGACTTCGCCCCGCTCGACGGGATCGAGGACGCGCTGCTGAAGCGGCTGCGCAAGACCTTCACGCGCGTATCGGCGGAGCGCGTCGTCGCCGGGCCCGGCATCGTCGCGATCTACGAGACGCTCGCCGCGCTTGAGGGCCGCGCGGTTCCCAGCCATGACGACAAGACGATCTGGACCGAAGCGATCGACGGTACCGACTCGATCGCGCTGGCCGCGCTCGACCGGTTCTGCCTAGCCCTCGGCGCGGTCGCGGGTGATCTTGCGCTCGCGCAAGGCGCCAAGGCGGTCGTGATCGCAGGCGGGCTCGGATTCCGGATCAAGGATCGGCTTATCCGCTCGGGCTTCGACCAGCGGTTCGTCGCCAAGGGCCGTTTCCAGACGATGATGGCGGCGATGCCCGTCAAGCTCATCACCCATCCCCAGCCCGGCCTGTTCGGCGCCGCGGCCGCCTTCGCACAGGAACACACCCAATGACCGCCAACTCGACCGTCACCATCGCCGACATCATGCAGACCAGCGCCGTCATCCCGGTGCTGGTCATCGAGGACGCCGCGCTCGCCCGTCCGCTCGCCGAGGCGCTGGTCGCAGGCGGCCTGCGCGTGCTCGAGGTGACGTTGCGCACCGGTGCCGCACTCGAAGCCATCGCCGAGATGAAGAAGGTGCCGGGCGCGATCGTCGGCGCGGGCACTGTCGTCAACACGCAGCAGTTCGCGCAGGTCCGCGATGCGGGCGCGGAGTTCATCGTCTCGCCGGGGCTGACCGAACGCCTCGCCATGCCGATCATCGAGAGCGGCATTCCGTTCCTGCCGGGGATCGCCAATGCGGCGGACATCATGACCGGGCTCGACCTTGGGCTGACGCACTTCAAGTTCTTTCCGGCCGAGGCGAATGGCGGGTTGAAGGCGCTGAAAGCTCTGGCCGCGCCGTTCTATCAGTGCAGCTTCTGCCCGACCGGCGGGATCACCGAGGCGAGCGCGCCCGAGTGGCTGGCGTTCAAGCCGGTGCTCTGCGTGGGGGGTAGCTGGGTGACCGGCGGAACGATGGCGGAGATCGAGATCAAGGCGCGCGCGGCGAACGCGTTGCGGGGGTAAATCCTCCCCGGCACGGGGAGGGGCACCGCGACGCGTAGCGGCGGGGTGGAGGGGGAGCGCCACGAGCGTACCGCCTGCGATATCCTGCCCCACTGACGGTACGCTCGCGGTGAGCCCCCTCCACCATCCTGCGGATGGTCCCCCTCCCCGTCCCGGGGAGGATTACATCTCGCCGCGGGCTTTGCGGATCGCGTACCATTTCTTCACGTTGGCATTGTGTTCTTCCAGCGTGTTCGCGAACACGTGGCCGCCGGTGCCGTCCGCTACGAAGTAGAGCGCCTGGGTCTGCGCCGGGTCGAGCACCGCGTCGATCGAGGCACGGCCGGGATTGGCGATCGGGCCGATCGGCAGGCCGGCTTCGGCGTAGGTGTTGTAGCCGTTCTTCGCGTGCAGTTCCGACCGCAGGATACGGCGGCCTAGCGGGCGCCCCTTGGTGATCGGGTAGATCACGGTGGGATCAGCCTGAAGCGGCATGCCGTTGCGCAGGCGATTGCCATAGACCGCGGCGACGGTGCGGCGTTCGGAGGGCTTGCCGGTTTCCTTCTCGACGATCGAGGCGAGGATGATCGCCTGTTCGGGAGTGGTCACCGCGATACCGGGTTTGCGCGCCGCCCATGCCTTGGCGAGGTAAGTCTTCATCGCCGACTGCATCCGCACGACAACCGCCGCGCGCGTGTCGCCGCGCTCGAACGCGTAGCTGTCGGGGAGGATCGAACCTTCTGCGGGGACCGGTACGGTCCCGGTGAGCCCTTCCGCCTTCATCAGAGCGTCGTGGACCAAGACAGAGGGATAGCCCTCGGGCACCACGACCAGCCGCTGGACGACCTTGCCGCCCTGCATGAGTTTCAGGATGTCGGACGGGCTAGCGTGCGCGGGGATCTTGTATTCGCCCGCCTTGATCGGGTCGCCCGAGCCGAACACGCGCGCGTAGAGGCGGAACCGGGTGGCGGAACCGATCGCGCCGGCCTTTTCGAGTTCGACCGCCGCGGCTGCCAGACTTGCTCCTTGAGGAACCTGAACCGACAAGGCGCGTGGTGCTGGCCCCGCGCCGCCCCAGCCTTGGACGACCAGGAACAGGGTGACGACTGCCACCAAGCCGACGATGAATCCGAAACAGCCGACCTTGCGCACTATAGTTCCCCGGCGGAGGCCGGGGCCCCGTTGGGCAGGCCCTCCGATAAATCGCACCAATTACCCAACTGGACCCCGGCCTTCGCCGGGGAACAGGATTACTGGACCTTCGTCATCACCAGCGACGCATTCGTGCCGCCGAAGCCGAACGAGTTGTTCAGCACCGCTCGGACTTCACGCTTTTTGGCCACGTGCGGGACGAGATCGACCCCCACGCAACTGTCGCTCGGATTGTCGAGGTTCAGCGTCGGCGGGACGATCTGGTCGCGCAGCGCGAGGATGCAGAAGATGCTCTCGACCGCGCCGGCACCGCCGAGCAGATGGCCGATCGCGGACTTGGTCGACGACATCGACAGGCCCGAAATCGCATCGCCGAACAGGCGTCGGACCGCACCGAGTTCCAGCTCGTCACCGAGTGGCGTCGAGGTGCCGTGCGCGTTGATGTAATCGATGTCCTCGAGCGCGAGGCCCGACTTCTTGATCGCCATCTGCATCGATCGGAACGCGCCGTCGCCTTCGGGATGCGGTGCCGTCACGTGATACGCGTCGCCCGACAGGCCGTAGCCGATCACCTCGGCATACATTTTCGCGCCGCGCGCCTTGGCGTGTTCGTATTCCTCGAGCACCAGCACACCCGCGCCCTCGCCCATCACGAAGCCGTCGCGGTCCTTGTCGTAGGGACGCGAAGCCTTTTCGGGCGAATCGTTGAAGTTGGTCGACAGCGCCCGCGCCTGAGCGAACCCGGCGATGCCGAGCGGGCAGACGGTGCCCTCCGCGCCGCCCGCGAGCATCACGTCGGCATCGTCCATCGCGATCATCCGCGCGGCATCGCCGATCGCGTGCGCGCCGGTCGAGCAGGCGGTGACGACCGCATGATTCGGACCGCGCAGGCCATATTTGATCGAGACCTGGCCCGAGATCAGGTTGATCAGCCGGCCATGGACGAAGTGCGGCGAGACGCGGCGCGGGCCCTTGGTGTGGAGAACGATCGATTCGCTCTCGATGCCCGGCAGACCGCCGATGCCCGAGCCGATCGAGACGCCGGCACGCCAGCTCTCTTCGAGCGTCATCTCGGTCAGCCCGGCGTCTTCGAGCGCCTGTCCGGCGGCGTCGATGCCGTAGATGATGAACGGATCGACCTGGCGCTGAACCTTGTGGTCGACGCGCTTGCCGGGGTCGAAGCCATATTCGTGGTCGGCCGGCTTCACCTCGCAGGCGATGCGGCATACCTGATCCGACGCGTCGAAGCGCGTGATCGGGCCCGCGCCCGACTTGCCGGCGAGGATATTCGCCCAGGCCGTTTCAACATCCGCCCCCAGAGGGGTGACCAGGCCTAGCCCGGTTACGACGACACGCCGCATGGCTTCAAACTCCGTCTGCTCTCAAAACGAAACGGCTCCCCGCCCTCTTTGCCCAAGGACGGGGAGCCGCTCAAATCACACCCATCAGGGCAGGTCCAAAGATTTGAACCCTAGACCCTGATCAGGCCTTGTGCTCGTCGATGTAGGTGATCGCGTCCTTGACGGTCGCAATCTTCTCGGCGGCATCATCGGGGATCTCGACACCGAATTCTTCCTCGAACGCCATGACGAGTTCGACGATGTCGAGGCTGTCTGCGCCCAGGTCGTCGATGAAGCTCGCGTCCTCGGTCACCTTGTCGGCTTCGACGCCGAGATGCTCGACGACGATCTTCTTCACGCGGTCAGCGGTCTCGCTCATGGTAGTTCCCTCTTCAAATCTGGGGGTTTTCGGTATTTCCTGAACGCACCTAGAACGCGGCAGTTCAGCGCGCAAGTTCAGATCATCGCCATCCCGCCGTTCACGTGCACGGTTTGTCCCGTGACGTAGCCGGCTTCACGACTTGCCAGATACACGATCGCGGCGCCGATGTCTGCGCCTTCGCCGAGGCGGCCGGCGGGAATCTTCGCGGTGAGCGCGGTCTTCTGCGCCTCGGGCAGTGCGTCGGTCATCGGCGAGGTGATGAAGCCGGGCGCGACGCAGTTGACGGTGATGCCGCGGCTGGCGAGCTCCTGCGCCATCGATTTCGACATGCCGATCAGGCCGGCCTTCGATGCGGCGTAGTTGGCCTGGCCGGGATTGCCGGTGACGCCGACGATCGAGGTGACCGAGATCATCCGGCCGAAGCGTGCCTTCATCATCGGCTTGGCCGCGGCGCGCATGAGGCGGAACGCGGCTTCGAGATTGACGCGGATGACGCTGTCCCACTCGTCGTCCTTCATCCGCATCGCGAGGTTGTCGCGGGTGACGCCGGCATTGTTGACGAGGATATCTAGCTTGCCGAGTTTCTCGACCGCTTGGGGCACGAGCGCGTCGACTGCGGCTGCGTCGGAGAGGTTACAGGGGAGCGCGACGTGGTCGCCGCCGAGGCTGGCGCGGAAGGCTTCCAGCTTGTCGGCGTTGGAGCCGGATACGGCGAGGCGCGCGCCTTGGGCGGCTAGGGCCTTGGCGATCTCGGATCCAATCCCGCCGGATGCCCCGGTGACGAGGGCGGTCATGCCTGTGAGGTCGAACATTTTGGTCTCCATTAGATTTTGTTCACGCGGAGACGCGGAGCCGCGGAGGGGCGGTGGTCGTTTACGATCCGTCGCACTCCTTCTTTCAGCGTTGCGCCACCGAAGTTAATCAACAGCCCTACGGGCTGATGAGTTAGGCGTAGGTAGGTCAGGAGTTGCTTGCCGTGCGCGGCATTCAGTTGCTCTACCGATTTGATTTCAACGAGAAGACGTTCATCAACGAGGAGATCGATTCTGAATGCCGCTTCGAAGCGCATCCCCTCAAACTCGATGTCTACCGATCGCTGCCGTGCCACGTGGTAACCCAGACCGGCCAGCTTACCCGCCAGCACCATTTCGTAGACGCTTTCGAGAAGACCGGGACCTAAGTCGCGATGAATGCGGAGCGAGAGATCGAGCACATCGCCGCTGATCTGATCGATCTCTCTCAAATCTTCTCTCCGCGGCTCCGCGTCTCCGCGTGATCACATCTTCTTCACGAATTCCTCGATGTCGTCCATCGTGATGACGCTGGTCGTCTCGACGTCGGGGGTGATGCGCTTGACCATCGGGCTGAGCACCTTGCCGCCGAATTCGACGAAGTGGTCGACGCCCGCCGCGTGCATCGCCAACACCGATTCGCGCCAGCGGACCATGCCGGTGACCTGTTGCACCAGCAGATGACGGATCGCGCCCGGGTCGGCGACGGCGACCGCATCGACGTTGGCGAAGACCGGGACCAAAGGCGCGCGGAGGTCGGCGTCGAGGAGCGCGGCTTCCATCGCTTCGGCGGCGGGTTGCATCAGGGGGCAGTGGAAGGGGGCAGAGACGGGCAACAATACCGCGCGCTTGGCGCCGAGGTCCTTGGCCAGCGTAATCGCTTTTTCGATGGCGAGGCGGTGGCCGGATATGACGACCTGCGACGGATCGTTGTCGTTGGCGACGGTGCAGATCAGTTCGGGGCCACCTTCCGCGAGGATCGCGTCGACCGCTGCGCCGGCGATGACCTGCGCCTTTTCGAGGTCGGTGCCGAGCAGCGCGGCCATGGCGCCCTCGCCCACTGGTACAGCCGCCTGCATGGCGCGGCCACGCAGTTTCAACAACCGCGCGGTGGTGGAGAGGTCGAACGCACCGGCGGCGCACAAGGCGGTGTATTCGCCGAGGCTGTGGCCGGCGACGTAATCAGCCTTGTCGGCAAGGCGGATACCGCCTTCCTTCTCGGCGACGCGCAGGGTGGCGATCGCGTTCGCCATGATCGCGGGCTGCGCGTTTTCGGTCAGGAGCAGGTCGTCCGCCGGCCCCTCGCTCATCAGACGGAACAGATGCTGGCCGAGCGCCTCGTCGACTTCGGCGAAGACCTCGCGGGCGGTGGCACTGGCGTCGGCGAGCGCCTTACCCATGCCGACAGACTGGCTCCCCTGGCCGGGGAAGATGAACGCGCGCATGACCTCTCCTCTGTGTTCGGTCTTCGTTTGAGCGCGGGGCCTATAAAGGTGCGGGCTGAGTTGCAACTGCGCGAACCTGAACGAAGCCCGTGCGTTTGCGACAAATGGCGACCATTTCGCGCAGGCTGCGACATGCACCTGCGACAATCCGGTCCCAGATTAGGGATGACGCCGCACAACGGCGCCGTGTTTCAAACGGGAGATTACCCATGAAGAAGTTCATCCTCAGCGCACTGGCCGCTACCCTCGTCGCCAGCCCGCTGCTCGCCGCAGCCCCGGCCGAGGCACAGCAGCGCCGCGAAGTGACCACCGTGCGCCAGAACAACAACGGCCGCACCGTCGTCACCAAGAAGACCGTCGTCCGCCCGAACCAGTATCGCAACTGGCGCGCCGGCCAGCGCTTCGATCGCCGCTATGCGCAGAACTACCGGGTGATCACGACGTATCGCAACTATCGCCTTGCCGCCCCGCCGCGTGGGAGCCAGTGGGTCCGCTCGGGCAACGACGCGATCCTGATCAACGGCCGTGGCAACGTGGTCCAGGTTCGTGGCGGCGCGTTTCGGTAAACCCAACGCCAACCTTGCCTTTGCCGGATAATCGGCTAAGGCCCATTGCAACCGGGGTGAGAGATTCGCGTCTCTCGCCCCTGTTTGCATTCTAGACGCCGTTTTCTAAGACGACAGCCGGAGGGGTGCACGCATGGGGCGTGTATCAGCGATCGGCCAAGACGAAGGACAAGACATGGCTCTTTACGAGCACGTGTTCCTTGCGCGCCAGGATCTGGCACAAGCGCAGGTGGACGCACTGGCGGAAATCGCCACCAAGATCGTGAACGACAACGAAGGTCGGGTCGTAAAGACCGAGAACTGGGGCCTGCGTTCGCTGGCGTACAAGATCGCCAAGAACCGCAAGGCGCACTATGTGATGCTCGAGATCGATGCCCCGGGCAGCGTGATCGCAGAGCTGGAGCGCCAGACCCAGATCAACGAAGACATCATTCGTTACATGACGGTCAAGGTCGACACCCTCGAAGAGGGCCCGACCGTGATGATGCGCAAGCAGGACCGTGACCGCGAGCGTCGTGGCGATCGTGAAGGTGGCCGCGAGGGCCGTCCCGATCGTGGCGATCGTCCGGACCGTGGTCCCCGTCGTGACCGCGAAGAGGGAGCTGAATAATCATGGCACGTCCATTCTTCCGCCGCCGCAAGAGCTGCCCGTTCTCCGCCAAAGACGCTCCCCGGATCGACTATAAGGACGTCCGGTTGCTGCAGGGCTTCGTGTCCGAGCGTGGCAAGATCGTCCCGTCGCGTATCACTTCGGTGGCCGCAAAGAAGCAGCGCGAACTGGCCCAGGCCATCAAGCGTGCGCGTCATCTGGGCTTGCTGCCCTACATCGTTAAGTAAGGAGCGCCCACATGGACGTCATTCTGCTTGAGCGCGTCGAAAAGCTTGGTGCTATCGGCGACGTGGTGAAGGTCAAGGACGGTTACGCGCGTAACTTCCTGCTTCCCAACAAGAAGGCGCTTCGTTCGAACGAAGCCAACCGCAAGGTGTTCGAGTCGAACCGTGCGAAGATCGAATCGGACAACGCATCGCGTCGCAGCGACGCCGAAGCCGAAGCGAAGACCTTCAACGACGCGACCGTGACCCTGATCCGTCAGGCGTCGAACACCGGCCAGCTCTACGGTTCGGTCGCGGTTCGCGATCTGGTCGATGCGCTGGTGGCCGACGGTCACAAGGTCGGCAAGTCGGCGATCGTGCTCGACAAGCCGATCAAGGCGATCGGTGTCTACACCGTGAAGGTTGCGTTGCATCCTGAAGTGTCGGTGGCCGTCAAGGTCAACGTCGCACGCTCGCCTGAAGAGGCCGAGATGCAGGCTTCGGGCGTCGACGTGATGTCGTCGATGTTCGAGCGCGACGAAGCCGGCTTCGTCGAGGATTACGATCCGAACGCAGAGCCCGGCGCGACCGCCGAAGCACCGCGCGACCAGGAGGAAGAGGCGCAGGGTTGATCCCTTCGCTTCCTTCTTGAGGCCGATACAGAAAGGCCCGCCCGGAGTGATCCGGGCGGGCCTTTTCTTTTGTTTCTTGAAGATGCCGTTTATGGGCAGGTTACGCAGGCGCCGATCATGGCGGCGAAGGGGATCAGGGCGCAGAGAACGGGAACTAGGGTTTTCATTACCTGGCGACTCTTTGGGGGTGTTGCCGGGTTAATGCGCGGGGTCGGGAAAGGTTTCCGGGAGGTGAACGAATTTTGTACCGATCGGTTTTCCGCGCGGCCCCTTCGTTTCTTCCCCAACCTCCCTCGGTCACCCCGGACCTGTTCCGGGGTCCACGGTTCAGCAATCTCTCCGGCCGTTGAGTTCGCGAAACGGCCGATGCCGGAACGAGCCCGGCATGACGGAATGGTGCACGATCCCCACCCGTAGTTGTTCCCCCGCGAAGGCGGGGGTCCAGGATAATGGAACGCAGCACTGCTTGATCTTGGGCTCCCGCCTTCGCGAGAGAACATTAAGTGATGGCGTCTTCCGGCTTCTCGATCAGCGCAGGCCCCTCGCCTAGCGCTAGCGCGTCGACCGACGACACATCCTCCAAGTCCCGCGCGCCGGTCTCGATGTTCAGATCGCGGAATTTCCGGCCGGTCACCATCAGGCGGCCGTTGAACGAGTTGGTGAAGCCGTTGAAGTTCTTCACCGCACTGTTCAGACCGACGCCGACTTTGCGCAGGTCGTCCGCAACCTTGGCGAGGCGATCGTGCATCTCCTTGCCGAGTTCGCCGATCTTGCGCGCCTCGTTGGCGAGCTTCTCCTGACGCCAGACCGCCGCAACCGTACGGGCGATCGCGATCAGGTTGGTCGGGGTCGCGAGCAGGACGCGCTTTTCGAAGGCGAAATCCCAGAGCGTAGGGTCGTGTTCGAGTGCGGCGGAAAGGAAATGCTCGCCGGGGACGAACATGATCACATAGTCGGGCGTGTCGGCGAACTGACTCCAATACGCCTTGTTGCCGAGGCCGTTGACGTGCGCGCGCATCGAGGCCGCGTGCGCCGCGAGGCCGATCAGCCGTTCGGCGTCGTCGACTGCGCCGAAGGCGTCCTGGTAGGCGTTAAGCGAGACCTTTGCGTCGATGACGAGAGCCCGACCGCCGGGGACACGGATGATAGCGTCGGGGCGGAGGCGGGCGCCGTCGTCACCTACTGCGACCGAGACTTCGGTCTGGAAGTCGGTGTGTTCGCTGAGGCCGCAAGTTTCGAGGACGTTCTTCAGCTGCTGCTCGCCCCAGCGACCGCGGGACTTAGGGGCGTTGCGGAGCGAATTGACGAGCTTGGCGGCTTCGGTGGAAACCTTTTCTTGGCCCAAGCGCATCTGTTCGATCTGGCCCTTGAGGTCGCCGAACGCGTCGCGGCGCTCGGCCTCGACCTTGGCGACGCCCTCTTCATAGCGTTGCAGGCGGTCGCTGACGGGTTGCAGCATCGACTTGAGGTTCAGGCCGGCGGATTCCTCCGACTGGCGGAAGCGGGCGTCGGCGCGTTCGAGGAAGGTCTTCTGCGCGTCGCTGAGCAGCTTGTTGGCCACGTCGCCGAACTGCGCGGCCATGACGTCCTTCGCCTCGCGGAGTTCGAGCAGGCGGGCTTCGAACGCCTCGCCTTGTGCTTTGAGCGTGGCGATTTCGGTGCGGGCGGCGTCGCGGTCGGCGCGGATCGTTGCGAGGTCGAGGCGGAGACGATCGGTGTCGGTGGAGCGCTCGGCGTTCTGCGCGCGGAGGGTGGCGAGGTCTTGCATCGCGGCGTTGCGTTCGCGTTCGACTGCGTCGCGCGCGGTGCGGATGAGGTCTGCGTCGGCGACTTTGGTCTGCGCGACGGCGAGTTCGCTGGCGAGGGTGGCAGCCCGGCGGGAGGCCAGGAGCCAGCCGAGGAGGATGCCGGCCGCTAGCGCGAGGATGGCGATGATGGCGAACTCAGCCATTTTGCGCGGCCGAAACTGGAGTGAAGTGCAGGAAGTGCAGACGCTGGTGCAGCATTCCTTGGGGGAGAGATGGGCGCTTGGGCGAGCGGGTTTGGGAAGCTGATGAAGACGTCATGCGTGGAACATACGTCGAACGGTTGATGTAGGACAATCGGAATATTGTTCTCCTGCGAAGGCAGGAGCCCAGGGTTACGGGCGGGGGCGTTCGTGGTCCTGGGCCCCCGCCTTCGCGGGGGAACTGGGGTGGGGGCGAACTCCAGAGAGTCAGTACCCGCTAAAATATACCACCCCGGCGGAGGCCGGGGCCCAATTGGAAAGGTCGCAGTGACGAGGGACTGCGCTCAGTTGGCGACGTCCCCCAATTGGGCCCCGGCCTTCGCCGGGGTGGTGCCTAGCTAGGCGCGCGGGTGGCTGCACAATCGCATCACCCCCGCCCCTTCACCCCAGCTTGCGCTGCTTCGCCAGCTTCTTCAGCACCATGTCGCGCTTGAGGCGGCTAATGTGGTCGATGAACAGCACGCCGTCGAGGTGGTCGATCTCGTGCTGCATGCACGTCGACAGCAGTCCGTCGAAATCCTCCTCATACGCCGCACCGGTCTCGTCGAGCCACTTCACGCGGCAGCGCGCCGGACGTGCGACCTCGGCATATTGCTCGGGGATCGAGAGGCAGCCCTCGTTGTAAGTGGAGACTTCGTCGCTGACCGACAGGATCTCGGCGTTGATGTACGCCTTGGGATTCTTGATCGGCTTGTCTTCCTCGTCCTTCTCCTCCTGGAGATCGATGACGAGGACACGCTTCTGCACGCCGACCTGGGTCGCGGCGAGGCCGATGCCGTTGAAGTCGTACATCGTCTCGATCATGTCGGCGACGAGCGTGCGGATGGAGTCGTCGACCGTCTCCACCGGCTCGGCGACGAGGCGCAGGCGGGGATCGGGGACTTCGAGAACGGTCATGACGGTCATAGCGCGTCCGCTAAGGTACGCGTGCCGGGTGCGTCAAGCACCTGGCTCAAGCCATTGGCCGCCTTGCCCTTAACGCCTGTGCCAAGGTGCCCTCGTCTAGGTAGTCGAGTTCGCCCCCTACCGGGAGGCCGTGCGCGAGTTGCGTGACGCGGACGGGGAAGCGTTCGATGCGCTCGGCGATGTAGTGCGCGGTGGTCTGGCCTTCGAGCGTGGCGTTCATCGCGAGGACGACTTCGTCGATGCCGCCGGCTTCGATGCGGCGGACGAGACTGTCGATGCTGAGGTCTTCGGGACGGATGCCTTCGAGCGCGGACAGGCGGCCGCCCAACACGTGGAAGCGACCGGGGAACAGCCTCGAGCGGTCGAGCGCCCATAAATCGGCGATTTCCTCGACCACGCACAGCGAGCGCTGGTCGCGGCGTGGATCGGCGCAGATCGCGCAGGGGTTGGTGGTGTCGACGTTGCCGCAGGTGGTGCAGTTCTCCAGCCGCTCGTCGACCGCGGTCAGCGCCTCGCGCAACGGGCCCAGCGCCGCGTCGCGCTTCTTGAGCAGATGCAGCACGGCGCGACGGGCGGACCGGGGGCCGAGGCCGGGGAGCCGGGCCAGCGCCTGCGTCAGCGCCTCGATCTCGGGGGATGCCATACCGGAACAGATAGGGGGTTGCGTCGCTCCCCGCCAGCGTGTTCGAGAGGGCCATGCGGATCATCTTCATGGGAACGCCGGACTTCGCGGTGCCGGTGCTGGAGGCCCTCGTCGCGGCGGGGCATGACGTGGTGGCGGCGTATTGCCAGCCGGCTCGGCCGGGTGGGCGGCGTGGGCGCGAGCTGGTGCCGTCGCCGGTGCAGGTTCGGGCGGAGGCGCTCGGGATCGAGGTGCGGACACCGGTGTCGTTCAAGGCGTCTCTGCCGGAGGGGCTGGAAGCGCGCGAGGCGTTTGCAGCCTTGAACGCGGATGTGGCGGTCGTTGCGGCGTATGGTCTTATTCTGCCGCGCGCGGTGTTGGAGGCGCCTCGGTTCGGGTGTCTCAACGTACATGGGTCGCTGTTGCCGCGGTGGCGCGGGGCGGCCCCCGTGCAGCGGGCTATCCTTGCGGGCGATGCCGAGACCGGGGTCGGGATCATGCAGATGGAGGCCGGTCTTGATACCGGGCCGGTCCGGCTCGAGGGGCGGACGCCGATCGTCGGCAAGACCGCGGGCGACCTGACCGCCGAGCTGTCGGCGATGGGCGCGAGGTTGATGGTCGAGGTGCTGGGCGATCTCGGCGCCTACCCTGCCCGGCCGCAGCCCGAGGAGGGCGTCACCTATGCGGCCAAGATCGAGAAGGCCGAGGCACGGATCGATTTCGAGCGGTCGGCGGTCGAAGTCGAGCGGCTGGTGCGCGCCATGAACCCGGCGCCGGGGGCGTGGTTCGAGCATGCGGGCGAGCGGGTGAAGGTGCTGGCCGCGGACGTGCTGCCATTCTCGTTTCTCGGTTGCGAGGGGTTGACGGTCAATGCCGAGCTGACGATCGGGTGCGGTGACGGGGCGATCCGGCCGAGCTTGGTGCAGCGCGCGGGGCGCGGCGTCACTTCGGCCACGGAATTGCTGCGCGGGTTTGCGATTCCGTCGGGGACGCAGCTTTGACGCGGTTCGCGTTGACGGTGGAGTTCGACGGGCGGCCGTTCATGGGCTGGCAGCGGCAGAAGCACGGGCCGAGCGTGCAGGCGGCGCTCGAAGCCGCCGTGCTGAAGATGACCGGCGAGACCGCGTCCGTGCAGGCGGCGGGGCGCACCGATGCGGGCGTACACGGGATGGCGATGCGCGCGCATGTCGATATCGCGAAGCCGGTCGCGGCGTTTCGGTTGATGGAGGGGCTGAACGCGCTGGTGAAGCCCGCGCCGGTTTCGGTGTTGGCGTGCGAGGTGGTCGACGACGATTGGCATGCGCGGTTTTCGTGTGTCGGGCGATCGTACGAGTATCGGATCATCAACCGGCGCGCGCCGTTGACGTTCGAGGCGGGGCTGGCTTGGCAGGTGCCTCAGCCGTTGGATGCGGGGGCGATGGCGGAGGCTGCGGGGGCGCTGGTCGGGCGGCATGACTTCACGACGTTTCGCTCGGCGCATTGCCAGGCGGATAGTCCGGTGCGGACTTTGGACCGGCTGGAGGTTGTGCGGGAGGGGGAGCGGATCTTTGTGTACGCGGCGGCGCGGTCGTTCCTGCATCATCAGGTGCGGTCGATGGTCGGATGCTTGGCGCTGGTGGGTATGGGGCGCTGGGCGGTTGGCGATGTTGCGGCTGCGCTCGCGGCGAAGGATCGGGCGATGCTGGGGCTGAATGCACCGCCCGATGGGCTGTTCTTCGTGAGTGCGGTGTACCCTTAAGCGTTGAAGGCTCATTCAACGGCTTGGATCACGACGCTATTCCTCCCCTGGAAGGGGAGGTGGCAGCGCATTGCGCTGACGGAGGGGTGACCCGCTCTCGATAGGGCGATACCCCTCCGTCGCTACGCGACACCTCCCCATACAGGGGAGGATAGTTAGCGGACGAACTTGGCCGCGAGTTCGACATGCGTCGACCAGCGGAACTGGCCGACCGGCTGGACCCAGTCGATCCGCCAGCCGGCGTCGCACAGCTCCTTGGCGTCTCGCGCGAAGCTCGCCGGATTGCACGAGACATAAGCGATCACCGGCGTCTTGCACTCGGCGAGCGCGGTCGCCTGTTCGCGTGCACCCGAGCGCGGCGGATCGATCACCACCGCGTCGAAGCGATCGAGTTCGGCCACGGTCAGCGGCCGACGATAGAGATCGCGGTGCTCCGGGTAGACCGGGCGCTGAGTGCGGTGCGCGGCCGCTTTGAGCGAGCCGAGCGCGTCGCGGGCGCCCTCTGCCGCGTAGACCTTGGCGGGGATCGCGAGGGTGAAGGTGCCTAGGCCGGCGAAGAGGTCGGCGACCGTCGCGGGCTTGCCGATCGCTTCGAGCACGGCGGCGGTCAGCGCGGCTTCGCCGTCGGGCGTTGCTTGCAGGAACGACGCGGGCGGCAATGGTACGGGGACGCCGCCGAGCGTGATCGTGACCGAATCGGGTTCCCACCGCGTCTCTGGTCCGAGACCGTCGTCGAACGCGACTCGAGCGATCTTGTGCTCTTCGCAGAACTTTGTGAGCGCTTCGGCGGCGGGGAGGCCTTCGGGCGCGAAGCCGGTGATCAGGATGTCCGCGCCCTGATCGGCGAGCGTCAGGTGGACGTCCGCGCGGCGGCGGAAATTGAGGCGCTTGAGGAGTACGCGCAAGGGTTGGACCAGCGCGAACAGGCGCGGATCGAGGATCCAGCATTCCTTGATATCGACGATCGTGTGCGCCTTTTCGGCGGTGAAACCGAGCGTGATCTTGCCCCCCTTCCCCTCGGCGTGGAGCGTCGCACGACGACGGCTCCGTTCGGGCGAGATGTGCGGCGTGCGGATCGGGGCGGACAGGTCCTGGCCGTCGAGCGCGGAGGCGATGCGGTCGGTGACGAACTCGGCATAGGCCTGGTCGTCGAGATGCTGCAGCTGGCAGCCGCCGCAGGTCGGGAAATGCACGCAAGGCGGCGTCTGGTGATGCGGGCCTGGCGTGACGGTGCCGTCGGCGGCGAGCGTGTCGCCGGGTGCCGAAAAGGCGGCATGGCGGCCGTCGGCGGTCATGCCGTCGCCGCGTGCCGCGACGCGGACGATCGTGTCGATATTCGATTCAGAGGTCATAGTGACGCTCTGGCCGACCGGAGCGCTTCCGCCAAGTCGTCGGCGATGAACGCGGGCCCCAATCGGCGGGCAGCGTCACTGTGGAGCCACACTCCGGCGCAGGCTGCGTCGAGTGGATCGAGCCCGGCGGCAAGCATCGCGCCAATCGCGCCGGCGAGGACGTCGCCGGTGCCGGCCGTGGAGAGCCAGTCGCTGGCTCCTTGTGCGATGCGGACGCGGCCGTCGGGCGCGGCGATCACGGTGTCCGCGCCTTTGAAGACGACGACGGCGTTGGCGCGGACGGCTGCGTCTTGGGCTCGCGTGATCTTATCGTCATCGGATGTGCCAAAGAGCGCGTCGAACTCGCCTGCATGCGGGGTGAGGATGACGGGGACCTTGAGCGCCTTGATCCGGTCGGGGTTGATGAGGCGGAGCGCCTCGCCGTCGATGATCAAGGGGTGGCCCGAGTCCAGCGCGCCCTCCAGGCGGGCCTTGGCGAGGTCATCGCGGCCGAGGCCTGGGCCGATCACAAGTGCGCCGATCCGGTCGTTGGCTAGGGCGTGCGCCGAGAATGGCGCGCGGACGAGTGCGTGCGGCGGACCTTCGCTATCGCCGAGCAGGGTTACGTAGCCGGCACCGGCGCGCATCGCGGCAAGGGCTGCAAGGTCGGCGGCGCCGGACATGGTGCCTGCGATGATCGCGACCATGCCTCGCGTGTATTTGTGGGCGTCCGGGCCGGGAGTTGCGAGGCTTGGCGGTTTCAGGACTTCGGCTTGGCTGGTGGTGGGAACGCCGATGCCGAGGAGGCGAATATTGCCGCAATAGCGCGCGGCGGGTTGGAGGACGTGCGCAGGTTTTACCGCGCCTAGGGCGAGCGTAAGATCGAAGACGGGAGGCGTGCTGATTGCCTCCCCGGAGTCGGTGGCGAGGCCACTGGGAAGATCGACGGCGATGCTGAGCTGCGCGGCGTTGGCGAGGAAATGGAGGCGCCCCACCACCGATCGTTCCCCCGCGGACGCGGGGGCCCAGAGTGAGCCGTCCGGAGAGCCCTTGGAACTCAGCTGGGCCCCCGCGTCCGCGGGGGAACGGCCTGGAGCGGGCTCGGCGTCGAGCGGTCGCGTCAAGCCGGTGCCGAACAACGCGTCCAGCAGGATGGGTGCGGGCTTGGCCCCGGCCAGCGTTTCGATGGGGCCGGACCACCCTGCCCTCGCCGACTTTGCCGCGTTCGTCTTCGGTTCCGACAGTACCGCCACGCGCACCTTCAGCCCCATCTCCGCCAGCACCCGCGCTGCCACATAGCCGTCGCCGCCGTTGTTGCCGGGGCCGCAGAGGATCAGCACCTCGTTCGCACCCGCCACCCGGCGAACCGCGTGCGCGATCGCGGTGCCAGCGCAGTCCATCAACGCCTCGACCGTCGCGCCGCCGGCAATCACCGCATCTTCCGCCGCGCGCATTTCGGCGGCGGTCAGGATGGGCTGGCCTTCGATTCGGATCATGACGTCTTGGCCGCGTCCTTGACGGTCGCCGGAAGGCGGAAGCGGTCGCCGCCAAGCGCGACCTCGATGCCGTCCGCGCCGGTGATCGTGACCTTGGCGACCTCGGCGCCGTCCGCCGCGATCACCCCGCGGCCGTCCTGCGTCACCAGCAACCGACGGAACGCACCGTCGGGGTGGCGGACGGTCAGGATCAGGCCTTCGCTCCCCTGCGCCTGCTCGACCGTGCACGTCGAAGCGAACGCGGCGTCACCGCGTGCGCAAGCGATCCGAGTGTCGCTCGCGGTTTCGCTGCGCTGCTGCGCCTCGACCTGCGCGCTGGTCGGCTTCTCTCGCCCGCACGCTGCGAGCGGGAGCGAAAGAAGCACCGCAAGCGCCAGTATTCGCTTAGATATCCGCGTAGACATGGGTTTCGGCTGCGGCTCCAGGGTGCGTGACGGCACCCTTGTAGGCCGGGCCGACGGTCTTCGCATAGCGCCAGAGTGCGCCCGAGCCGTAATCGGTCTTGCGGGGGACCCAGGCCGCACGGCGCGCCGCCATCACGTCCTCGGGAACGTCGAGGTCGATCGTGCCGGCCTCGGCGTCGATGCGGATGATATCGCCATTCTCGACCAGCGCGATCGGGCCGCCGTCCGCGGCTTCGGGGCCGACATGGCCGATGCAGAAGCCGCGCGTGCCGCCCGAAAAGCGGCCGTCGGTGATCAGCGCGACGCTCTCGCCCATGCCGAGGCCGTAGAGCGCGGCGGTGGTCGACAACATCTCGCGCATGCCGGGCCCGCCCTTTGGCCCCTCGTAGCGGATGACGATGACTTCGCCTTCGTTGATCTCGCGGTTCTCGACCGCGGCGAAGGTGGTCTCCTCGCAATCGAACACGCGTGCCGGCCCGCTGAATTGCAGGCGGTGCATGCCGGCGACCTTCACGATCGCGCCATCGGGAGCGAGGGTGCCGCGCAGACCGACGACACCGCCGGTCGGGGTCAGCGGGGTCTTGATGTCGTAGATGACCTTCTGGTCGGGGTTCCACGTCACCTGGTCGATATTTTCACCCAGCGACTTGCCCGTCACCGTCAGGCAATCACCGTTGAGGAAGCCGCCCGCGAGCATCGTCTTCATCAGCATGTAGACGCCGCCGGCTTCATACATGTCCTTGGCGACATACTTACCGCCGGGTTTGAGATCGGCGATGTACGGCGTGGTCTTGAAGATCTCGGCGACGTCGAACAGGTCGAACTCGATGCCCGCCTCGCTTGCCATCGCGGGCAGATGCAGCGCGGCGTTGGTCGAGCCGCCGGTCGCGGCGACGACGCGTGCGGCGTTGATGAACGCCTCGCGCGTGCAGATGTCGCGCGGGCGGATGTTGTCGGCGAGGCACTCCATGACCTGCGCGCCAGCCGCCACCGCGATCTGTTCGCGCGTGGTGTAAGGAGCAGGCACCATGTTGCTGTTCGGGATCGACAAACCGATCGCCTCGGCGACGCAGGCCATCGTGTTGGCGGTGTACTGCCCGCCGCACGCGCCGTGGCCGGGGCATGCGACCTTCTCGATCGCGTGGACTTCGGACAGCGGGCACGCGCCCGCGGCGTATTTGCCGACGATCTCGAACACGTCGACGACGGTGACGTCGCGCTCCTGATAACGGCCGGGCAGGATCGAGCCGCCATAGACGAACACGCTCGGGATATTGAGGCGAAGCATCGCCATCATCATCCCGGGCAAGGATTTGTCGCAACCGGCGAACCCGACGAGCGCGTCGTAGCAATGACCGCGGACGCTGAGTTCGACCGAGTCGGCGATGACTTCACGGCTCACCAACGAGGCCTTCATGCCCTGATGGCCCATCGCGATGCCGTCGGTGACGGTGATGGTGTTGAACCGGCGCGGCATGCCGCCGCCCTGGATGACGCCGGCCTGCGCGGCATCGGCCTGCGCGTCGAGCGTGGTGTTGCAGGGCGCGGAGTTGTTGCCGGCCGACGCGAGCGCGACGAACGGCCGGGCGATCTGCTCCTCGTCGAGGCCCATTGCGTAGTAATAGCTGCGGTGCGGGGCGCGTTCGGGACCGACGGAGACGTGACGGCTCGGCAGGCGCGATTTATCGAATGTGCGGGTCATGGCGAACGCCTATGTCGCGGGAGGGGGTATTTGCGCAAGAGAGTTGCGTTGATTTTTAGTTGGGAGCGCCGCGATCTCGTCGTCCGCACGCAGGCGGGGATCCAGAACGGCAACGGTAGGCGATCTTGATGGTGAACTCTGCCGGTATGGGTTCCCGCCTCCGCGGGAATGACGAAAGGTGCTCCCCTCCCTGGAAGGGAGGGGTTGGGGGTGGGTCGGCCTGTTGGCTGACGCTCCGATCACCAAGCGGCCTACCCACCCCTGGCCCCTCCCTTTCAGGGATGGGGGCAGAAGGGCGCGCGCTCGGCGCTCCGTTGACGGAGATCAGAGGCCTTCGAGGGCTTTGGCTACGCCGTCCATCGTGAAGGGCTTTTGCAACCGTGGGCGGTCGCGGAATTCGGGGGCTACGCCGTCGTCGCCGCCGCCGGTGGCGAAGACGAAGGGGACACCCTTGGCCGCGAGGGCCTCGGCGACCGCGGTGCTCTTTTCGCCACCGCGCAGGTTCACGTCGAGGATCGCGCCGTCGACGCCGCCCTCCTCGATCCGCTTCAAGGCGTCGGCGACGGTGTCGAAGGACCCTGCGACGCCCTTATCCAGCACCTCGAGAAAGTCCTCGAGCATCATGGCGATCAACGGTTCGTCCTCGACGATCAGAATCTGCTGCGGGAGGATCTGCTGGGTAGCGGTCATGACATGCGCATAGTCGGGATTGTTACGACTTGCCAACATCTTGTTCAATTCTGCCCGGGGTCGCTTCAGCGCGTGGCCAGCACGTCCCGAGCCGCTTCGGCGAGTTCCTGTACCGAGAAGGGTTTCGGCAGGAACGAGACGTTGTCCAGATCGATCGATTTGCGCAGTTGTTCCTCCGCATAGCCCGACATGAACAGGATCGGCAGGTCGGGATATTGTTCACGCACGTGCCGCACCATGGTCGGGCCATCCATTTGCGGCATGACGACGTCGCTGATCAGCAGGTCGGGGCGACCGTGCTTTGCGAGCACCTCCAGCGCGACTTCGCCGTTCTCCGCGGTGAGCACGGTATAGCCCTGCCGCGACAGCGCACGTTCGGCGACCGCGCGGACCATGTCCTCGTCCTCGACCAGCAGGATCGTGCCGGTGCCCCACAGGTCGACCGGCTTGGGCGTGGGCTTCACCACCGCGGGGCGGGTCGTGGCGGGGGCCGAGTGGACCGGCAGGTACATCGAGAACGTGGCGCCCTGCCCCGGCTTGCTGTCGGCGAAGATGTAGCCGCCCGACTGCTTGACGATGCCGTAGACGGTCGAGAGGCCGAGGCCGGTGCCCTTGCCGAATTCCTTCGTCGTGAAGAACGGCTCGAAGATCTTGGGAAGCACGTCAGGGGGGATGCCGGTGCCGGTGTCCTGGACGATCAGCGCGGTGTAATCGGCGACGGGCAGGATATCGGACGCCATCTCGCGCACTTCGGATGCCGGCACCGCGCGTGTGGTGATGGTGAGCACCCCGCCGCCGCGCGCGTTCGCCGAGACGATCGCGTCGCGCGCGTTGACCGCGAGATTGACGACGACCTGTTCGAGCTGGCCGGGATCGGCGCGGACCGGGCCGAGGTTGCGGCCGTGCGTCATGTCGAGGCGGACGTTCTCGCCCATCAGGCGCTTGAGGAGGTTCGATACCTCGGAAACGACGTCGGGAAGTTGGAGAATCTGAGGCCGGAGCGTCTGCTGGCGCGAGAAGGCGAGCAATTGCCGCGTCAGGCTGGCGGCGCGGTTCGAGTTGGTGCGGACCTGCTGGATGTCGTCATAATCGCTGTCGCCGGGCGAATGGCGCATCAGCATCAGGTCGCAGTGACCGATGATCGCAGTCAGGATGTTGTTGAAATCATGCGCGACGCCGCCGGCGAGTTGGCCGACCGCCTGCATCTTGGTAGCCTGCGCGACCTCCCGCTTGAGGCGGCTCTCCTCGCTATTGTCCTTTAGGCTGAGTAGGACGGCCGCGTCGCCTAGCCCCCGCGCGCCGGCGATGGTGAGCGCGACCGGTTCGTCGGGGTGGTCCTTGAGGCGAACCGCCATGTCGGCGGAGTGCGTCGCGCCGTTCGCGAATTTGCGGATCGCGTCGGCGACCGCGGCCTTGTCCTCGCGAACGACCAGGTCGCCCGGATAGAGCGGCGGGGCGACCGCGTTGACGCCCGCCGCGCGCAGGAACGAGTCGTTCATCTGCAGGAAGCGGCCGTCGCGATCGACCAGCGCCATGCCGAACGGCATCATGCTGACCAGGCTGCGGACGTGCGCGGAGGCGCTGGCGCCAAGAGCAGGCGCGTCCTCCTCGTCGTCGAGCAGCGCGACCAGCACGGGCGCGTCGTCGCCTTCGAGGAACGGGATCTGGAGGACGCGGAGCGGCGTGCCTTCGAGACCTTCACGCTCGAACCGGACGAGACCGCGGCTGTCGGTGATGAGGAAGCGGGCAAAGTCGCGACCCTGGATCGAGTCGTATTCGTCGCCGCACGCCCGCGCTCTCAGCACGCGGTTGGCGGAGCGGACTCGGCCGTCGGGCGAGAGCAACGCCGCCATGATACCGCTGCCGCCGAGCCGGTCTCCGGTCGGGCCCGTCAGCAGCGCGGCGAGCGTCTCGGCGAGGTCGTGCTCCTGCGCGGTGACGAAACGCCAGACGAGCATGTCGGCATCGTCGCCGGCGCGAGCGATCTGCGCGGACAGCTGGATGCCCTGCGTGTTGAGGCGCTCGACCTGCGCGGTACCGTCGCGCCACGCCGAGCGGCCGGCGTCGGCGAGCGCGGCGATGCCGGCTTCGTCGAGCGGGAGGCCGGGGGGCGTGGGGAAGCCCGCGAATAAGGCTTCGTAGGCGTCGTTGGCGCAGACCAGGCGGCCGGCGCGGTCGGTGATGGCGATGGCGTCGGCGCCGGCTTCGGCGACGGTGCGGGTCAGGTCCCAATCGACCGGACGGGGAGCATCCTTGACGACCGGATTGAGCAGGCGCCAGGCGACCAGCGCGCCGATGACGATGATGGCGGCGGCGAAGAAGCCGGCGGCGGCGACCCAGCTACCGACGAGCAACAGCACGATCGCGGCGGCGGCGGCCCCCGAGGCGACGGCGACGAGCGCGGCGTTACGAGCGGAGGTGGGTAATGCGAACGATGCCATCGCGAGGGTCATCCGCTGTTGCGGGGTTAGGCGTCAAGCGGGTTGCGTGGATTGGGGGTGATGAGCTTATCTCGCAGGCGGGGGGCGGCACTTCCCCTCGTACCCCCTTTGCGTCCCCGCTCTCATACCGCCCCGGCGAAGGCCGGGGTCCAATTGGGGAACGTTGCTGACGAAGGACCGCGCTTCGTTACTGCGACCTTTCCAATTGGGCCCCGGCCTTCGCCGGGGCGGTAGATAAGGACACTTCAGCATTCCGCTCCCCCGGTCGAGGGGGGGGCTGCGCTGTAGGTGGTATTGGGTGTGGTTCCTGGCCCCCCGCCTTCGCGGGGGGAACCGGGGTGGGCCGCCAAGCGGGCGACGGCGATCTTCTGCTCCCCTCCCTGAAAGGGAGGGGTTGGGGGTGGGTCGGCCGGTTGGCGTACGTCACGCTTTCCAAGCGGCCGACCCACCCCCTGCCCCTCCCTTTTCAAGGAGGGGGGACCGTTGGGGGTTGGGTGGGTTTGGGCGCCTTCTTCTCTGCGGGCTGTTCCCCCGCCCTAGCAGGGGAACCAGATCACCAGATCCGAACGCGCTGCTCCGGCGTCAAATACAGCTTCTGCCCGGGAGTCGGCTTGTACGCCGCGTACCAGGGATCGAGATTCCGCACGACCCACGCCCGCTGCTGCGACGGCGAGTGAGGATCGGTCAGCAACCGGTTGCGAAGGTTGGCTTCGCGGTAGTTGCGTCGCCAGACCTGCGCCCAGCCGAGATAGAAGCGCTGGTCGCCGGTAAAGCCGTCGATCACCGGAGCCGCCTTGCCGCCGAGCGCGGTATGGTAGGCATCGTACGCCACCGTGAGACCCGCGAGATCGGCGATGTTCTCACCCATAGTAAGCTGGCCCTTCACGTGCATGCCGGGCAGCGGCTCGTACGCGTCATATTGCGCGCCGAGCTTGCCGGTGAGTGCATTGAAGCCGGCGATGTCCTTGGCAGTCCACCAGTCGGTGAGCTGGCCCTTGGCGTCGTATTTCGAGCCCTGGTCGTCGAAATGATGGCTCAGTTCGTGACCGATCACCGCGCCGATGCCGCCGTAATTGACCGCATCGTCGGCCTTCGGATCGAAGAACGGTGGTTGCAGGATCGCGGCGGGGAAGACGATCTCGACCATGCCGAAATTGGCATAGGCGTTCACCGTCATCGGCGTCATACCCCATTCCCAGCGCTGCAACGGCTTGCCGAGCTTGGAGATATTGTCCTGATGCTGCCATTCGTTAGCGCGCCATTCGTTGCCGAATGCATCGCCGGACGTGATCGTCAGACCGGAGAAATCCTTCCACTGGCTCGGGTAGCCGATCTTCGGCGTGAACGCGGCGAGCTTGGCGTGCGCCTTCACCTTCGTCTCGGGCGCCATCCATTCGAGCTTGTCGATCCGGCGGCCCATCGCGGCGAGCACATTCTTGACGAGCTTGTCGGCAGCGGCCTTGGTTTCGGGCGGGAAATACTGCGCGACGTAGAGTTTGCTGACCTCGTCATCGAGCGCGCCGCTGGTGAACTGGACGCCCCGCTTCCAGCGCGCCTCTTGTTCCGGCGTGCCGCCGAGGACGGTGCCGTAGAACGCGAACTGCTCGGCGTCGAACGCCTTGGGCAACACGTCGGCATAGCCGTCGAGCGAGCGCAGGATCAGCTGGTCCTTGAGCACGCCGATCGGCGCGGTCGAGACGAGCTTGGCGATGCCGGTGATCGCCGAGGGCTGCGCGACGATGACGGTCGGGACAGGTGTGCCGATGCCCTTGAAATAGGCGACGAAATCGAAGCCGGGCGCGCGCTTGGCGAGGTCGGCGACGGTCATCTTGTTGTAAGTCTTGGTGGCGTCGCGGCTGTCGACGCGGGTCCAGCTGACCTTGGCGATCTCGGTCTCGAATGCGAGCAAGGCGGTGGCGCGCGCCTCGGCATTGGGTTCGCCGGCGAGCGTCAGCATCTTGACGATGTGCGCGCGGTAGGCGTTGCGCGCCTCGACCAGTTTGGCGTCGGTGCTGAGGTAATAGTCGCGGTCGGGGAGGCCCAGGCCGGACTGGCCGAGCGAGAGCGCGTATTGCTCAGGGGACTTGTCGTCCTGGCCGACACCGCCGCCGAACGGGCCACGAATGCCGGCGCGGTCGGCTTCGGCAAGAAGGGCAGGATATTGCGCGCGGTCGGTCAGCGCGGCGATCTTCTTCAGCCACGGACGGATCGGCGCGAGCCCCTTGGCCTCGATCGTGCCGGTGTCGAGATAGGTCGCATAGGCGCGGCCGATCTTGGAGTTCGGGTCCTTCGCGGCGGTGTCGAGGATGCCGCGGGTGCGGCTCTCGGACAGGTCGGAGAGGAGGTTGAACGAGCCGTAGTTCGACTTGTCGGCAGGGATCGGGGTGTTCTTCGACCAGTTGCCGTTGGCGTAGTTGTAGAAATCGTCGCCGGGCTGGACGGACTTGTCCATGCCCTTCTCGTCGAAGCCGAACGTGCCGTATTGCGCGCCGGCCGAGGTGGCGGGTGCTGGCGGGGCCGGCTCGGCCGTTTGCGAGATGGCGGCGGTGACGCCGGTGATGGCGGTTGCGGCGAGAAGGCCGGCGACGATGAAGGACTTCATGGGGTTCTCCGGGAGAATGATCTTGGAGCGGTATTCAGACCCTCTCCGTCACCCCGGACTGGTTCCGGGGTCCACCGTTCCGCGCAATCATATCTCTCGATTTCGCGGAACCGTGGATGCCGGAACGAGCCCGGCATGACGGAGGGGGGCGGAAGGATTTACCAGATACGGACGCGGTTGGCGGGGGCGAGGTAGGTGGCTTCACCCGGCTTGGCGCTGAACGCGGCATACCAGGGGTCGAGGTTACGCACCGTCAGGACACGCTGGTGGCCCGGCGAATGCGGATCGGACAGAAGCGTCTGCTGGAGCGCGGCGTCGCGGAACTTGGTGCGCCAGACGCCGGCCCAGCCGTAGTAGAAGCGCTGGTCGCCGGTGGTGCCGTCGATGATCGGCGCCTGCTTGCCGCCGAGCGACTTGTGGTACGCGTCGTACGCCACCGTCAGGCCGGCGAGATCGGCGATGTTCTCGCCGAGCGTCAGGCCGCCCTGGATGTGCTGGCCGGGGAGCGGTTCGTACGCGTCGTACTGCTTCACGAGCGCGTCGGTGAACACCTTGAAGCGGGCGACGTCCTGCGGCGTCCACCAGTCGGTGAGCTTGCCGTTGAGGTCGTATTTGCGGCCCTGGTCGTCGAAGTGGTGGCTGATCTCATGCCCGATCACCGCGCCGATGCCGCCGTAATTGACCGCCGGGTCCGCCTTCGGATCGAAGAACGGCGGCTGGAGGATCGCGGCCGGGAAGACGACCTCGTTCATCGTCGGGTTGGCGTAGGCGTTGATCGTCATCGGCGTCATGAACCACTCGCCGCGATCGATCGGCTGGCCCAGCTTCTTCAGGTCGCGATCATATTCGAACGCATTGGCGCGCGCGACGTTGCCGACGAGATCACCGCGCTGGATCTGAAGCGCGGAATAATCGCGCCACTTGTCCGGATAACCGATCTTCGGGGTGAAGGCGGCGAGCTTGGCGAGTGCCTTGGTCTTGGTCTCCGGCGCCATCCATTCGAGGTTCCGGAGCCGCTCTCCCATCGCCGCGATGACGTTCTTGACGAGGTCGTCGGCCGCGGCCTTCGATGCGGGCGGGAAATACTTGGCGACATATTGCTGGCCGATCGCCTCGCCCATCGCGCCCGACACGGTCGAAACGCCGCGCTTCCAGCGGACCTGCTGCTCGGGCGTGCCGGACAGCGTGGTGCCGTAGAACGCAAAGTTGGTCTTGTCGAAATCGCTCGACAGATACGGCGCGTACGACCGCAGCACCTTGAGCATCGCATAGTCCTGGAGGACGTTGATCGGCGTATCGGCGAACACCTTCGCCTCGCCGGTCAGCGCGCTCGGCTGTGCGACGAGGTAGAACGGACGGCCGGTGACGCCCATCGCGGTCATGTACTGCGCCCAGGGGAAGCCCGGCGCCTTCGCGGCGAAATCGGCGGCGGTCCATTTGTTGTAGGTCTTGTCGGCGTCGCGGCTCTCGATCCGGGTCCAGTGCGCGGTGGCGAGGCCCTTCTCCATGGCGAACACGGCGGCGGCGCGGGTGGCGGCATTCGGTTCGCCGGCGAGCGTCAGCATCCGTGTGAGATACGCCTGATACGCCGTGCGGATCGTCGCGAGCTTCGCGTCGTCCTTGAGGTAGTAATCGCGATCGGGGAGGCCGATTCCACTCTGACCGAGACCGACGACATAGGTGGTGGGGTCCTTGTCGTCCTGCTGGACGCCGACGCCGACGAGGCCGCCGACGCCCTGGCGCTGGAGCTTTGCGATCTCGGTGACGAGCGCGGTCTTGTCCTTGGTCGCCTTCAGCGCGGCGAGCATCGGTTTGACCGGCGTCACGCCCTTAGCGTTGACGGCGGCCTCGTCCATGAAGCTGGTGTAGAACTCGCCGACCTTGTCGCCCGGGGTCTTCGCGGCGCCGTCGAGGATCGTGCGGGTGCGCTCGAGCGACAGGTCCTGGAGAACGTGGAACATGCCGTAGGACGAGCGATCCGCGGGGATCGGCGTGGTCTTCACCCAGCCGCCATTCGCGTAATCGAAGAAGTCGGTGCCCGGCGTGACGCTGGTATCGCGGCCTGCCATGTCGAAGCCGAAATCGCCGATCTGCGGCTTGTTGGCATCCTTGGGAGCGACCGGGCCGGTAGCGGCCTTGGCGAGCGTCGGCGACGGGGCAGCCTGGTTCGGGGCGGTCTGATTGGTCTGGGCGATGGCCGAAGCGGCGGACGCGAGCAGGATCACGGTAACAATCGACTTACGCATCTAGGGACCTCGGGAGAGACTGCAGGATGCGGTGTGTTCTACGCCGATAGGACGGTCCGTCAATTCCAAGCGGTGTCAAATGTTACGAAATACTACGCCACGCGATTATCGTGGCGATGCCGCCACTTGCGCGCGATCCACAACCGCCAGCCGAGCGCGCTGAGCGCATAGCCACCGACCGAACAGACGACCGTGATCACTAGCAGGCCGAGCGCGGTGGCGGGCCCCGCCTGCATCAGCCACGGGATCCATTCGGTACGCGCTGCGGCGTCCGCGACCGGCTGGCCGGGAACGTGATCGTCGAGCCGCAGCAGCGACGAGCCGATCCAATAGGCGGCGATCCACAGCGGCGGCGTGGTCAGCGGGTTGGTGATGAAGGTGGTCAGCGCCGCGGTCGGCACGTTGGCGCGAAACGGCAGCGCGAAGATCGCCGCGACCGGAGTCTGCGCGACCGGGATCAGGATGCCCGCGACCATCCCTAGCGCAACGCCGCGGGGAACCGACCGGCGAGTGAAGCGCCAGAGCTCGGGAGCGAGCACGCGGTGCGCGACGGGACGCAGCAGCCGGTTCCGCTCCATCGATTCGCGGGTCGGCAAGTTGCGACGCGACCACGCCGCGAGGCGCCCGAAGATACTGCCCGGCGCCTTCGACACAGGCTATCCGCGATCCCGCATGATACGGCCCTGCTCGCGCTTCCAGTCCTGTTCCTTCACCGAATCGCGCTTGTCGTGGTTCTGCTTGCCCTTGGCGAGCGCCAGTTCGATCTTCGCGCGGCCCTTCGAATTGAAGTAGATCATCAACGGCACGAGCGTCATGCCCTGGCGTGCGACCGCCCCGAACATCTTGTTGATCTCGCGCTCGTGGAGCAGCAATTTGCGCGGACGCTTGGGCTCGTGGTTGAAGCGGTTGCCGTGGCTGAATTCGGGGATGTTCGAATTCACCAGGATGACGTTCTTGCCCTTCACCTCGGCATAGGCCTCGGCGATCGAGCCTTCGCCGCCCCGCAGCGCCTTCACCTCGGTGCCGGTGAGCGCGATGCCCGCCTCGAACACCTGCTCGATATAATAATCATACCGCGCGCGCCGGTTCTCGGCGACGATCTTGGTCTTCTCGAAGGTCGGGGGTTTGGGACGTGCCATGGGACGCGCGATGTAGGAGGTCGGAGGGCTTAGGGGAAGCGGGGGCGGTCGTTATTAGGTCACGTCATTCTTCCCCCTCCCTGGAAGGGAGGGGTTGGGGGTGGGTCGGGTTCCGCATATCCTGGGGTCGGGGGCTCAAGCTGGCCTACCCACCCCCTGCCCCTCCCTTCCAGGGAGGGGGGACCGTGGTGGCCTGGTCAGATGAGGTGCGCGTGCTCCAGCGCTGCATCGACCGCCGCGCGTGACACCTCACCCGCCGGGGTCATCGGCAGACGGAGGGTTTCGGGAAAGCCCGACCGCACCTTAGTCATCGCGTATTTAACCGGGCCCGGCGAGGCGTCGGTGAACAGCGCTTCGTGGAGCGGGTAAAGCCGGTCCTGATACGCGAGCGCCTCGACGAAATCGCCCGCCTGGCACGCCGCCTGGAACTCGGCACAGAGCTTCGGCGCGACGTTCGCCGTTACCGAGATACAGCCGGTGCCACCCATCACGTTGAACGCCAGCGCCATGTCGTCATTCCCCGACAGCTGGCAAAAGTCCGGGCCACACGAAGCGCGGTGCTGGGAAACGCGGGCGAGGACGCCGCTGGCATCCTTGACGCCGACGAACACGTCCGGGAACGCCTTCACGATGCGCGCCAGAGTCGCAGGCTGGATATCCGTCACCGTCCGCGCGGGGACGTTGTATAGGATGATCGGCAGCGGGGTCGTCTGCGCGAGCGCTTCGAAATGACGGAAGATGCCCTCCTGCCCCGGCCGGTTGTAATAGGGCGGCACCATCAGCGCGGCGTCGGCGCCGGCGTCCTTCGCAGCGCGCAGGTTCGCAGACGCGACGCGCGTGTCGTTCGAGCCTGCACCGGCGATCACCGGCACGCGGCCTTTCGCCTGGTCGACGCAGACGCGGACGACGTGGAAATGCTCGTCGTACGACAAGGTCGCCGCCTCGCCGGTAGTGCCGCACGCGACGAGGCCCGACGAGCCCTCGGCGATCTGCCACTCGATGAAGTCGCGGTAAGCCGGTTCGTCGAAGCTGCCATCGGCGGCGAACGGCGTGACGAGCGCGGGAATCGATCCTGAAAACATGCGGTAGCCTGCGTCCATACTAGAAGAGAAGTCTGGCCTGTTGCGCCAAATACCGGGCGAAATCCGGATTTCGTTCAGGACAGATACGGGTTGGAGGCGTATGCTGTCCACATGGTAGCATCGATGTTGAAAACGAGCCTTCTTCTTGCAGTCGTCGCACAGACGGCTGTCTCCTCAGGCGCGGGCCAACAGACGCTCGATCGCTACAGTACGCAGTTGGCCAATATGGGGCCCAATGCGCAGCCGATGGCGACGGACGGCGCGATCGCCTCGACCATCGCGCAATGGCGGGCGTTGCAGCAGACCGACGCGCTACCGTTCGACAGTTACGCAGGCTTCCTGATGGCGCATCCGGGCTGGCCTAACGAGACTGCCAATCGCCGTGCGGCGGAGCGCAAGGCGGCGACCGGTTCGCCGACCAGCGTCGTCGCGTTCTTCCGCCGGTATCCGCCGCAATCGGCTTCGGGCGGGGTCGCCTATGCGCGCGCTTTGCAGGCAACCGGTGCGCGGGATCAGGCGTATGCGGCAGTGCGGACGGCATGGCGCAGCGCCGGGCTGACGCCGACCGACGAGGCGATGGTGACGTCGGGCTTTCCCGGTGCGCTGACGCCGGACGACCAGGACGCGCGGATGGATGCGCTGTTGTGGGCGGGCCAGACCGGCGCGGCCCAGCGGCAGATCGTTTGGACCAGCGCCGCGCGACGGCCGATATTCCAGGCGCGGCTGGCGTTCCGGACGAATGCGCCGAACGCGTCGGATATCTCGGCCTCGACGCAAGGCCTGTATGCGAACGACGCGGGCTATGTCGCCGACCGGGCACAGTGGTTGCGCAATTCGGGGGCGAGCCCTTCGGCGCGGGCGTGGCTGGCGCGGCCACGGTCGCTTGTGACGCGGCCGGGCAATGCTGCGGAATGGTACGAGGTGCTCGTCACCAACGCGAACGGCGCGGCGAACGACGGGCAGTATCAGGTCGCCTACGACATCGCGCGGCAGATCGACGACGCGTATCCGGCTGGTACCGACGTCTCGACGAAATCCTATGCCGAGCGTGACGAATACACCAACCTCGCCTGGCTCGGCGGACGGGTGGCGATGAAGCAGCTCGGGCGGCCGGCGGATGCGATGACGCTGTTCGACCGGTACGCGCGCGGCTCGCGCTCGCCTCAGGTGCGATCGAAGGGCTATTACTGGGCGGGCCGTGCGGCGGAGGCAGCGGGTTTGGCGCCTCAGGCGGCGGCATTCTACGGCCAGGCGGCGGGGTACCGCGATCAATATTACGGACAGTTGGCGAACGAACGGACCGGGCGCCCGCTGGTCGCGCCGCCTTCGGTCGCTTCGGTGGCGGTCGATCCAGCCGCACGCGCCGCGTTCGACCGGCGCGAGACGGTGCGCGCGGTCAAGTTCCTCGGGCAGATCGCCGACTGGCAGGACCAGACCGCGTTCGTCCGCCAGATCGCCGCGGACGCGACGACCGACACCGATCACCTGCTCGCCGCCGAGCTGTCGAAGAGCATCAACCGCCCCGATCTCGGCGTGATGGTCGGGCGTAGTGCGCTGGCGAACGGCCTCAGCGATTATTCCGCGGTGGGCTTTCCGATGGTCTCGGTGCCGGCGGGGTATGAGGATAACTGGACGATCATCCACGCGATCTCGCGGCAGGAGAGCCAGTTCGATCGGGCCGCCGTGTCGCATGCGGGTGCGCGCGGGTTGATGCAGCTGATGCCGGCGACCGCGCGCGAGCAGTCTGGGAAGATCGGCCTCGCCTATAACCAGGCGGCGCTGACGACCGATCCGAACATGTCGATCATGCTGGGGTCGAGCTATTTCCAGCGGGTCTACGCAAACTACGGCAGCTATCCGCTCGCGGTGGCGGCATATAATGCGGGCGGCGGCAACGTGAACAAATGGCTCCGCGCGAACGGCGACCCGCGGACCGGCTCGGTCGATATCATCGATTGGGTCGAGGCTATCCCGTACCAGGAGACGCGCAACTATGTGCAGCGCGTGCTGGAGAATGCGGTGGTGTACGATCTGATGAACCCCGCGCGGGCGAAGAGCCGGGGGGCGGCGCGGTTGTCGTGGTATCTGGGGAAGAACCGGCCGGGTTGATGTCTGGCTTTTGAAGAAAATTGTTCTCCCGCGAAGGCGGGAGTCCAGTCTGGGCTCCCGCCTTCGCGGGAGAACACGGTAGGGAAGCGCATGGATCGCCCGAACTACATCACCCCTACCGGTTACGCCGTACTTCGCACCGAATACGAACAACTCCTGTCGACCGAACGGCCCGCCTTGGTCGAGGTCATCTCCTGGGCGGCGGGCAATGGCGACCGTTCCGAAAACGGCGATTATATCTACGGCCGCAAGCGCCTGCGCGAGATCGACCGGCGGCTGGGGTGGCTTTCGAAGCGAATGAAGGCGGCGAAGGTCGTCGACCCGGCCGCACAGGAAGACCGCTCGCGCGTCTGGTTCGGTGCGTGCGTGACGGTGGCCGACGAGGACGACGTCGAACGGATTCTGACGCTGGTAGGCGACGACGAGACCGACGCGAGCAACGGGCGGATCGGCTGGAACTCACCGTTCGCGCGCGCCCTGCGCGGTGCGGCGATCGGCGACGTGCGGCGGGTGGACCTGCCGGCGGGCGAGCGCGAATACGAGGTGATGGCGATCGCCTACCCCTGACGTTGCGATCCTCCCCCGCCAGGGGGAGGTGGCTGGCACTTGCCAGACGGAGGGGGAGGTAAGGGCAACCGCTGTTCCCTGTCCTCCCCCTCCGTCACCTGCGGTGCCACCTCCCCCTGGCGGGGGAGGATCGTGAGTTCCCCCGCAAACGATCCGTTTCGATTTACATAAATTGACCCCGCCCCGCCTCCGTGGGACATTTCGCCCTCGCAACGACACCGAGGACTCCGCCATGCCGATACCCGCCACCTGGTCCGCCCGCCTGCTCAGCGTCATGCGCATCGTCGTCGCGCTCGTGTTCTTCAGCCACGGCATCTCGAAGTTCTTCGGCCTGCCCCCCTTCCCGATGCCGATGAACCCGCTGCTCTACGTTGCGGGGATCCTCGAAGTCGTCGGCGGCGGCATGCTGATCATCGGCCTCTTCACGCGACCGGTGGCGTTCGTGCTGTCGGGGATGTCCGCGGTCGCCTATTTCCTAGCGCATTTCCCGCAAGGCCCCTTCCCGATCGCCAATGGCGGCGAGCCAGCGGTGCTCTACTGCTTCGTCTTCCTGTACCTCGCCGCGGCCGGTGGCGGCGCGTGGAGCGTGGACGCGGGGCGCGGGCGCGGCTAATCCAGCGCGCATGATCGATACCACAACGCGCAACGTCGCCCTCCTGATCGACGCGGACAATGCCTCCGCCGCGACCCTCGACCCGGTGCTGACCGTCCTTGCCGAGCTCGGCACGGTCAACGTCCGGCGGGTGTACGGCAACTGGTCCAAGCCCGCGCTGAAGGCGTGGAGCGACATGTCGATCAAACACGGCATCGAGCCGCAGCAGCAGTTCGACCTGACCAAGGGCAAGAACGCGACCGACATGAAGATGACGATCGACGCGATGGACCTGCTGTTCCGCGGGCGCATCGACGGCTTTGGGATCATGTCGTCGGACAGCGACTTCATGCCGCTCGCGACGCGCATCCGCCAGGACGGCATCCCGGTGTACGGCTTCGGCACCAGCCGCACGCCGGAGGGATTCCGCCAGGCGTGCACCCGGTTCATCGACGTCGGCGCGCTGAACGAGACGTCGCAGGCGATGCCCGCCCCGGCCCCTGCTCCCGTCGCTGGCGAGAAGGCTGCGGCGCCGGCGCCGGTCGCTCGGCCGAAGACCGCGCAACCGATCGACGAGCAGGTCATCAAGCTGCTGATCGACGCGTACAACGCCGTGAAGCGCGACGAAAAAGGCTATGCGAGCGTCGCGGAACTCGGGCAGCTGGCGGGCAACCGATCGAGCTTCGACGCGCGCAACTACGGGTTCAACCGCCTTTCGGACCTGATCGAGACGATCCCGAACTTCCAACATGAGCGCCGCGAAGGTGGCCGGTCGTTCGTCAAACGCCTGCGGTAATTCTTCTCCCCTCCCTGGAAGGGAGGGGTCGGGGGTGGGTCGGCTTCCGCATCGTGAAACCGTGGCGACCAAAGCCGGCCTACCCACCCCCAGCCCCTCCCTTCCAGGGAGGGGAGCGCGTTTCGCCTCAACCCGTCGGCTGCAACCGCCCACCCGGCTCGCTCATACCGTGCGCTTGTTCCTCGCTATCGTCGGGCACGACCAGCGCGCCCTTTCGCCAGTTCCCGTACCGATAATACCACGCGGCGATCGCCAGCGTCGCGAGCGAGCCGAGCGGAAAGCTCCACCACAACGCATCCGCCCCGAGCCACGGTTTCGCCAGCAACGCAAAACCGATCCGCACCGGATACAGCGCGACGATCAGCGCGATCAGCGGCGCGATCACCGCGCCGTTCGCGCGAACGGTCGAGAACAGCACCATCGTCATGCCGAACAGGATGAAGTTCCAGCTCGCAATCAGCTGGATATGCCGCGCGATCGGCAGCGCGGGGCTATCGCTGCCGATGAACAGCGTCATCACCGGGCGGTCGAACAGGATCACCACGCCGACCATCGCGCCGGTCAGCGCCACGTTGAACAGCAGGCCGTACTTCGTGATGTCGCCGACCCGGTCCCAGCGGCCCGCGCCGATATTCTGCGCCGCCATCGAACTGACCGCCGCGCCGATCGCAAGCGCGGGCATCTGGATATAGGTCCACAACTGCTGCGACACCGCATAGGCCGCCGCGGTATCGACGCCGAGTCGGTTGACCAGCCCGACCATCGCCAGCCCTGCGGTCGACATGACGAGCATCTGCGCGCCCATCGGCAGGCCCTTCCGGACGATCGTCCCGGCCAGCGCGCGCTCGGGGATCAGGTAGCGGAGTTCGTTGCCGCGCAGCCGCAGCGGCAGGTCGCGTTTGTAGATATAGACGATAAGCCCGAGCAGCGAGACGTGGCTGGCGATCAGCGTCGCCATCGCCGAGCCGGCAATGCCCATCTGCGGGAACGGGCCGATGCCGGCGATCAGCAACGGGTTGAGCCCACTGTCGAGGATCGCACTGAGCAGCATGAACCAGAGCGGCGTCATCGAATCACCGGTCCCGCGCAGGCCCATCATCAGCAGCACCATCATCATCGACGCTGGCAGCCCCAGAAAGATCACGCGCAGGTACGCGAGCGCGAGCGGCATCGCGTCGCCGGGTGTGGCGAGCAGATGCAGGATCTCGGGCGCGAACACCCAGCCGAGCGCGGCGATGACGATCGCTCCGCCGAGGACTAGGCCGACGGCGGAGCCGAACGCCCGGCGCGCGCCTTCGAGGTCATAGCGGCCGAAGCTCTGGCCGACCAGGATCGTCGCAGCCATGCCGAACCCGAACACCGCGCCGAAGGTGAGGAACATGATGATGTTCGCGTTCGACGTGGCGGCGAGCGCGCCTTCGCCGAGATAACGCCCGACCCAGATCGCGTTGATCGAGCCGTTCAGCGACTGCAGGATGTTCGAGCCGAGCGTCGGCAGCGCGAACGCGAGGAGCGTGCCGCCGATGTGGCCCGTGGTGAGGTCGCGCTGGCCTGGCTTGGCGCCTGATTTGGCTGCGCTGCGCGCTTCGGCAAGCGGAAGATCGGATTGCAGGTCCCTCACACAGTCACTCCGTCATGCCGGCTCGATCCGGCATCCACCGGCGGACAGGCTCGCGCCAGATCGACAGGCGTAGCCGCGCAGAGAACGCCGGAACAAGCCCATCGCTCCCGCTTCGGATCAAGGCCGCTTTGTTTCCCCGCGACGGCGGGGATCCAGACTGGGCTCCCGCCTTCGCGGGAGAACAAGAAGGCGGTCGGATAACGCCGCCCAGTCAGTCCAACACTCCCTTCCGTTACCCCAGCGAAAACTGGGGTATCCCCGCTTTCGGGCAACCGGTGCGTCCACCCACCGGAATACCCCAGCTTTCGCTGGGGTGACGGACTTGGTTGGGAGCGGCGGCGTTCAAGCACGCATTCCCCTCCCGCTTGCGGGAGGGGTCAGGGGAGGGTGCGACGTACGTACTGGCGTCCGGCTTCTTGGGGCACGCCCCCCCCCCAACCCGTCCCGCAGGCGGGAGGGGAGCAGGTCAGCCCAGGCGACCGAGTGCCGCCTGCAACCGCGTCGCCTCGGCGGCCTTGTCGGCGTGGTCGGCCTTGGCCTTTTCTACCGCTTCAGGCTTGGCGCGCTCGACGAAGCTGGCGTTACCCAGGCGGCCCGACAGTGCGTCGCGCTCCTTCTCCGCCGCCGCGATCGCCTTGGTCAGGCGCGCGCGCTCGGCGTCGAGGTCGATCACGCCTTCCAAAGGCAGGACGAACGTCGCCTCGTCGACCACGACCTGCGCCGCGCCGCCGGTGGCTTCACCCTCGGCATGCGTGACGCGGGCGAGGCGGGCGAGCGCTGGCGCCTGGCGTTCCAGCCGCGCCAACGTCGTCGCATTCGCATCGCGGACGTGAAGCGGCAGGCGGGCGCCCGGCGGCACATTCAACTCATTCCGCGCGGTGCGGATTTCCTGAACCAGGCGGATCAGCCAGTCGACTTCCTTGCTCGCCTCGGGATCGAGCGAGCGCGCATCCGCCATCGGCCATTGCGCGACGATCAGGTCGTGATCGCGCGGACCCATCGCGTGCCACAGTTCTTCGGTGATGAACGGCATGAACGGGTGGAGCAGGACCAGGATCTGGTCGAGCACCCAGCCCGCGACCGCCTTCGATTCGTCATCGATGACGCCGCGCTCGTCGCCGACCATCTGCGGCTTGATCAGCTCGAGATACCAGTCGCAGAACCGGCTCCACGCGAACTGGTAGATCGCGTTGGCGGCGCCGTCGAAGCGGTAGTCGGCGAGCGCGAGGTCGACCGTCTGGACGGTCGCGATCGTCTCGGCGATGATCCACTTGTTGACGGCCAATTCCGCCCGCGGAGCCTCCAGCGTCGTGCTGGCGACGATGCCGTTGGCCTGCGCGAACCGGGCGGCGTTCCACAGCTTGGTCGCGAAGTTGCGATAGCCCTCGACGCGCTTCTCATCCATCTTGATATCGCGGCCCTGGCTCTCCATCGCCGCCATGAAGAAGCGCAGCGCGTCGGCGCCATACTGGTCGATCATCCCGAGTGGGTTGACGACGTTGCCCTTCGACTTCGACATCTTCGCGCCATCCGCCGCGCGAACGAGGCCGTGGAGATAGAGCGTGCGGAACGGCACGTCCTTCATGAAGTGCAGCCCCTGCATCATCATCCGCGCGTTCCAGAAGAACAGGATGTCGAAGCCGGAAATGAGCACGTCGTTCGGGTAGCGCCCGCCAAGCGTCGGATCGGATTCCTCCGGCCAACCCATCGTCGCAAACGGCCAGAGGGCGGACGAAAACCACGTGTCGAGCACGTCGGGGTCGCGCGTTAGCGTCACGCCCTCGCCGGCCAAAGCCTGCGCTTCGGCCTCGGTCTCGGCCACATACGGCGTACCGTCGGGGCCGAACCACGCCGGGATCTGGTGCCCCCACCAAAGCTGGCGAGACACGCACCAGGGCTGGATGTTCTCCATCCAGTTGAAGAACGTCTTCTCCCACGTCTTCGGGACGATATCGATCGCGCCGGTCCGCACCGCCTCGATCGCCGGCTGAGCGAGCGTCTTTGCGTCGACATACCATTGGTCGGTCAGCCACGGCTCGATCACCACGCCCGAGCGGTCGCCGTACGGCGTCTGGATCGTGCGCGGTTCGGCGTCGTGCTCTTCGCCGTCCTTGTCGACGTGCGGGATCAGGAAGCCTTCGGCCTTCAACCGCGCGACGACGGCCTTCCGCGCCTCCGCCGTCGTCAGCCCGAGAAGGTCGTCTGGGATCAGCCCGTCGGACACCTGGACGACGCGCGCCTTAGCATCGAGCATGTTGAGCATCGACCCGGCGGCCATCCCTGACCGCTTGCCGACCTCGAAATCGTTGAAGTCATGCCCCGGCGTGATCTTCACCGCACCGGATCCCAGCTCAGGATCAGCATGGTCGTCCGCGATGATCGGAATCAGCCGGCCGGTGATCGGGAGCTTCACCTGTTTGCCGATCAGTGCGGTATAGCGTGCGTCTGCACCGTTCACCGCCACGGCCATGTCGGCGAGCATCGTCTCCGGCCGCGTCGTCGCCACCTCGATAAAGCCCGACCCGTCGGCGAGCGGATAGCGCAGGTGCCAGAAGCTGCCCTTGATCTCGCGCGTCTCGACCTCGAGGTCGCTGATCGCGGTGCCGAGGCCCGGGTCCCAGTTCACCAGGCGCTTGTCGCGGTACAGCAGCCCCTCCTTGTGGAGGTCGACGAACACCTTCAGGACAGCCTTCGAAAAGCCCTCGTCCATCGTGAAGCGTTCGTTCGCCCAGTCCATCGAGCAGCCGAGCCGGCGAAGCTGCTGCGTGATCTCGCCGCCGCTCTCTTCCTTCCACGCCCAGACCTTCGCGACGAACTCCTCGCGCGTCAGGTCGGTGCGTTTCTGGGGGGGAACAGCCGCGCCCATCTGCCGCTCCACGACCATCTGCGTCGCGATGCCGGCGTGATCGGTACCGACCACCCACAGCGCGTCCTTGCCCTTAAGCCGCGCGTGACGCGTCAGGATATCCTGCAACGTGTTGTCGAGCGCGTGGCCGATGTGCAGCGAGCCCGTGACGTTGGGCGGCGGGTTGACGATCGTCCACGGCTCGGCGTTCGGACGATCGGGCCGGAACTGGCCGCCCGCCTCCCAATGCGCATACCAGCGCGATTCGATGGAGGCCGGGTCGAAGGTTTTGGGAAGCTCGCTCATGCACGGAGCCTTAGCGAGCGTGTCCGGGCTAGGCCAGCCTCAGCTACGCCCGCTCAAGTCCGCGCGCGCCTCAGATACGCGCGCTCAAGTCCGCGCGCGCCTCAGCTACGCCCGCTCAAGTCCGCGCGCCGGGCTTGTCGAGCACTTGGCGGATCCGCTCGTTCAATTCGTTGCGCCGATACGGCTTGCGGATCAGTTCGAACGACCGGCTGCCCTCGTCGATCGCCTCGTCCGCAAAACCGGTCGTCAACAGCACGGCGGTGCGGGGATAATCGCGCCGCACCGACTGCGCCAAGGTGACGCCGTTCATCCCGCCGGGCATCAGGATGTCGGTGAACAGCAGCGCGAAGTCCGAATCGCGCGCCAGCGTGTCGAGGGCTCCGCGCGCGCTGTTGACCAGCACGACTTCGTAACCGAGATCCTCCAGGATCGTGCGTCCGAGCTCGCCGACTTCCGCCTGATCCTCGACCATCAACACCCGCTCGGCCCCACCGGACCGCGGCGCGACGGGTACCGAAGGCTTGCGTTCGACCGCGCCACTCGCGCGCGGGAAATACAGCGAGAACTCCGCTCCGCCATTGTCGCCATTCCGCACGGTGGCGAGGCCGCCCGACTGGCGCATGAAGCCATAGACCATTGCCAGCCCGAGCCCGGCGCCCTTGCCCATTTCCTTGGTCGTGAAGAACGGCTCGAACAGCTTGTCGGCGGAGGCGAGATCGATGCCCGGGCCGTCGTCGCAAATACTGACGACGACATATTCGCCGGGCTCGAGCTTCGCGATGCTGGCATCCTCGGGGAGCACCGCGTTGCGCGTCGCGATCGTGACCTTGCCCGTGCCGCCGGTCGCGTCGCGCGCATTCGAAACGATGTTCAGCAGCGCCATCTCGGCCTGGACCGGATCGACACGGCAGTTCCACAGGTTAGCGGCCAAATCGCGCTTCAGCGTGATGCCGGTGCCGATGCTGCGCTCCAGGATCGCACGGAAATCGCCGATCAGCTGGTTGAGGTTCATCAGCCGATCGCGCAATTCCTGCTTCCGCGCGAACGCGAGCAATTGCTGCGTCAGCGTGGCCGCGCGCGAGGCCGAGGTCGAGATCGCGTCGACCGCGCGTCGGGCCGAGCGATCGTTCGCATCGATCCGCGCGTCGAGGATATCGGCATAGCCCTGGATGACCTGCAACAGATTGTTGAAATCATGCGCGATCCCGCCGGTCAGCTTGCCGACCGCCTCCATCTTCTGCGCCTCGTGGAGCGCTTCCTCGGCCTCGCGACGGCGCGAAATATCGAGCTGGCTGGCGAAGAAATAGCGCAGTTCGCCATTCTCGGCGAAGACCGGCGACACGAACAGCGCGTTCCAGAACGTCGACCCGTTCTTGCGGTAGTTGAGCAGTTCGACCGCGACTTCCTCGCGCTTTTCGATCGCCGCCCGGACCTCGGCGACCGCTGCGCGGTCCGTTTCGGGGCCCTGGAGGAAGCGGCAATTCTTGCCGAGGATCTCGTCCTGCGAATAGCCGCTCATGAACGAGAACGCCTCGTTGCAGAAGATGATCGGGTTGTCGTCGCGGTGCGGGTCGGTCACGACCATCGGCATCCGCGTGGTCTGTACGGCGGCGAAGAAGATGTCGCTGCCCGCGTCGGCAGGCGCGATACGGTTGCTCGGCCTTCCCTCGACCGGAGCAAGGGTCGGGGCCTGCTGGGCTACCGGATTTTGCGTGCTCGGATCGGACATGGAAAGCGTAACCCCGGCGGAACCACGCAGGTTCCCGCCGCGGCGACGCGAAGATTAAGGCTGCTGGTTCATGATCTTGGCGATTTCTCGCGCGACCATGTCCTCGACCATATGGGGCAGGTTCGCATCGATCCACTCGCGCAGCATCGGCCGCAACATCTCGCGGACCAGCCCCTCGAGCGTACCATCGCTGTTGGTGTCGGGTTTGATCATCATCCGAGTCAACGCTTCGAGCGGCGCGCGCGTTGCGGCGGCGGTTTCGCGCGACACGATCGACTCGGACGTCGCCTCCGCGGACGGCGCCTGGACCTGTGCCTGCGGCTTGGCTGCGGCCTGACGCGGTTCCGGCGCGGCATCGACCGACGTCAGTACCGGGGATTTCGGCGTGCGGGGTGTACGGTCGACCATCGGCATCGGATCGCTCAATTCGAGAATTTCATCGTCGTCGTTCTCGTCGTCGAGATACGCGGCGTCCCGATAGGCGGGCTCCTGATAACCCTGGGCAGGTTCGACCGGTGCCGACATCGTCCGCGACGGACGGCGCGACCGGCCGGGCGTGTCGCCCTCTTCGGCGATGATGCGTTTGATCGACGACAGGATTTCCTCCATCGACGGCTCGCCGTTCACGTCCCCCATCCGGACCATCCCAAACCCCGTAGCCGCGCGCACCCCTATTGGCGGCTCGGCGCCGCCATACCTGTGGTTAAGGCGGGGTTCCTGTCAACCGGCGTATCGAGCAACGGGTCGCGTTGCGGCGCGACGCGGGCATCCTGTGCTGGCGATTGCGCGGTACTGGTGGCGACCGGCACCGGCTCGCCATCGCCGCCGAAATCCCAGATCTTGTGGCGGACGCGCTGATAATTGGCGACCGGATCGTACAGCACGCCGCCGTCGAGCCCGAGATCGCGCGCCTCGGCCTGCCCCATCGCCGCCAGCAACGCGAAGCCCGCGACATACGCGTCCCGTCGCGCGGTCACGAGCGTCACCTGGCTGTTGAGCAATTCCTGCTCGGCGTTGAGAATGTCGAGGATGGTGCGCGTGCCGACGCTGTTCTCGGCGCGGACGCCCTCGAGGCTCAGCTTGTTCGCGTTGACCGCGGTCTCGGACGACTGGATCACCTGCTCGGACGAACGCCACGTGGCATAGGAAGACCGCGCCTGCGAGATGACGTTGCGTTCGGTGGCGGTCACGTTCTCGATCGCGCGCGACTGCAACGCTTCGGCTTGGCGGACCTGCGCGGCGGGGCGGCCGCCCTGGAACAGCGGCAGGGTCAGCGACAGCCCGGCCTGCACCGCCTTGTTCGCGTTGGGCGTGCTGCCCGCGCCGATGCCGCCGCCGCTCGGTGGAATCGAGTTCAGATAATTGGTGTAGCTGGCGCCACCGACCGCGCTGACCTGCGGCAGGCGGCTCGCACGCGCGACGCCGACGTCGTAGCGGGTCGCGTCGCGCTCCTTGGCGGCGGCGATCAGCACGGGATTATTCTCGATCGCGACGGTCACCGCCGAGGCGGGGCTGTCGGGCAAATGCGGCAGGGTCGGCGGCGCTTCGAGAACACCCGGAGGGCTGCCGACCAGCTGGATATAGTTCTCGCGGCTGGTGATCAGCTGCGCCTGTGCCGACTGGAGCTGCGCACGGGCAAGCGCCAGACGCGCATCGGACTGCGCGACGTCGGTCCGCGTCAGGTCGCCGACCTGGAAGCGGTCGCGGCTCGCCTGAAGATTGACGTCGAGCACGCGGACATTCTGCGTGTTCAGGCCGACGATCGCCTCGTCGCGGATCACGTCCATGTATGCGGCGACGACGTTGGTGAACAGATCGGCCTCGGTGCTGCGCAGCGTCGCACGCCCGCCCTCGACACGGGTCTTGGCGGCGGCGACCGAATTGCGCACCTGCCCGCCCAGATACAGCGGCACGGAGACGTTTGCCCGCGCCACGCCCTGCCGCTGCGGCGCCAGGAAGTTGTTCGCCGCGTTGACGACGAACTCGGTATAGTCGCCCGTCGCATTGGCCGACGGCAGCCCGGCCGCACGGGCGATCGGGACGTTCTCGTCGGTCGCCCGCTGCGTCGCACGCTGGCCGGTCAATGTCGGGTTGGTATTATAGGCCTTGGCCAGCGCCTCGCGTAGCGTCTCGGCCTGAGCCGGTGCAGTGCTATAGATCAGCGCAACACTCACAAGCAGACGGCGGATATGAGCGGTGCGCGGCATGCTGGGCCTCAGAACTGAAAGGGTTTGGGCGTTGCGAAGCCCGGCAGCACGACGCATTCGACATCGACGAACGCGACGAGTGCGAAGCCGCCATCGGTCTTGCGACCCGATGCGAGCCGGGTCAGCCCGCGCTCGGCGATGCCGGCGGTCACGCGACCATCCGGGCGGACCTGCGCGATCAGGGCGTCGGGCACCGACTCGACCGCGCCGTCGACGATCAGCACGTCATACGGTGCGCCGGCAGCGTGACCGTCCTGCATCGGCTCCTCGACCAGTTCGACGTTGCCGACACCGGCCAGCGCAGTGCGCGCGATCGCCAGCAGAGCGGGGTCGCTCTCGACGGCGACGACCGACCCGACGATCTCGCTCAGCACCGCGGCGGTATAGCCCGTAGCGGCGCCGATCAGCAGCACGCGGTCGGTCGCGGTCAGGTACGCTTCGGTCAGCAGCCGGCCGGTCGCCATCGGCAGATTGGCGTAACGACCGCCACCGAGCGGGATCGCCGTGTCGCGGTAGGCGATCGAGCGCACGCCGTCGGGCATGAACTGCTCGCGCGGCACACGGGCCATCGCCGCGACGACGCGCTGATCGTTGACCGCGTTGGTGCGCAACTGGCTCGCGACCATCGCGTGACGCATCGTGTCGAAACTAGCGGGTGCAGAGGACATGGTGGTCCCACCGATGTCATGCGTCTCGGCTGCGAGCGAGGAAGTATCGAGAGTTGTCGTCGTCATGGGCCATCCTGTCGCACAGCTGTTTTAGTTGTGCAATACACTTGTTGCGTACCGACCTGATATCGCGCGACCGCGCCGTCGCCAAGCGCCGGTTGATCGGATTCCACGCAGGCTGTGCTTCGGGTCGGGTGATTCGAGGATCGGTGCGGTCCATCGCGACGCTGTAGGTCTGGCCGCTGGAGGTATCGCGCGCTGTAGGTATCACGACGCGGGGAAGTGAAGGCGCCCCGCCCGCCCGTGTGACACCGAGATGCCGCGGGCGGAGCGCCGAGGGTGCACGCGGAAGACCTGAGCACTACCTCTGTCGACTGCTCTAGCAGCGAATATCGGCAGCGTCGCCGGAAATGACCCGATGCGCCCCTAACAAATGTTTAGACGCGTGTGCGGACTCATGACCGACCTTGCGGGCGGGCGCGGTGTCGATGTCATGCAGCACCTGGGTCGGCGAACCCAATACGGCATCGCGCGCACGCAAGCTGGCTTCGAGAAACGGTTTGGTGAGCGCCATGAAACGACGCGGCGTCATGCCGAGGAACGTGCCCGAATCACGCAGGAAGTGGGACGCATCGAAATAGCTGCCGTCGATCAGCGCATAGTTCGCCGCTTCGCCCGTGGACATCAGCCGTACGAGCGATCGCAGGAAGCGCGCGCGCATCAGCAGCATCTTGGGCGGGAAGCCGAAATGCCGGACCGAGAGACGGCGAAGCGCATGCGTGGGAATAGCGAGCCGCGCCGCCGCCGCCGTCATGTCGGCGGGACCATCGCTGGCGAGGATTTCCATGAGCTGCCGGACCAGCGCGGCATCGCGGTGCGGAGGCCCAAGCCGCTCGGTCAACAGCGCATCGAGAATGGGCGCGACCGCCGCATCGTCCGTCGCGGCCTGAAGTGCTGCGACGAGGCGGTTCGTGAACCCGCGGCCGAGCACGTCTTCCAACGGCACGATCCGATTGCGGAAATCGTCCGCCGGTCGGCGCATCAGCCTCCCCCAGCCGAGCGCGCTGATGCCGAAGCCGATCATCACGCCGCCGTGGGTCGTCGCCTTCAGCGCCTGGCTGGTCGGCCCGAACAGGCTGGCGGCGGGCAAGGGATCATAGGTCCGTCGACCGATCGATACCGCGATCGGCCCGGCATCGATCGCGATCCGGACGTTGGCGGTCGCCGGCAGGAACCAGTCGACCTGCCCTTCCCCGCCTGGAGGATCGCTCGAGCGATAGACGTGATAGCCGGTGATGTAGTCGGCGAGCGCGGCGGCCGGCCGATCATACCGGATCGCCATCCCGGCCGGCATCGCGAAAACCGCCTCCTCCACGTCCGCAGTGTTCGTCCCGCCCGCAACCGCATCTTTTCTCAAGCGACCTGCCCCCAAGTCGGTTTATCGTTACCGTCGCCTTAGGGAAAGAACCACTCCGGCGCGAGTCTTGATCTGGTTTGGTGCCGTCCGATCGCCCGTCCCGTCGTCGGCGCGCACCGCCGGCAGGGAATAATCGCCCGCCTGCCCCTAACTGACGGTTGACCGCGACGACAAAACGAAGCATTTGCGCCGCCTTCACGCAATCGGGGCCCGATGGCGGAGTGGTGACGTAGAGGACTGCAAATCCTCGCACCCGGGTTCGATTCCCGGTCGGGCCTCCACCTTCGATATTTTATCGGGGTTTTACAGCGGGTTGGATAAAGTTAGCCATTCGATCCATTTTCGGTTAGCCATTGGCTGGTTCCGAGCGAGTGCTTTTCCCATGCCGCAATTGCCTTGATCGCATCGTCCGCCATGCGCCTTTGATCGACCGCTCGCGTGTAGGTCGCGACCTCGGCGTCGCCGCTGTGACCGGATATCGATTTCAATGATTGGTTGCCGAAGTGAAGCTCGGCCATGCGCCGCATCATCGCCTTGCGCAGCCCATGCGCAGTACACTGCGGCAGGCCGGCGGCGTCGCACTGGTCGCGAAACCAGTTGCCGAAGCCGGGGTTAGAGAACGGCTTCCCGTGCGTCGTCGTCAAGAAGCAGAGATGCCCCTTCGATTCGAGCGGCATCGCGACGATCGCTTCGAGCAACTGCGGCGCGACGGGAATACCGAGATCCTTGCCGCCCTTGCTCTGCGAGAACTCGACGCGGCCCTTCTGGATATGCTGGCGTCCCATGCGGATCGCATCGATCCGCCGCTGTCCCGTCCAGAGCATAAGCTCCATCGCCAGCCGCGCTTTCGTGCCGAGGCTGTGGAATGCGCGGTACTGCGCGATCTCGTCCTCGGTCCAGGTGTGAAAACCCTTCGACCGCTCGCCGGCCGCAACCTTGACCCGGTCGGCCTGCTTCACAGGGTTGTCCGGTCTCATGCGGATCTTCACCGCGAAATCGAACAGGCGCACGAGTTCCTTGCGCAGCTTGCGCGCGGCCTCGATCCCGCCCTCCATCCGCTTGCCAACCTGGACCTTCTCCATCCGCGAGGCGACGATGATATCGATGTGCTCGAAGTTCAAACGCGCGACAGGCTTGGAGCCATGCGCCTCACGGAAACGGCAAAGGATCGCCCGAATCTTCTTCTGCGTAGGCTTGGTCGGTCCCAGGCGCGACGGCGTCGCAAGGTAGCGCGTGACGAGATCGTTAATCGTGCCGGGCGAACAGCGCGCGATCGCGACCTCGGTCGTGTTGTCCGGGGTGTCCATCAAGGCGCGGTATTCGATCCGGAACTCTTCGGTGCCAACCGCCGACTTCATGTACGCGGTGGCATAGCCTTTGCGGCGGAAGCGCAGGTGCTCACCGCCATGGCGGTCTTTGAAGCTGGTGACGTAGGTCGGCAGGTACCTAGGCTTTGCCATTTAACAGATCGTCCCACGGGTTCGGATCGACGGGAGGCGCGACCGATTCGCTCAGGATGACGATCTTCCCGTTCGGATCAATCTCAATGCGTCCGATCAGCATTCCGGCCTTGGTCGCGCCTCGCACTGCCCGGGTCACGTCGGCTTCCTTGAAGCGTGCGACGGCGCTCATGCCGCGGCCCTCGCCTGCTCGACGGAGACCAGGCCCGCAAGCTGCTGGTTCACCATCGTGATGAAGCGCCGGCCCTCGTAGTGCGGGCGCTGCTGCCACCAAAGCATGGCCTCCAGCGCGGCTGCGTAGCTCTCCCAGTGCAGGTACGGCAGGATTCGCTGCGATCGTGCGTCGTGCGTGTCGTGGATCGCCCATAGCTCACTCAGCGACAGCGCAGCGACCGCACGTCCATATTCGCCTATCATCGCGGCTTGCATACGATCTCTTCGCTTCGCGGCACCTGCGAGCACGGATGCGAGGCTATCGACTTTCTCGGCGCTCGTCGTGCGGTCGACGCGCGGCAGTTCCATGCGGGCGAAATGCTTCCAGTCAACGGCGATGGCGGTGGAGATACGCAGCCGGGTCGCGGCCTCGTCGTCCGATAGCTTTCCAGCATCGACCAACGCGGGGTCGCCCTCCGCTCGGTTCTTCCGGACGTCCTCGGCAACCTGTGCCATCTCGGCATATGCGTAAACGAAGCGGGGGCGCTCGGTCATAACGGGTCAAATCCGGTAAGAATGCGCAGGATCATGAACGCGGGCCATTCCATCCGGTCCGCCTCGCGATCTTCGTCGCGGTAGCGCTGGATGAGGGCGGCATGATGCGACGAGGCGACGCGCCCCGCCTCTCTCGCCTCTGGCGTGCCTCGGGTGCCGTTGCGCGTGATCCGCGCGACCATTCCCAGAGGCGTCAGCACCCGGCCGCGCTTGGTGGCGCGATTGTTCCAGTCGGTATTATGTGCGGGCGTGCAGAATAGCTGGTTGGCTACTTTCGGCTCAAAGGGCTTCCTGCACTCAGGGCACTCGCGAACCGGCCATCCACCCGCCTGCTGACCCCGCAAGCGATTGTGGCCCATCTGAGAGCAGCCTTGTAACAAGGCGCCTTGGATGGGCGGGCGCGTCATTGCGCATCCTTGTCGAACTTGCGGCAGGCGAAGCCGATCCAGAAGGGGCCGATCATGACCGCCACTCCACGGGTGTCCCCGGTGAGCAGTTCGGCACCGATCGCGCAGAAGGTGGGCGCGAAGCCAAGGACGATCCCGCCAGCGTAATTTCGCGTTGCGCGGAAGAATGCCTGCACCGACCATTTGACCGGCGCATCCATGCTCACGACGACGTGGCGCGGTGACTTGCCCCCGGCCTTACGCGCCGCTTCGCGGATGATCGCACCGAGCCACACCTGGCCGTCGTCATGCATTTCGTCCCATGCGCAGGCGGCGTAAGTGGAGATGACCGGAGGGCTGTCGACGATCTGCCGGGCTGTCTCCATCTCAGCGACCGTTGGGTGCACGAACGGCGACATTAGCCCCGACCGCCCGTCTTCGTGCTTTCGGGTATCAATGGTGGTTTCGATCGGCGCCATTAGAGCTTGCCCGACAGCGCGGCGGCGATGACGCCGACGATGATCCAGCCGCTGAAGACTACGGCCGTGACCGATATCGCAAAGCGGAGCCGGCGATCGTCCGCCGATTGATCCGAGTGCGCGCGCAGTGGCAGGTCGCCGCGCACATCGCCTGCTCGCCAACGGACTACGCGGTCGGAGAGATCCGATGACGCTGGCTTCTGTGCGAGCAGGACGGTGCCGAAGTCACCGAACGGACGGGCGCTTACGTGGCCGCGCAGGGTCTGCGGGATGCGACCAGCGAGCGCCGGGGCGGGGTCGCCCAAGATGTCGAAGCAGTCAGCGAACGAGGAAGGCGCCTCAACCTGCTGAACGTTGGTGACGGTGCGCATTCGCAACTCCCATCGGGCGGGATGCCCTGACGGGAGTAAAACACCATAATGGTGTCACACTGTCAACACCATTATGGTGCTTCCGGTTGACCTGCTCTAGCCGAGAAGGTCGCCCAACGTCATGACACGATCAACACGCAGAATTTCGGCCGTCTCGATTTTGAACACCAAAGCCGGTGAGAATTGTTGAAGTTCAATCCATGTGCCGCTCCGGCGAACGAGGCGCTTGACCAGTACGGCGCGCGATCGAAGGCCATCATCCTCGTTGTGGTCGTCAGGACGAAGATAAACGACTACATCATCACCGATGCGCGGCGGCCTTTTGGTCTCAGCCACGATGGTTGCACCTTCGCAAAACACCGGGTCCATCGACGAACCTTGGACGTAGAGCCCATAAACGTCGCCTCTACCATTCAACATTGTTGGGCGCTTGAGATAACCAACGGTATCCCCAGTGTTGAGCATCGTTTGCTCGACAGCATCGCCTTCAAATAGGCGCTCGGTCCCTATTGCTGTTCCGTAAATCGGCAGGTTCTCGGCCATCCTCTGGTTGGAAGCCCCCTCATATTTAAATGGCATGGCGTTGGCCGCGCCCGCGGTGACAGCGGTCAAGTCCGCATCGGCTACTAGGGTCGTGACATCCGTCTCAAGCGCAGCAGCCGCCCGCTGGAGCCAATCCATAGTCAGCCTACGCTGCCCTTTTTCCAAGCGCTCTAGCTGCTGCGGGGTCGTGGCCATCCGTCGGGCGAGTTCTGGACGGCTCCAGCCCCTCTGTCCGCGCAACTCAGCTATTCGTTCGCCTGCATCCATAGACGGATAAGTGCACCAAAATGGTGGCGCACTGCTATCCGCCAAAATGGTGTTGACATCCGGTCTCACGCAACACCATTATGGTGTTGAAACCGGAGTTTTCCATGACACTCAAAGATTGGCTTATCGAGCAGAACGTGGAGCCGAGCGCGTTTGCCGAACGCATCGGCAGAACCGCCGAGGCTGTGCGCCGGTATGTAAACGGTGCTCGTATCCCTGATCGCGCCACCATGCCGCTGATCGTCAGTGCGACGCAAGGGAGGGTCACGGCGAACGATTTCTTCGGCATCGAATTGGCTGCGGTCGTAGATCATGTTGCAGGGTGTGCCTGCTGATGACGGCCCCTGTCCGCCCGCCAGTTGCGCTTCTCACGGAAGACGACGCCCGCGAGTTGCTGTCTCGCCCGCTACGCAAACTCTGCGCGGAACATGGCCCTACCCGCGTCGCCAAGGCGCTGGGCGGCATCGACGAAAAGACGGTGCGCAATGCACGGGACGAGCGATCAATGCTTTGCCTCGATACCGCAGCCAACCTGCTGGCGCTCGATCCGCACGCGTTGGACGGGTTTCTCGGCCACTTCGGTCGGCGCTCCGTTCCCCTCGACGCAATCTGCGACATCGATGCCCTGCCCGCTATGACTGGCGCCGTTCACAAGCTCGTCGTGGCCTCCGCATCATCGTCCGATGGTGGCGCCGCCCTGACGCGGAACGAACTCCTGGACGCCAAGCCAGACATCCGGGCGGCATTCGATGCGCTCGGCGCCCTGCTCAACAGAATTGACCGTTTCGAACGAGGGGTAGCAGCATGAAGGCGAAATTACGGTTAGGCGTTAGCGTACCCAACGAAGGCGCGCGTCGCCTTGCCCGTTGGATCATGCATCAGCCTGTCGGCACGCTCGACAAGCTCATGCGGCGTATCGGCATGGGGCAGATCGCGATCGAACGCATGATGACAGGCGACACGACGCCGGTCGACGGCGTCGGATACCAGATCTACGCCTTCACCGGCGGCGAGGTGTCGGCATCCGACTGGGATGCCAAGCCCGAGGGTGGTTGGTTCGCGCCTGCCGTTGCTCGCGAGACGATGCGGAGGGCTGCATGACCGCTGTTCGCAAGCCCGCCCGGCCCTCTTTCGCCGTCAGCGTCGAAGAGTTCGACGCATGGGTCGCCAGTGCTGAGCCAAAAGACGCACTGATCTACGCAAGTGGGGCCGAGATCCCGCGTGCGGCGCCCGCCTGGAAGCATGCGATGTCGCTCGTCGACGATGGCATGATCACGCTGACCTACCAGCGCGCTGGCGACGGCATCACTGAGTATCTGGCAATCCGCCTCACCACGGCCGATGCGCCGGCCGTGGTGTCGACGCCGGTCATCAAGGTCGACGAGACGAATCCGGCGGAACTGGTTTTGCGCGAGATTCGCCGGGCCGCGAGTTTCAAGCTGCCGTGTCCCTCGAACGCTGTGATCGCCCGACGGTGCGGGCTGAGCGATGCCGCTGCGGCGAGCTACCGCATCCGGCAGTTGGTCGCCGCTAAGCGGATCACGATGGACTCGCAGGGGCCGGGCGAACCGCGGGTCGCGACGATCGTCGGTTCGGGCAAGACGACTGCGAAGGCCGGCTGATGGGCCAGAAGCTCTCCGAACGCCCGGCCGGCGCGTGCCTCTATCGCGAGATCCGGGGCTATTGCGTGTCGGTGAACTGTACGATCGAGGATTTCTCGCGCGCCAGTGGTATCGCCAACACAACGATCTCGTCGATCCGCGGGGCTCTGTATCCGTCGCCGCGGACAGTCGCTCGGGTGCGTGATTTCATCGTTGCCAACCCCGGCGGCATATCCGCCCGTACCCTCCCTGTCCGTGGTCACAAGACGACGTCTCGGGACGGGGCACGCGCCGTTGACGTCGCGCGACAGGCTAGCGTCGCACCGGCCCGGCCCGACCCTGCGGCCGTCGCCGCAGCTGCGCGCGAGTCCGCGTTTCGCCCCGGCGCGCGGCCCCTTGCCGAAAAGGCTCCGGCTTATCTGCATTCGCTTCGCCGCGATCTCACGCCTGCCGAGCAGATCTCGACGATGTGCGTGGCGACGCCGGGTGACACGATCGAGGTCGTCAAGCGCCGCTGGCCGGACGTCTGGATGCGCGTCGTCGATGCCGCGCGTGATGTGGGGCAGGCACCTGGCGCAATGTTGATCGCGCTGATCGAGCGCGGCCTCGATGCCGATGGGGTTCCGGTCTGATGGCGCGCTCCGCCTAGCTATTTTTCGCGCCTTCGAGCGCTCCGGGGGTAATCTATCGTGTCCGTCGCTTCCTTACCGTCCGCCATGTGTTCGGCGGCGCTGCAATTCGCGCGCCGCGGCTGGGCCGTATTCCCTTGTCGCGAGCGGGATTTCACGACCGAGCCGAACAGCGTCGGCAAGACCCGCACCTTCAAAGCGAAGGCACCGTATACCGGGCAGGGCCTGAAGGACGCGACTACCGACGAGGCGCGTATCGTCGCGTGGTGGCGCGATCATCCCGACGCGCTGATCGGCCTGCCGACCGGCGTGAACGGTTGCTTCGTTCTCGACTTCGATCCTCGCGAGGATACCGCGACCGGCGAGATCTGGACGCTCGAAACGCTGAAGGCGGATCTCGAAGAGCAGATGGGCTGCGCCTTGCCGCGCTCGGTGACGGCCGTGACACAATCCGACGGCGTGCACGTCTACTTCCGGCAGCCTGCCGGCGAACCGATCCGCAACCGTGGTAACCTCCCGGCGCACGTCGACGTGCGCGGCCTGGGCGGATACGTCATCGCGCCGCCTAGCATCATGACCGAAACCGGCGCTCGCTATCGATGGCTCGATCGCGGCGACTGGCGCGACGATGCGGCCATCGCCGACGCGCCGGCCGCGCTGATCGAGATCCTGCGCAGTCCGAAGGCCAAGAAACCGGCGTCGGTCGTCGCAGCGGCCGACGCGGCCGATCGTAGCGCACCGCCGCCCGCCAAGCGCGAGGCCGACGTCGACGAGGATATCCGCAAATACGGGATGCGGGCGCTCGACGGCGAGTGCCGCGAGATCCGGCAGGCCGCGTCGGGCAAGCGTAACGACCAGTTGAACGTCAGCGCGCTGAAAATCGCTAGCCTCGTCGCAGCGGGCGCACTCGACGAGCGGTTCGCGCGGTCTACGATCGAAGCGGCGGCGCGGGACAATCCCGGCGACGATGATGAAGCGCAGCTGCTCGCCACCGTGAACAGCGGCTGGACCGCCGGGATGAACAGTCCTCGTGATCTCGCAGAGATCGCGGCCGCATCACGTTCCCGGCGGGAGAGACCGCCTCGCGCCGCCTCCCGCCCTTCGCCCCCCGCCCCCGGTTCGACTGATGATGGCCAGCCAAGCTCCCACGAGGGAGGGCTGCGCTTCGATATCGGACGAAAGGGGCCGGGGGGCGACGGGGCGGACGCGCTGATGCGGACGTGCGCGTTCCTGCCGCATACCGACCTCGGCAACCTCGAACGCTTCCTGAAGCGGCACGGGCGGGATTTCCTGTTCGTCGAGCAATGGGGCTGGCTCGCGTGGGATGGTCGCCGCTGGAACCGGGATATGGCGATATCGCTGCTCGGCCGCGCGGTGCAGGACACGATGCGGACGATCCAAGAGGAAGCGGACCTCATTCGTGAATCCGGCGTCAAAGAGGATCCGATGCCGCTTTGGGATGCCGAGCAGGTGCGCGCGCACGAGGCGCAGCAGCGCAGCCGGTTCGATCGCATCGTGTCGAACAAGCGCGGCGTCATCACGCTGTTCTCCGACACGATCGCCAAGTGGGGCAGGACATCGGAAGGTGCTGGTCATATCGCGTGCATCGCCAAGATGGCGGAGGCGCGGCTGTCATCGCGGCCCGATGACTTCGACGCGGACCCGCTGCTGCTCAATATCGAGAACGGGACGTTGCAGTTTCGACGCCCTGGGGAGGGTTATGGTGCCGGCGTGCGGCTCTGCCCGTCGAACCGCGATCACAGGATCACGAAGATCGCCAACGTCTCGTACGACGCGGATGCCCGATCGCCATTGTACGACGCGTTTCTCGAACAGGTGCAACCCGATCCGGAGATGCGCGACTTTCTCGACTGTTGGGCCGGATACAACGCGCTGGGGCTGGCGGACGCGCAGAAGATGGCACTGTTCTACGGGCAGGGATCGAACGGCAAGGGCGTCTGGATCAACACGCATGCCGGCATCCTCGGCGATTATGCCTGGGCTGCGGGAATCGAGACGTTCATCGACCAAGGCAAGTATCGCAAGGGCAGCGACGCATCGCCGGATCTGGCTGCGCTCGCCGGCCGACGCATGGTCTACGCGAACGAACCGGAGGACGGGTCCAAGTTCTCCGACGGTCTGATCAAGGCGATGACGAGCGACGAGCCGATCGGCGGTGTCCGCGAACTGATGAAGCCACCATTTCAGCTGCTCGTCACCTTCACCAACACGGTGTCGGCGAACAACATGCCGAAGATCGGGACGGACCATGGGATCCAGCGCCGTGTGCAGGTCATCCCGTGGGCCGTGATCATTCCCGACGCGCAGCAGGATATCCAGCTGAAGGCCAAGCTACAGGCGGAGCGGAGCGGCATCCTGAACCGGATGATCCGTGGTGCCATCGCGTACCTCGGGAGCGGCCTGCCGACGCCTGAGGCGGTCAGAGCGGCAACGCGCGAGTATCAGGAAGAGAACGACATCCTTGGGCAGTTCCTGACGCTCTGCATCGAGCGGGCGCAGGGGCAGACGATGGGTGCCACGCCGCTGCATCAGCTGTTCGCCGCGTGGCAGACGTGGGCGCAGCTGCTCGCCGGCACTGGCAAGCCGTGGTCAGCCAAATACCTGAACGCGCAGATGCAGCGGAAGGGATTCAAGATCCGCAAGTCGAGTTCGATGGTCTGGGACGACATCGCCGGGCGGTACGATCCGCATGATTTTGTCGATAGCGATGGCAAAGCGGTGACGCGCGACTTGCCGCCGCCACGCGATCCGTCCTCCCCGGCCCCCTCGGACAATGATGGAGGCGGCTTTGACGAACCTCTGTAATCCTCCCTCGCTCCCACCAATGGGAGGATTGGCAACACACGGGAAGCGCGGTTTTCTGCGGTTCCGGGAGGGTGCGGGAGCTTGGGAGCCAAATCCCGACCCGTCCACCTAGTGTGCGCACAGGCGCGCATGCGGGATTACCCGTGATTTCACTCCCACCTTCCCGGAGCAAAGCTATATGACTGATAATACTACATTCTATCCTCCCAATAAGCCTCCCATTCATGGGAGTGACAACGGTGCTGTTACCTTCGCCCTTGTCGAAGAGCGCTTGGTCGAGGCTTGGGGGTTCCTGCGTCGCATGCCTGACCGCGAGGCTGGCTGGCTTATGGATGCGCGTGCGTCGTCGATCTACGAGCGCGGGCAGCTGTCGAGGCAGGAACTGTGGGAGATGTATCAGCTCGACAGCGACGACTACGATCGTGACGCCCTGCCGCGTATGCCAGGCCTGCGTTCGGCTGAGGTCGATCGGATGGAACAGGCGCTCGGGTGGATGGGCTGGGTCGATGCGCGTGACCGCAAGCTGGTCGGGATCATCCTCGGCCAGCTGGAGCGCGGTGCATCGCGCCCTGCCTGGGCCTCGGCAGCCAAGGTGATCGGATGGGCTGGGCATACCGATACGCTCGCCAAGCGCTACTCGCGCGCCATCACGCGCATAGCAACGAAGCTGGATAAGGTCGGGATTGGCTGTTTTGCGCGCCTAGAGCATGTGAAGCCCTAGAATGCGTAACGGGGCGAAATAAACAATTCGGGCTCTAGGGGCCTGTGGGCCTATTCAGCAATACGTTCGGCGAGACGTGCAAGCGGATCAATGAATGTCCCCTTCCCCCTGTTACCCCCTTCGACGGGCGGCGCGGCTTCGGTCACGCCGCCCGTCGCCGTTTAGGCATATGCGCATGGGCCGATTGAAGAGCCTGCCCCCTCGCCTATCCGCGCCCGCATCCCGGCTAACTTATCTACCGGGTGATCGTCAGGCGTTCGATCGGGATCGTGACCAGCAGGGCTGGCGCAAGTGGTACAAGACGGCACGGTGGCAGAAGCTGCGCATGTTCGTGCTCATTCGCGACCTGTTTACGTGTCAGAAGTGCGGACGGATCGAGGGTGATACGTCGCAGCTGGTTGCGGATCACAAGCAACCGCATCGCGGCGTCGAGGCGCTGTTCTGGGACATCCTCAACCTCTGGACCCTCTGCAAGCCGTGCCACGATAGCTGGAAGCAGCGGCAGGAACGGCGCGGCCTCGGGTGACCGGGGGGGGGGCGAAACCTCACAAGGGCGCCGGCCCCTAGACCGCTAACGTTCTCATCGGGAGATTTTTTTTGGCCGCAGCGGAGTTTTCGGGGGTCGACCTGTTCGGCGACCCCGTCACGCCCCGCAAGGAAGGGCGCGGCCGACCCGAGCATTCGTGGTCTATCGAAAACTCAAATAAGGTGCTGTTGGCGTTCGTGCGTGGCCTGACGGTCAAACAGGCGGCAACGGCGATCGGGGTGTCGGTCCCTACGCTGCGCAAGCATTATTCTTCCGAGCTTGCACAGCGGGATGCCGCGGCCATCCGCTTCGAAATGGTTCAGTTCAGCCGGCTCAATGAGCTTGCCAAGACGGGCAGCGTGCCCGCCGAGAAGGAACTGGCACGGCGCCTTGAGAAAGCTCGCCTCGACGATCTGTCCGATCGCGTCTCGAACCACGCGCGTCCGCCACGACCTGCCGCGCTCGGCAAGAAGGAAGTGGCGCTTCAGGACGCGCAGGACGTCCGCGGATTGTATGAGACGCCCGGCCCGCCGCCCGGTCTGCTCAATTGAGCATCATCACGGCGCCCGCGCCGGTGTGGACGACCGCGTGTCCGGATTGGGAACGCCGGATCGTCGGGCGGGAATCGTTGGTACCGTTCGCTCCGCTGTTCCCCGCCGAGGCGGAAGCCGCTTTGGATATTTTCAAGTCGCTTCGCATGGTCGATGTCGCTGGCCAACCGACATTCGGTGAAGCCTGCGAGCAGTTCGTGTTCGACCTGGTCGGCGCGATTTTCGGCGCATACGACGCCAACGCTGGGCAGCGGCTGATCGAGGAGTATCTCCTCCTCATCAGCAAGAAAAACGGCAAGTCGACGATCGCGGCGGGCATTATGCTTACCGCGCTGATCCGGAACTGGCGGCACGACGCGGCGCTGAGCATCCTCGCTCCGACGCAGAAAGTCGCGGGCAACAGCTTCGGCCCGGCCGCGGCGATGGTGCGGATCGACCCGAAGCTGAAGAAGCTGCTGCACGTCGTCGACAACCAGCGGATGATCAAGCATCGGGTCACCGGGGCCGAACTCCGCGTCATCGCCGCGGACACAGGCACGGTAGGCGGCAGCAAGGCCGGCTTCGTCCTTGTCGACGAGCTATGGATCTTCGGGAAGCAGAACAACGCCGAGTCGATGCTGGAGGAAGGCACTGGCGGACTGGCCTCTCGCCCCGAAGGCTTCGTCATCTACCTGACGACGCATAGCGACGAGCGCCCCCGCGGCGTGTTCAAGGACAAGCTCGACTATTTCCGCGGGGTTCGCGACGGCACGATCGACGATCCGCGCAGCTTCGGGATGCTCTACGAGTGGCCCGAGGCGATGCGCGACGACGAGGCGTATCTCGACCCCGCCAATTTCTACGTCACCAACCCCAACCTTGGCCGGTCGCAGTCGGTCAGCTTCATCCAGCGCAAGCTGCAACAGGTGAAGGAAGGCAAGGGCGAGGAAGGCGATACGTCGCTCCAGATCGTTCTCGCGAAGTATCTCAACGTCGAGATCGGCCAACGGCTCGCGAGGGATCGATGGACCGGCGCGTCATTCTGGCCGCGGTGCGCCATTCCCGCGCTGTCACTCGACGATCTGATTGCGCGCAGCGAGGTGATCGTCGGCGGGGTCGACGGTGGCGGCCTGGACGATCTTTTGGGTCTTTGCCTGATAGGTCGCGAGAAGGGCAGCAAGCGCTGGCTGATCTGGGCGCATGCCTGGGCATGGTCGATCGTCTGGAAGCGTCGGCAAGATATCGTGACGCACCTGGATGGGTTCATCGCAGAGGGTACGCTCACGCGATGTGAGATGCCCGACGACGATGGCGAGTTGGTTGCGATCGGTGAAGGTGACGATGGCGAAGGTGATCAGGAAGACCTGACCGAAGACGTCCTTGGTGTTGTCGACGTGTTCAAGCGCGTTCGGGACGCGGGAAAGCTACCCGCAAAGGATGCCATCGGCCTCGATCCGGCGGGCGTCGCCGCGATCGTCGACGAGCTAGCACGCGAAGGCTTTGGAGACGAGCAGTTGAGGGCCATCCCGCAGGGCTGGCGCTTGAGCAGCGTCATCAAAGGGCTCGCGCGCAAGTGCGCTGCCCGCACGGTTCGCCATGCGGGGACGCTGCTGATGTCATGGTGCATCGGCAACGTGAAACAGGAGCCGCGCGGCGCGAGCGGCGTCGCGATCACGAAGCAGTCGCCCAGTGCGAAAATCGATCCTGTCGCTGCGATGTTCTCCGCGGCGACATTGATGACTTTGAGCCCAGAGGCCGCTGAAGGCTTCGTCTATGAGGAAAGGGGCATGTTGATACTCTGATGCCCAGCCCAGACGATTACCGCCGCGCTGCGGGTGGATTTAACTCCGCTCACGGCCACATGGCGATAGCGCCGGTTACCGGGCGCCCTGCCCCGTCCAACGTGACGGACGGCCGGTTCTTCGGTGACGACACGTGGACGTCACTAGTCGCCGCCATGCCGATGGAGGCGAACACAGCCGAGACCGCCGCGCGGGTCGCTGCTGTGTTTTTCTGTGTGTCGATCATCGCCGAGGCCGTCGGCAGCCTCGCCCTGGAGTTCAAGGACGATAACGGCATCCGCGATGACTTCCCACTGGCGAACGTCCTCGCCTACGAACCGAACCACCTCCAGACCGGTGCCGAGTTCTGGGCGGCAATGGCCTTCACCTGCGTCCTGCGCGGAGAGGCCTTCGCGGAGCCAACCGTCGGCGTCGATGGGTTGGAGATCTGGCCGCTATCGCCGCTGCGCACGACCGCGAACTGGGGCGAGCGCAGCATGTCGGTAGACTATGCTTCCGAGACCGGTATGCGCCGGTTGCTGCCGCAGGAACTGTTCTGGTTCACCGGATTGGCGGACGGTGGCTTGCGGCCGCTGGTGCCGTGGAAACAGGCCAAGGGCGCGATCGATTTCCAGCTTGCGCTGGAGGTCGGCTCGCGTGCGTTCTTCCGCAACGATCGCCGGCCGTCAGGCATCGTCACCACCAGTCAGAAGCTGACAGACGAATCTGCAGGGCGCCTCGCGGCCGGCGTGGCGGCCTGGAAACGGGGCGGGACGCCAGTCTTTGAAATGGGCGTTGAATACAAAGCCATCGGCAGTTCCAATACCGACGCGCAGCTGCGCGAACTGTTCGCTCAGCGCACGCTGGAGATGGGCCGCTACTGGCGCATCCCGCGCTCGATGATCGGTGACGACGGCGGGAACGCCGGCAACAACGAGCAGGACACCCGGTCGTTCGTGAACTGGGCGCTCCGCCCGCTCACCCGCCGCATGGAGCAGGCGATCACGGTGCGGATGATCCCCCCGGATCTTCGCCTTCAGAAGGTGCGGGCCAAGTTCAATCTCGACAGCATGCTGCGTGGGGACTCCGCGACGCAGTGGAAGAACGCAGTGCTGGCACGAACCGCCGGCATCCTCAGCGTCAACACGATCGGTACGCAGTGGTTCGGCCAGCCCAAAATCAACGAGCCTTGGGCTGACGATCCCCGCGCCGCTCTCAACAGCAACCGGGCTGCCGATACCCTCACGGGCGGCGAGACCTCGCCGCAAGACAAGGTGGAATAGACGATGGATCAGTTAATGGCGTCGTCGGCCCTTTGGGCGATGCACCCGACCTTTCTCGAAGCGGCGCTGAAGCAAAGCGGCGTCGAGGCCTTGCTCCCCGACGCTCTACGCGCATTCGCCGGCTCGCTCAGCGGTCAGCAAGCCGCGAAGGCCGCGGACCCGATCCGTGAGGGCTCGACGTTCATCATGCCGATCACGGGCATGCTCGCGCCGCGCGGCTTGGGTGGCTCGACCTACTACGACACGATCGCCGACCGCGTCCGTGAGGCCGCAGCCGATCCGAAGATCGGCGCGATCATCCTCCCGTTCCGCTCGCCTGGCGGTTATGTATGGGGCTGTTCGGAAGCCGGCGACGCGATATTCGAGGCACGCGACGCCAAGCCAGTTATCGCCATCGCCGATCCGTACTGCTTCTCCGCCGCCTACTGGCTGGCAACGCAGTGCAGCGCGTTCTTCTGCACCCCGTCCGGCGAGGTCGGCTCGGTTGGCGTCCGGTCCGGTCACATCGATATGTCGGGCTTCGAAGACAAGATCGGCATGAAGACGACGCTGATTGCGTCCAGCCCGGACAAGATCGCGGGCAACAGCCATGCGCCGCTCGATGACGACCACCGCGCCGATGTTCAGGCCGGGGTCGACGAGTCCAACGCGACGTTTGCAACCGCAATCGCGCGCGGTCGCGGCATGAAGGTTGGCGATGTCGCCGCGGTGCACGGCACCGGCAAGACGTTCTCGGCGCCGCGAGCACTGGCGAACGGTGCGATCGACGGGATCAGCACGCTGCGCGACCTCGTCGCCAAATACAACACCGGCCGCGCCCGCCTGTCGCTGATGCGACGGCAGGCCGCGGCCATGGAGATGGCAGCAGCCATCTAACGGGGTTTCTCCACTCGGGAGGACGAGGCGGCTTCGGCCGCCTTTTTTCATGGGCCTACGCGCCCGACACAAGGAACGGCCATGATCAATCTGGCAGTACTCAAGACAGAGGCGCGTGCGGTCGCAAAGCGGCAGCAGGATCGTCTCCAGACCGCCATTACCGAAAACCGCGATCTCACGGCGGAAGAAGAAACCGCCGACGGCGAAGACGCCAAGAAACTGGCCAGCCTTACGGCGATGATCCAGCGTGCCGAAGCGGCGATCCATAACGCAACCGCGATCGGTTCCGATCCGACCGCAACGCCGCCCGCGACCGGGCCTCCGGGCACCGTGCCAGCTCAGCCGCGCGCCCCGCTGGATACGGCCGGATTCAACAACCTCGCCGAGTTCGCTCAGGCCGTCCGCTGCGCAAATCCCGCAGCAGGGCAGAGCTTCCGGATGGACGACCGTCTGGCGGCGCCCGGCAACGTCCACATGGAACAGGGCGATGCCGCCGGCAGCTACCTCGTCCCCGCCGAGTTCCGCCAGCAAATCGTCAACCTCGTCTTCAACGGCGAAAACGATCCTGTCATGGACATGATCCAGCCCGACCCGACCGCGTCGAACCGGGTCGTGGGTTTGGGCGACGAGACAACCCCGTGGGGCAACTCCGGGATCGTCGCTGCCTGGCGCTCGGAAGGCGAGCAGATGCTCCCCAGCCGCATGGCGCTGACGCCGCGCGAGACGAAGCTCAACGAGCTTTACGCCTTCGTGCTGGCGACCGAGGAACTGCTCGAAGACGCGCCGCGGATCGGCACGCTGCTGACCAGCCACGCCGCTGCGGCGATCCGTTGGAAGGCAGCAGACGCTTTCATGTACGGCGACGGTATCGAGAAGCCCCTCGGCTGGATGAGTTCGCCCGCCACGATCGCGGTCGCGAAGGACGCCAACCAGACCGCTGCGACGATCACCGCGTCGAATGCCGCGCGGATGTGGGCACGCATGATTATGCCCAGTCAGGCCAGCTGGCTCGTCAACAGCGACGTCATGCCGACGCTGATGGACATGAAGAACAGCGCCGGTCTGCCGCTGTGGTTCGGCAACTATCAGGAGAGCCCTGGCGGTGTCCTGCTCGGCCGTCCCGTCGTGTTCAACGAGCATAGCCGTTCGGTCGGGCAGTATGGCGATATCCAGTTCGTCAATCCGAACGGATACGAGGCCTTCCGCAAGCAGAACGGCGTCAGCTTCGCGGACTCGATCCACCTCTACTTCGATTACAACATCCGCGCATTCCGCTGGGTGTTCCGCATCGGCGGTCAGCCGGTGCTGTCGAAGCCCGTGGCGCCCGCGAACGGTGGCAACACCAAGTCGCACTTCGTGGCGCTCGCCGAGCGCGCCTGATCCTCGACACCGGACCCGCGCCCAGCGCGGGACCGGTCGGATCGTCCGGCCGGTAGCTTTGGAGACTGAAAATGCTGGGTAACCTTGATCCATCCGCCCGCATCGCAATCGCGGGCGTCATTCCGGCGCAACAGGCCGCGCCGGGCGTCGTCACTTCGACCTGGGTCGACATGGCGAAGTTCTATGCCGTGCTCGCCTCCCTCAACGTCGGGGTAATCGGCGCGGCCGGGACGGTCGACGCCAAGATCGAGCAGGCAACCGACGCCAACGGCACTGGTGCAAAAGCCATCACGGGGCTTGCTCTTGTTCAGATCGCAAAAGCGGGTGGCGACAATCGTCAGGCGGGCATCAACGTCCGGCAGGAGGATCTCGACAAGAATGGGGGCTTCCGGTTCGTCCGGGTGTCCGTGACGGTCGGCGGTGCCGCCACCTTCCTGTCCGCCTCGCTGACTGGCTTTGACGCGCGCTACGGCGCCGGCAGCGCCAACCAGCTCGGCACCACTGCAACCGCGATCAGCTGAGGAGCAAAACCATGATCGAGTTCATTCAGGACTACGTGACGAAGGCGCTGCCGCCCGAGTCATTCACCGATGGTCAGCAGGTCTCGGACCGTTCGGCAGAAAGCGAACTGTATTTCGTTCGCCTCGGCGTCGCCGGCTTCGTCGTCGACGGCAAGTTGGTCGATCAGGACTATCAGCCGATCGTGCGCACGCCAGGCGTCGTCCTTACCACGACCGACCGTCGTTTTGCCGATACCGGCCGCGGTGGGGAGGTCATCGGCCTGGACGCGCCACAGCGTGCGACGAGCGGTCCCGGTAACGAGTCGTTGCTCTCCGGTCGGCCGGAAAGCACGACGCTCGGCGGTGTCGAGTTCGAGCAGTTGCGCGGCGATCTCGCGGCGTCGCGCGGCGAGTTCGAAGAGTTCCGGGCCGGCAGCGCAACCGAGATCGAGCGGCTGAAAGGGCTTATCGAGGCGGGTAACGATGCGTTCCGCGACATGAACAACTCGCACGTCGCTGATAAAGATGATCTCCGCGTGAAGATCGAGCAGATCACCGGTGAGCGTGACCAGGCGCTCGCCGATCTGAAGGAATCGCGCAGTCAGCACGAAGGCCTCGTGCTCGAATATCAGGCGACCCGCGAGCAGCTGGATACTGGCGCCGCGCGGATCGTCGAACTGGAGGGCCTGCTCGCGGAAGCGACCAAGCCGACCGGGGGCGATGGGTCGACGGCCAAGCCCTCGAAGACCAAGTAAGGAGACGGGGCGATGGTCACGATCAAGCCTGCCGCCCCTCTCAATGGGCCGGCGCTCCTCCCCGATGCGCTGGTCGACCAGTACGTCAAGCCGGGTGCCGATCAGCTGCTGCTGCTGGCGGCGTTCCGCCTGACGGCATTGGGTTGGGTGGAGGGCCATACGGCCCAGTCGCTGATGCGCCGTCGATGGGTTGCAACCTTTGACGGGTTTAACGACATCATGCGGCTGCCACGCGAGCCCGTGCGTAGCGTCGTATCGCTCGCTTATTTCGATCAGGCTGATGCTCTCACCAGCGGCGATGGCCTGTGGCGCATCGTTGGTTCGCAGATGTTGCCCGCGGTCGGGACGACATGGCCAGTAACGGCCGGTCGCGGCAGCGCGGTGCAGGTGACGTTTGAGGCGGGATACGACGACGTCGCGACGGAAGCCCCTGCCCTTCAGATCGCGGCTCTGCTGCTGATGAAGCACCTGTTCGACGGCGGGTCGATCGAGGACGTGCCGGCGACCGTCACGTTGTTGCTCGACGCGCAGTATCGCACGCCGGTGATCGGCTGATGAAGCTCGACGCACGCAAGCTTGATCGGCGAATTCTGATCCAGCGCCCCATTCCCGACGAATCGTTCGACGGTGCCGGTTCCGGACAGTGGGGCGATATCGATGCGGTATGGGCAAGCGTCGAAGACGCGCTGCCGAGCCGCGGGGAACGACTTGCTGATGGCATCAACGTCGCATCCCGGCCGGCGCGCGTCCGGATGCGATACCGTGATGACGTAACTGCTGCGATGCGGTTCGTTCTTCTTCGCAAGGTCGGGGAGGTTTGGGAACCTTCCGGCCGCATCATGCAGATTATCGCCGGACCTGCCGAGTTGGGCCGTCGTGACGGTCTCGAGTTCATGGTCGAGGAATACAGCCTCGCTGGAAACGGGGCTTAGATGCCTGTTCTGAAGGGGCGAGAAGCCGAGCAGCGGCGTCGCGATCAGGTGCCGGACAAGATCCGGAAGATCCTGCGGGGCGCCGCCCGCGCCGGCGCGACCGTGATCGCGACGGACGCCAAAGAACGAGTCGCATCCGACGCCGTCCGCGAGGGTGTCGTCGTTGGCCGCACCAAGGAAAAGGACGGCAGAATCACCGTCCGGATCACGGTCAAGGAAGGTTGGCCGCGAGCGCTCGGCACGTGGCTGGAATACGGAACAAGCGCCCACTTCATCAGCGTCGATCCGAACTTTGCCGAGGGCCGGACTGCTGCCCGCATCAACCGGCTCGATAAAGATGCCGCGAAGAACGGTCAGTCGGGCCCGGGTGGCACGCTCGTGATCAACGGCAGACCGGTGGGCACGACCGTCTATCACCCTGGCGCGCAGGAGCAGCCTTGGTTGCGACCTGCGCGGGACATCAAGGGCCGCGACGCGATCGCGGCTGCGCAGGACCACATCAATGCTCGCGTGCATCGCTCCGGGCCAGTCGCAGACGAGAATGACGAATGAGCGGAGGCGAGATCCTCGGCACGTTGCTCCGCGACAACGCCGCACTGACCGAGGAAGTTAAGGAGTCCGCGATCAAGGGCGGGCGATTGGCGGACGACGAGGCCTTGCCCGTCCTGCTGGTCCGATCGCTCAGCATCGTCGACCGGCAGTCGCTAGCGCTTGAAGACATGGTTCGAACGACCGAGCGGATCTCGGTCACCGTGCGCGCCGCCAGTTACCGGGATCGCAAGACGATCATGCAGCTGCTGCGCTCCGCCGGCCGTGCCGGGCTCGTGATCGATGCGATGGGCGAAGCGCGCAACATATCCGTGCTGACTGCCGGCGCAGGCCCCGAACTCAACGGCCCCGGCAACAGCTTCGAACGCAATCAAGATTTCTACGTCTCGTACGACGCCCCAGCCTGAAGGAGAACGATCATGGCAGCCAAGACCGACAAGAAGCCCCATTTTGCGACGCGCGATTTCAAGGATGCGGGCACGACCCGTTATTTCGAGCGTGGCGTCGAGATCACTGAGGTGACGGATGGCGAGATGGCCAACTACGCCGCGGCCGGCCTCGCTTCGACCGAAAGGCCGAAGTCGCCTGCCGAAGCCGAGAAGGCCGCGCTCGACGAGACGCTCGGTTAATCATCTTTCCTGCCCGCGACAGGACTGACCCGCCGGCTCCGCCGGCTCGCTGACTGGAGAATACCATCATGAGTTCCACGACTGCGGCGGGTTCGAAACTCGCCATTTCCGCGGGCGTTCCCACTGCCCAGACCGCTGCCGCATACAAGATCTTGGCCTACACCACGGTCGGCGGTGTCGAAACGATCGGCGGCTTTGGTGCGTCGACCGAAGTTGTCACGTTCCAGCCGCTCGACGGTCCGACCGAAAAGTACAAGGGGCCGACCAACTACGGCCAGCTGAGTCCGACCATGAAGGTCGACGATGCTGATGCCGGTCAGGCTTTGATTCAGACGGCAGCGGCGCCGACGTTCCTCGATCTGGTCGCCTTGCGAGTGACGAAGCCTGACGGTTCGCTGCGATACTTCCAGGGCCGTGTGTTCGGCTTCCCCGAGACGATCGGCGCGGCCAACTCGATCATCACCGCCGCCCCAGCGATTGAGATCAACACCGCTGTCATCAAGGACGCGGCCCCCGCCTGATCCACGGTTCCGGCGCCCGCGACGCCGGCTTTTCTACGCACCAACCTGCTCTCGCTGTCGCGGGTGCGGGGCGGGTTGGTGCACCCATCATACCCGCGAGGTAATACACCATGAACATTCTCACGCAGGCAATCGCCGACACCGCCCGGCTGCACGTCAAGGGCGCCGACGGCCTCCCGCTCTACAGCGGTCCGGACAAGAAGCCGGTCATCATCGTGCTGCACAGCCCCGGTAGCGAGGCCTATGCGCAGATCGAGACCAAGCAGACCCAGCGCTTCCTCAAGCGCATGGACGACAACGACGGCAAGCGCACCGCAATGACCGCCGAGGAGCGCGTCACCCAGACCGCCGAGGATCTCGCGGATCTGACCGTCGACTTCGAGAACCTCGAATATGAGGGCAAGACCGGCCGCGGGCTGTTCCTTGCCGTTTACAGCGATCGTCGTCTCGGCTTCATCGCGACCCAGATGAACAAGTTTCTGGCCGACTGGGGAAACTTCAAGGGCGCGCCAGCAACGCCCTGATCCTCTATGCCAAGCGCTTGGCGTGGCTGAATGCCACGCCGCGCCCGCCGGCGGACTCGCCGCGGGCCAAGGGGTTCAATCTGGCAACCGCCCCCTCTCGGTTCGATACGCTTAAGCGCGACCGCATTCCCGTCCAGATGCCGCCATTGCCGCTACCGCACATCATCGAGCGGTGGACCGAGATCGGGATGGTCGGCTCAAACGGCATGTCAGCCACTCCGCTCAGCTGGGCGGAGATCGCAGCCTGGCAGGCAAACACCTTCATTCGCCTGTCGTCTTGGGAGGCCCGAGTCATTCGGGCGCTGTCGCAGGCATATGTCAGCCAGAGCCGCATCAGCGAAGAGGAAACCTGCCCCTCGCCGTGGCGCGGAGCGGTGACCGAAGCGGAAAAGGCGGCCGAGGTCGCAATCCTAGACTCTGTGCTCGGCTGACGCCTCGACCAATCTCGCAACCACGCAAACCGGTGGAAAGGAAGCATCATGGATGAAGATGACGGTATGCTTTCCGCCGGCTTCGCGATCGACACCCAAGGTGCGTTCAGCGAGCTCACGCGGTTCTACCAATTCTTCGACGCCGGCACGATCAAGGTGCTGGACGAGATGCGGAAGGTCGAGGCCGCTACCGGCGGCATGATCAAGCTCGGCGGGGCGAGGCGTGAAGTCGCAGCGTTCAGTGCTGCGGCCAAAGGCGAACTAGCGTCTGTCAGGCAGGCGGCTGAGACGGTCGCGTTCGGCGTCGGCGGGTTGTCTGCCGCCATCAGCGTCACCGGCGCCGCGGCCAGCCGCGAGGCTCGTGCGCTCGCGCGGGAAAAGACGCTTACCGCGACTGCCGGTGAGGCCTTGATCCGAACTCTTGAGCGTGAAGCGATGGCGCTGGGCAAGACGAAGGAAGAGATGCGTGCGGCCAAGATCGAGGCCATCGCGCTCGCTGCGAACCAGCAAGGCAACACGGACGTGGCCGATCGGCTCCTCGCCGCTGCTCGGCAACGTAAATTCGCAGCAGACTCCGTCGCTGAGGCCGAAGAAGAGGCCGGCCGCAAGGTGGCCGCGTCGGCAGCGCGACAGGAACAGGCGCTGCGATCCGCCGCCTTCGCGCACGACCAGTTCGAAGCGGCAGCGCGGCGCGGCGTGATGGCAATGCGCGAGCAGGAAGCTGCCGCCGAAAAGGATGCAGCGACGCTCTCCCGCCTTCGCGCGATGATCGACCCTGCAGCAGCTGCGCAAGAGCGGCTGAATCGCGAATTGTCCGAAGCGCGTCGAGTGATGACCGCTGCGGGCGCATCAGCCGAAGAACTGGCGCGCGCCGAGGGTATGCTCGCCGATCGCGCTGCGGTGACCACGCAGCGGCATGACGGGATGGCCGTGGCCGCGCGCAAGAACGGCTTCGCGTTGCAGACGGTCGCGCTTCAGTTGCCCGATATCACGCAAGGCCTGCTCACCGGTCAAAAGCCGATGACCGTCTTCATTCAACAAGGTTTCCAGATCGTCCAGGTGGGCATGATGGCGCAAGGCGGGCTGCGCGGCTTCGGCAAGGAGCTGGCGGGTTTGGCTGTACGCTTCTCCCCGTTGTTGATCGGTCTCGCGGCTGTCGGCGCCGGGTTCGCGCTCTTCAACCGGTGGGTTAATGAAGGCGTTAAGAATGAACAGCTGACCGGGGGCCTCGGCAAGATCACCGGCGGTGCGAACGCCACGAAGGAAGAGCTTCACAAGCTCAAGGACGCGACGATCACTTGGGCGGACACGTCCAGTGCGCTCTTCACCGTAGTCGGCAAGGACGTTGCCGCAGTGTTCGTCGGCGACATGAAGACGATGGGCAAGGACGTGAAAACCGTCCTCGATGACCTGACGTCGTATGGTCGTCAGGCGCTTGCAGGCCTTTATGCCGGCGTTGCTGGAATGAAGGCTTATCTCGGGGAAGTCGAGAAGGGCGGCGTGCTCGGTATCGGCAAAATGCTGATCGGGCAGGGCGATCCTAAGCTGATCGAGAAGACGTTCGGCGCACAATACAACATCGCGGACAAGTATCTGACCAAGCTGGGCGGACGGGTGCGGACCGAAGCGATCAAAAACGCTCGGGAGCGCAACGCGAAGACGATCGGGTATAACGAGCCCGCAAAACCGAAAACGGATGGTCACGCTGCGCAGCTGGCGCGCGAGGCTGAGGCGACCGAAGCGCAGATCCGCAACCTCTACAAGCTGGCTGACGCCTATGGGGTTTCCGGTGCCGCGGCGCTGATCGCCGAGGCACGCGTAAAGGCTGAAAGCGCCGCGATTCGGAAGCGCGCCGACATCGAAGAGTTCGTCGAACGCCAGATCCGCCTCACCATCGCCGAGCGCGTGAAGACTGCTGCGCAGGGCTCGGCTGCCATGCGTGACGAGGCCATGCTTCAGGAGCAGGTCAACTCGGAGGTCGCGGCGGGCGTCATCCCCGCTCAGCAGGCGGCTGACCTAATGCGCGACCGTATGGCAGACTTGCCATTGCTGGCGGCGTTGGAAGCCGCACATACGCTCAAGGGCAAGGAAGGCGCGTTCGCCGTTGGCGAAGCTACCAAGGCCCTCGACGGCCAGCGCGCCGCCCGCGAGCGACTGACGGACGCGCAACGCAAGGCGCAGCTTCAGGCAGCGCAGGCCACCGGCAACGATCAGCTTGCATATCTGCGGGAGGAATTGCGGCTCATAGGCGCGACCGATGCCGCGCGCACCCACACGCTTGCGACCAAGCAGGCCGAACAGGAAGCGGGCCGCAGCAACTGGACGGGCCCAGACGCCGCTGCATGGGTTAAGACGCAGGCCGACATCGCGGATGGTCAGTACCAGCTGAAACTGCAAACCGATGCGCTGAATGATAGTCTGACGTACCAGGGCGACCTGCTCGACGCGATCGCGACCAACGTTTCGAACGCGGCAAGCGGTATGGCCGATGCGTTCGGCGAGGTTGGCCGGGCTCTCGGCGATACCGTCTCGATCTACTCGTCGTTCGCGGCACAGCAGGAGCGCCTCGGAAACGCACACGAGCAGCAGCTGATCAAGCTGAAGCAGAACACGGACGCCGAAGAGCGTGACGCGTCCATCAGGCGCGAGAACAGCATCTTCGCCACTAAAAACGCCACTGCGCAGGTCGGGCTCTACGGCGACATGACGGCTGCTGCGAAGGGGTTCTTCAAGGAAGGATCGGACGGCTATAAGACCATGGCGACTGCCGAGAAGGTGTTCCGCGCTGTCGAATTCGCCATGTCGATCCGCTCGATCGCGCAGGATGCCATCGAGACGATCACGTCGATCACGAACAGCGGCGCGCGCGCGGCAGCTGCCGGTGCGGAAGGCGTCGCCAACCAATCGAAGCTGCCTTTCCCGGCGAACATTGCGGCGATGGCCGCCACGGCTGCGGCGCTGGTCGGCGCCGGCATCGCCGTTGCCGGCGGTTTTGGCGGCGGAAAGAATACGCTGCCGAAGGCCAACGACGGCACCGGCACCGTGCTCGGAGATACCGAGGCCAAGTCCGAGAGCATCAAGCGCGCGATCGACGATCTGAAGAACGTCGACACGCTGATGCTGACGTCGTCGCGCGAGATGGCCGGGCTGCTGCGCTCGATCGACAGCCAGATTGGCGGCGTTGCGTCGCTGATCGTCCGGGCGGGTGACGTGAACGCCTCGGGGGGAGTTGGCGAAGGCTTCAAGACGAACGCGGTCGGCTCTGTCCTGAAGGCTATCGTGCCCGTGTTCGGTGGTGCGCTCGCTTCGCTGTTCGGTACCAAGACGAAGGTCGTCGGCAGTGGCCTGTCCGGCGGCCCGCAGTCGCTCGACTCGATCCTCAACGGTGGCTTCGATGCGTCGTACTATTCGGACGTTGAAAAGAAGAAGAAGCTGTTCGGCATCACGACCAGCACAAAGTATTCCACCCAATATTCGGGCGCGGATGCTGGCCTCGAAAACCAGTTCACCCTGATCCTGAAGAGCTTCAACAGCGCCATTTCGGCAGCCGCTGGGCCGCTCGGCGAGTCCACCGCGGAGATCCAGCGCCGGTTGAGCGGCTTCATCGTCGACATCGGCAAGATCGATCTGCAGGGCCTGAGCGGCGAAGAGATCCAGGAGAAGCTGTCGGCCGTGTTCGGCGCGGCAGCCGACAAGATGGCGCTCGCGGCCTTCCCCGGCTTCGAGCGGTTCCAGAAGGTCGGCGAAGGTGCCTTCGAGACGCTGGTGCGTGTTGCGTCGACCGTCGAGGCGGTCAGCGCCTCGCTCGACCTGCTGGGCGGTTCCGCGCGCGGGCTCGGGATCGACGCCAAGCTCGGTCTGGCCGACCAGTTCGACAGCGTCAGCGACTTCAACAGCGCGGCCGACGCATACTTCCAGGCGTTTTACACCAAGGAAGAGCAGGCGGCGGCAAAGACGGCGCAGTTCGCCAAGGTGTTCGATAGTCTCGGCATGGCGATGCCCGCTACGCTCGCGGGTTTCCGCGAGCTCGTCGATGCGCAGAACCTAACCACGTCGGCCGGGCAGTCGACCTATGCCACGCTGCTGCAACTCGCGCCCGCCTTCGCCGATCTCAAGTCGGCAATGGACGGTGCGAAGAGCGCGGCAGACATCCTCGCCGAGCGGCAGGATCTGGAGCGCAAGATGCTCGAACTGAACGGCGACACCGCTGCGATCCGAGCACTCGACCTTGCCAAAATCGACGTCAGCAACCGGGCCCTTCAGGAACAGGTCTGGGCGATTCAGGATGCGCAGGGGGCAGCGAGCGCAGCCAAGCAGTTGAGCGACGCATGGTCGAGCGTCGGCGATAGCATCGATGCCGAGATCAAGCGCATTCGCGGTCTGTCCGACGGGGCAGGAGGCAACAGCTTCGCGATGGCGATGGGCGAGTTCAACGCAATGACCAACGCTGCGCGCGGCGGGGATCAGGACGCAGCCAAGCTGCTGCCCGGGCTCAGCCAAGCACTGCTGAAGCTGGCCGGCGACAACGCCACCAGTCGGCAGGAACTCGACCGCGTTCAGGCGCAGACGGCCGCAAGCCTCGAAACGACGAGCGCGGTCATTGCCGCCATCGCCAAGGGCAACCCGCTCACGGGTGCGGGAACGGTAGCCGCGGCAGCCGTCGCTGCGCAGGCGGTAGCGCCCGCGCAGACCGCGGCGAATGACGCGAGCGACCCGATCACCCAGCTTCGCAATGAGATTGCGCAGCTGCGCGCCGACAACAACGCGGGTCACGCCGCTACAGCAGGGAATACATCTCGCATGGCGAAGAAGCTCGACGACGTCACGTCGCAGAGCGGCGGCGATGCTATCGCGATCGTGGCTGCGGCATGAGAGTGGTTCTCGACAACGGAACGTCGTTCGACCTCGGCGAGACCGAGGCGACGCCGTCGATCGGTATCACCGACTTCAGCCGACGGGTTACCGACGACTTCGGTGTCACGACGGTTGTCGAGCGTGGGTTCTCGCGCCGGTTGTCGGTGAAGCTGGCGCTGCCGTTCAATGGCGTCAGCGCGCTACAGCAGCGCCTCGCCGATCTGCGCGCTACGTCGGCGCTGTGGGTGGCGAGCGATCGGCTCGACTGGCTGTCGGTTCGCGGGTTCTACAAGGACTTCGATCTCGACCACGCCGTTCCACCGGTCAGCTATTGCACGCTGACGGTCGAGGGCCTGGCAGAGACAAGCACGGCACCCGACGACGGTAGTGATCCGGCGCCGATCGGCGCGACGGCGACGCTGCGACTGCTTCAGCCGGCGAACATCAACGAGACGACGCTTGCGGGCAGCAGCGTTGCCGAGGACGACTATCCGGAATGGTCGGCAGGCGCGACCTATCCAACTGGATCTCGCGTTATCAAGGCCGCTACGCATCGGGTCTTTGAGAGCGCGGCGGACGGTAACGTCGGCAACGATCCCGCAGGGATATCCGGCAAGTGGCTTGATGTCGGGCCAACGAACCGTTGGGCGATGTTCGATCAGGCGCTAGGATCAGCGACCAGCGCGTCCAATACGCTCACGGTGGCGCTCGACGTTACCGACGTCGATGCCGTTGCGCTGCTCGATGTCGCCGGTGGGACGGTCCGCGTCCAGGCATTCGGCTACGATCGCACCGATGATGTCGCGACTGGGGCCATCACGTTTATTGATCTGCCTCTGACCATCGGCCGCGTGACGGTCACCATCACCGGTCCCGAACAGGTATCCGTCGGTACGTTGCTGGTCGGCCGTCTGCGCGGCCTCGGCATCACCGAAGCGTCACCGACTGCCGGCATCACCGACTACAGCCGAAAGGTGGTCGATGACTTCGGCGACGTGACCGTTGTGCAGCGGGCTTGGTCGAAGCGGATGACTGCCAAGGCGCTGATCCGCACCGATGCGGTCGACGTTGTTGCCAACCGTATTGCCGCGGTCCGCGCGCGACCATCGCTATGGATCGGGCGGGCCGGCCTCGACAGCCTCACGGTTTATGGGTTCTTCAAGGATTTCTCGATCGAGGTCGGCGTCAACGTCAGCAAGCTGTCGCTAACAATTGAGGGTTTGAGCAAGGCCGCCCCCGTGGTGCCCTTCGCACCGGGCGGGTCGGTTGCATGGCCGGACATCACCGATCCGGCTGGCACGAAGCCAACCGACAATGCCGACGTCACCGGCGACAATACGTCGAAAGACACGAACGCGGTCGGCGGTAAGCCGGCAAGCGATCTGCTCAAGTCGCTGGACGATCTTGAAAAGGTGACGATCCCGGCAGTCAATGCTGCGGTCGAGCAGGCCGACGCCCGGATCACTGCTGCGACCGAGCGGACAGATGCTGCCGTTGCAGATGCCAACGCGCGGATCGGCGCCGCGCAGCTGACGCTCGATGGCGCAGTAAGAGATCTCGCAAACGAGATTACCCGTGCCCAAGGCAAAGACGAGGAGCTTGTCGAGCGCATTAACTCGCTCGCCGCGGAAGGCGGCTACGATGACACGAGCGTACGAGCGTTGATCGAGCGCGCCGAGACGGCGCGGGCTGATGGTGATCGCGCGTTGGCGAACAGGATCGATACGGTCGTCACGTCCTATCAGGACCTCAACACCGCCACCAACACGCGCATCACGGAGCAGGTCACCACACTCAGCAACGCTGATCAAGCGCTCGGGCAGCGAATCGACAGTGTGACGGCCGACTATCAGGGTCGCGACGCGACCACGAACTGAACCGCGCCGGGTTTGTCGGAGGCCCCAACTCCTGAGAGGAAGGGGCTATGACGAGTAAGACGACCAACAAGTTTTCACCTGAGGTGCGCGCGCG
>QFMX01000216.1 GCA_003240625.1 Sphingomonas taxi
GCTGCGGTCCGGCCAACGTGCAGACCGTCGAACATCTGATGTCCGCGCTCGCGGGACTGGGTGTCGACAATCTCTATATCGAACTGTCCGCGGCCGAAGTGCCGATCATGGACGGCTCGTCCGGGCCGTTCGTGTTCCTGCTGCAGTCGGCCGGGGTGGTCGAGCAGGACGCGCCCAAGCGCTTCATCCGCGTGCTCGAACCGGTGGAGGTGCGCGAAGGCGACAAGATCGCCCGCTTCGAACCCTACGACGGCTTCAAGCTCGACTTCACCATCGCCTTCGACCATCCGGCGATCCCGCTGGCGCAGTCGCGCGCCGAGGTCGAGTTCTCCACCGAGGCCTACATCCGCGAGGTCAGCCGCGCACGCACGTTCGGCTTCATGCGCGATCTCGAATACATGCGCGAGCGCAACCTCGGCCTCGGCGGCTCGATGGACAACGCGATCGTGCTCGACGAGTTCCGCGTGCTCAACGACGACGGCCTGCGCTACGCCAACGAGTTCGTGCGCCACAAGATCCTCGATGCGGTGGGCGACCTGTATCTCGCCGGGCATCCGATCCTGGGCCTGTTCAAGGGCTACAAGTCCGGACATGCGCTCAACAACAAGCTCGTGCGTGCATTGCTCGAGCAGCGCTCGGCCTGGGAGACGGTGAGCTTCGACGCCTCCGAACCCGCGCCGCTGACCTACGGCACGCCCGTCGTCGCCTGAACTGGCGCGCGGCGTTCGCCGCGCATCGCAGTCTCTTAAGTCATGGCCGGGATCGCCGTCGGACCGGCGTTCTCCAGCGCTGCGCGCCCGGATCTTAACGAATAAATAACGAAATCAGCCTGAATTGAAGGCGCCGGGATTCAGGATCCCGAATCAGTCCGTGCGGTCGTCTTCCGGCGAACGCAGCGACGCCAGCACCGCCTGCAGCGCCTCGCGCGCCGTGGCTGACGGTGCACCGCCGATCGGCGGCCTGCCCGCATCGGTGGCAGGGGCGCGCAAGGGTCGGGTCGAGGTCCTGATGACGATGTCGCTGACATCCAGCCCGATGGACCGGGCGGCGTCGAGCAGCACCTCGGCCGACAGGCGCAGCCTGGCGTGCCAGATGGGCGAATCGACGAGGAACACCAGCCTGTTGCGATCGACATTGGCCAGCCGCGCATGCGGCGCCAGCGCCGGCGGCAGCAGGGGAACAAGGCGGCGGTCCAGTGCGTCGAGCCAGATGGCCCGGCGGATCGGATCGGCCGACGCGCCTTCCAACGCCGCATCCAGCG
>QFMX01000021.1 GCA_003240625.1 Sphingomonas taxi
ACGCCCTGCTTCTTCAGACGATCGGCGAGCGGCTTGACCAGATCCTTGTCGGCGCCGGGCATCAGCTGGTCGGCGAGTTCGACGACGGTCACCTCGGCGCCGAGCGCGTGATAGACCGTCGCCATCTCCAGACCGATGATGCCGCCGCCGACGACGAGCAGCTTCTTCGGCGTTTCCGCCAGTTCAAGCGCGTCGGTGGAGTCCATCACGCGCGGGTCGTCCCACGGGAAACCCGGAAGTTTGAGCGCCTGCGAACCGGCGGCGATGATGCATTGCTCGAAACGCACGAGCTGGGTCTTGCCGTCGCTGCCGGTCACTTCGATCTCGTTCGGCGACACGAACAGGCCTTCGCCGGTGACCACGCGCACCTTGCGCTGCTTGGCCATGCCGGTCAGGCCCTTGGTCAGCTGGCCGACGACTTTTTCCTTGTAGCCGCGCAGCTTGTCGAGAGCGATCGTCGGCGTACCGAAATCGACGCCGTAGTCACTGGCGTGCTTGGCCTGGTCGATGACCTCGGCCGCATGCAGCAGCGCCTTCGACGGAATGCAGCCGACATTGAGGCAGACGCCGCCGAGCGTTTCGTAACGCTCGATCAGCACGGTATCGAGGCCGAGATCGGCGGCGCGGAACGCGGCCGTATAACCGCCGGGGCCGGAGCCCAGCACGACGATGCGGCATTCGACATCGGCGGTGCGCCCGGACGAGGGCGCGGCCTTGACCGCTTCGGGCTCGGCGGGCGCGCGATGCGAGCGCGCGACGGGCGGATTGCTGCCGGGCGCGTCGCTCTTCTTCGCCGGGGCGTCTTCTTTCTTCTCAGGCGCGGTCGCCTTGGCGTCGGCGGCAGGCGCATCGCCCTCGCCTTCGGCCTCGATCACCGCGACCACGCTGCCTTCCGACAGCGTGTCGCCGACCTTGACCTTGAGTTCCCTGATCACACCGGCGGCCGTCGACGGCACTTCCATCGTCGCCTTGTCCGATTCCAGCGTGACCAGGCCCTGGTCCTTGGCGACGGTATCGCCGACCGCGACCAGCACTTCGATCACCGGCACGTCGTCGTAGCCGCCGATGTCGGGCACTGTCACTTCGAAGGTCTTGGCCATCAGGGGTTCTCCGGGCTCTGTTGCTTGGAATCGGACCGCGTCGCCCGCGACGCCGGGCGACGGGCCCAGGTCAGCGCGTACAGGTCGTGGCGGCGGTCGTTGAGGTTCTGCACCGTGCCGTCGTTGCGGGCCACGGTCAGGTCGTTGAGGCGCAGGTCGGCGAAGGCCACCTGCTCGACGTTCGGCGTGGTGTCGGCGGCAATGCCGTCGCGCGCGAACGGAAAATCACAGGGCGTCAGGATGCAGCTCTGCGCGTACTGGATGTCGAAGTTGTTGACGCCCGGCAGGTTGCCCACGTTGCCCGACAGCACGACGTAGCACTGGTTCTCCACCGCGCGCGCCTGCGAGCAGTAACGCACACGCAGATAGCCCTCGCGGGTGTCGGTGCAGAACGGCACGAACAGGATCATCGCGCCCTGGTCGACCAGGTGCCGACCGAGTTCGGGGAACTCGCTGTCGTAACAGATCATGACGCCGATCGGCCCGCAGTCGGTCATGATCGCCTGCGCGCTGTCGCCGCCGCCGATGCCCCACCAGGTGCGCTCGTTGGGCGTGGGATGCAGCTTGTCGCGGGTGTGCAACGAGCCGTCGCGCAGGGCGACGTAGCAGATGTTGCGCACCTTGCCGTCTTCGTCGTCGCTGGTGCGCGTGGGATGCGAGCCGCCGATGATGTTGATGTTGTGGCGCACCGCCAGTTCGCACAGCAGCCGGGCGAAGCGTTCGGTGTAGCCGGTCAGCGCGAGCAGCGAATCGACCGGCGACAGCGGCTTGTTCTCCACCGACAGCAGCTGCAGCGTGAAGAGTTCGGGGAACACCACGAAATCGGCGCGATAGTCGGCCGCGATGTCGACGAAGTATTCGACCTGGGTGGCGAACTCCTCGAACGAGGCGACCCGCCGCTGCTGGTACTGCACGGTCGCCACACGCACCGATTCGGGCAGCGGGCGCGCAGAGGGCCGCGCATCGGCGCGCGCGTCGATCTTCGGGTTGCGCCACACCAGGTGCGCGGCGTTGCCGCGCGACTCGGTGTCGCTGGGCAGGTAACCCGGCAACACGCCGATCAGCTCGAAACCGTTGCGCAGCTGGAAGCTCAGCGCGCGGTCGCGCAGGCGCCCGGCGCAGACCGCGTCGACGTAGGCATGGACGTCGTTGCCGAACTTCTTCGCACGCCGGCCGTAGCCCGGCAGGCGCCCGCCGAACACGATGCCCTTGAGCCCGAGGTCTTGGCACAGCCGCTTGCGCAGTTCGTACAGACGCCGACCGATGCGCAGGCCGCGGTGCGCCGGATCGACGCAGACCTCCATGCCGTAGAGCCAGTCGCCGGTCGACAGATGGCGCGAGGCGTAGCCGCCGCCGGAAATCTCCAGCCAGCGGTGCGGCGCCATCGCCGTACGTTCGTCGATGCGGAACGTCGCGCAGTAACCGACGGCGGCATCGTCGTAGAACGCGACGAATACACCTTGCGGAAACTGCGCGATCTGCCCGGTGAGCATCTCGGCGGTGTAACCGCTGTCCGGCCCGTAGACACGCTCGCTGAGCGCGACGATCGCCGGGATGTCGGCGATGCCGGCATGACGCAGCGTCAGCCGCGCCCGCTCGCGCGTGGGCGCTTGCTCGCTCATGCCTCCGTCCGGCCGCTTACAGCAGCACCCGGCGCATGTCGCCGAGCAGTTGCGCCAGGGTCGCGGTGAAGCGTGCGGCCGCGGCGCCGTCGATCACGCGGTGGTCGTAGGACAGCGACAGCGGCAGGGTCAGGCGCGGCTGGAAGGCCTTGCCGTCCCACACCGGCTTCATCGCCGACTTCGACACGCCGAGGATCGCGACTTCCGGCGCATTGACGATCGGCGTGAAGCTGGTGCCACCGATGCCGCCGAGCGAGCTGATCGAAAAACACCCGCCCTGCATGTCCGCCGGGCCGAGCTTGCCGTCGCGCGCCTTCTTCGCCAGCGCCGACATCTCCTGCGAGATTTCCAGCACGCCCTTCTTGTCGGCGTCGCGGATCACCGGGACGACCAGGCCGTTCGGCGTGTCGGCAGCGAAGCCGATGTGGAAGTACTTCTTGAGCGTCAGGGTCTCGCCGGACGCGTCGAGCGAGCTGTTGAAGCGCGGGTACTGCTTCAGCACCGCGACCGAGGCCTTGATCAGGAACGCGAGCATGGTCAGCTTGACGCCGGCCTTCTCGTTCTCCTTGTTGAGC
>QFMX01000010.1 GCA_003240625.1 Sphingomonas taxi
GCCGATGCCGAAGCGCATGCGCAGCACGCGCTCCTCGCGCGGGGTGAGCGACGCCAGCACCCGAGTGACCGTCTCCTTCAAGTTCGCCTGGATCGCGGCGTCCACCGGGATGATCGCGTTCTTGTCCTCGATGAAGTCGCCGAGATGCGAATCCTCCTCGTCGCCGATCGGCGTTTCGAGGCTGATCGGCTCCTTGGCGATCTTCATCACTTTCCGGACCTTCTCCAGCGGCATGGAGAGGCGCTCCGCCATCTCCTCCGGGGTCGGTTCGCGGCCCTGCTCGTGGAGGAACTGGCGGCTGGTGCGGACCAGCTTGTTGATCGTCTCGATCATGTGGACCGGGATGCGGATGGTCCGCGCCTGATCCGCGATCGAGCGGGTGATCGCCTGGCGGATCCACCAGGTCGCATAGGTGCTGAACTTGTAGCCGCGGCGATACTCGAACTTGTCGACCGCCTTCATCAGGCCGATATTGCCCTCCTGGATGAGATCCAGGAACTGCAGACCGCGGTTCGTGTATTTCTTCGCGATCGAGATCACCAGCCGCAGGTTCGCCTCGACCATCTCCTTCTTGGCGATACGCGCCTCGCGCTCGCCCTTCTGGACCATGTTGACGATCCGGCGGAACTCGGTGAGCGCCATGCCGGTCTGCTGCGTGATGTCGGCGATCTCGGCGCGGATGCGCTCGACCGCCTCGCCCTCGTTGGCGACGAACGCGGTCCACTTCTTGTCGACCTTGTTGACCGTGGTCAGCCAGTTCTCGTCGATCTCGTGACCGATATAGCGATCGAGGAAGTCCTTGCGCGGCACCTTGTGGCGCTCGGCGAGGCGCAGCATCTGGCCGCCCAGTGCGGTCAGGCGACGGTTATAGGCATAGAGCTGATCGACCAGATATTCGATCTTGGCGTTGTGGAACTGGACGCTCTCGACCTCGGCCGTGAGTTCCTCGCGCAGCTTCTGGTATTTGCGCTCGTCGGCTGCGGAGAAATCGCCGCCGATGCCCATCGCATCGACGCGCGACTGCTGGATCTTGCTGAACTTCTTGTAGAGCGCGGTGATGCTGGCGAACCGCTCGAGCGCGATCGGCTTGAGCTGTTCCTCCATCTGCGCGAGGCTGAGGGTGTTGTCCTCCTCCTCGTCGTCCGAGGCGCGCGGGGCACGGCGCTCGCCGTCCTCGTCCTCGTCGGCGGACGGCTCTTCGGGCTCGGCCTCTTCCTTGAACGAAGGGCCGGCGTTCTTCTCGCTGATCTCGCCGTCGTCGGCTTCGCCGTCCTCGGCCATCGCTTCCGGCGCGGGGTCCTTCGACAGCATCGCGTCGAGATCCATGATCTCGCGCAGCTGCATCGTGCCCTCGTTCAGCGCGGTCGACCAGTCGATGATCGCGTTGAAGGTGATCGGCGATTCGCAGAGACCCAGGATCATCGTGTCGCGACCCGCCTCGATGCGCTTGGCGATGGCGATCTCGCCCTCGCGGCTGAGCAGCTCGACCGCGCCCATCTCGCGCAGGTACATGCGGACCGGATCGTCGGTGCGATCGATCGTCTCTTTCTTCTTCTCGATCGCGGGGCCTGTGTCGGCATCCGCGTCGGCGGCCTCCGGCTCGTCCTCGTCGTCCTTGGCGGGCTCGGTCTCGCCGTCCTCGCCGGCTTCGTCGTTCTCGACGATGTTGATGCCCATCTCGCTCAGCGCGGCGCTGATGTCCTCGATCTGGTCGGACGACATCTCACCCTGCGGCAGCGCTTCGTTGAGCTGCTCATAGGTGATGTAGCCGCGCTTCTTGGCGCGCGCGATGACCTTCTTGATCGACGCATCGTTCATGTCGATCAGCGGCGCATCGCCGGTTTCGTTCGTCTCGGCGGGTTCCGCCATGTTCGCCTTAGCCATTATCTAGCCTACATCCGATTCTTGTTCGTCACCGCCGCCGAGCAGGTATCCACGCTCATACAACGCATGTTTCTGCGCGTAGAGGGCGGAGCGCCTTTGGTCGAGCGCCAGATATTCGTTATCATTCATATGGCCGTGCACCTTGGCAGCCACCTTGTCGATTTCCTGAAGGAGTTCCTGCTCTTCATATATGAACTCAATCAAGCCTCCGAGTGTGCGAACCGCCAGCGCCGGATCAGCATCCCACGGGAAGCGGAGATCGATCTGGATGTCTCGACGAGTTTGCGGTTTCAGGTTGCTAGCATGTAATATGGATTGGAGCGCGTCATACTCAAGGCCTGGCCGTTTAACGACCGCTTCCACGAGCGTTTCCCGCCAAGGTATAAGCTTCGGGTCCTCGATATTGATAAAGCTGATGGGCTCCATCATCAGTTCTAAGACAGCCGGGTAGCGAGACAGCCCATACAGCCCCGATCGAACATACGACCGCAACAGATTTTGCTGGCCGTGAGGACCAGTATTCACGACGGACTCGCCGATGACACGGCGTTCTGCACGCTTCCAGCCAAAGTCCTCGTAAAAAAGATCGTTCAGTGCTCGCTTATATTCAGTTTGAACGAAGCTATTTTCGATCTTGTCAGACAGATCGAGAATGCTTTGACGAAGGCCTGCACGTCCTTCCGGCGTATCCGTCAATGCGCCGTTTTTTTCAGCCTCGTAGATCACTTTGACGAGGGGGCGTGTATGCGACAAGACTTGTTCGAATGCGGCTTTTCCGCCAGCCTTGACGACATCGTCCGGGTCCTGCCCGTTTGGTAGAGTTGCGAAGCTTAAGCTCTTACGAGGCTCCAGCATAGGAAGCGCTCGTTGAGCTGCTCGCAGAGCAGCCTTCTGGCCTGGCGCATCACCATCGAAACACAGAACTGGCACGTCGACCATTCGCCAGAGGCGTTCGAGCTGTGCTTCGGTAAGAGCGGTGCCTAATGGGGCAACGGCTTCGTTGATGCCGGCCTGAGCAAGCGCGATGACATCCATATAGCCTTCGACGACAAGCACCCGGTCAGATTTGCGGGCGGCAGGTGCGGCGCGGTCGAGGTTATAGAGTGTTCGCCCCTTGTCGAAGAGCGGCGTGTCGGGTGAGTTGAGGTATTTCGGCTCGCCACTGTCGAGCACGCGTCCGCCGAACGCAATGGTCCTGCCGCGAGCATCGCGGATCGGGATCATCAGCCGGCCGCGGAAGCGGTCGTAGGGCTCTTTACCCTCAACGGAGATTAGCATGCCGGACTCGACTAGCATTTGGTCGCCGTAGGTTTTTAGCGCGCTTTTGAGCTTGCCACGGCTATCAGGCGCAAAGCCCATCCCAAAGTTGCGCGCGGTTTCGGGGGTGATTCCTCGACGGTCGAGTAGGCTGCGGGCGTCAGTGCCCGGTAAACCGTTCAGTTGTTCAGTGAACCAGTCCACCGCATCGGCCATGAGTTCGTGCAGGCCTTTGGCGCGCTCGGCCTTGGCGGCGGACTGGCGGTCCATTGCAGGCATGTCGAGTCCGGCGGCCTGCGCGAGCTCCTTCACCGCGTCCATGAAGGGGAGGCCGCGCTGGTCGGTCATCCACTTGATCGCGTCGCCGTGCGCCGAGCAGCCGAAGCAGTGGTAGAAGCCCTTGTCGTCGTTGACGTAGAACGAGGGCGTCTTCTCGTTGTGGAATGGGCAGCAGCCCTTATGCTCGCGACCCGCTTTGGTAAGCTTAGTCGTCTTGCCGACAAGCGCCGATAGCGACGTGCGGGCACGGAGCTCATCGAGGAAGGCGGGCGTGAGCGTCATGGCATAATTATAAGGTCGCCATACGCCTGAATGTAAGGGGAGGGAAGTCGAGCTGTCGTATCTAGCCAATTTGTCCGGTTCGCTCCGCAGTTATGGGGAACCTCGGGAGGGCACTACCTACTCCCCCGCCCGCTTGCGGGAGGGGGCTGGGGGGTGGGCGCGCGCTCGGTACCGATCGCAGCGGCCAGAATGGTCTCCAATACGCCCGGCATGTTCGACGTCAGATCGTTGTTCCAGAAGCGGATAACGCGGTAGCCCGCGGCTTCGAGTGCTTGCGTCCGGCTCGCATCATAGGCGGAAGCGCCGACGTGCTGGCTGCCGTCGAGCTCGACGATCAGCTTGTGCGAGCGGCATACGAAGTCCGCGAAATACCCGGCGATCGGCATCTGGCGGCTGAACTTGAGATCCTGCAACCTTGAGCCCTTGAGTTGCCCCCACAGCATCTGCTCGGCATTCGTCGTGTCGTTGCTGAGGTCTCGCGCCCTCTCTGTTGGTCGGTCCAGTCGATGGCGCGGGCCCACCCCTCGGTCCCCTCCCGCTTGCGGGAGGGGAGGAAGAAGGGGGCCGCCCTTATCCATTTTTACGACAGCGCTGCCTTTACCAGGCCGCTTGCCTTGCTCATGTCCAGCTCGCTGGCGTGGCGGGCCTTCAGTTCGGCCATCACGCGGCCCATGTCCTTCATGCCGGTCGCGCCGAGTTCCGTCTTGATCGCCTCGATCGCAGCCGCGGTTTCCGCCTCGCTCATCTGCTGCGGGAGGAAGCGTTCGATCACTGCGACCTCCGCGGTCTCCGCATCCGCCAACTCCTGGCGGCCACCCTTTGAGAACATCTCGATCGACTCGCGGCGCTGCTTGACCATCTTTTGCAGCACTTCGATCACCAGCGCGTCGTCGCTTTCGGGTGCCTTCCCCGTCCGCGCCTCGATGTCGCGGTTCTTGATAGCGGCCTGGATCAACGAGATAGCGTTGCGGCTCTGCTTGTCGCCGGCCTTCATGGCGGTCAGCTGCGCAGCCTTGATGTCGTCGCGAATCATGTACTGGTCTTTCAGGTGGTTCGTGCGTAGCCCGACGGGATAGCGCGTCCGCCGAATGTTTAACAGATTGACGCTGCGGCGCGGCGGCCTTAGCGGACACCACTTAGCGACATCGACAACGTAAAGAGAGTGCCCAGCCTGATGGCCGACACCAATCCAATAGCCATGCCTGCTGGAGCTACCGGCGTCCTCGTCCTCGCCAATGGCGACGTGATCTGGGGTCGCGGGTTCGGCGCCGAGGGCAGTGCGGTCGGCGAAGTGTGCTTCCACACCGCGATGACCGGCTATCAGGAGGTGCTGACCGACCCGTCGTTCGCCGGGCAGATGATCTGCTTCACGTTTCCCCACATCGGCAACGTCGGCGCGAACCCCGACGACGTCGAGGCGGACGACCCGCACGCGCTCGGCATCATCGTCCGCGAGGACGTGACGCAGCCGTCGAGCTTCCGCGCGGTCGAGGGGCTGGATGGCTGGATGAAGCGCCACGCGCGGATCGGGCTTTCGGGCGTCGACACGCGAGCGCTGACGCGGCGGATCCGGGTGGCGGGCGCGCCTAATGGCGTGATCGCGCATTCGGCGAGTGGCGAGTTCGATGTGGCGGCGTTGCTGGCGATGGCGCGGGCGTGGCCGGGGCTTGAGGGGATGGACCTCGCCAAGGACGTATCGACCGAGATGCATTATGGTTGGGGTGAGGATGCTCCGGGCGGTACGTGGCGGCTGGGCTTCGGCTACGGGGATAGCTCGCAAGCAGGAGAGGGCGCTTCTGCTCCCCTCCCGCTTGCGGGAGGGGGCGGGGGAGGGGCTGACACAGCCACGACCCCGCCCGAGGCCATGCCCTCCCCCGACCCCTCCCGCGATGCGGAAGGGGAGCAGAAGGCCCGCCCCCATGTCGTCGCGATCGACTACGGCTCGAAGCGCAACATCTTCCGCAACCTCGTCGAAGCCGGCGCGAAGGTCTCCGTCGTCCCCGCCACCGCCAGCTTCGAGCAGGTGATGGCCCTAAACCCCGACGGCATCTTCCTGTCGAACGGCCCCGGCGACCCCGCCGCGACCGCAGACTACGCCGTGCCGGTGATCCGCGAGCTGCTGGAGACGGGCAAGCCGCTGTTCGGCATCTGCCTCGGCCACCAGTTGCTCGGCCTCGCGGTCGGCGCGACCACGACCAAGATGTTCCAGGGCCACCGCGGCGCCAACCACCCGGTCAAGCGCCTCTCCGACGGCGCGGTCGAGATCACCAGCATGAACCACGGCTTCGCGGTCGAGCGCGACAGCCTGCCCGCCAACGTCCGCGAGACGCATGTGTCGCTGTTCGACGGGTCGAATGCGGGGCTGGAACTGACCGATCGGAACGCGTTCAGCGTGCAGTATCACCCCGAGGCGAGCCCAGGTCCGCAGGACAGCCTGTATCTGTTCGAGAAGTTCGTTGGATCGCTGGTTAGCCCGGCATGATGCAAGCGATGCCACCGCCGGCAGCGTACCATTGCGTCAAACCGGACGCTCCCGAAGCTACCGGAGCGAAAATGGTAGTTACAGTAAGCGGTGACGTTGCGCCGATGGCAGCATTTCTTACTGAAGCGAAAAAATGGCCCAGCTTCAAACTTGCGGCCGATGCCCGATCGAACGGCATTCGCTTCGTCCGCCTGACGGGTTCAAGTTCGACGCCGTACCGAGATATCGGTGGTCTGATCTACACCGCTCAGAATCGGCAACTGACAGTCACGATGAGTTCTGAGCCGCCAATCTGCGGGATGGAAGAAAACTAATGCCAAAACGCACCGACATCTCCTCGATCCTCGTCATCGGCGCAGGACCTATCGTCATCGGCCAGGCCTGCGAGTTCGATTATTCGGGCACGCAGGCGATCAAGGCGTTGAAGGAGGAGGGCTACCGGATCGTCCTCGTCAATTCGAACCCCGCCACGATCATGACCGATCCCGAGCTGGCCGACGCGACCTATGTCGAGCCGATCACGCCCGCGGTCGTCGCCAAGATCATCGAGAAGGAGCGCCCCGACGCGATCCTGCCGACGATGGGCGGCCAGACCGCGCTGAATACCGCGCTGGCGCTGTTCCATGACGGTACGCTGGAGAAGTTCGGCGTGACGATGATCGGGGCGGATGCCGATGCGATCGACATGGCGGAGGACCGGCTGAAGTTCCGCGACGCGATGGACCGGATCGGGCTCGAAAGCGCGCGCTCGGCGATCGCACATACTGTTGAAGAAGCCCTGGAAGGCCTTGAGAAGACCGGGCTTCCGTCGATCATCCGGCCGAGCTTCACGATGGGCGGATCGGGCGGCGGTATAGCGTACAACCGCGAGGAGTTCATCGCGATCGTTCGCAACGGGCTCGATTTGTCGCCGACCACCGAAGTGCTGATCGAGGAATCGCTGCTCGGCTGGAAAGAATACGAGATGGAGGTGGTGCGCGATCGCAACGACAACGCGATCATCATCTGCTCGATCGAGAATGTCGATCCGATGGGCGTCCACACCGGCGACTCGATCACGGTCGCGCCGGCGCTGACGCTGACCGACAAGGAATACCAGATCATGCGCAACGCATCGATTGCGGTGTTGCGCGAAATCGGCGTCGAAACAGGCGGTTCGAACGTCCAGTTCGCAGTGAATCCGAAGGATGGCCGGCTGGTCGTCATCGAGATGAACCCACGGGTGTCGCGCTCGTCCGCGCTGGCATCGAAGGCCACCGGCTTCCCGATCGCCAAGGTCGCAGCCAAGCTGGCGGTCGGCTATACGCTCGACGAGATCACCAACGACATCACGGGCGCCACGCCCGCGTCGTTCGAGCCGACGATCGATTACGTCGTCACCAAGATTCCGCGGTTCGCGTTCGAGAAGTTCAAGGGCGCGTCGAGCACGCTCGGCACCGCGATGAAGTCGGTCGGCGAGGTGATGGCGATCGGTCGCAACATCCACGAATCGATGCAGAAGGCGTTGCGCGGGCTCGAGACGGGGTTGTCGGGCTTCAATCAGGTCGATCATCTGGTCGGCGCGCCGCGCGCGGAAATCGAGGCGGCGCTGGCCGTCGCGACGCCGGATCGGTTGCTGGTCGCGGCGCAGGCGCTGCGCGAGGGCTTCACGGTCGCCGAGGTGCATGCGATCGCGAAGTATGATCCGTGGTTCCTGGAGCGCATGGCCGAGATCATCGCGGCCGAGGCCGAGGTGATGAAGGACGGCCTGCCGATCGACGCGCCCGGCATGCGGCGCCTGAAGAGCATGGGGTTCAGCGACAAGCGGCTTGCGTGGCTGGCGCTGCAATCGGCCAATCTGCGCGGCATGAATCGCGGGATCGCGCGCGGCTCGGGGCTGATCCACGAGGTCGTCAAGGCGATGACCGGCGGCGTGACCGAGGAGGAGGTGCGCCAGCATCGCCTGAAGCTCGGCGTGCGGCCGGTGTTCAAGCGGATCGATACGTGCGCGGCCGAATTCGATGCGAAGACGCCGTATATGTATTCGACCTACGAGGCGCCGAGCTTCGGCGAGCCCGAGAACGAGTCCGAGCCGACCGATCGGAAGAAGATCGTCATTCTCGGCGGCGGGCCGAACCGGATCGGGCAGGGGATCGAGTTCGATTATTGCTGCTGCCATGCGTGCTTCGCGCTGGCGGATGCGGGCTATGAGACGATCATGGTCAACTGCAACCCGGAGACGGTGTCGACCGATTACGACACCAGCGACCGGCTGTATTTCGAACCGCTGACCGCCGAGGACGTGCTGGAGATCCTGTATGTCGAGGCGTCGAAGGGTGAACTCGTCGGCGTGATCGTGCAGTTCGGTGGGCAGACGCCGCTGAACCTTGCGCGGGCTCTGGAAGCCGCCGGCATCCCGATCCTGGGGACGACGCCCGATGCGATCGATCTGGCGGAGGATCGCGAGCGGTTCGCGGCGCTGATCACCAAGCTCGGGTTGTTGCAGCCGGCCAATGGCCTCGCGCGGAGCCGGGACGAAGCAGTCGCGGCAGCGGAGCGGATCGGCTATCCGGTGCTGATGCGGCCTTCGTACGTGCTCGGCGGACGGGCGATGGAGATCGTCGATACGCTCGGGCAGCTCGAGCATTATATCGCGACCGCGGTGCAGGTGTCGGGCGACTCGCCGGTGCTGATCGACCAGTATCTGCGCGATGCGATCGAGGTCGATGTCGATGCGATCTGCGACGGCACCGACGTAGTGGTCGCGGGCGTGTTGCAGCATATCGAGGAGGCGGGCGTCCATTCGGGCGACTCTGCGTGCTCGATCCCGCCCTACTCGCTGTCGGCGGAGATCATCGCCGAGATCGAGCGGCAGACGGTGGCGCTCGCGCATGCCTTGTCGGTCGTCGGCCTGATGAACATCCAGTTCGCGGTGAAGGATGGGCTGGTCTACCTCATCGAGGTCAACCCGCGCGCATCGCGCACCGTGCCGTTCGTCGCCAAGGCGATCGGCGCGCCGATCGCGAAGATCGCCGCGCGGGTGATGGCGGGCGAGAAGCTGGCGAACCTGCCGAAGATCGACCGGCATATCGACTATTATGCGGTGAAGGAGGCGGTGTTCCCCTTCAACAAGTTCCCCGGCGTCGATCCGGTCCTGTCACCGGAAATGAAGTCGACCGGCGAAGTCATGGGAATCGATCCCGATTTCACGATCGCGTTTGCGAAGGCGCAGTTGGGTGCGGGGACGATCCTGCCGACCAAGGGCAACGTCTTTGTCAGCGTGAAGGACGGCGACAAGGCGATGATCGTCGAGGCCGTGAAGGCGCTGGTCGACACCGGCTTCTCGATCGTCGCGACCGGCGGCACCGCGGATCACCTCGCGCTTGCCGGTCTGCCGGTCGAGAAGGTCAACAAGGTCGCGCAGGGGCGGCCGCATATCGTCGACCGGATCAAGGACGGCGATATCGCGCTGATCTTCAACACCACCGAGGGGTGGCAGAGCCTGAAGGACTCGCAGCCGATCCGGGCTTCCGCGCTGGGACAACGCATTCCGTACTTCACGACCGCGCCCGCTTCGCTCGAGGCGGCGAAGGCGATTGCCAAGCTTTCGACGCACAGCCTTGAAGTACGGCCCCTGCAATCCTATTATTCGCAGTCGCACAACTGATCCCGACATAAGCGTGATGTGTGGGCGGGGCCGTTATGGCGCCCCGCGCGGGGTAATGGATTTGGGGACGAGAAGATGGCGACCGTCGAAAAGATGCCGATGCTGCAGGAAGGCTATGAGACGCTTAGCGCGGATCTCAAGCGCCTGAAGGCCGAACGTCCGACGATCGTCGACGCGATCGAAGAGGCGCGCGCGCATGGCGATCTGAGCGAGAACGCGGAATATCATGCCGCGAAGGAGCGTCAGGGCCAGGTCGAGGCATCGATCTCCGACATCGAGGACAAGCTGTCGCGGGCACAGATCATCGATCCGAAGGACCTGTCGGGCGACAAGGTCGTGTTCGGCGCGACGGTGACGTTGCTCGACGAGAACGACAAGCCGGTGAAGTATCAGATCGTCGGCCAGACCGAGGCGAATGCGAAGACCGGGCGGATTTCGTACAATTCGCCGCTGGGTCGCGGGCTGATCGGGCGGAAGCTTGACGAAGAGGTCGAGGTCACGGTGCCGGCCGGCGAGCGCTATTACGTCGTCTCCAAGATCGAGTTCATCTGATCCCATGACGTTTTTCGAGACGCGGGCGACGGCGATCATCACGATCGTGACGGTCATCGTCTCGGGATTTCTGGTGCTGAGCGGGTCGCTTGGGTACTGGGCGGTGAACGCCGGGTTCATTCCGTTGCGGATGACCGATCATGGTATTCCTAGCGACCATATGTTCGTCGTGCCGTCCTGGGCTACGCCGCTGACCGCGACGTTGATCCATGGCGGGTGGGCGCATATCGCGCTGAACCTCGTGATGCTGGTGTATTGCGGGCAGTTCGTCGAGCGGGCGCTGGGGACGGTCGGGTTGGTCGTTCTGTACGTGCTGGGCGCGTATGCGGCGGCGGCTGGGCATTGGGCGTTCGGGCCTGAGTCCACCGCGCCGATGATTGGCGCTTCGGGTGCGATTTCCGCCGTCGTTGGGGCGTATGCGCTGTTGTATGGCGAGCGGCGGGCACAGGCGATCGGGCCGGTGCCGGCTGGAATCGTGCATGTGGTCTGGCTGGCCGCCGCGTGGATTGGGATCCAGTTGTTGATGGGGCTGGCTGGGTTTGGCGCTTCGGTCGGGGCTAGTGGGCCGATTGCGATCGGGGCGCATATCGGCGGGTTCTTGGCGGGGCTGGTACTGGCTCGGCCGTTGTTGCTCTGGCATTACCGCGCGGCTTGAGAGTCCTTTCCGTTCGTCCTGAGTAGCTGCTGAGCTTGTCGAAGCGGCGTATCGAAGGAAGGGTTGGTGCGCGGAACCTGTGCTTCGATACGAGCCCTCGATACGGCTCTTCGAGCCTACTCGGCCTCTACTCAGCACGAACGGGTGGGGCAGGTCGCGCCTATGCGCCTTCGTCTGCTGTGCCGGCGTATCTCTACCCTATTTGGACGGGGGCAGCGCGTGAGCGGAATGCTTCAGTCAACGAGCCGGCGCGACGGGTACCGCAGCACTGCTTGGCGTGCCCTCACCCATCGCCGCCTTTGGCATCTCTCCCTCTCCCGCCGGGAGAGGGAAGGGCCCGCGGCTGCTTTGCCGTGGGAAGGGTGAGGGCAAGTTGTCTTGCGCTATGTCATTTTCGCTGGTTCTCAAGCACAAGCTCAAGTCGGCTAAGGCAGAGTGATGTCCCTTAACACCGTCATCGCCGCGCAGGCGGGTATCCATATTCTATGCCGCCGCGATTTTGCCGCGACGGTAGCCTGTATGGGTTCCCGCCTCCGCGGGAATGACGGGGTTGGTGCTAGTCGGATCAGGCCGCCGGCGTAGCCGTCAGGTTCGGTTCGAGCATGCGGTGCAGATGCACCACCACGAACTTCATCTCCGCATCATCCACGGTACGCTGCGCCGCAGCACGCCAAGCCTTTTCGGCGCTGGCATAGTCGGGGAATACGCCGACGAATTCGATCTTGCTCAGATCGTTGAAATCCAGGGTGCGCGGGTCGCTGACGCGGCCGCCGAAGACGAGGTGGAGCTTGCTCATGCGCTGCTGTTCCTTGGGAGGGAGGTTGCAGATGCCCTAGCGTGTTCGACCCGCGCTTTGAACCCTTTGCCGGTGGTTCTTTTAGACCGCCGGCTTCTGCGAAACCGCCTTCGCACCTGCGGTGCCCGCCGTGCTGAGCGCCTTCACGACGCCTTCGAGCAGACCCTTGGCCTGGCCGCGCGCATTGTCCTTGGTGAGGCCGAGTTCACCGAGTTCCGACTGACCGGCGGCCTTGGCGGCGGCGGTAGCGGCGACGACGGTCTCGCTCAGGCGCTTGCCGACGGGGGCGAGCAACTCCTTCTCGCGGGCCGAGCGCGGGATCAGCGCACCCGCGAGCGCACCAACGGCAAGGCCGCCGACGAGGATGCCGAGCGGGTTGGATTCGAGGTTGTTGACGACGCGCTTGGTCTTCTCGCGCGAGACTTCGAGAACCTCGGAGGCCTTGACGCCAGCCTCGTGATAGACCTTCGAGGCGGTCTCGCGAACGGTGTCGAGGCCCTCGCGCAGGCGGCTTTCGGTCTCGTGGACGGTTTCGTTTGCGGTGGTCTTGGCGTCGGTCATGGGACGGTCCTTCTGATGGCAAGCTGCTCGCCGTTCAACGCAATGAGGGTTCAACGCGAGCCGGGACTTCATGGTTTCAAGGGTTTTAGCGGCCGCGACGAAACAGGCCGACGATCCGGTGCCGGGCGAGGAACAGCCCGGCGACCGCAGCGAAACCGGCGGTGGGGCCGGGATTGCGCTTCACCGTCTCGACGCTCGCGGTCAGCGCGGCGGTGCCGGCATCGGCGACGTCGCGGCTGGCGTTCAGCGCGAGCTTCCGCGGGTTGAGCCGGTCCTGCAACTGCCCGACCGTCATCATGACGCGTTGGCGGGCGAGGGCAGCTTCGATCTCTGCGGCGGCGACTTTGGCGGATGTCATGATACGGGCTCGCTCTTGGTCTGAAGCTTCGACTTGCCGATCATCGCCAGGATGCCGGCGAGTGCCAGCACCACACCGACTACGATCGCGGTCGCCCATCCAGGCCCTACCAGCGTCGCCAGCGTCAAGATCGCACCGACCAGCAGTGCGATCAGCGCGGCCAGCGCCAACGTGCCGGCGACGGCGAAGAACATCGCCGCCGACTTGTACGCGTTCGCCGTCTCACCGAACTTCGCCTTGTAGACCGCCACTTCCGCGGTCGCGAGACTCTTCGTCTCGGTCGCCAGCCGGCCGACGATCGACGAAAGGCTTTCGTCTTCGCCGGTCAGCATCACGGGATCGGACAAGGGCTCAGGCCTTCGGGTTTGCGTCGACGCCCGACTGGACCAGTCGCGCGATAACGAAGCCAATGGCCGCTGCTGCACCGACAGCGATCGCCGGCGACTTGCGCACCAGTTCGCGCGCGTCGTCGACCAGCTCGTCGATATCCTTCGCCTTCACCTGATCGGCGAAACCGGAGACGCTGTCGGCGGCGCTGCGGGCATAGCCGCCGTACTGCGAGCCGAGCTTCTCGTCGACCTGGCCGGCGGCGTCGGTCAGCAGCTGAGCGATCTGCTCCAGTGCGCCGCTGGCACGGGCCTTGCCGTCCTCGGCGAAGGTGCGCGCCTTGTCGGCGGCCTGCGCGCTGTACTTGCTGGCGCTCTCCTTGATCGCCTGCTTGGCGTCGGCGGTCTTGCCGGCGGCGTTGCCCACCTCGTTCTCGATCGTCTTGCCGAGCTCGGTACCGACGTGGTTCGCGGTCGTTTTCAGGTCGTTGACGGTATCGTTTACGCTGGAGTCGGCCATGACGGTCCCTTTCAGAATTGTTACGCCCTCAACACCGCCGCCGGAGCACGGTTCCCGAATCGTCGCGCGATTGCACGACACTGTTCTCGGGCGTGCGCGCGATTGCCCGCAATGGCGTGAGACGGTAGAGGCGGCGCGAACGACCCGGCACCGGGATTTGTAGGAGCATCGTTACGTGACCGCAATCATCGACCTTCATGCACGCCAGATCCTCGACAGCCGTGGCAATCCGACCGTCGAGGTTGACGTGCTGCTCGAGGATGGCAGCTTCGGCCGTGCCGCCGTCCCGTCGGGTGCGTCGACCGGCGCGCACGAGGCGGTCGAGCGGCGCGACGGCGACAAGGCTCGCTGGGGCGGCAAGGGCGTCGATGGCGCGGTCGACGCGGTCAACGACGAGATCACCGACACCGTGCTCGGCATGGACGCGGAGGACCAGTCGGACCTCGATCGCGCGATGATCGAGCTCGACGGCACCGAGAACAAGGGCCGGCTGGGCGCGAACGCGATCCTCGGCGTCAGCCTGGCCGTCGCCAAGGCCGCGGCCGAAGCGCGCGGCCTGCCGCTGTATCGCTATATCGGTGGCGTGCAGGCGCATCTGCTGCCGGTGCCGATGATGAACATCATCAACGGCGGCGAGCATGCCGACAACCCGATCGACTTCCAGGAGTTCATGATCGTGCCGGTCGGCGCGTCGAACATCCTCGAAGCCGTGCGTTGCGGCTCGGAGATTTTCCACACGCTGAAAAAGGGCCTGAGCGAGAAGGGCCTGTCGACCAGCGTCGGCGACGAGGGCGGCTTCGCGCCGAACATCGGCAGCACCACCGAAGCGCTCGACTTCATCATGTCGAGCATCGAGAAGGCGGGGTACAAGCCCGGCGAGGACGTGATGCTCGCGCTCGATTGCGCGGCGACCGAGTTCTACAAGAACGGCAAGTACGACATCTCGGGCGAGGGCCGGATCCTCGAGAGTGCCGAGATGGCGGAGTATCTGGCCGACCTGACGCGTCGCTACCCGATCTTCTCGATCGAGGACGGCATGGGCGAGGACGATTGGGAGGGCTGGAAGACGCTCACCGACCTGATCGGCGACAAGGTCCAGCTGGTCGGCGACGATCTGTTCGTGACCAACCCGAAGCGCCTCAAGCGCGGGATCGAGGGCGGCTATGCGAACTCGCTGCTGGTGAAGGTCAACCAGATCGGTACGCTGACCGAGACGCTCGAGGCGGTGTCGATGGCGCAGCGCGCGAAGTATACGGCCGTGATGTCGCACCGTTCGGGCGAAACCGAGGATTCGACGATCGCCGATCTGGCGGTCGCGACGAACTGCGGCCAGATCAAGACGGGCAGCCTTGCCCGGTCGGACCGGCTGGCGAAGTACAACCAGCTGATCCGGATCGAGGAAGAGCTGGGCGACGCGGCGCGGTATGCGGGTCGTGATATCCTGATCGGCGGCTGATTGACCCACCCCATCCGTCATGCTGGGCTTGTTCCGGCATCCACGGTCCCGCATATTCGAGAGATTAGAGTGTGCGGAGCGGTGGACCCCGGAACAAGTCCGGGGTGACGGAGGACTACCGGAGGACGAGCATGGCACGGGTGACGACGAAGACCAGCAAGCTGCGGAAGACGATGCGCAAGGCCGCGTGGCCGGCGCTGGGGCTGACGCTGATGGCGTTCTTCGGCGCGTATGCCGTGCTCGGGCCGAACGGGATGTTCGCCTATGGCGACTACAAGCGCCAGCTTGCCAAGCGGGAGCGGGACTACGCCGTGCTCGATCGCAAGCGCGAGGTGTTGAAGAACCGGGTGGCGTTGCTGAACCCGGATCACGCGAACCCGGATATGGTCGACGAGATGGTCCGCAAGGAACTGAACGTCGCGCATCCGGACGAGGTTATCGTACCCTTGGGTAACTGAGTTCGGCTTACCACCATTGCGCATAAGGCGGGCACGGGAACACCGTTTGTGGTCCGGAACGACGTGAGCTGGGTCGCCATACGCGAACGGCCTCGTAATTCGCTTGGCGCTTGAGGGTGATGCAATAACGCCACGGCCGGCGAAGCGGGCCAACAGCCGTCAGTACTTCGTAATCGCGCTTGGATATGCGAATATCGTCACTCTCACCCTCCGATCCGATCGAGAGGATTGGTGTCGCCATTGCCAGTCCCACCGCGTGTATGGGGAAGGTAGTAGGGACGACGGGTTCGTCCGATTGCCAGAACAGGACGATTTCCACCATTCGGTAGGCGACCGTCGCGCCGACTATCATACCACAGGCGAAGCCGAGCGCCGCCATCAGGTAGCGGACCACCCATGGTCGCGCTTTCGCTCTGTGACGGCCGACGGCGCCCTCGATCATGCCGATCACTCTGCCGATTAGAAACCCGGCCATACCGCCGAGCAGCGTGATTGCGGTTACGAACCAGATGTTGATGGGTGAAACGACGATCGTCGACGTGGCATTGATCGTGATGACCCAGCCGAGGAAGACCGCAACGGAGATACCGATGGCGGTTCGATACGCTCTTCGCGATGGCAACGTGCGGCGAGAGACGCGAATTTGGGACGAAAGAGCCACACGGACGTCGTATCCGAGAAACTGTGAACAATGTTTACACGAGCAATGAGCACGGCCGGAACGGCATCCCGATCCTGGTACTGGTTTCACCTCGATCCAGGATTACGGGCGAGCGCCTGTAATCCTGTATCGTGATCCTCGTCATATTGAAGAAAGAACGGGGGGCGTTACTTGCCGAGGAAGGTCAGCAGGTCGTTGGTGAAGCGGATGCTTTCCGTGACCGTCAGGCCGTGCGGGGCGCCGTCATATTCGACCAGCTGCGAGCCGGCGATGCCCTTGGCGGCGGCGCGGCCGGTGGCGTCGATCGGTACGGTCTTGTCGCTCGTCCCGTGCACGATCAGCGTCGGTACGCGGAACGCGGCCAGATCGGCGCGGAAGTCGGTGTGGCCGAATGACTTGGCGCATTCCAGCGTCGGGTGCAGGCCGGCCTGCATCGCTAGGCCCCAGGCCCAGTCGACGACCTCGTCGCTGACCGGTGAGGTGATGAAACCGACGCCAAAGAACTGCTGGAGGAAGGTCTTGAAGAACGCCGGGCGGTCGTCCTCGATACCGGCGCCGATCGTGGCGAGCGTCTCCTCGTCGACGCCGTGCGGATTGTCGTCGGTCTTGAGCATGTACGGCACCACCGACGCGATCAGCCCCGCGGCGACCACGCCCTTGCCGTCGTAGCGGCTCATGTAGCGGGCGATCTCGCCGCCACCCATCGAGAAGCCCACGATCGTCGCGTCGGTGTTCGCGCCGGTCGCTTCCATCACGTCGGCGAGATCGTCGGTGAGCGTGTCGTAGTCGTAGCCGGTCCAGGGCTGGCCCGAGCGGCCGAACCCGCGGCGGTCATAGGCGATCACGCGGAACCCGGCATGGGCCAATGCCATCGCCTGCGCGTCCCAGCTGTCGGCATTGAGCGGCCAGCCATGGGTGAGGACGACCGGGCGCCCGGTGCCCCAATCCTTGACGTAAATATCGGTACCGTCACGGGTTTTTACGTAGGGCATGAAGCTCTCCAGTCGTTCGAACAGGTGCGCGGTCAACGGCCCAGCGCAGGCGCCGTTCCGCACACTGGCGCGACGCGGCTTCGACTGGCAGCATGGGGGCGACGAATCGGAATTGGAGACAGGATGCGGATCGGACTTTTGACGACGGCGCTTGGCGCAGTCCTCGCCTTGAGCGCGTGCGGCCCCGCGCAGACTCCTTCGAACACGCAGGCTCCCGCGGCGTCGACGGCCGCGGCGAAGAGTGATTGGGCCGGGTTCCGCGATGGGTTCATCGACGGCTGGTTCAAGATCGATCCGGCGAACGCGGTGTATCAGGGCAAGCACGAATACGACGGTGGCTTGGGCGACTGGAGCGCTGCGGGGCTGAAGCGGCAGGCCGATTTCCTGCATGGCGCGATCGACAAGGCGGGGGCGTTCAAGGACCTGAAGCCGGCCGAGGCGTTCGAGCGCGACTATCTGGTGCAGGTCGCCAAGGGGAAGCTGTTCTGGCTGGAGGACGCGGACCAGCCGCATCATAACCCGTCCTGGTATGTCGGCGCGGGGCTCGATCCGAACGTCTATATCGCGCGCAACTATGCCGATGCGCCGACGCGGATGAAGGCGCTGACCGCGTTCTTCCAGAAGATCCCGGCAGAGGCGGGCAATATCAAGGCGAACCTGAAGGCGCCGATGCCGCTGAGCTACGTCAATTTCGGGGCGGCGGCGTTCAACGGTTTTGCCGACTATTACAGCGGCGATGCGGTGAAGGCGTTTGCCGGCGTGAAGGACGCGGCGGCGCAGAAGCAGCTGACGGACGCGGCGCAGGCGGCATCGAAGGCGATGCGCGATCTGGGGACGTGGACCGAGGGCCAGCGCGCGACCGCGACGCAGGATTTCGCGCTGGGCGCGGACAAATTTTCGCGGATGGTGGCGATGACCGAGGGGGTCGATACGCCGCTAGACCAGCTCGAGGCGGCGGGTGTCGCCGACCTGAAGCGCAACCAGGCGGCGCTGGCGCAGGCGTGCGGGGTGTTCGCCAAGGGGCTGTCGATCGCCGGCTGCATGGCGAAGATGAACGCGAACAAGCCGGTCGGTGGGCCGGTCGCGGAGGCTCGGCGCCAGATCCCGACCTTGCGGAAATTCGTGGTCGATCATGACCTGGTGACGATCCCCGGGACCGAGCAAGCGCTGGTCGAGGAATCGCCGCCGTATAACCGGCAGAACTCGGCGTATATCGATCCGCCCGGGCCGTTCGATAAGGGCGTGCCGTCGATCTACTATATCTCGCCGCCCGACCCGAGCTGGACCAAGGCGGTGCAGGACGCGTTCGTGCCGGGCAAGGACGACCTGCTGTTCACGTCGGTGCACGAGGTGATGCCGGGGCATTTCGTTCAGTTTCTGCATGCGAATCGCTCGCCGTCGCTCTTCGGGCGGCTGTTTGTCGGGTACGCGTTCGCCGAGGGGTGGGCGCATTATGCCGAAGAGATGATGTTCGAGGCGGGGCTCAACAACGGTGACGCGGAGACGCATGTCGGGCAGATCTCGAACGCGCTGCTGCGCGACTGCCGGTACCTTTCGGCGATCCGGATGCATGCGAAGGGGATGACCCAGGAGCAGTCGTTCCGGATGTTCGTCGACGAGTGTTACCAGGACGAGGGCAATGCCCGGCAACAGGCGGCGCGGGGGACGTATGATCCGGCGTATCTGAATTATACTATGGGCAAGCTGATGATCCGGAAGCTCCGGGCGGATTGGACTGCGACGCGGGGTGGGCGGAAGGCTTGGAAGGCGTTCCATGACCAGTTCCTGAGCTATGGCGGGCCGCCGATTCCTTTGGTGCGGGCTGCGATGATGGGGGAGGTTAAGGCGAGCGCGGCGTTTTGATTTAGGGGGCTGCGTTCACCTTACACGCCACCCCGGCGAAGGCCGGGGCCCAGTTGGGGAACGTCGCCAACACAGCGCGGTCCCTCTTTACGCCGACCATTCCAACTGGGCCCCGGCCTTCGCCGGGGTGGTGGCGTCTGGTGGCTGATGTCCCAAACCAAAAGCATGTGTCCCCGCGAAGGCGGGGACCCAGACTGGGCACCCGCCTTCGCGGGTGAACATTCTTCTTCCTTCTGCTCCTGCTCCCTCTCCCCCTTCCGGGGAGAGGCCTGGGGTGAGGGGCTGTTCAGGGGGGCGCGCTGCTTGGCTGCCCCTCACCCCGACTCTCTCCCCGGAGGGAAGAGGGAGAAACGGTCACCGCGTCTGTTGCGCCGGTTGCACGTCTTGCGTTTCCTCGGTCGGTGGGTTGCGGATCGAGGGGCGGAGGCGGCTCAGGCTGCACAACCCCGCCACCAGCGCCAAGCCGGCTGCCACGAGTGGCGGCGTAGTGCCCGCACCGACCCCCATCGCCAGCAGCGCCGCCACGACCGTCGCTCCCGTCGTTTGCCCGACCAACCGTACCGTCGAGACAAGGCCGCCAGCCGCCGCCGCTCGCTCCCGTGGCGCGCTCCCGATGATCAGCCGCGCATTCGGCGCCATGAACATCCCGAAGCCCGATCCGCACAAGGCCATCCGCCACGCGATATCGAAATACCCCGGATCCGCCGGCATATAGGCGAGCAGCAGTAGCGCGCAGATCGAGACGCTCATCCCGATCCCGCCGAGCAGCCCCGCTGGATAGCGATCCGACAACCAGCCCGACAGCGGCGCGACGACCATGTTCGCCAGCGGCCACGGCGCGATCGCCGCACCGACCTCCGCCGCGCTGAAGCCATAGGCGTGCGTCAGGCGGAACGGTGTCGACAGCAGCAGCGTCATCTGCGCGATGAACGCGGTGTACGCACCGATCGCCGACAGCGCGAGCACCGGCCGGGCGAGCAGGTCGATCGGCAGGATCGGCTTGGTCTCGCCCTGTTCGCGCTTCACGAAGAACCAGCCGATCACCGCGCCGGTCGCAACGATTGCGGCGGAGACGATCGGGCTGTCGCCGTGGACCGCGCTCTCCGCACCACCGATGACGAGCCCGATCATCGCCGCGCACATCACCGCGCCGAGCACGTCGAACGGCTCATCGCGGCGCTGCGGTTCGGGGAGTGCGCGGCCGAGCACGAGGCTGGCGATCGCGAACGGCACCGCGCTGGCGAACACCCACGGCCACGGGGCGATCGCGAGAACCAGTCCGCCGATTGTCGGCGCCAGCGCTGCCGAGCTAGACACGACCACCGAGTTGATGCCGAGCCCGCGGCCGAGCTGCTTCGCCGGATAAATCGAGCGGATCAGCGCCGACGAGACGCTGAGCGCCGCCGCCGCACCCAAGGCCTGCGCGGCGCGGACGACGAGCAGGAAGGGCAGGCTCTTCGCAAAGAAACACAGCAACGTCGCGACCGTGAAAAGCAGCTGGCCGTACTGGTACATCCGCTTCAGGCCGATGCGGTCGCCAAGCCCGGAGAACGGGAGCAGCGCCATCGCGAGAATCAGCTGGTACACCGTGACCACGGTGACCACCGCGCTGTTGCCGACGTCGAGGTCGCGCGCGATCGTCGGCAGCGCGACGGTGGCGATGCCGCCGTCGATGATTGTCAGCGCAGTACCAGCCGAGATCGCGGCAATCGCGATGAAGCGGCGCGGCTTGGGCAGGCCGTCGGCGGCCGATATCTGGTCCGGTTGCATTGCGGACCGCGATAGACCCCGGCATGTATCGTGCCAAGAAATTCAGGGAGATACGGTGATGCGAGTTCTGGCTTCGATGCTTGCGGCGACGATATTGAGCGGTGGCGCCGGCCTTGCAGGCGGTCCCGCGCTCGCCCAAGTCGCACCTATGACGAAAACCGATACTGCAGACGACCCGTATATCTGGCTCGAGGACAAGGATGGCGCCAAGCCCCTCGCCTGGGTCGAGGCGGAGAATGCGAAGACGCTCCCGCGGCTCCAGAACGATCCGCGCTACAAGACCTTCTATGCCGAGGCGCTGGCGATCGCTTCGGCGAAGGATCGCATCCCGATGCCGAACCAGCTGTTCGGGCGGATCTATAATTTCTGGCGCGATGCCGAGCATCCGCAGGGAATCTGGCGGTGGACCAGCGAGGCCGGGTACGCGCAGGCGAACCCGGCGTGGACGACTACGCTCGATCTTGATGCGCTGAGCAAGGCCGAGGGCAAGAAATGGGTGTGGAAGGGCGCGTCCTGCCTGCCGCCCGAGGAGCGGCTGTGCCTGGTCGCGCTGTCGGAGGGCGGCGAGGATGCCGTGACCTATCGCGAGTTCGACCTGAAGGCGGGGCAGTTCGTCACCGGCGGTTTCGTGCTGCCGACGTCGAAGCAGGGCGCGACCTGGATCGACGCCGACACGCTGATGGTGTCGCGCGACTGGGGCGCCGGATCGATGACCTCGTCGGGCTATCCGTTCGTCGTCAAGGAAGTGAAGCGCGGCCAGCCGCTGACCGCCGCGCGCGAGATCTTCCGCGGCGAGGCGTCGGACCAGCTCGGCACCTATGCCGACGTAATGACCGACGGGCAGGGCAATCGCGTGGTGATGATCCAGCGCCGCCAGACCTTCTTCGGCGGCGAAAAACATGTCGTCATGCCGGCCGGGCTGGTGAAGCTCGACGTCCCGGCGCGCGTGTTCCCGGCCGGGATGGTCGACGGGCAGGTGATCTTCTCGACCAGCGAGGCGTGGGGTCAGATCCCGGCGGGCGCGATCGCGTCGGCGCCGCTGGCCGAGGTGCGCAAGGGGCGGTTCACGCCGACGCTGGTGTTCGCGCCGACCGCGCGGCAGTCGGTCGACGGCGTGTCGGTGACGCACGATCATGTCGTGGCGAGCGTCTACGACAATGTCCGCGGCCGCGCGGTGGTGTTCACGCATGCCAAGAACGGCTGGACGTCGCGCGCGGTGGCGCTGCCGGACAATGCCTCGGTCGACGTGGCGAGCACGACCGATCGCAGCAATGCATTGTTCGTGCAGGTGACGAGCTTCCTCCAGCCGACGACGCTCTGGTCGCTGGATGCGGGGCCGGCGGGCGTGCCGAAGCAGGTCAAGGCGCTGCCCTCCAAGTTCGATGCGTCGAACGCGGAGGTCGAGCAGTTCGAGGCGACCTCGAAGGACGGGACCAAGATTCCGTATTTCGTCGTTCACCGGAAGGGCGTGGCGCTCGACGGGACGACGCCGACGATCATGACCGCCTATGGCGGGTTCGAATCGTCGATGACGCCTTATTATTCGGGGGTGACGGGCAAGCTTTGGATCGAGCGCGGCGGCAGCTTCGTGCTTGCCAACATCCGCGGCGGCGGCGAGTTCGGGCCGAAATGGCATGACGCCGGGCGCAAGACCAAGCGGCAGGTGATCTACGACGACTTTGCCGCTGTCGGGCAGGATCTGATCGCGCGGAAGCTGACGAGCCCGGCCAAGCTCGGCATCTATGGCGGGTCGAATGGCGGGCTGCTGATGGGCGTCGAGTTCAACCAGCATCCGGATTTGTGGAAGGCGGTGGTGATCCAGGTGCCGCTGCTCGACATGATCCGCTACGAGCAGATCGCGGCGGGCGCGTCGTGGGTCGACGAATATGGCTCGGTGAGCGTGCCGGCGGAGAAGGCGTTCCTCGAGACGATCTCGCCGTATCAGAACATCAGGAAGGGCGTCGCGTATCCCGAGCCGTATATCTGGACGACGACCAAGGACGACCGCGTCGGGCCGCAGCATGCGCGCAAGTTCGCGGCGCGGCTGAAGGAATATGGGCTGCCGTATCTGTTCTACGAGGATACCGCGGGCGGGCATTCGGGCGATGCGGATATCGAGCAGGGGGCTCGGTTGCAGGCGCTGCAGATGACGTATTTCGCGCAGAAACTGCTGGGGCCGGCGAAGTAAAAGCTGCGATGCTCCCCCGCAAGGGGGAGGTGGCGCCGAAGGCGACGGAGGGGGAGGACAGGGAAACCAAAGTTGGCGCGTTCCTCCCCCTCCGTCAGGCTACGCCTGCCACCTCCCCCTTGCGGGGGAGGATCGGCCACAAAATCAGCGGCAGCGGACCTGGCTGTTGTTCTGATCCACCGCACGCCCCGCGAGACCACCCGCGGCCGCGCCCAGCAGCGAGCCGACGATCCGCGAACGGCCGCCATCGATCACGTTGCCGAGGATGCCACCACCGGCTGCACCGATGATCAACCCGGTCGTGCCGTCGTTGCGCTTGCAGTAATAGCGGCCATCCTGACCCGCATAGACGCGGTCGTTGGTCGCCAGCACGCGCTCCTGATAGTTCGGGCCGGCGCGATAATAGCGCGAGGGGTCGTAATTGCCCTCGTCGCGCTCGTCCGGATAGGCTTCCTGATAGTCGCCGCTGCGATCGGGTGCGGTGCGATAGCCGCTCTGTGGCGCATAGCCGCCGCGGTTGCCGCGTAGCGACTGGTAGCGATCGAATTCCGTGCGGAATATCTGCAACTCGCTGTCGAGCCGCGCCTGGGCGGCGGCAAAGCGCGCATCGTCGGCCTGCGACTGCGCGAGCGCGGGCGTGGCGACGGAAAGGCACGTCGCCGCAATCACCGCAGCCGTACCGAAGAAACGCTTCATGATCATATCCTCGTCAAAGGTTCACATGCAGGGACGGACGGCGGCATCATGCCACCGCCCGCCTGGTGCCGGCGCGTCATACTACGCGGCGGATCGGCTTGCATCAGCGGCAGATCTGCACGCGACGATGGTTGCGCCATTCGGTGCGGCAACGGCGATTGTTGTTGTTCCAGTTGCGACGATCGTTGCCACGGCCACGATAGCGCCGGTCGTCATGGCGATCGCCACGATGATCGTTGCGGCGGAAATCGCGCCGATCGCCACGATGGTCGCCGCGGTGATCGTTATCGCGATACTGCTGGCTATGCCCGCGATCGCGTTGCGCCTCGGCAGGAGCGGCGGCGCCGAGGCCGAGCGTTGCGAAGGCCAACCCGGCCGCGATGAGATGCGTAAACTTCATGAGATGTCCTCTCGAACCCGACGATCGGGATGCGCCGTTGATACGGATATCGAGAAACATCGTTCCTGAACGTGTTTGTCGGCTCCCGTACAGGTTTGGGGCGACGGTCGCCGATGCGGCGAGCCGGGCAGGAGCACGCCGCTGGACGAAGCGGCTCAAAGCAGCCGGGCTCGGCCATGCGCCGGGCGACCAATGCCGGGCGCGGTTGCGTTGCCCTGCTTATTAGAGACCCCGCCGACGGGATGGACGTTAAGCCGCGATGCCAGGCCAATGCGGGATTGTCCGATGGGCAAAAGCGGGTCTGCGCGCTGGTGGAGTCGAGGAGCGAACGGCTAAACCTCTGCAGTGAGATTGCAGGAGCGTGACTCAAAAAGGGCGCAGTTTACGATACGCGTACGATACGCGGACTGGGCTCAAAATGACGGGTTGAGCGGACCTTCACAGTCCGCGCCAGCGAAGTGGCAAAGGCAGGTCGACGGCTGCATAATCGACTTGGAGCACGCGTCGATGACGGGGTGGATCTGCGGCGCGCGAGCCGTGCACAATCGGCGTCGCATAGAGCCAGACATCGCCGCGGTTCGCAAGGCACGCGCGCTCGCCGCGGTCCTCCACGACGTGCTTTATACTCGCTTCCGGGAGGCGGCCGAGCCTGAGAGATCCGGGCACAATGCGAAGCGGAGCATTCGTCGCGTCGACCGGGTCGAGGTGAACGCGGATCGTGACCATCCGCTCGAGAATTGCGAACGGCGGTTCGACCTGGGTCAGGCCAGCCTTGACCGTTCAGGGACCGAACCCGTCGACGTCCGCGCGCTGCTCGACGACGATCGTGCGATCCTGATGCCAGCCGAGCGCCCAGTTTCGGGCCGCGGTCTTGTCGAACAGCACGGCTCGGACGGCGCGTGCCTCGGGGCCCAAGACCGATGCGGCGATGCCGCCGATGGGCCCGTCCACCGCGAGCATGGCGCGCAGGGCAGGGGCGGAACCGATCCTCACGCCTGGGACGTCGCTGGGTAGGTCTGTGATCGCCTGTTCGATCGATAGACATGCAGCGTTATCCAAGGCGCCCGCAAAGATCTGCGCTCCGTCTTCCTCAAAGCGCAGATCGATTTCCAGGGGCTGGGCCTCCGCGTTCATTCGATCAGGCCGGCGGGTTGCCCGATCCGCCGTTGAGCGCAGCGGGCTGTTTGTGGGCATCGGTGGAGGAGGTTCGGGCAGGCGCCGCATCCGCGCTGCTGCCGGCGAGCATGCCGTTCAACGAACTGCCGGTCATGCCGAGTTCCGCCATCAGGCCATCGATCAGCGGGCCGCCGACGCGGTAGCGCATCGCGGCTGCGACCGCGGCATCGGCGAGATTGCCCTGGCCACCGCCGGATGCGCTTTCGCTGCCGCCGTCGCCGTGTAGCCCCCGGGCATCGAGGATGCTGATCTTGTCGATGTTTTCCATCGGCTTGCTCGCGGCGGCGATGATCGCGGGCAGTGCTTCGAGCATCGCACGCCGGATCAGCAGCGCTGTTTGCGCGTCGCTCAGCAGGTTGGTGGTCTCGTTGAGCGAAGCCTGACCTGCCGCGTCGACCTTGAATGCGGCCTCGCGACCTTCCGCACGCGCCTTTTCGGCGTCGGCTTCGGCAGTCGCCTCGGTGCGCAGGGCGCTCGCGCGAGCCTCGGCAGCTTCCTTCTCGGCAGTTGCAGCGACGGTGATGCCGACGGCCTCTTCCTGCGCGCGCTGGGTGGCGGCGATCACCGCGACGTTCTTGTTGCGGTTGGCGATCTCGGTCGCCTTGGCGGTGGCGACGCTTTCCTCGGCTCTCACAGCCAATGCACGTGCCTCATTGGCGGCAGCAGTCGCGGTCGATTCCTCCTCTGACTTCTGCGCGGTCTGCACGGCCGTCGTGATGCGCGCGATCTCGATGGTGCGGTCGCGTTCGATCGTCGCGGTCTGGATCGCGCCGTCGCGGGCGATGGTCGCGGTCTGGATGACCTTGTCGGCCTCGGTCTGCGCTACGGTCTGCGCCTGGCTGGCGGTGATACGCGCGATTTCGGCGAGGCGGGTTTGCTCGGCCTCGGCGGTGGCGATCGCGGTGGCCTGTTCGGCGCGGCGGGCCGACAGCGTCTGCTCCTGCGTCAGGCGGGCCTGTTCGGCGGCTTGTGCGATCTCGAGCGACTGGTTGTTCGCGTCGAGGTTACGCTGCTCAATCTCGACCCGGTTGGTCGCGACGATGTCGTTGCGGATCTTCTTGCGCTCCTCGATCGTCCGCGTGAGCACGGTCAGCCCCTCGGCATCGAACGCGTTGTTCTCGTTGAAATGCTCGAACGCGGTCTGGTCGAAATGCGTGATGCTGACGGATTCGAGCTGGAAGCCGTTCATGTCCAGATCGGTCATCAGCGCCTCCTGCACCTTCTGGATGAAGTCGGCGCGGTTGGCATGGAGGTGCTCCATCGTCATCGTCGCGGCAACCGAGCGCAGCGCGGACACGAGCTTGCCGTCGAGCAGCGACTTCACCGCGTCGGGGCTGTTGACCGAATCGCCGAGCGTCTGCGCGGCGGCGGCGATCGACTCCGCGTCGGGTTTCACCTTGATGTGGAACAGCCCGACGACGTCGACGCGCAACTTGTCGAGTGTGATCAGCGCATCCTTGTTGAGCCGCGACACCTCCAGCTTCACGGTCGTCAGGCGGACCTGCATCAGTTCGTGGAGCACCGGGATGACCATGATGCCGCCGTTGAGAACGACCTTCTCGCCGCCGAAACCGGTGCGGATCAGCGCAACGTCCTTGGTCGCGCGGCGGTAGAGCCGGGTCAGGATAATGCCGATCACGACGAGCGCGAACAGCACGATGCCGGCGTAGATCAGGACGTTCAGAAGCTGTGCGGGCATAAAACCCTCCCCGGTTATGCGTTGGTTAGATCGACCGCAGAAGCGCGTTGGCTTCGGGCAGCGCGTAGAAGAGTTTGCCGTCGCGGCGGACGATAAGCGCGGTCTCACCGGCGGCGATCGCGTCGGCATCGTCATGCGGCTCGACCATGATGAAATGCGCTTGGCCGTGCTGGTCGACGATCTTCGCGCGGGCAGGCGATCCGCGGCGGGCAGTGCCTTCGAGGATCGTACCGCGGCGGCGAAGGAAGTCGTCGGTCGAGATCACGCTGGTCTCGAAGCCCGGCATGATCCGGGCGAGGCCGTTGGCGGCGAGGGTGTTGAGCAGGCTGCCGGCGATCAATGCGCCGCCCGAGGCGAGGCCCCAGTGCAGCGGGGCGCCGGCCAGCGCGGTCGCGCCCTGCTGAATGGCAATCCCTGAAAGCGTGAAGCAGCCGAGCAAAGACGTGAGCCAGATCAGGATCGGTAGTTCATGGCCGAGCCCGAGCCAGTCGAGCACGCCGCCGCCATCCGCTTCGGCATGAACGTCCGCGTGGAGATCGAGATGGCCCAGCCCAAGGCCGATCGCCTCGATCAGCCCGATCCCGATCATCACGACAAACGCGATCGCGAACGGTGCGTAAGCGGGCGTCAGGAAGATCGTGAACATTGGCCGTAGTGCTGGTTCTGGCTCTGCATCGGCGAATGGGTAGCGGACAGACGACAACGCTTCGTTACGAAACGCCGGCCGATCCGGTCTTTGCACTCCATGCGTCGATACCCCCCAGAGCGAGGCTAGTCCTACCCCGAGGCGTTCGCAACGCGGGGCGAGAGAAACCGGCCGGGTTTGGATTCATCCTCTGCACAGGATCTGCACGACAAGCGAACGGACCGCACACGGACCTCGCGATCCGACACTGACGGGACCGCGGTAAAGCCGGTCCTCGGCAATCGGGGAGCGCAAAGATGAATCGCAATGGAAGACAGATGGGCAAGATCGGCGCTGCCCTGGCGCTGATCGTTCTGGCTGAGATACTGATCGCCGATGGCAATGGCGCGGTGGTGGGCGGGTTCGCTTTCGCCTGGATCACCGCCCTGTTGCTGACGCGACGGGCGATCTGGAACGACGGATCGGCGCGACTGGCGTTGATTGCCGGCGCCGGATTGGCGGCGGTGCTCGTCGACGATCCAAGCTTCCTCGGCTGGGGTCTGTTCTGGACGGCTGTCTCGCTTGCCGCACTCCTGCCGCGGCACCGGTTCGACGATGCGCTCGCCTGGGCGCGCCGGCTTGGCTGGCACGCGATGTCCGCCGTGATTGCGCCGTTGAAGGATGCGGCGCGGCTGTCGGTGGTGCGCCAGCGTCGAGGTCTGCCCTCCAGCGGCATCCGCGCTATCGGGGCTGTCGTCGCGTTGCCCTTGGCGGGCGGCGCCGTGTTTCTCGGGCTGTTCGCGAGCGCGAATCCGCTAATCGGTCAGGCGTTTGCGCAGATCGTGCTGCCGGATCCGTGGGCGACGACGTGGCGCACGCTGTTCGGCCTCTGCGTGTTGATCACGATCTGGGCAAGCTTGCGGCCAAGTCCTTACACGACGGGACCATCGCGTTTCGGCGATCGCTCGATCGGTACGGTGTTCGAGCCGGGCGTGGCGACGCTGATCCTGTCGCTCGTGACGTTCAACACGATTTTCGCGGTCGAAAATATGCTCGACATCGCCTTTCTGTGGAGCGGCGCGGGACTGCCCTCGGGTGTGACGATGGCGGACTATGCGCATCGTGGCGCGTATTCGTTGATCGTGACCGCTTTGCTCGCCGCGGTGTTCGTGCTGCTGGCTTTGCGTCCGGGCAGCGCAGCCGCGGCGAGGCCGCTGGTGCGGCGGCTGGTGACGGTCTGGATCGTCCAGAACCTGCTGTTGGTCGCCTCGAGTGCATTGCGAACGCTCGATTATGTCGATGCCTATGGGATGACGGTGCTGCGACTGTCCGCGCTCGCATGGATGGGCCTGGTCGCCACGGGACTGGCGCTGATCGGCTGGCGATTGCTTGCGGATAGGTCGGCGGCGTGGCTGATCAATGCCAATGCGCTGGCGGCTGCGACGGTGCTGGTGACGGCGAGCGTCATCGATCTTGGCGCGGTTGCGGCGGCGTGGAGTGTCCGCACAGCGCTCGCAAAGGGTAGGGCGGGGCCGCCGCTCGATCTGTGTTATATGGCGCGGCTGGGGCCATCGTCGCTCGTGTCGCTGGCGACGCTGGAGCAGCATGCACGCGAGCCGCGGCTGCACGAACGTCTGACGTATTTGCGGTGGAAAAATCAGACCGAAACCGCAGATGCGCAGGCCGATTGGCGCCTATGGACGCCGCGCAACGCGAGACGGCTTGCGACCGTCCGCGGGATGTTCGGCACCAACGCGCCGCGTTTGCGGCCCGCACCGGACAGACGGCGCTGCGACGGGGTGATCCTGCCGCCTCCCATGGTGGATGTTCCGACAGCACCGCCGTCCGCTCCAGCGCCGCAGACGCCCGCGCCCGCCACGCCGGCACCAAAGCCGTTGACGCCAGGCGCCCAACAATGATCCTGTGCCCGATGCCTCGCATCATTCTGGTCGTCGATGACGATCCTCATATCCGCCAGCTGCTCGTGTTCGCGCTCGACAAGGCCGGGCTCGGCGCGATCGAGGCGGCGGACGGCGAAGCCGCGCTGGCACTCGTCGAGACGCATGCGCCCGACCTCGTGGTACTCGACATCAACATGCCGCGGATGGACGGGCTGGAGGTGTGTCGACGCCTTCGTGGTGTAGAGGGCAGGGCAGGCATACCAATCCTCTTCCTGTCGAGCCGCGACGACGAGATCGACCGGGTGCTCGGCATCGAACTCGGCGCCGACGACTATGTGGTGAAGCCGTTTTCGCCGCGCGAGGTGGTAGCGCGGGTCATGGCGATCCTGCGCCGCACGTCCGCGCGGGCACCGAACACCGAGGACGGGCGCGACCTGTCGCACGGTCGGTTGCGGCTCGACTTGGAAGGCTGGCGCGCGCTCTGGGGCGAGGTCGAGATCGCGCTGACCGTTACCGAGTTCCAGATACTCCGGCTGCTCGCGTCGATGCCTGGCCGGGTCTTCAGCCGCGACGCGATCATCGACCGGTTGCACGGCCCCGGTTTCGCGGTCACCGACCGGACGATCGACAGCCATATTCGCAACCTGCGCGGCAAGTTTGCGAAAGCCGGCGCCGACGACCTGATCGAGACGCGGGCGGGGATCGGCTATCGCCTCGGATCGTGCACGGGCGCGTGATCGGGAGGATCAAGGACTGGGCGAAACGCCACTGGCCGCGGTTGCGGTTGCGGACGATCCTGTTTGCGACATTGTTCCTGGTCGCCGCGCTACCCGGCTTCGGCGCGGTCTTCCTGCGCGTCTACGAGAACACGCTCGTCCGTCAGACCGAGGCGGAGCTGGTCGCGCAAGGTGCGGCGCTGTCCGCGACGGCGGCGGCGCTCTGGCCGGCCGCACCGCCGGGTCGGGTCGCGCATCACGAGATTATAGGCGGGGACCATCCCTACAGCATGGATGCGCCCGCATCCGGCATCGACCTCAGCACGACACCGATCCGCGCGGAGCGACCACCGGTCGCGGTGGGCGCGAAACCATTCCCCGATGCGGTGGCCGCCGCCGCGCGACTTTCGCCCATCATTGACGCGACGCGGTCCGCCACGCTGGCCTCGATCATCCTCCTCGACCGCAACGGCAGCATCGTCACCGGGAGTTCGGCCGTCGGCAGCTACGCCGCTCTCCCCGAAGTTGCCGCCGCATTTGCTGGGCGCGCCACGACCGTCCTTCGTCGCAACGGCGCATACCGCGCGACCTATCGCTTCGAATGGCTATCCCGGGCCGCAGCGATACGCGTCCATTACGCGCGCCCGATCATCGTCGGCGACCGCGTGGTCGGCGTGCTCCTGTTGTCGCGTTCCGCCCGCGCGCTGTTCAGGGGATTGTATGAAGACCGCGGCAAGATAGCGCTGGGGATCGCTGCGATCTTCGGGCTGCTGGTGGTGCTCAGCGGCGTCATTTCCCGCGGCGTCACGCGCCCGATCGAACAGCTCGGCGCGGCGACGCGCGCCGTCGCGAGCGGACGCGGTCGTGTCCCCGATCCGCCACCGACTGCGGCGATCGAGATCCAGGGTCTCTACGCCGATTTCGCGGTGATGGCGGCGGCGATCGAGCGTCGTTCGCGCTATCTGCGCGATTTCGCCCACGCGGTCAGCCACGAGTTCAAGACCCCGCTCGCCGGCATCCGTGGCGCGGTGGAATTGCTTCAGGATCACCCGGACATGGCAGCGGAAGACCGACGTCGTTTCCTAGCCAACGCCGATGCGGACGCGCGCCGTCTCGCGCTGCTGGTCACGCGGCTGCTCGATCTCGCACGCGCCGACATGGCTGAGCCGGGTGAAGAAAGAACCGATGCCGCCCAGGTCGTTATGCGGGTTGCAGATGCTTCGCGAACGGCCGGTTTCTCGATCGAAGTCGTGGGCTTGGCCGTCCTGCCAATCGTAACTGTACCAGCAACGACGTTGGAAGCCGTACTCGCGACGCTTCTGGAAAACAGTAGGCAGGCTGGTGCCCAATCCGTGACGATCCAGTTGTCGACCACGGATACGCAATTGGAAGTTCGCGTGAATGACGACGGGCCCGGCGTTCCACTCGCCGATCGGGGGCGGCTGTTCGAGCCATTCTTCACAACGAAGCGAGATACAGGCGGGACCGGCCTCGGGCTCGCAATATCCCGTTCTCTGATTGAAGTTCAAAGGGGCGGCTTAACAATATCGGATAGCGAGATCGCTACCTTTATTATTCGTATTCCCTTGGAGATTTAGTAGATGACGAACGTATTGACGATTGCATGTCTGATGATGGAATGCGGGTGGTATCGAGTTGCTTTGAAAAGCGTAACTATGTGAAAACTAAATGCGCCCACTCGTCGGGTGGGATCGGATGATAGTCGCGCTTACTGGGCGTTACTGGACGATCTGGCTTGATAGTTTCCGGTTTGTGCGTTGTAGGTGAACAGGTATGGTTCGACGAAATGCCGGGTGTAAAACGCGGCGATGACGATCCGCCTTATCTGCCTTGATGCCGACGACACGCTCTGGCATAACATGCGGCACTTCAATGCGGCCGAGGATGCGCTGCTGGAGATGTTGCGTCCGTTCGCTGATGCGCATGTTGCCCGCCCGGCGCTGGAAGCGTGCGAGGCGCGCAACCTGCCGCTTTACGGGTATGGCGCGAAGGGCTTCACGCTGTCGATGATCGAGACCGCGGTCGAGCTTTGCGGTGCCGATCTGAAGTCGACGATGGTCGCGGACATCCTCGCGACAGGCCGGTCGCTGCTTGCGCACCCGGTCGAGCTATTCGACGGGATCGCGCAGACGCTGGAGTACTTAGCGGATCACGGTCGCCTTGTCCTCGTCACCAGGGGCGACTTGCTGCATCAGGAAGCGAAGCTTGCCGCATCTGGCCTCGGCGATCGGTTTGCCGGTGTCGAGATCGTCAGTGACAAGACCGCCGATACATTTACGCGGCTGTTCGATCGATATGCGGTGCAGCCTGTCGAGGCGGTGATGGCAGGGGACTCGATGCGCTCCGACGTGCGTCCGGCGCTGGAGGCTGGGGCATGGGCGGCCTATGTTCCGCAGGACGGCGCGTGGGCCCATGAACATGCGGCGCCCTCTGAGGCTTCCGATCGTCTCGAGACGATCGGAAGCCTCGCCGAACTGCCCGCGCTGATTGATCGCATCAATCGCGGTTGAACTTTCGGTTCGAGCAGGCGCCCTGGTTAGAAAGCTTTCGGGTCGATCGTCATCTGCTTGCCCTTCATCGTACCGCTGCGTTTGCCGCTTTCGACCAGATCCCACACCTGCTTGGGCGAGGGCAGGGCTGTGAACGACGGAAAGACCGACGTCGTGCCTTCGACATCCTCCAGCGACACCGCATAGGTCCCGCTCTTGTCGACCTGGCCCATCAGCGAGGGATAGACGCTGACGACACGGCCAGCATCGTAGAGCGCCATGACGTAGCCGCCCGTGCTCGCGCTCGACCGATAGACGCCGTATTCGGTGCTCGCGCTGCCGTCTCGACACCAGCTCGGATGCGGCACGGCGGGCGGAGTCGACTTCTCTTCCGTTTTCGCTTTGGCGGCCATGGTGCTGGCCATCAGGGACATCAGCAGGTCGGCACCGTTCGGTTTGGCCTGTTTGGCCTTGGTGAAGGTCAGCGGCGTGGTGCACGGCGTGACCGGGGCCGCCGCGATGGTTGCGATGGTAGTGGAGGGCGGCCAACGGACGGCCTCGATCACCTGTTGCAGGCGGGCATCGAGCTGGTCCGCGGTCAGTGTCTTCGCACTCATGCGAATGCTGACGATCCACTCGCCGACCGGCACGACCGCTAGGGCGGTGCTCCGATATGCGCCGCCGGGCGTGGCATAGACCTGGCGTAGGGACGTTGCCGTCCCGCTGTTCACTGCGGCGAAGGCGATCGGATCGGCGCTCGCCGGGGCGGCATGGCGAAAGATGTCGCGCGTTTCGAGTGCGGTCTGCGACCGATCGAACCACAACGCCACGTCGGGGATCGCCGGGTGGAAGAGGTAGATCGTCGCGAACACGCTCTTGTCCGCCACGTCATACTGCGCAGCCACGTCATGCTCGGTCTCGGTCGCATCGGTCAGCGTCGTGCGCGAAAGACCGGCCAGTTGCGGCATGAGGATCAGGCCGGTTTCAGCATGTTTCCAGCCCTTTTCGGCCGGCACGCCCAGATCCCGCGCCTCGACCGGCGTTGCGATGACCAGCGCCAATATCAGCACCCACTTGTTCACGCGCGTCCCCCTTTTCAGGGATAATGTGCGAGGTTCGCTTCGGCGGCAAGCATGTGCGGAGGCGCTCCTTTCAGTCGACCGGTGGACCAAAGACGGACCAGCCGGTGCGCGCGTTGAGCATCTCGAGCGCACGCACGCCGAGCATCGAATTGCCGTGCTGATCCAGGTTGGGCGACCACACTGCGAGCGAGGCAATGCCGGGCGCGATCGCCAGGATACCGCCGCCGACGCCGCTCTTGGCGGGAAGCCCGACACGGACGGCGAAGTCGCCCGAACCGTCGTAATGGCCGCACGTCATCATCAGCGCGAGCGTCGTTCGCATGCGCTTGGCACGATCGTCCGCAGCGTTGGCAGCCATGCGCGTATCGGCCAGGTAGCATCCGGCCTGTGCAAGCCCGACGCAATCTACGCTGACCGCGCACTGTCGCGCATAAGCGTCCATGATCGCGTCGATCGGCGAGCGGACAGTGTCGTGATGCACCATGAAATGAAGCATCGCGCGGTTGAGGTCGTCGCCCTCGTTCAATACCTCCGGGTCGAGCATCACCGCCGCTTTCGACGTGGCATCCTTGATCCCGCCCTTCACGAGATCGACCACGGCATCCCGGGCACTATCGCCAAACTGCTCGACCAGCATGTCGACGATGACCAGCGCGCCGGCGTTGATGAACGGGTTGCGCGGAATGCCTTGGGTTCGCTCAAGATCGATCACCGAGTTGAACGGATCGCCCGAGGGCTCGCGCCCGACCCGTTCGAACACCGTCTCGCCAAGCTTCTCCAGCGCCAGACTCAGCGCAAAGACCTTCGAGATGCTCTGGATCGGGAAGGTCTTGGCCGATCCTGCCCGGATCAGCGAGCCATCGACCATCGCGATCGCCATCCCGAACGGTCCTGGGACGAGACCCGGCGTCTTTGCGTCTGCCGCGTTCTCGACAGCCTTTGCGTTGGCCTGGATCTCGGCGGCGATTTCGTGGGCGATCTGGTCGACGTTCATTGCTGCGTGGCTCCCTATAAGGCCTCCCAACGATCCCGCAGCGTTCGATCTCCCTCATGTCCTTCCGCTGGGTGGTCGGTCTCCTTGGACCTATGAGGCGTTCCACGACGATGCCGACCGACGCATAGCCTCATTCCCTTGATGATGTTACCGATCGGGATCTTCGGGCCCATATGGTTAACCTCAGCCTCGATATTCCTGATCGCGGCGCTGGGGTTGATGTTGAGCCTTTATGGTTTGGAGCGTCGACCGATCGCGCGCTTGTCGTCCGGTGGGACCAGCATCTTGTTGGCTTGCTGACGCAAGATCGTAGCGGCGATCTCAGCTTTGGATATGACCCCGCGTGGGTAAGCGGCGACGACAAGCCATTGTCGCGCTCCCTGCCGTTACGCCATGAGCCCTTCAACCGCGCAGCCTGTCGTTCGTTCTTCGGGCGATTGCTGCCCGAAGGCGACCAGCGGCAAGGCGCCGCGGCGGCACTGGATGTTTCGGCGCCGCCTGATATTGAAACAGACGATTTCAATAGTTTGCGCTGGTGGAGCCGAGGGGAATCGAACCCCTGACCTCTGCAGTGCGATTGCAGCGCTCTCCCATCTGAGCTACGGCCCCGCGCGGTTGGCCATGAGCCATGATCGCGGCTTTAACGGGTCGATTTCGGGGATGCAACTGGCTTGGCGGGCCTGTGTTCTCGGGCTCTTGGGGCGGTACTCTGCTGGGCAAGACAACGACCCAATCTCGATCCGGCGCGTCGTCGCAGCGTTGCGTCGTGTCGCCGTCAAGTTACGGCAAATACAGGAACAATTGACCGGCTTGGCGTTTGTAGTCCTCGGAATGTACGGGAACGCGATCGACTAGGGCGATCGACGAGACCGGCAGCCGCAGGACAGCAATTAGGAGGCTCTTATGGTCTACGAACGCAATACCCGGGATCGTCAGTCGGGCGATTATTACGGTCGGCCTAACTCGCAGGATTATGGTCGCGATTTCCGCTCGGATGGTGGCGATTACGGTCGATCCAGTGCGCGCGATTACGCAGCAGCCGGTGAATTCGACCGCGACAACCGCGAGCGCAACGATCAGGGGAGCCGAGATCAATACGGTCGCGATCACTATGGCCGCGAGCAGAACCGCGATCAGGGCGGTCGGGACTATTACGGTGGTCATAACGATCGCCAGCAGCCATCGGGCGGCGATCGCTATGGTCAGTCGCGTTATGGCCAGCAGGGCTATGGTCGGCAGGATTCGGGCCAGCAGCGTTATGGCCAGCAGGGTTACGGCCAGCGCAGCCAGGGGTCGGGCGATACCGAATATCACGGCAGCTACGCGTCGGACGGTCGCCGGTTCGAGGATGTAGGGCGCAACCGTCATGCGGACGACGACAATCGCAACACGCAGCGTGGTGACAACCGTGGTTATGGCCGCCAGCCGCAGGGCTACGACTATGATGATCGCGGCTTTATCGCCCGGGCAGGCGACGAAGTGCGCTCGTGGTTCGGCGATGACGAGGCGGAGCGTCGTCGCGAGGCCGATGCACGCTATGACGAGCGTTCCTATGGCAATTCGGATAGCCGCTCGTTCGGCAACCGCTCGTCGAACACGCACGACGATCATTATCATAGCTGGCGCAGCACGCAGATCGCGGCGCTCGACCGCGACTATGACGAGTATCGCAACGAGAACCGCTCGAAGTTCGAGAACGAGTTCTCGTCGTGGCGCACCGAGCGTCAGGGCCAGCGCAGCTCGCTGTCGCAGGTCACCGAGCATATGGAGGTCGTCGGTTCCGACGGAAGCCATGTCGGTACGGTCGACAAGGTGAAGGGCGACCGGATTCTGCTGACCAAGAACGACCGTGATGCGGGTGGCGTGCATCACTCGATCCCGTCGCGCTGGATCAAGACCGTCGACGGCAAGGTGACGCTGTCTAAGTCGGCCGATGAAGCCAAGGCGGCGTGGAAGGAAGAAGAGCGCAACTCGGCGATGTTCGACTATGGCGACCGCACCGGCGGCGACAAGAAGGACGCCGGTACGACTGGGTATGCATCGACCGCCCAGGCTCGCAGCACGACGAGCGCGGCTTCGACCACCGGTTCGACGACCCCGGGTTCGACGACCGGCACGACATCGGACACCCTCGGCAAGTCGGGTTCGACCACGTACTAACCGTCTGAATGCATTGGCCGGCGTCGCCTGATGCCGGCCAGCAACGAGCCCGGGCGGAAACGTCCGGGCTTTTTTGCGGGTTGCGCTGCGGTCACGTTTCGCCATACCCACAACACGAATAATCAACACAGGAGCAAGTTTATGGCCCGTGCATGGAGCCTTAAGGCACGTCCGCAAGGCATGCCGAAGCATACCGACTTCGCCATGATCGATCTCGACCAGTCTGCGCTCGGCGCCGGCGAGGTGCGTATCGCCAACCGCTGGCTGTCGGTCGATCCGTACATGCGCGGGCGGATGAACGACGTGAAGAGCTATGTCCCGCCGTTCGCGCTGGGCGAGGCGATGCAGGGCGGCGCGGTCGGCGAAGTGGTCGAGAGCAACGACGACGGCGTCAAGGTCGGCGACATGGTGCTGCACATGGCGGGCTGGCGCGACGAGGCCGTCGTGCCGGCGGCGCAGGTGCAGAAACTGCCCGCGCTCGATGTGCCCGCGCAGTCATTTTTGGGTCAGCTCGGCATGCCGGGGATGACGGGGTATTTTGGTCTGCTTCAGGTTGCCGAGGCGAAGGCGGGCGACACGGTGTTCGTGTCGGCCGCGGCGGGCGCGGTCGGCTCGACCGTGGTGCAGGTCGCGAAGGCCAAGGGCATGACGGTGATCGGTTCGGCCGGCGGCGCGGAGAAATGCGCCTGGGTGAAGTCGCTCGGCGCGGATGCGGTGATCGACTACAAGGGCGACGTGCCGGTGGTGAAGGCGCTCGGCGAGGCTGCTCCGAAGGGCATCGACGTGTATTTCGACAATGTCGGCGGCGAGCATCTCGATGCGGCGCTGGCCCATGCGAACATGCATGCGCGGTTTGCAGTGTGCGGGATGATCGACGTGTATAACAGCGGGGCGGCGACGCAGTTGAAGTATCTTGCGCGGCTGATCGGCAACCGCATCCAGATCCGCGGGTTCATCGTCAGCGATTACATGAATCGCGCCGAAGAGTTCTACAAGGACATGGGCGGGATGCTGGCGGCGGGGACGCTGAAGCGGCAGGAAACGGTGCACGAGGGGCTCGAGACGATGCCGGATGCGTTCCTGGGACTGTTCTCGGGTGGGAATACGGGGAAGATGCTCGTCAAGGTTTGAGGCGCTTGATCCTCCCCCGCAGGGGGAGGTGGCGCCGAAGGCGACGGTGGGGGCGGACTACGCAACGAAGGTTGTTCCTTACCTCCCCCTCCGTCTGGCGAGTGCCAGCCACCTCCCCCTGGCGGGGGAGGATGAAGTAAGGGGCTGGTTTTACCCTCGTCACCCCGGACTAGTTCCGGGGTCCACGGTGCCGCGAAAGGACGGCTGGCGAGTATGGGGGCCGGTGGATGCCAGAACGAGCCCGGCATGACGGAGTGGGTGGTCGTCCGCCCTACAACCACTTCGCCTGCTTGAACTTCACGTACAGCGCGGAACAGACGATCGCGATCACGGCCAGCACCACGAAATACCCGTACTGCGTCTTGAGTTCCGGCATATTCTCGAAGTTCATGCCGTAGATCCCGGCGATCGCGGTCGGAACGGCCAGGATTGCGGCCCAGGCGGCGAGCTGGCGGGTGATCGCGCCGGTGCGTTGCTGTTCGAGCAGATTGCTGAATTCGAACACCGACGTCAGCACCTCGCGCAGGCCCTCGACCATCGTCTGGACGCGGCGGACGTGGTCGAGAACGTCGCTGAAATACGGTTTCGCCTCGGTATCGATGCAGGGGAGGTCGAGGCGGACGATCTTCCCCGCGACTTCGCCCATTGGTCCGAGGATGCGCTGGAACCGGATCATTTCGCGTCTCAGACCGAAAATACGGACAATTTCGTCGCGGCCGAGGAACGCGTCGATGGTGCGTTGTTCCATGGCCAGCACCTCGTCCTCGATGCTCTCCATGATCGGCAGATAGCCGTCGACGACGTAATCGAGGATCGCGTGGAGGACATAATCGACGCCGTTGATCAGCAACGTCGGCGCCGCTTCGAGCTGTTCCCGCAGCGCCCTGTGCGAGCGCGCCGAGCCGTGGCGGACGCTGATGATATGGCTGTGGCCGACAAAGATCGCGGTTTCGCCATACGCGATCTTGTCCGCCTCGAGCTGCGCCGTGCGCGCGACCACGAACAGCTGGTCGCCATACACGTCCACCTTGGGCAGCTGGTCCGCCTTGATCGCGTCCTCCACCGCCAGCGGGTGAAGATTATACTGCTCCTTGAGCGTCCGCATCTCGGCGTCGGTCGGATCGCAGATGCCGATCCAGACGAACTCGGAGCGATCCGCCGGGCAATCGACCTTTTCGTCGATCGAGACCGCGCGGACGCGCTTGCCATGACGATAGAGATACGCGGCGACGACCGTCATGGAGCCTCAAGGATTACGCTAACGAGGCCGCGCCGGTATCAGAACGCCGGCAGGACCGCACCCCGATAATGCTGCTCGATGAAGGTCTTGGTCGCTGGGCTGCGCAGTGCCGCGATCAGTTTCACCACGCGCGGGTCCTTCTCGCCACCGGGCAGGCCGACGACAAAATTGACGTAGGGGCTGTTCTTGTCCTCGATCGCGAGCGCGTCGCGGACCGGGTTGAGCTTGGCGTCGAGCGCATAGTTGGTGTTGATCAGCGCGAGATCGACCTCGCCGAGCGTGCGGGGGAGGGTGGCGCCCTCCAGTTCCTTGAAGTTCAGGTTCCTCGGGTTGGTGGCGATGTCGTTGAGGCTCGACAGTGGGTTGGTCGGGTTCCGGAGCGTGATCAGCCCGGCCTTCTGGAGCAACAACAGCGCGCGGCCGCCGTTGCTCGGCTCGTTCGGGATCGCGACTGTCGCGCCGTTCGGGATCTGCGCGATCGACTTCCACTTACGCGAATAGGCGCCGAGCGGTTCGACATGGACGCCGGCATAGGTCACGAGATGCGTACCGCGCGAGGCGTTGAACTGGTCGAGATACGGCTTGGTTTCGAAATAGCTGACGTCGATCTGCTTCTGCTCAACCTGGAGATTGGGCTGGACGTAGTCGTTGAAGACGCGGATCTGGAGGTCGACGCCTTGCTTCGCGAGGCGAGGCTTGATCGACTCCAGGATCTCTGCGTGCGGCACCGCGGTTGCGGCGATCGTCAGCGTCTTGCCGTCATTCGTCTTGGTGCCTCCGCAGGCGGCGAGCGCGAGCAGCGAGAACGAGGCGAGCAGGGTGCGGCGGTTCATACGAAATCCTAGCGGCGGGTGAAGTGGCGGGCGAGCGCGTCGCCGGCATATTGGATGATCTGGACGAGCACCACCAGCAGCACCACGGTGACGACCATGACGTCGGTCTGGAAGCGCTGATAGCCGAACCGGATCGCGAGATCGCCGAGCCCGCCCGCGCCGACCACGCCCGCCATCGCGGTGAACGAGACGAGCGCGACCGCGGTGACGGTGGCGCCGGCGATCAGGCCGGGCAGCGCCTCCGGGATCAGCGCGCCTGTGACGATCTGGCGCGTGGTGGCCCCCATCGCCTGCACCGCCTCGATCGTGGTGCGGTCGACTTCCTTGAGGGAGCCTTCGACGAGGCGCGCATAGAACGGCGCCGCACCGACGACGAGCGGCGGGATCGCCCCGGCGACGCCGAGCGAGGTGCCGACGAGCATGACGGTGAGGGGGATCATCACGATCAGCAGGATGATGAACGGGACAGAGCGGAGGATGTTGACGATGACGCCGAGCACGACGTTGGCGACGCGGTTCTGCGACAGGCGGCCCTGGCCGGTGAGGTAGAGCAGGACGCCGAGCGGAAGCCCGAACGCGATCGTCAGGATCAGCGACCCGCCGAGCATGATCAGCGTGTCGAGGCACGCCTGGCCGATATCGGACCAGTCGATGTTGGCGAATAAGCTCATGCCGTAAGTGCCGCCAGCATGCGCCGCGTCGCCGGGTGCGTGGCGTTGGCGAAGATGTCGGTGACCTCGCCAGTTTCGACAACGCTGCCGCGTTCGAGGACGGCGACGCGGTCGCAGACGTAGCGGACGACGTCCATTTCGTGGGTTATGAGGACGATCGTCAGGCCGAGGTCGCGGTTGAGCTCGCGGAGGAGGGTGAGGACCGAGCGGGTGGTTTCGGGGTCTAGTGCGCTGGTCGCTTCGTCGCAGAGGAGGATATCGGGATCGGTGGCGAGCGCGCGGGCTATGCCGACGCGCTGCTTCTGGCCGCCGGAGAGTTGGGCGGGGTATTTGGTGGCGTGATCAGCGAGACCTACGCGGTGGAGCAGTGCGGCTACCTTGGTCTCGCGTTCGGACTTGGCGACGCCGGCCAGCACGAGCGGGAACGCGACGTTTGCCGCGACCGTACGCGACGAGAGCAAGCCGAAATTCTGGAAGATCATGCCGATCCGGCGGCGCAGCGCGCGAAGGTCCGCCGCGGACAACGCGGCTACGTCGACACCATCGACCTCGACCCGGCCGGAACTCGGGCGCTCTAGTGCGTTGATCAGGCGGATCAGCGTCGACTTGCCTGCGCCGGACTGGCCGATGACGCCGAACACACCGCGTGCCGGAATCTCCAGCGAGATCCCGTCGAGGGCAGCCGCTTCGCTTGCCGGGTAAGTTTTAACGACGTCGGTGAGGCGGATCATGTGGTGCCCATGACCTGCACCGCGAACCGCTCCATTTCCTCGGCCTGCGGGCTCATCTGGAGCAGCAGCAGGTGGAGACCGGCCGCCTCATACTCCGCGACACGCTCCTTCAACTGTTCGGGCGTACCGACCAGATTGGGGCGCAGGCCGCGGTTCGATACGGAGTATTCCTGGATCTTCAACTCGCGTTCGAGTTGCGTGCCCGACAGCCACTGGTCGAAATTCGCATAGCCGGCGGGGAGTTCGGTGACGCTGGTGATGCGCTCCAGTTCGCGCTTGGCCTCTGCCTCGCTGTCGCGGACGATCGCGTAGGCGGCCATGCCGTATTGCATCGGCGCGCCACCGGCTGTTTCGCGCCGCTGCGCCATGTCGGCGATCTTCGGCGCGATCGCGTCGGCGGGGTCGCCGTGCATGACGTAGGCGTCGCACTGCGCGGCGATCATCGCCTTGGCCTTCTCGCTCTCCCCGCCGGCGTAGACGGTCGGGCGCTTGACGGGTTTGGGCGAGCAGATCGCCTGTTCGGTGGTGTAGAACTGGCCTGCGAAGTCGAACCGCTCCTGCGTCCATAGTCCGTCGACTACGGTCAGCCACTCCGCCGTCCGCGCGTAGCGATCGTCGTGCTGATCGAACTGGAGTCCGTATTGCTTCGCCTCGTCCGCCCACCAGGACGACACGACGTTGAGCGCGAGCCGCCCGCCCGAGATCCGGTCGATGTTCGCCGCCGCCTTGGCGAACAGCGCGGGGTGGTGGAAGTTCGGGCGGACCGCGACCATCAGCTCGATACTGTCGGTCACCGCCGCGAGCGCCGCCGCGGTCGACCACGCATCGAGCGCGGGCTGTTCGATGCCCTTGATATCGTTGAGGTTCAGCTCGGCGATCAGCGTCAGGTCATAGCCCCAGCGCTCGGCATTTTGCGTCAGTGCCTTGGTGTAGGCCCAGCTCGCCTCCATACCCTCGTCGGGGACGTTGCGAAGCCAGCCGCCGAAGACGGGAGTCCAGTAACCGTAGCGCATCAGCGGGCCTTCTCGATCTGTTCGATAAGGTAATCGACGAGGCGGTCGTGCGGATCCGAGCCGAGCACATCGAGCGGCTTGGCGACGAAGTTCGACAGCGCGTTGATGTCGTAGAAGCGCGCGACGCCGTCGCGGTCGTCGATCATCACCTCGACCCCGCCGACGTCGAGATCGACCGCGCGGGCGATCGCTTCGGCGGCGTCCTTCAAGGTCTGCGAAGGCTCGACCGCGGCCATCTTGATGCCCGAGCCTAGGACGACGCAGGCATCTGCCGGGCAGAGATCGAACGCGCCGCCGCCTGCGACTTCGATCGCGTAGAGGAACTTGCGGTCGAGCGTCTCGATCCGGGTGATCGCGCCGTCGCGGACGGGGACGTATTCCTGGACCAGCAGCACGCCGTCGACGCTGCTCGGCAGCCCGGCGTCGGCGACGGCGGTGCGCAACTCGTCGAGGCTGTCGAAGCGGATGATGCCCGCGCCCGATCCGCCGATGTTAGCCTTCACGACTAGCGGGAAGCGGAGCGTCTGCGCGGCGGGGACGACGTCGGCGGCGCGGTGGACGACGCGCGTTTCGGGGATTGCGAGGCCGAGCGAGGCGATCAGTGACAATTGCCGCGCCTTCGAGGCGTCGATCGCGAGCACGTCGGTGCCGTTGATCACGCGCGCACCGGTGCGGCGCCAGTGATCGAGCATCGCCATCGTGTCGAAGATCGGATGCTCGTCGTTGCGCAGGAAGCTCGACATCGCGATGCGATTGAAGACGACAGGGGCGGGGGCGCTCCGGTCGGCGGGGTTCCAGAAGCCATCTGGCGTGGCGCGCGAGAAGTCGACGCCGCGGCGGTCGATGGCGGCGAACAGCGGTTCGAACCAGAGCGGGTGCTCGTAGAGAATGGCGAGATCGGTCATCGTGACCCGGATACGCATTGCGCGCGGGCGTGCAAACCCAAGCAAAACTTTGCCGGGCGCAATATCGTGTCGCGGGGTCGCTGACAGCGGGGCGGCGGCGGGGTAGCGTGGGGGATGATCTCCAGATTCGTCACGCTCGCTCTTGCCGTTCTCGGCGCCGTTTCCGTCTCGGCGCAGGAGGCTCCGCCGGCGCCGCCGCCCGCTGCTCCGGCGACCGTGTCGATCGTGATGACGACGAGCGAGGGGCCGATCACGCTGGCGCTGGAGAAGGAGCGCGCGCCGCTGACAACCGCGAATTTCCTGCGCTATGTCGATGAGAAGCGGCTCGACGGGGTGACGTTTTATCGGGCGATGAAGTTGGGCGCGGACGCCGGGCTGATCCAGGGCGGACCGCAGGGCGATGCGAAGCGTCTCCTGCCTCCAGTGAAGCATGAGCCGACCAGCCAGACCGGGCTGTCTCACGTGGACGCGACGATCTCGATGGCGCGGTTCGCGCCGGGGAGCGCGACGGCGGACTTCTTCATTACGGTCGGGCCGGTGCTGTCGCTGGATGCTAACCCCACGGGGAGTGGCGACACGGCGGGCTTCGCGGCATTCGGGCATGTCGTCGAGGGGATGGACGTGGTGAAGCGCATCCTTGCTGCGCCGACTTCGCCGACTGCCGGGGTTGGGGTGATGAAGGGGCAGATGATCGCCGCGCCGGTTAGGATTTTGACGGTGCGTCGGGTGAAGTAGGCCTTAGACCCACGTCGCTGTACCAAAACCACCCCGGCGGAGGCCGGGGCCCAATTGGGAAAGTCTTGATAATGGTGGACTGCGCTTCGTTGATGACGTCCCCCAATTGGGCCCCGGCCTTCGCCGGGGTGGTGCAGAGCACTAGCGACTTCCCCGGTACTTGTTTCCCCGCGAAGGCGGGGACCCAGTCTGGGCTCCCGCCTTCGCGGGAGAACAAGGAAGAGGGAGCGACCCTCCGCTTCTCAGGCCGGTGCCATCACCCGAATGATTCCCGCCGCGACCTTCGCCGTCACCGGAGTCTTCGCCAGCACTTCGCCATCGATCGAGATCGGCAACGGCGGGATCGTGTTGATCTTCAAGCTCTTCCCCCGGAAGTCGCGCACCTTCTCATGGCGCGACTCGAGCCGGAACACGCTCGCCACCCAATTTTGGACCAGCCGCCGCTTCACGTGCCCCATCACCGCCTGCACCACGATCTCGCCCGAATCGACTGCCGCCGCGTCGACCAGTTCGGTGCCGCCATGATACGGTCCGTTCGATATTCGGACCTCGACGACGCGGATCTTCACGGCGGTGGGGCCTTCGCCGACGATCAGCGTGAACGGCCGGAAGCGGAGATATTGATACGCCGCCCAGCTGAGGTAGCCGACCTTGCCCAGCACTTTCTTGAGTCCGTGCGGCACCGTCGCGGCGATCTTCGGGCTGATGCCCATCGCGGCGCAGTTCGCGAAGTAATCACCGTCGATCATGCCGAGGTCGATGCGGCGCGGCTTGCCGGTGCGGATCACCTCGACTGCGCCTTCGATCGTCAATGGTATTCCGAGCGTGCGCGCGAAACTGTTGGCCGTGCCTAGCGGGAGCACGCCGAGGATCACGTCGTGGCCGACCATCAGGTCGACCAGTCCGCTGACCGTGCCGTCGCCGCCGCCGAGTATGAGCAGGTCGGGTTTCTTTGCGAGTGCCCGCAGCACCGTTGCCTCAAGGTCTTTCGGGTCCTCGACCGCGTGCGCGTCGACCTCGTAAGGCAGTCCCGACATCGCCGCACAGGCGCGCTTGAACAGCTTCTGCCCTTTGCGCGACTTGGCGTTGACGACGAGCGCGGCGGAGGTGATCGTATCGTTCGGCATGGGGCCCTCAACGCACGGAATGCGGTTTCGCACCCGTAACGCTCTTGCGTAAAGCTTGATCCGTCGGCGGTCATCCCGCAAAGCCCGGGCATGACCGCAAGCTATCCCGCGCTTCGCCTCCGTCGCACTCGCGCCTCCGCCTGGAGCCGCCGCCTCCATGCCGAGACCGTGCTGACTCCCGCCGACCTGATCTGGCCGCTGTTCGTCGCTGAAGGAGAGGGCGTCGAGCAGCCGATCGCCAGCCTGCCTAGCGTGTCGCGCTGGTCGGTTGACGGCATCGTCGCGCGTGGCCGCGAGGCGCGCGACCTTGGCATCCCGTGCATCGCGCTGTTCCCGTACACGCAGGTCGAACGCCGGACAGAGGATGGGCGCGAGGCGCTCAACCCCGACAACCTGATGTGCCAGGCGATCCGGGCGCTGAAGGATGCGGTGCCGGAGGTCGGCGTGCTGACCGACGTCGCGCTCGATCCCTACACGAGCCACGGCCATGACGGTCTGGTCGACGCCGCCGGCTATGTCGTCAACGACACGACCGCCGAGATGCTCGTCGCGCAGGCGCTGAACCAGGCGAATGCGGGTGCCGACATCATCGCGCCATCGGACATGATGGACGGCCGGATCGGCATGATCCGTAGCGCGCTGGAGGGCGAGTCGCACCACAACGTCCAGATCATGTCCTACGCTGCCAAATATGCGAGCGCGTTCTACGGGCCGTTCCGCGACGCGGTCGGTTCGCGCGGGCTGCTGAAGGGCGACAAGAAGACGTACCAGATGGACAACGCCAACGCCGAGGAAGCCCTTCGCGAGGTCGCGATGGACCTGGCGGAGGGCGCCGACACGGTGATGGTCAAGCCCGGCCTGCCGTATCTCGACATCATCGTCCGCGTCCGTCAGGCGTTCGAGGTACCGGTGTTCGCGTACCAGGTGTCTGGCGAGTATGCGATGATCGAGCACGCCGTTGCCGCGGGTGCGGCCGAGCGTGACGTCATGGTGCTGGAGACGCTGATGTCGTTCAAGCGCGCGGGCTGCTCGGGCGTGCTGACGTACCACGCGGCGCATGCGGCCAAATTGCTCGGGTGATGATCGAGACGGCGCGGCTGATCTTGCGCGGCTGGCGCGACGACGATGCCGCGGCGCATCACGCGATGTGCAGCGATCCGGCGGTGATGGCGTATCTCGGGCCGGCGCCGTCGCTGGCTGACTCTGCTGCGGTAGTGGTGCGCCAGAACGCGATCCTCGCGGACTATGGCGCCTGCTTCTGGGCGCTCGAACGGGGGGATACCGGCGCGTTCATCGGCTGGTGCGGGATCAAGCCCGGCCCGATCGGTACGCCGATCGAGGGCGAGCCGGAGATCGGCTGGAGCCTCGTGCGCGAGCATTGGGGCCAGGGTTACGCGCGGGAAGCGGCTGAGGCGGCGCTCGCCTGGGGCTGGCAGGAGCTGAGTTTGCCGACGGTCTGGGCGATTACCGTGCCAGCGAACCAGTCGAGCCGCGCGCTCATGGAACGGCTCGGGATGATCCGCGTGGTCGATGGCGATTTCGATCACCCCAAACTTGCCGAAAACGACGCTCTCCGCCGCCACATTCTCTACCGGATCGACCGTCCCGCCTATGTCTGAAAAACCGTTGATGGCGCGCTGGTGCCGGACGATGTTCGTCGCGACGATCCTGACCGGATCGTTCCTGCTGTTCCTCGTCCAGCCGATGGTGGCCCGGATGGCGTTGCCGCGGCTCGGCGGCGCGCCGGCGGTGTGGAACTCCGCGATGCTGGTGTACCAGGCGTTGCTACTCGCGGGCTATGCGTACGCGCATTGGCTCGGGCGGGTGCGGCCGCGTGCGCAGGCGGCGATCCACCTCGGCGTGCTGATCGTCGCGGCGTTGTGGTTGCCGATCGGGCTGGTCGCGATGGCGCCGTCGGCGGAGGCGCAGCCGGCGCTCTGGGTGCCGTGGCTGCTCGGGCTGTCGATCGGACCGTTGTTCTTCGCGGTCTCCGCGCAGGCGCCGCTGATCCAGCGCTGGTTCAGCGATGCGAGCGGCGGCGGCGATCCGTACGCGCTGTACGCCGCCTCCAATCTCGGCAGTTTCGCGGGGTTGATCGCGTACCCGCTGCTGGTCGAGCCGCTGATGGCGGTGCACGGGCAGAGCTTGCTGTGGAGCGGCGGGTATCTGCTGCTGATCGTACTGGTGCTCGCGTGCGCCACACGGCTCCCGAAGACCGCGGCGGTCGATCACGTCGCCGCCACCAGCCCGCCGCCGGGCGCCGGGCGGATCGCGCACTGGATCGCGCTCGCGCTCGTGCCCTCGGGGATGATGCTGGCGACATCGACCTATATCTCGACCGATATCGTCGCGATGCCGTTGCTGTGGGTGATCCCGCTCGGGCTGTATCTGCTGAGCTTCAGCGTGGCGTTCGCGAACGATCGCTGGCTCGCCGACCTGTTGACGCGGATCGCGCCGATCACGATTCTGCTGTTCGGCGGCATCATCATGGGCGGCATGAACGAGCGCCCGTTCTTCAGCGCCGGCATCGCGCTGGTGCTGCTGTTCATGATCTCGGTCGCGCTGCACACCGCGCTGTACCGCAAGCGCCCAGCGCCCGATCGGTTGACCGGTTTCTACCTCGCGATGTCGGCGGGCGGCGCGCTCGGTGGGGTGTTCGCCGCACTGGTCGCGCCGGTGGTGTTCGACTGGACCTACGAATATCCGCTGCTGATCCTGGCTGCGGGTGCGCTGGTCCCGCAAATGTATCTGTTCGGCCAGTTCCGGAGCATCTGGATGGCGAAGGGGCGGACCAAGTGGACCGCGCTCGCAGCGATCACCGTCGTGGTGGCGGTCGTCGCCGGGCTGCGGATCACCGACCCCAGTGGGGTGTTCGGCGAGAGCCGGCAGGGCCTCGATTTTCTCGTCATCGCGACGCTGGGCTTTGGCGTGATCGGTGCGCGCATGCCCTACATGATCGTGCTGGCCGGCGCGCTCGTCCTGTTCGGCGGCTATCGCGCGCTCGAACTCTCGATCGATCCGGGCGCGCGGGTACGGAGTTATTTCGGCGTCTACACCGTCCGCGACGAGCCCGGACCCAATGGCGGTTTGCGCGAGCTCGATCATGGCACGACCGTGCACGGCATCCAGCTGCGCGGTTCTCCCGAGCGCGAGCGGACGCCGACCACTTATTATGCGGCTGGCTCGGGTGTCGGGCAGGCGATGCAAGCCGCCCCCGCGCTGTACGGCCCGAGCGCGCGGATCGGCGTTGTCGGGCTCGGGACCGGGACGCTGTCGTGTTACGCACGGCCGGGCCAGCGCTGGCGGTTCTACGAGATCGATCCGGCGGTGGTGCGGATCGCGCGCGATACCGGCCAGTTCACCTATCTGTCGCGGTGCCTGCCGAACCCGGAGATCCGGATGGGCGATGCGCGCGTGGCGCTCGCCCACGATGCGTCGAACAGCCTCGATCTGCTCGCCCTGGATGCGTTCTCGTCGGATTCGGTGCCGATGCACCTGATGACGCGCGAGGCGTTCGCGACCTATGGCCGGGTGCTGGCGCGCGACGGATTGCTGCTGGTGCATATCTCCAACCGGTTCATCGACCTGGAACCTGTGATCGCGGCGGCGGCGCGGGAGGGCGGCTGGATCGCGGTCGGGCTGAAATACCGCCCGTCGAGCCTGCTCGTCGACCGCGCCTCGGCGTCGGACTGGGTGGCGCTGTCGCGTGACCCGCGCGGGATCGCGGCGTTGCGCGCGAAGGATCTGGATTGGACCGCGCTGACGCCGCGGAAGGGCTTTGCGGCGTGGACCGACGATTACTCGACGATCCTGCCGTTGCTGAAGGGGTTCTGATCTTCTGATCCTCCCCCGCAAGGGGGAGGTGGCTGGCACTTGCCAGACGGAGGGGGCGGTAAGCGCAACCATTGCTCCGTGTCCTCCCCCTCCGTCGCTTCGCGCCACCTCCCCCTGGCGGGGGAGGATTAGAAGGGGGGCGTTACGCCGCGGGCATGCTCGCCTGGATGCGGCCGATCGTTTCGCTCTGGCGATCGGTTTCCGCCTGCGCCTTCGCCCGGATCGTAGTCAGCGCGGGATAATCCGGCTGCAGCTTCGCCGCGCGGTCGGTCGCGAGCGCCTCGATGTCGGTCACCAGCGACGAACTCTGCGCGCGCCAGTCGTCGAGCCCGGCGAGCCCGGTCTGCGCGGTGATCCACGCATCGCTGCCGACCGCCGCACCGCGCGCCGACCGTGCCAGCGCCTCCGCCTTCGCCGCATCGCGCGTGAAGCCCGTCGTGATCGCATCGAGCTTGCCCGAGATCGCCGAGATCTCCTTGTCGAGCGCCGGATCGGGTGCCGCGACCGCCGTCTTCATCTCGGGCTCGGCGAACCCGAGCTTCTCGACCGGGCGCAGACCGAGCGACGGATAGGTGTTCGGATCCTTGCTGCACGCGCCGGTTGCGAGAACCAGCGCGAACGATGCGAAGCGGAGCGAAAAGGCGTGTTTCATGTCCGCCGCTCTATGCCGGCCGGCGCTCGTGCACAACTTTCTCGCGGCAAACCCTTGCGCCCCCGAAAATGCCTGCTATCAGCGCCCCTCCAGTGCACCCATAGCTCAGCTGGATAGAGCATCAGACTACGAATCTGAGGGTCGGGCGTTCGAATCGCTCTGGGTGCACCAGGATTTTCCGCTTCATAGCGGGCTTGTCGAACCGGACACGGGACGGCGATGCACCCATAGCTCAGCTGGATAGAGCATCAGACTACGAATCTGAGGGTCGGGCGTTCGAATCGCTCTGGGTGCACCATTCTTCATCATCGGCTCTTCAGCCACGCGGCGATGCGATCGAGCAGTCGTGACGTCGCATCGACGCGTCCGCCGAATTGCAGGAACGCGTGGATCATGCCGTCGAACCGGTGGTGATCGACCGCAACGCCGGCTTCGCGCAGGCGTCGGCCGTACGCTTCGCCTTCGTCACGCAGCGGGTCGTTCTCGCACGTCACGAGCAGGGTCGGGGGCAGGGCGATCAGGTTCTCCGCGAGGATCGGTGATGCACGCGGATCGGTCCGTGCGTCGGGCGATGCGAGGTACAGGTCGATCTGCCGCTCCAGCGAGGCGGCGTCGATGATGTTGCCGTCCTCGCTCCTGCGCGAGGGATAGTCGGTTTCGCTGCGCAAATCGGTGTTCGGGTAGAGCAGGATCTGGCCGCTCAGCGCCGGGCCGCTTTCCGCAATGGCGCGTGCGGCGAGAGCGGTTGCGAGCGTGCCGCCGATGCTGTCGCCCGACACGACGATCCGCGATGCGTCGATATCGAGCGCTGCGGCTTGCGCGACGAGCCCCGTCAAGGCCGTCCAGCTATCGTCGAGCTGCGCGGGAAAGTGGTGTTCGGGTGCGAAGCGATAGGCGGGTGCGGCGACCAGCCAGCCGGTGCGGTTTGCCAGTGCTCGCAACGCCGGGTCGTGACCGTCGATCGACCCCGCAATCGCCCCGCCGCCGTGGATGTGGAGCAGCAGCGGCAAGGGCCCCGGCTTCGGCCGATACAGGCGGACGACCAGCGGCCCCGTTTCGGACGGCAGCAGGAGGTGCGTGATCGCGTGCACCGGTTCGGGTTCGCCCGAAAACGTCTTGAGCAGGGCCGTCTGATAGCGGAAATCCGCCAGCCACTGCGCGTCGTTCGCCATGGGGTCGGCGTCCGGCGCCAGTGTTGCGATCGTCTCGAGTATCGTCCGGGCCTGAGGATCCACCTGCATCTCCTTCGGGCGTGGGACGTTCGACGGTTGCGACGGGTTCCCGCACGCGCGCACTGCGACTTTGGACATGGCTGCGCGTTCGGCCCACAACGGATGCGAAGGAGATCGTGATGAAGCGGACGGGCAAGGGCTTGATTGGTGGTGCGGTGCTGGCGGCGATGTCGGGGATCGGGCTGTCGCTCTATTCGAGCCGGGTCGCGCGCAAGGCCGAGGAACTGGTGCCCGCGGAGGGCCGCTTCCTGGACGTGGCCGGCGCGCGGCTGCACTATTTAGACGTCGGCTCCGGTCCGACGATCGTCATGGTGCATGGGCTCGGCGGGCAGTTGCGCAATTTCAGCTACGCGCTCGTCGACCAGTTGAAGGACGACTATCGCGTGATCGTCGTCGATCGGCCGGGCTCGGGCTATTCGATCGCGACGGGCGCCACGACCCCGGGGATCATCGCGCAGGGGGCGATCATCGCCGACTTCATTCAGAAGCTCGGGCTTGATCGGCCGCTGTTCGTCGGCCATTCGCTGGGCGGCGCGATCGGGCTGGCAGTAGGCCTCGACCATCCACATCTGGTCCGCGCACTCGCGCTGATCGCGCCGCTGACGCAGCCGCTGGAGCAGGTGCCTGAGAGTTTCCGTGGATTGGCGCGGATTCCGTCGGGTGCGCGACTGGCGTTCGCGCAGGTGTTGGGCACGCCGCTGAGCCGCCTGACCGCGAAGAAGACGCTCGAGGGTGTGTTTGCGCCGGAAGCGGTGCCGGAGGATTTCGTGACGCGGGGCGGTGGCGCGCTGTCGGCGCGGCCGATCGCGATTGCGGCGGCGGCGGCGGATCTGGCTGGCGCGAACGACGACGTGAAGGCGATGGTCGGGCGGTATGCGGAGATCGGCGTGCCGACGCGGATTATGTTCGGGCGGCAGGATGCTATTCTGGATCCGGCGTGGAATGGTCACCGGACGGCGGCGGTGGTTCCGGGGGCGAAGATCGACACGATCGAGGGCGGTCACATGATTCCGATCACTGCGCCTGAGGCGTGTGCGCGGTTTGTCAGGGCTGCGTTCGCGGCTGGGTGAGTTTGGCGACACCAATCAATCTATCCACCCCGGCGGAGGCCGGGGCCCAATTGGAAAGGTCGGTGTAACTGGGACGGCGCTCCGTCAGCGACGTCCCCCAATTGGGCCCCGGCCTTCGCCGGGGTGGTGGCCGCGTAGTTGGAGCCGGTATGCGCTGGTCGCACGACATCCCCCGCTGCCTTGTTCTCCCGCGAAGGCGGGAGCCCAGTCTGGGTCCCCGCCTTCGCGGGGACACATGGTTTGGTTGGGGTTACCCCGCGATGGGGAGCTTAACCTTGCCCGCGTCATCGCGCTCCAGCGGGCCGTAGGACAGCACCGTCTCCAGCAACAACGGCCCACCGTAGACGTGCGGGAACAGCTGTCCACCCCGCGACTCTTCCCACTTCACCTCGTCGCCGAGGGCTTCGAGATCGATCGCCGCCACGTGCAGGTCCGATTGCCCGGCGAAATGCTTATCGACAGTCTCGGTCAGCTGCTCGGCGGTCGAGAGGTGGATATAGCCATCGGCCAGATCGACCGGCGCGCCCGCGAAGCTCCCGCTCTCGAGGGTCGCCAGTTGCTCCCCCGTCAGCACCTTATAGGCGATCGGATCGCGGCTCATTCGCCGTCCTCCGGGCCCGCGGCGGTATCCTCGCCGATCGTCGCGCCGGTATCCGGAGCGACCTCTGGCACCGCGTCGGCCAGGTTCACCTCGGCGTCTTCCTCGGTTTCCTCGATCCGTGCGGCCGAGACGACATGCTCGCCCTTCGCCACGTCGAACAGCTTCACGCCGGCCGAGTTGCGGCTGATGACGCGGAGCGACGCCAGCGTCGTGCGGATCAGTTTCGCCTGGTTGGTGACCAGCATCAACTGATGGCCCTTCGCCGCGGCAAAGCTCGCCACAACCGGGCCGTTGCGCGCTATGTTGTCGATGTTGGTGATGCCCTGGCCACCGCGACCGGTGCGGCGGTAATCATAGGCGCTCGACAGCTTGCCATAGCCGTTCTCGCAGACCGTCAGGATGAACTGCTCGCGGTCCTTGAGATCGTTGTAGCGCTCGTCGCCCATCCCGTGATCGCCCTCGCGTTCGCCCTTCCACGGGGCGAACTTGAGGTACGTCTCGCGCTCCTCGGGGGTAGCGCCGACACGGTGGAGAACCGACAGCGAGATCACCTCGTCGTCGTTCTTCAGCGTGATCCCGCGCACGCCGGTCGAGGTGCGGCTCTGGAACTCGCGGACGTCGTCGCCGGCAAAGCGGATCGCCTTGCCGCACTTGGTCGCGAGCAGCACGTCGTCATGCTCGCTGAGTAGCGCGACGCCGATCAGCTTGTCCTCGGACCCTTCTTCGAAGCGCATCGCGATCTTGCCGTTCGACGGCACGTTGGTGAACGCGTCCATCGCGTTGCGGCGCACGAGCCCGCGCTGCGTCGCGAACATCACGTGCAGGCGGCTCCACTCGCTGAGGTCCTCCGGCAGCGGGAGCACGGTCGAGATCGTCTCGCCCGGCGCCAGCGGCAGCAGGTTGATCATCGGGCGACCGCGCGTGGCGGGACCGCCCTCGGGCAGGCGCCAGACCTTGTAGCGATAGACCTTGCCGAGGTTCGAGAAGAACAGCACCGGGGTGTGCGTCGAGGTGACGAACAGCTCGGTGACGACGTCCTCGTCCTTCGTCGACATGCCCGCGCGACCCTTGCCGCCACGCGCCTGCGCGCGGAACGTGTCGAGGCTGGTGCGCTTGATATAGCCCTGCATGGTCACGGTGACGACCATGTCCTCGCGTTCGATCAAGTCCTCGTCGTCGATGCCGTTGGCAGCGGCGGCGATCTCGGACCGGCGCGGGGTGGCGAATTCGTCGCGGATCGCGATCAGCTCGCCGCGCATGACTTCATACAGCTTCGCGCGATCGCCGAGGATGTGGAGCAGCTCGCCGATCGTCGCGGCGAGTGCTTTCAACTCGTCGCCGATCTCGTCGCGGCCGAGCAGCGTCAGGCGGTGCAGGCGGAGATCGAGGATCGCGCGGACCTGCTGCTCGGACAGCTTGTAGATGCCCTCCTGCTGCTTGTCCTCGACCGCCTCGACCAGCGCGATGTACGGCGCGATCTCCTCGACCGGCCATTCGCGTGCGAGCAATTTGCCACGCGCCTCGGCCGGGCTCGACGACCCGCGGATGATCTTGACGACTTCGTCGAGGTTGGTGACCGCGATGACGAGGCCTAGCAACAGATGCGCGCGCTCGCGGGCCTTTGCGAGTTCGAACTTAGACCGCCGCGTGATGACCTGCTCGCGGAACGTGATGAACGCGCCGATGATGTCGCGCAGGTTGAGCAGCTCGGGACGGCCGCCGCGGATCGCGAGCATGTTGGCCGGGAAGCTCGACTGCGCGGGCGTGTGGCGCCAGAGCTGGTTGAGGACCACGTCGGGGGTCGCGTCGCGCTTCAGGTCGATGACGATGCGGACGCCCATGCGGCTCGATTCGTCGCGAATATCGCTGACGCCTTCGATCCGCTTGTCCTTGGCGGCCTCGGCGATCTTCTCGACCAGGCCGTTCTTGCCGGTCTGGAACGGGATCTCGGTGAGGACGATCGAGCGACGGTCGCCCTTGCCCTCCTCGACGATGTGGCGCGAGCGGACGATGATCGAGCCGCGGCCGGTTTCGTAGGCGGACTTGGCGCCCGCGCGGCCGAGGATGATCGCGCCGGTCGGGAAGTCTGGACCGGGGACGATATCGAACAGTTCCTCGGTCGTGATCGCGCCGTTTTCCATGTACGCGAGGCACGCGTCGATGACTTCGCCGAGATTGTGCGGCGGGATGTTGGTCGCCATGCCGACGGCGATGCCGCCCGCGCCGTTGACCAGCAGGTTCGGGAACCGCGCCGGCAGCACCGAAGGCTCGCGCTCCGAGCCGTCATAATTGGGCGTGAAGTCGACGGTATCCTTGTCGAGATCCCCGAGCAGCGCATTCGCCACCTTGCCGAGACGCGCCTCGGTATAACGCATTGCTGCGGGCGGATCGGGATCCATCGAGCCGAAGTTGCCCTGACCGTCGATCAGCGGCACGCGCATCGACCAGTCCTGGGTCATGCGGGCCAAGGCGTCGTAGATCGAGCTGTCGCCGTGCGGATGGTATTTACCCATCACGTCACCGACGATGCGCGCGGACTTGCGGTACGGCTTGCCGGCGACGAAGCCGCTTTCGTGTGCGCCGTACAGGATGCGGCGATGGACGGGCTTGAGGCCGTCGCGGACGTCGGGCAGCGCGCGCGCGACGATGACGCTCATCGCATAGTCGAGATAGCTCGACTTCATCTCGTCGACGATCGAGATCGTGGCGATGCCGGCGGGCTCGCCGCCGGTGGGTTCGGCGAGTGTGGTCTCGTCGGTCAAATCTGAACGCTTTCGGCTTGTGTCGGTATGATGACAGACCTTAGCCGAGGGGCCGGCGCCTTACCACCCCCGCGCACGCGTACGCACGCGAGGGCTGGTGGTTTCATCGTTAATTTGAGGGTTATCTGCAGGCGGTCTTGGTCTTGTTGCCGGCGAGCGAGCAATCATAGGTGACGGTCTTGCCGTTCGCGAGCTTGGCGGTGACCATGCGGCCTTTCCTGACCGTGGTGGTGCGCTTGGCGACCTTGGTGTTGCCCATCGGCGTGGTCGTCTTGGTGGTGGTCGTGTGCGTCGCGACGGTCTTCGGCTGGACGGTCTTGGCCTGCGTCGCGGCGATCGCGGCGCCGCCGGACAGGAGCGCGCCGCCGGCGAGGATCGCGAGGGGGAGGGACTTCGTCATGGGGGGTATCCTCTCTGCTTCGGCCTTGGTGGACGATGAGCGGAGGATGCGCCGGGGGACCTGACTGTGTGATGGCAGGCGGGTGAAATCCGCGTCATGGAGCCGGACCACTTCTTACCCAAGCCCCCGCCTTCTAAGAAAGAAGGCCCTCATTTCTTACCCCTCCCTGGAAGGGAGGGGCAGGGGGTGGGTCGGCTTCCGCATTAGCGAGCCGTCGTGGTCTACAACCGACCGACCCACCCCCAACCCCTCCCTTCCAGGGAGGGGGGAAGTAGAAGGAACAGTTAGGGCGTGACCTCGACCCCATCCCAAGCGAACAGCTTGCCGCTGTCGGGTGCGCGCAGTCCGTCGATGACGTCTAGCAACTGGACCGCAGCCCGGTCCGCCTTGAAGAGGTTGCCGGGCGTCACATTCCCCTGGAACGGCTTCGACAGCCCGGTATCGACCGTGCCCGGATGTAACCCCACGACGATCCCGCTCGAATTGCGCCGCTTGTCCTCGATCGAGATCGTCTTCACCAACTGGTTCAGCGCCGCCTTCGACGCCCGATACCCGTACCAGCCACCGAGCTTGTTATCGCCGATGCTGCCGACCCGCGCCGAGAGAACCGCGAACACGATCCGCCCCGTCTTCGGCATCGTCGGCAGGAAGTGCTTCGCCACCAGCGCCGGCCCGATCGCGTTGATCGCGAAGTTGCGCGCCATCCACACCGGATCGAGCTCGCGCATCGCCTTCTCAGGACCCTTGTCGCCGTCGTGCAGTAGGCCCGTCGCGACGATCACCAACGTCGGCGACCCGACCCGCGAAGCCGCCGCGGCAATGCTCGCCTCGTCCTCCAGATCGAGATGCCGGTCGCCGCTCTCCGACCGCGCGAAGCCGTAGACCCGATCGAACGCACCCTCTTCGATCAGCGCCTCTTCCAGCGCCTTGCCGATCCCGCCCGAGGTGCCGATGACGACCGCGCTGCTCACTTGCGCACGAACCGGAACTGCGCGTCGCTGCTGCCCGCCGCGTCATAGGCATAGCCGTCGCTGTCGAAGCCCTTGATGCCCTCGATATTGTCGACGCGGTGCTCGACCAGCCACCGCGCGACCATCCCGCGCGCCTTCTTCGCGTGGAAGCTGACGAACTTCTGCGCCTCGCCCTCGCGAAAATCGATCGCGACGACGCGTATGGAGGAAGGCAGCTTGCCGTCCGCCGCCGCCCAATATTCCTGGCTCGCGAGGTTCAGGATCGTTCCCGACCCCTCCGCCTCGACGTCGTCGGCGAGCAGCTTGGCGATCCGGTCCCCCCACCAGTCGGTCAGCTTCGTCTTCCGCGGTGCCCAGCGTGTGCCCATCTCCAATCGGTAGGGCCGCATCAGGTCGAGCGGCCGCAGCAGCCCGTACAGCCCCGACAGCATACGCACATGATCCTGCGCATAGTCGACCGCCGCCTCGTCGAGCGTCTTCGCCTCCAGCCCGGTATAGACGTCGCCGGCGAACGCGAACATCGCCGGGCGCTCGGGCAGCGTGTCGAAATCGCGATACCGGTCGGCGTTCAGCTTCGCCAGCGCGGGCGAGATGTGCATCAGTTCCGACAGCTTCTTCTGCGTCAGATGCGCGGCGGCATGCGCCAGCGTTTTCGCCTCGTCGGCGAACCGCGGCGTGGTGGGCTCTAGCTTCGGCAGTGCGCTCTCGTAATCGAGCGTCTTGGCGGGCGATAGGACAGCGATCATGGCCGCGATCTAGCTATGGCGGGGGGCGCGTTCAATTGCCGTTCACGCGCAATCGCACATCTGCGGGATCCAAGCCGCTCGCTTGAACGTATGCATGGCGGACCATATAGCGTCGTCGCGCGCCGCCAACCTGAGGGTGCCGACGCAAAGGGAGAGTTTCCGCATGAAGACCATTTCGAAGCTTGCACTGATTGCGGCGTTCGCCACCGGCACGAGCGGCCTCGCGCTGTCGGCGCCCGCGTTCGCCAAGGACAAGAAGGCCGATGCCGCGCCGGCGATGAAGCTGAGCCCGGAAGTGCAGAAGCCCGGCGTCGCCGCGCAGACCGCGCTCGCCGCCAAGGATTATGCCGGTGCGCAGACCGCGATCGACCAGATCGACGCCGCCGCCAAGACCGATTACGAGAAGTATATCGGCGCCGCGCTGCGCTATCAGCTCGAGAACGAGAAGCTGGTCGCGGCACAGATCGCCAACCCCAACGCACCGATCAACGAGACGACGCTCGCCGGCCCGCTGGATGCGCTGATCACCAATCCCGCAACGCCGGCTGCCGATCGCGGCCGCTACGCGTATCGTCGCGGTGCGCTCGCCTTCAACGGCAAGCAGTATCCGATCGCGCTTCAGTATTTCGCGAAGGCCAAGGAACTCGGCTACAACGATCCGAACCTGTCGCTGCAGATCATCAAGGCGAAGATGGACAGCGGCGACGTCGCCGGCGCGACCGCCGATCTCGACGCCAGCATCGCGCAGATGACTGCGGCGGGCCAGAAGGCTCCCGAGGAATATTACCGCTATGCTGTCGCCAAGTCGTACGCCGCCAAGCGCAACGCCGACACGATGGCGTGGCTGAAGAAGTGGATCACCGCCTATCCGACCGCGAAGAACTGGCGCGACGTGCTGATCCTGTCGGGTATCCAGCAGAACGCGCTGATCCCGCTCGACGAAGCGCAGAAGGTCGACATCTTCCGCCTGATGCGGGCGACCAACTCGCTCGCCGACCAGACAGACTATCTGCAATATGCCGATAGCGTGAACCGTCGTGGCCTGCCGAGCGAAGCGCAGGCCGTGCTCAAGGAAGGCATGGCGCAGGGCAAGATCCCGGCGTCGAACACGATGGCCAAGGGGCTGCTCGCCGACGCGACCAAGAACATCGCCGCCGACGGTCCGCTCGCGGGTCTCGAAAAGCGCGCGACGACGGCGGCCAACGGCAAGCTCGCCGCGGGTACGGCCGATGCGTATCTCGGCCAGAACAACTATGCCAAGGCGGTCGAACTGTACCGCGTGGCGTTGCAGAAGGGCGGCGTCGACGCCGACGACGTCAACCTGCACATGGGCATCGCGCTCGCCCGCTCGGGCGACAAGGCGGGTGCCGCGACCGCATTCGCCGCGGTCAAGGGTTCGCCCAAGGCGGATGTCGCCGGCCTGTGGAACACCTGGCTCGGCGCACCGGCCGCGTAAGCGATCCGGCGTTATTCGATAGGAAACGGGGCGGCAGCAATGCCGCCCCGTTTTCGTTTTGGGCGTCGCCAGCCAGGCATGCCGTCTCGAACCACCCACTGAAAGGGAGAGCTGTCCGACTCCCCTCCCTGAAAGGGAGGGGCAGGGGGTGGGTAGGCCGGCTCGTGTCGATGAGGTCTGAACCTCGCGGCGACCGACCCACCCCCAACCCCTCCCTTCCAGGGAGGGGCGAAAAGCATGTCCACCGCCTCGATCCTCCCCCGCGAGGGGAAGGTGACGCCGAAGGCGGCGGGGGGGGAGGGCACGGAACAGCGGTTTGCCTTGCTGCCCTCTCCGTCTGGCAAGCGCCAGCCACCTCCGCCTTGCGGGGGAGGATCAAGCGCCAAGCCTAATCCACCACTACCGTCCGGATCGTTAGCCCCTGTTCCGTGATGGAGGCACTTCCGACTCCCCTCCCTGAAAGGGAGGGGCAGGGGGTGGGTAGGCCGGCTCGTGCCCATGAGGCCTGAACCGCGCGGAAACCGACCCACCCCCAACCCCTCCCTTCCAGGGAGGGGCAAAAGTACGTCCGACCGCCTCGATCCTCCCCCGCCAGGGGGAGGTGGCGCCGAAGGCGACGGAGGGGGAGGACGCGCAACAGTGGTTTCCCTTACCGCCCCCTCCGTCTGGCGAACGCCAGCCACCTCCCGCTTGCGGGGGAGGATCGAGCGTCAACCCTAGTCCACCACCACCGGGATCCCCGACAGCGCCTTGGCCGTGCGGATCGTTAGCGACGTCTTCACGCTCGCCACGTTGGGTGCCGGCGTCAGGTGGGTCGTCAGGATCTCCTGGAAACTCTTCAGATCCGCCGCGACGATCTTCAGGATGAAGTCGATCTCGCCGTTGAGCATGTGACATTCCCGGATTTCCGGAATATCCGCGATATGATGCTCGAACGCGGCGAGGTCGTGCTCGGCCTGGCTGCGCAGCGACACCATCGCGAACACCGTGATCGGGAAGCCCAGGCGACCCGCATCGAGATCGGCATGATAGCCGCGAATAGCCCCCGCCTCCTCGAGCGCGCGGACGCGGCGCAGGCACGGCGGTGCGGTAAGGCCCACCTGGTCGGCCAGGTCGACATTGGTCATCCGACCGTCGGCCTGCAACAGCGACAGGATCTGCCGATCGATCCGGTCAAAACTCATTTCACGCAACTCCCGATAGGCATCGCAAACCAAGCGATTCATTCCTCATAGCGATAAGATTGTTGCGGCGAAACGCAATTGTCCCACTATGCGACGAACCTTCCGTCCTGCCGAAATGGCCTGTTCCGTCGCCAAGGGGGCGGCGTTAAGGAATCGGTACGGAGAGCGTGGTAGTCCCATGACAACCGGGGAGCGATGTGCGGTTCGACGATAGCCTGAAGACGATCCTCGCTGCCGACATGGCCACCGGTTTCGGCGCGCAATCCGCGTGGCGCCAACTGGTGGACCTGATGGGTCGCGGTCGGGCGGCGGTCGACGAACCGGCCATCGCGCGACTACGCCTGTTGCGTCAGGCGGTGCCGGTCGAGGTTCGCGCCGCCAGCGCCCGCGCGCTCGCCTTCGCCCGGCCCGATGCGAACCTGGTCGGGTTCTTCGCCGAGGATGCGCTGGCGATCGCCGCGCCGGTGCTGCGGACCGCGACGCTGGAGCCCGACGAATGGCTGGCGATCCTGCCGCGCCTGACGCCCGCCAGCCGTTCGGTGCTGCGCCATCGCCGCGACCTGCCGGCGGAGGTCCAGCGTGGCTTGCAGAGCTTCGGTTCGGTCGACTTCGTGCTGCCGCAACCCGATGCGCCGGTCGAGGCGGAGCCGACGCTTGCGGAGCCGATCGCTGCCGCGCCGATCGCTGCCGCGCCGATCGCTGGCGAGCCGGAGCTGGCCGAAGAGCCGCCTGTCGTTGAAGAACCCGTTGCCGAGGTGTTCGCCCCACCCCCGATCGACACGCCGCCTGCTGCCGCGCCCGAACCGTCGCTCTATTCCGCGCCCCTCAGCGAAACCCCGTTCATGGCGCTGGGCGCGGTCGCCCGAGGGCTGCCGTTCGTCGCCGAGGCGTTTCGTCACGCCAAGCTCGCCGAGACCGAACCTCCCGTCGTCGAACCGACTGGACCTGCGTCGGCGGACCGGTTCGAGATCTCCGACCTTGTCGCGCGGATCGAGGCGTTCAACCGCGACCGTATCGTCGACGCCGCCACCCCGACGCCTGCGGCGGCCGAAATCGAGAGCTTCCGCTTCGAAACCGACGCGCAAGGCATCATCCGCATGGTCGACGGCGTCGCGCGCTCGGCGCTGGTCGGCGTGTCGCTGGCCTATGCCGCGCAGCAGGGCGAGGCGCATCTCGACGGCGTCGCGGCCGGCGCATTCCGTCGTCGTTCAAGGTTCAGCGACGCGCGGCTCGAAGTCGGCGGACTGTCCGACGCGTTCGGATCGTGGCGGCTGTCGGGCGTGCCCGCGTTCGAACATGCGTCGGGCCGCTTCATCGGTTTCCGCGGCACCGCGCGCCGCCCGCGTCGCGACGAGACCGCCCACCCGGCGCGCGCGCCGATGCGCCCATCGTCGCCGGTCGCGGATTCGCTCCGCCAGCTCGTCCACGAACTGCGCACGCCGACCAACGCGATCGCCGGGTTCGCCGAGCTGATCGAGACGCAGTTGCTCGGCCCCGTCTCGCCGACCTATCGCGACCGCGCGACGGCGATCCGCACGCAGGCGGGCGACCTGCTCGCCGCGATCGACGATCTCGACACCGCAGCGCGGATCGAAGGCCATGCGCTCGATCTGAGGCCGACGACGGTGCCGGTCCGTGCGTTGCTCGACCGCGTCACGAAGGATCTGCAGCCGCTCGCGACGTTGCGCGGGGCGAGCCTGTCCGTGGCGATGCCGGCGGGCGACTGCGATATCCTCGGCGACGATCGCGCGGTCGAACGGCTGGTCGGCCGCCTGCTCGCCGCGCTGGTTTCGGCCGGGCGGCAGGGCGAACAGCTTGGGATCGTCGTGCGGCCGGTGGCCGACACGGTCACGATCGAGTTCGACCGCCCCGCCGCACTCGCCGCGCATGCGACCGACGTGCTGCTCAGCATCGACGCCGAACAGGAGAGCGACGGCGCGCCGCTGCTCGGCACCGGCTTCGCGCTGCGCCTCGCGCAGAATCTCGCGGTCGAACTCGGCGGCGTCCTGACGATCGGCGCGGAACGCCTCACGCTGCAACTCCCGGCCGCCGATGTCGTGGAAGCGGAGCGTACCGCCGACGACCAGCGGTGACTTACCGCCCGCCGCGGCCGACCGACGCGCAGCGGGTGGTCTGGCCCGAGGATTTCGGCACCCGCTTCACCGTATTCGTGGATGTCGAGGAAGAGTTCGACTGGCGCGCTCCCCATGATTCCCGCAACCGCGCGACGACCGCGATGGCCGCATTCCCAGACGCGCATCGCCGGTTCGCCGAGCGTGGCGTCGCGCTCAACTGCATGATCGACCACCCGATCGCCACCGATCCGGCTTCGGTCGCGATCCTGTCGCGCGTCGTCGAGGATGGACGGTCGGAGATCGGCACGCAGTTGCATGCCTGGGTCAATCCGCCGTTCGAGGGGGCCGCGACATCGGCTGCGAGCTATGCGGGCAACCTGCCCCGGGCGCTGGAGGCCGCCAAGCTCGAGACGCTCACAACCGCGATTACGACCGCATTCGGCACCGCCCCTCGTGCGTATCGCGCCGGTCGTTATGGCATCGGGCCGCATAGTTTCGACCTGCTGGCGGCGCTCGGCTACCGGATCGATAGTTCGGTTCGTCCCGGTTACGATTACAGCGGCGATGGTGGCCCGGACTTCTCGATGGCGGACGCGGGTGCGTATCGCGAGCGCGGCATCGTCGAACTGCCGCTGACCACCGTATTCACCGGCCGCGCGCGACGGGGCGGTGCCAGGCTGTACCGTGCGCTAGGCCGCGTACCGAAGGGCCGGGGGGTATTCGCGCGCGCGCGCCTGTTGTCGCGGATCGCGCTGACCCCCGAGGACATGCCGATCGCTGCCGCGCTCGAGGCGGTGGCGGTCGCGGCGGGCGAAGGGTTGCGGCTGTTCAACCTGTCGTTCCACTCGCCGTCGCTCGCGCCCGGCCATACGCCTTATGTCCGCGATGCTCAGGATTTGAAGCGGTTCCATGCCTGGTGGACGACGATGCTCGACGAGTTCGACCGTCGCGGCATCCGCAATGCCTCGCTTGACGAGATCGTCGTGGCGTTGGGGTGAGGCTCTGCCGAAAGGGGGGGGGAGATCTACAAGTTGTTTCCCCGCGAAGGCGGGGACCCAGACTGGGCTCCCGCCTTCGCGGGAGAACAAGACGCAGGCGCGAGGCCAATAGCTTGAAGCGATGTCAGCCTGTCGGACCGATCGACGAACTCGACGGCCGTAGTGCCCGCAGCGCCTCGATTCCCGACTCCCCTCCCTGAAAGGGAGGGGCAGGGAGTGGGTCGGTTTCCGCGTATTCGACCGTTTGGACTCAAGCAGGCCTACCCACCCCCAACCCCTCCCTTTCAGGGAGGGGAGACCGTCGCGGTTGGGTCGGCGTTGAGCTCGCTACCCGGACGATCTGCTTCCTCCGAGATCGCCCAAAAACCAGAAAGGGCGGCCCGTTGCCGGACCGCCCTTCTGATACGCAGATACTGAAAGCGAGTTTAGCGCTTCGAGAACTGGAAGCTACGACGGGCCTTTGCCTTGCCGTACTTCTTGCGCTCGACGACGCGGCTGTCGCGGGTCAGGAAGCCTGCTGCCTTGACCGATGCGCGCAGCACCGGCTCGAAGCGGGTCAGCGCCTGGCTGATGCCGTGCTTGACCGCGCCGGCCTGGCCCGAAAGGCCACCACCCTTGACGGTGCAGACGACGTCGTACTGACCTTCGCGCTCGGTGATGCCGAACACCTGGTTGATGACGAGGCGCAGCGTCGGACGTGCGAAATACACTTCCTGGTCACGACCGTTGATCGTGATCTTGCCGGTGCCGGGCTTTACCCAGACGCGGGCGACGGCATCCTTACGACGGCCGGTCGCGTAAGCGCGGCCCTGCTTGTCGAGGATCTGCTCGCGCAGCGGCATCGGCTCGCGGACGGGCTCGTTCGAGACCGGTGCTGCGAGATCGCCTTCGCTGGTCGGCAGAGCCTGCTCGACGGGGGCAGCCGGCGCGGGCTGGTTGGTCAAGCTCGCGAGATCGGCGAGCGACTGGCGGTTGTCGGACATTATGCGCCCACCTTGTTCTTGCGGTTCATGCTGCCGATGTCGAGGACGGCAGGGTTCTGTGCCTCGTGCGGATGCTCGGTGCCCTTGAAGATACGCAGGTTGCGCATCTGCTCACGACCCAGCGGGCCGCGCGGGATCATGCGCTCAACAGCCTTTTCGAGAACGCGCTCCGGGAAGCGGCCGTCGAGGACCTTGGCAGCAGTGATGCCCTTGATGCCGCCGGCGTAACCGGTGTGCTTGTAATAGATCTTCTTCGCGGCCTTGTTGCCGGTGAAGCGGATCTTGTCGGCGTTGATCACGACGACGTTGTCACCGCAATCGACATGCGGGGTGAACGACACCTTGTGCTTGCCGCGCAGGACGTTGGCGATGATCGATGCGGCACGACCGACGACGAGACCTTCCGCGTCGACGATATGCCACTGCTTCTCCACCTCAGCCGGCTTCGCCGACTTGGTGGTCTTCATGAGCGCCTTCATGGGCGTTAGACCTTCCAGATTGAATGCAAGCGCACCAAGGGGGAGGCCCCGCAGCGCGAATGCCGGCTTAATGCTGAAAGAGGGGCTTCAAGTCAAGCTTTCCGCCGGTTTCCTGACGGGTATTATTATACCCGCTGCTCCAGGCCCCGTTGATTCTGGCGGCGTGCGCTGCCGACGGCGTGGGCAGCGAACATCGCGGCGATCAGGAGGAGTGCGGCATTGCCCTGATGCGCGACCGCCACGTCGATCTGCACGCCGGTCATCAGCGTGGCTATGCCGAGCATGATCTGGAGCGTCACGAGACCCACGACAAAGAACCCCGCGCTGCTGCCGGTCTTGGTCGCCTTGATCGCCAGCCAAATGAGCCCGGCGGCGGCGGCGAACGCGAACCAGCGGTGGATGAACTGCACGACGATCGGGTTGTCGACCGCGTTGCTCCAGGCGGGGTTCACCATCGGGACGTCGGCGGGGAACAGCCCGTCGCCCATCAGCGGCCAGCTTGCGAAGGCATAGCCCGCGTCGAGCCCTGCGGTGAACGCGCCATAGACGAGTTGCACGAACAGCAGCGCCAGCGCGAGGATCGCCACCGGCCGCATGCGGGCGGGGGCGGCGAGCGGGTTGCGGTTCAGCGCCATCAGGTCGAGCGCGGTCCACACGATCCCGGCAAGGATGGTCAGCGCGGTCAACAAGTGGACAGCGAGCCGGATATGGCTGACGTCGGTCCGCACCGACAGGCCAGAGGCGACCATCCACCAGCCGATCGCCCCCTGGAACGCGCCGAGCGCCAGCAGCGCCGACAAGCGCCAGCCATAGCCGACCGGAATACGCTTGCGCACCGCGAACCAGATCAGCGGCGCAGCGAAGGCGAGGCCGATCAGCCGACCCCAGAGCCGGTGCAGATATTCCCAGAAGAAGATCGCCTTGAACCCGCCCAGCGTCATGTCCGCGTTGAACGCGGCATATTCGGGGATGCGCTTGTAGGCGTCGAACTCGGCCTGCCACTGCGCGTCGTTGAGCGGCGGGATGATCCCGCTGATCGGCTTCCACTGCGTGATCGACAGCCCCGACTCGGTCAGCCGGGTGATCCCACCGATGACGACCATCGCGACGATCAGCGCTGCCACCGTGTAGAGCCACAGGGCGACCGCACGAGGACGGGCTTTGGTGAGAAAGGCGGCGCTGGGTTGAAGCATGGGAGGCAGATAGTGGTTTGCGAGGCGCGGCGCCATTCCTTCATGGTGTGCCGTTGCTTCATGTTGCCGGACCGGCGGAGGTGGGGGGCGTCAAACCCCTCTCCGTCATCCTGACGAAAGTCAGGGCCCAGGGTACCAAGCGTTGCGGGTTACGGCTCTGGGTCCTGACGTTTGTCAGGATGACGGAAGGGTCGTCGTCGGGTTGATTGAGCACGATTGCCACGCGATCCCTGACGCCGATCCGGCCCAACGGAGCTGAAGATTCCCGCAAGAAAAATGCGATGTAATGTTGTATCCTTTCGTTGAGGCGTCTATATCCAACCAACGATGACGCCCTCGGCCACGCATACCCACCGTTTCGCCGGTCTCGATCGCTATGCGATCGGACTGTCGGGCCTGTGCATGGTGCATTGCCTGGCTACTTCCGTGCTGGTCGCGCTGATGTCGACCGCGAGCGGGTTCCTGCTCGATCCGATCTTCCACGAGGTCGGCCTAACGATCGCGATCGCCCTCGGTGCGCTGGCGCTCGGCCGCGGCGTGCTCAACCACGGCTATATGATGCCCGCCGCGATGGGCGCGCTGGGGCTCGGCATCATGGCGGGCGCGATGACGCTGCCGCACGACAGCGGCGGCGGCGAGACGCTGTGGACGATCGTCGGCGTCGGCCTGCTCGCCTTCGGTCACGATCTCAACCGCCGCGCCGACAGCTGAGCGGGTTGCTGGAACCCTTCCGGCATCCTACTTCATCCAGCATGGCGCACGCTCACAATCACACCGAACCGCAGGGCGCCGATCTTACCGTCGCAGCGCAGACGACGCTGGAAAAGGCCGGCGAGCAGTGGACGACGATGCGCGCAAGCGTGTTCGCGGCGCTCGCGAGTTTCGAGAAACCGGCTTCCGCTTACGATATCGCGGAGGCCGTTTCGAAATCCGAAGGCCGCCGGGTTGCAGCGAACAGCGTGTACCGCATCCTCGACCTGTTCGTCGGCGCGAACCTCGCGCGGCGGGTCGAGAGCGCCAACGCCTATGTCGCCAACGCGCATCCGGATTGCCTCCACGACTGCATCTTCCTGGTCTGCGACTCGTGCGGCCAGACCACGCATCTCGACAACGACACGATCACCAAGGGCGTTCGTAACGCGGCGGAGGCGGCGGGCTTCTCGCCGGTCCGCCCGGTCATCGAAGTCCGCGGCCGTTGTGCGGAGTGCGAGGCGAAGTAGGGCTTACCCCGGTTTCAGTTCGTCCCTCCCTGGAAGGGAGGGGTAGGGGTGGGTCGGTCGGTTTCGGCGAGCATCGCCTGATACGGAAGCCTACCCACCCCCAACCCCTCCCTTCCAGGGAGGGGGCAGAAGGGAAGCGGTCAGCCCAAATCCTTCCCCATCCGGATCATCGGCACCGGTACCTCCCCCGGCGTCTCGATTTGCTCGATCGGCATATACCCGCAGGCCCGGTACAGCGGCTCCCCCGCCAGCGTCGCCATCATCTCCGCCCGCACAAACCCGGCCTCGCGCGCAGCCGCCTCGCAAACCGACAGCACCAGCCGTCCGACACCCCGCCGCACGAAATCCGGGTCCGTATACATCGCCCGGATCCGCGCCGCATCGCGCGCCGGATCGAGCAGCGCCGAATCGCGCAACGCGGTGCTATGATCGCCACCGTACAGGGTCGCCCGCCGGCTCCAGCCGCCACATCCGGCCAGCCGCCCGTCCGACTCCACCAGCAGATACGTCCCGTCCGCGATCAGCTGCGTATCGAGCCCCATAACCGCGCGGCTCGCCTCGACCTGTGCAGGCGTGAGGAAATCCTCCTGCAACGCGCCGATCGCCCGCGTCATCAGCGCCGCGATCGCCGGGATATCCGCCTCGACGGCAACACGGTGCGTAAAGTTCATAATTGTGCACTTCCCGAGCAATTTCAGTGCGAATGCTAGCTTAGGACACGGTAACAATCGACACGATACCCGCGCTGCATTAAGCCTGCATGATGGCCGACCTTCCCTCGACACCGCTGCTCGATACCGTTTCGACGCCCGACGACCTCCGCAAGCTGAAACCCGATCAGCTCCGACAACTCGCCGACGAGCTGCGTACCGAGACGATCTCCGCGGTCGGCACCACCGGCGGCCATCTCGGATCGGGTCTCGGCGTGGTCGAGCTGACCACCGCTATCCACTACGTCTTCGACACGCCGCGCGACCGGCTGGTGTGGGACGTCGGTCACCAATGCTATCCGCACAAGATCCTGACCGGGCGCCGCGACCGCATCCGCACGCTGCGCCAGGGTGGCGGGCTCAGCGGTTTCACCAAGCGCAGCGAGAGCGAATACGACCCGTTCGGCGCGGCGCATTCGTCGACGTCGATCTCGGCGGCGCTGGGCTTCGCAATCGCCAACAAGATCGCCGGCACGCCGGGCAAGGGCATCGCCGTGATCGGCGACGGCGCGATGTCCGCGGGCATGGCGTACGAGGCGATGAACAACGCGGAGCAGGCCGGCAACCGCCTGGTCGTGATCCTCAACGACAACGACATGTCGATCGCGCCGCCGGTCGGGGGCCTCTCGGCGTATTTGTCGCGGATAGTATCGAGTCGCGAATTCCTCGGCATCCGCGAACTGGCGAAGAAGCTCGCGCGCCGCCTGCCACGGCCGTTCCACAACGCCGCGCGGAAGACCGACGAGTTCGCCCGCGGCATGACGATGGGCGGCACGCTGTTCGAGGAACTCGGCTTCTATTATGTCGGCCCGATCGACGGCCATAATCTCGATCACCTGATCCCGGTGCTCGAGAATGTCCGCGATGCGGAGGAGGGCCCTATCCTCGTCCACGTCGTCACCAAGAAGGGCAAGGGCTATGCGCCCGCCGAGGCCGCTGCGGACAAATATCACGGCGTGCAGAAGTTCGACGTGATCTCCGGCGTGCAGACCAAGGCTCCCCCGGGCCCGCCGCAGTACCAGAACGTGTTCGGCGCGCAGCTCGTCGCCGAGGCCGCGAAGGACCCGCGTATCTGCGCGATCACCGCGGCGATGCCTTCGGGCACCGGGCTTGACGCGTTCGCCAAGGCCTATCCCGACCGGTTCTTCGACGTCGGTATCGCCGAGCAGCACGGCGTCACCTTCGCCGCTGGCCTCGCCGCACAGGGCATGCGGCCGTTCTGCGCGATCTACTCGACGTTCCTCCAGCGCGCGTACGATCAGGTCGTGCACGACGTGGCGATCCAGAACCTACCGGTCCGCTTCGCGATCGATCGCGCAGGGCTCGTCGGTGCGGACGGCGCGACGCATGCCGGATCGTTCGACGTCACCTATCTCGCGACGCTGCCGAACTTCGTCGTGATGGCGGCGGCGGACGAGGCCGAACTCGTCCACATGACGCACACCGCGGCGCAGTACGACACCGGCCCGATCGCGGTCCGCTATCCGCGCGGCAACGGCACCGGCGTCGCGCTGCCCGAGATCCCGCAACTGCTGGAGATCGGCAAGGGCCGCGTCGTGCGCGAGGGCAAGACCGTCGCGATCCTGTCGCTCGGCACGCGTCTCGAGGAGGCACTCAAGGCTGCCGAAACCCTTGAAGCCAAGGGGCTGTCGACCACGGTCGCCGATCTGCGCTTCGCCAAGCCGCTCGACGTCGACCTGATCCGCAAGCTGTTGACCACGCACGAGGTGGCGGTGACGATCGAAGAGAATTCGGTCGGCGGCTTCGGCGCGCACGTGCTGACGATGGCGTCGGACGAGGGGCTGATCGACGGCGGACTCAAGCTGCGCACGCTGCGCCTGCCGGACGTGTACCAGGACCAGGACAAGCCCGAGATCCAGTATGCCGAAGCGGGCCTCGACGCGACTGCGCTGGTCGACACGGTGCTCAAGGCGCTTCGCCACAATTCGGGCGGGGTTGCCGAAGCGCGGGCATGACCGGGCCGAACAAGGCCATCGTGATCATCGCGCTCGCGGTGATCGTGATGGTGTCGCTGAATATCGCGATGTGGCGGCGGATGCGGGGCGGGCTGGCGGCGGCGAAGGCCGAGCAGGCGGCTAATCCCGAGCTGTTCGATGAGGACGGTTCTCGGATTTCGTAACCGGATTTTCGTAACTGAGCACCACCCCGGCGAAGGCCGGGGCCCAATTGGGAAACGTTGGTAACGGAGCGCGGTCCCTCGTTACTGCGACATCACCACTTGGGCCCCGGCCTTCGCCGGGGTGGTGCAGCTTCGGGCTAGCAATCACCCACCTAGATAATGCGCCTGCGCGGCATCGGTCGCACTCACCGCCAGGATCGAGCGCGCCGTGCTCGGCGGCAGAGCCTGCCCCCGGCCATCACCGCTCGCCGCGATCACCCGCTCCAGCAGATCCTGCCCATCGCGCCACCAGCCGATCCCGCTCGCGGCGTTCAGATGCCCCTGCGGTCCGGCGTCGACGAAGTGGCTGCCCCAGTCGGCTGCCATGCTGTGCGCGCGTTCGGGCGTGACCCAGGGGTCGTCGCTGCTCGCCACCACGATCGACGGGAAGGGGAGCGGCGTGCGCGGCGTCGGCGAGAAGCCCTTTAACTCTGCCTGCGCGCCGCCGCGATCGACATCCGCCGGCGCAACCAGAAGCGCGCCGGCTACCGGCCAGCCATAAGGCTGTGGGCTGAGTTCCGCCCACCACGCCACGGCGAGACAGCCAAGGCTGTGCGCGGCGAGAATCACCGGCGCGTCCGCGCGGCGGATCGCCTCGTCGAGCCGCGTCACCCAGGCGTTGCGGTGCGGCGTGTTCCACATGCCGAGCTCGACGCGCACCGTGTCGGGCCGCGCGTCTTCCCACAGGGTCTGCCAGTGCGAGGGGCCGGAACCGCCGAGACCCGGCACGGTCAGGATGGTCGGCTGTACGGATTCATACGGTGCGAAACTACCCACAGCGCTTCTCCTTCTCCAAATTCCCGGTTTCCGGGCCCTCTGGATAGAGGGTGGAAAGCATGGGTGAACGGCGCTCTAGGGGACGCCGGTCACGCCACGCTCTCCGATATCGAAGCTAATCCTACTTAATCGATAGGCAATGAGATTGCGGCGAAAGGAAGGCAGCTTGCGGTGGCCGGACGGGGCGGCGATACGCGGGCATGACAAGGATGCGCGCATGGTGAAAATACGGGCGGACCAGATGCTGGTCGACAGGGGCCTCGTCGAGTCGCGAACGCGTGCGCAGGCGCTGATCATGGCGGGCCTGGTGTTCGCGGGCACGAAGAAGGTCGACAAGCCCGGCCAGGCGCTCCCCGACGACGTCGTGCTCGACGTGCGCGGGCGCGATCACCCCTGGGTCTCGCGCGGCGGGATCAAGCTGGCGCACGGCCTGACGCATTTCGGCTGGGACGTAAGCGGCGCGGTCGCGATCGACGTCGGCTCGTCGACCGGCGGCTTCACCGACGTGCTGCTGAAGCATGGCGCGACCAAGGTGTACGCGGTCGACAGCGGCACCAACCAGCTCGCCTGGTCGCTTCGCCAGGACGAGCGAGTAATCGTCCACGAACAGACCAGCGCGCGTATTCTCACGCCCGCGCATATCCCCGAACCCATCGACCTGATCGTGTGCGATGCGAGCTTCATCGGCTTGGCCAAAGTGCTCGAACGCCCGATGTCCTTCGCCGCGCCCGACGCCCGGCTGATGGCACTGGTGAAGCCGCAGTTCGAGGCGGGCCGCGAGGAAGTGGGGAAGGGCGGCGTCGTCCGCGATCCCGCCATCCACCAGCGTGTCTGCGACGAGGTCGCGGCTTGGCTGACCGGGCAGGGCTGGCACGTCGAGGGCGTGGTCGAGAGCCCGATCACCGGTCCCGAGGGTAACGTTGAGTTCCTGATTGCCGCGCACCACACGGCGCCATCGTCCGTCTCCATCGTGCCGGAATGAACCACTAGCGGAACGATTTCCCCGCACGCACGGTTTACGGATCGCCAAACGCGCGGCAGGACGTGCCCGCGTAGAGACGGAAGGACGTGTGTGGGCGGTATCGCTTCGAAGGGCCAGTTGAGGATGTCGTTCCTCCGCTGGGCGGTCGTGACCGTGCCCCTGATCCTGCTGCTCGGCTTCCTCTCCGGACGATCGGTCAGCGTCGGCAGCGAGAATGCGTGGTACATGGCGCTCGCCAAGCCTGCGCTGAACCCGCCGGGCTGGGTGTTTCCGGTCGTCTGGACGACGCTCTACATCCTGATCGGGCTCGCGCTGGCGATGATTCTCAACGCACGCGGGGCGCGGTTGCGCGGGCTCGCGGTCGCGCTGTTCGTCGGGCAGTTCGTGCTCAACCTCGCCTGGACGCCCGTCTTCTTCGGCGCGCACAGGATCGGCGCGTCGGTATTGGTGATCGTCGCGATGCTGGCGCTGTCGATCGCAACGACCTTCGTGTTCGCGCGGATCCGGCCCGCCGCAGCGTGGCTGATGGTGCCGTATATGGTGTGGATCAGTTTTGCCGGCGTGCTCGCGTTCAGCATCGGGCAGCTGAACCCGAATGCCGAAAGCCTTGCACCGACGGCCCATACGTCCCAAATGCTGTGACGCAGCAGTATATGCAACAGTCTCTGGGGTTTTGAAGCAATGCAGTCCGAAAACCGCGTGTTCGACGATATCGTCAAGGTCTTGAACGGTGCGGCCGGTACGCTTGCGGGCGTCGGTCGCGAAGCCGGTTCCGGCGCGCGGGAACGGGCGCGCGAATGGCTCGGCGGGCTCGATTTCGTCAGTCGCGAAGAGTTCGACGCGGTCAAGGCAATGGCCGCCGCCGCGCGCGACGAGAACGACGTGTTGAAAGCGCGTCTTGATGCGCTCGAGGCCAAGTTCGCGGCCCAGTCGACGGTAAATGCGCCACTCGGGGCGTCGGTCGACTGACTTTTCCACAGTTTTCCGCACAAACGGGTTCGATGGGGTTGCCGTGGCGTTTTTGCCTCGGCACCCTTTGTCGTGCGATAAGGACCGCCAGGACCTAATGATGCTCGACCAAGTAGACCACGACCACGAAGACGCTGCTCCGATCGACATGCTCGAAAGCTATTACGCTGCGCATGGCTGGGAACATGAGCGTCACGAGGACGAGATCGTCGCGACCGTGAAGGGCAGCTGGGCGACGTACGAACTGCGGGCCCTGTGGCGCGAAGACGATAGCGTGCTGCAATTCCTCGCTTTTCCCGACATCAAGGTGCCCGACGAGCGCCGCCAGGCGGTGTACGAGACGATCGGGCTGGTCAACGAACAGCTCTGGATCGGCCATTTCGAGCTTTGGTCGTCGAGCGGCATATTGCTCTTCCGACATGCGGCGATGGTCGATGGCGGCGATGACGGGACGATGTCGCTCGAGGCCGCCGAACTGCTCGTCGAATCGGCGATCGAAGAATGCGAGCGCTTCTACCCCGTGTTCCAGTTCGTGCTGTGGGGCGGCAAGACCCCCAAGGACGCGCTCGCTGCGGCGTTGATCGAAACGCACGGCGAGGCTTGAGCATGGGGTTTCCGGTCAAGGGCTTTGCGGCGGGCCCGCTATGGTTGATCGGCTGTGGCAACATGGGTGGCGCGATGCTGCGGCGCTGGATCGCCGCCGGGCTCGATCCGGCGACCGTGACGGTGGTCACGCGCAGCGGGAAGGGTGCCCCTGACGGTGTCCGCTCGCTGACCACGCTGCCTGATGAAGACGCGCCTGCCACGCTGATGCTGGCGCTCAAGCCGCAACAGGTCGACGCGGCGCAGGCGTTGCTCGCGCCGATGAAGGGCGCTCCGAAGCTGCTGCTGTCGATCCTTGCGGGTGTCGATCACGCAGCGCTTGCCGGGCGGTTCGAGGCCGACGCGATCGTCCGTGCGATGCCCAACCTCCCGGTCGCGATCGGCAAGGGCGTGACGTCGCTCTACGCGCCCGGCGCATCGGTCGAGGCGACCGCCGCGGCAGAGGCATTCGCAGCCCCGCTCGGCCATTACGAATGGATCGCCGACGAGGCCCATTTCGATGCGGTGACCGCGCTGGCGGGCTGCGGCCCCGGCTTCGTGTTCCGCTTCGCCGATGCGCTGGCCAAGGCTGGCGCGGCGCTAGGGCTGCCGGCAGACCAGGCCGCACGGCTCGCGATCGCCACGCTGGAGGGCTCCGCGATCATGGCCGCCGATGCGGACGTCTCGCCCGCCATACTGGCCGACCGCGTCGCCAGCCCCGGCGGTTCGACCCGCGAAGGCATGAACGTCCTCGACCGCGACGATGCGCTGGTCGCCTTGCTCACCGAAACGCTGGCCGCATCCGAGCGCCGCAACGCCGAAATGGCCGCCGCGGCCCGCTAGATCGATTTAAAGGAAGTTGGCTGGGGCGGCAGGGTTCGAACCTGCGCATGGCGGCATCAAAAGCCGCTGCCTTACCACTTGGCGACGCCCCAACAGAGGCGGCCTTATAGCGGGGCCGCGCCGCGTGAAAAGCCCTTCCGCGCGTCAATCGGCGAGATGGTGCAGCCAGTTGTTGGCGTCGGGGGCGGTGCCGCGCTGGATCGACACGAGCGCGTCGCGCATCCGCATCGTCAGCGCGCCTGGACCACCGCTACCGATCGTGAAGCGTCCCTCGGGGCTCGCCACCGTGCCGATCGGCGTCACCACCGCCGCGGTGCCGCATGCGAACGCCTCGACCAGCCGTCCGCTTGCCGCATCGGCGCGCCACTGGTCGATGGTGTAGCCCTCTTCGCGCACCTCGATGCCCTGAGCTCGTGCGAGCGTCAGGATCGAGTCCCTCGTGATGCCGGGCAGGATGGTGCCGGTCAGCGCCGGCGTCGCCATGCTGCCGTCGTCGAATACGAAGAAGATGTTCATGCCGCCGAGTTCCTCGACCCAGCGGCGCTCGGCCGCATCGAGGAAGACCACCTGGTCGCAGCCGTTGCGGATCGCCTCGGACTGCGCGAGCAGGCTGGCCGCATAGTTGCCGCCGCACTTGGCGGCGCCGGTGCCGCCCTGCGCGGCGCGGGTGTATTGCTGGCTGACCCAGATCGACACGGTCGGGGCGCCGCCCTTGAAATACGCGCCGACCGACGAGGCGAGCACCATGTAGAGATATTCCGACGACGGCTTCACGCCGAGAAACACCTCGGACGCGAACATGAATGGGCGCAGGTACAGCGCACCGCCGTCGCTCTCGGGGATCCAGTCGGCGTCGGTCCTCACCAGCCGCTCGACCGATTCGATGAACAGGTCCTCGGGAAGTTCGGGCATCGCCAGACGCCGCGCCGAATCCTGGAAGCGGCGCGCATTCGCCTCGGGACGGAACAGCGCGGTGCCGCCATCGGCGAGTCGATACGCCTTCATTCCTTCGAAGATCTCCTGCGCGTAATGCAGCACCGACGACGCCGGATCGATCGTCAGCGGCGCGCGCGCGGTGATCCGCGCGTCGTGCCAGCCCTTGGCGTCGCTATAGCGGATCATCGCCATGTGATCGGTGAAGACACGCCCGAATCCAGGATCGATCAACCGCTTTGCCCGCTCGTTCGCCTCGACCGGCGTCGCGTTCGGTTCGTGCCGAAAGGCGGAAGGCGACGTAAAAGCTGGAGCGGACATCGAAAATCTCTCTCGTGGCGGGTTGCCGACGACTACGGGCGATGTCTAAACCGGTCAACATGCCTGCCACAGCGTCTTCTGCTTCACCCCTGTTCCTTCGGGAACCCGAACTCCGCCGCGGCATGGAGCTGCTGTACTTCGGCTATAGCCACCTGACCCGATCGATCGACCAGGGGCTCGCCGAGGAGGGGCTGGGGCGCGCGCACCACCGTGCGCTGTATTTCATCGCGCGAAAGCCCGACATGACGGTGAGCGAACTCCTGTCGCTGCTGGCGATCACCAAGCAGTCGCTCGGCCGCGTGTTGAACGAGCTGGCGGACCGCAAGCTGGTCGAGACCCGGCCGGGCGAGCGCGATCGTCGGCAACGCCTGCTGCGGCTGACGGCCGAGGGCTCGAAGATGGAGCGCGAGCTGTTCGAGGCGGCGCGGATCCAGATGGCCGCGGCGTATGCGAGCGCGGGACAGAGCGCGGTGTCTGGGTTCTGGGCGGTGCTGGAGGGACTGGTGCCCGAGAGCGAGCGGTCGCAGGTGATCGGGTTGCGCGGCTAGCCGGTCCGGCAGGCGGAAAGGCGCGACGATTTTGCGTTGACGCCGCCGCAAGGACTGTGGCACTCGGCCGACCATCGAGAGCCGGTGCACGAACCGGACCGACCGGCGTCGAATAGCCGTTCGCGGGTGTAGCTCAATGGTAGAGCTTTTGCTTCCCAAGCAAGTGACGAGGGTTCGATTCCCTTCACCCGCTCCATTCCAGCGTAGCTGAAATCCCAGTCGACTGAGCCGTTTACCGTGCTCGCTCGCCGAGCAGTTTCGCCAGCGTCGGCTCGATCGCCTCGGCCATCATCCGCTGACCATGGGTGTCGGGATGCAGCGGCTTGCCGTGCTGCGGCAGGCGCGGATCGTAGAAGAGCGTCTCGTCGAGCGTGCCGTCCGGACGGCGGAAGATCGCGCCGATATCGCGGTAGGCGACGCGGGGATCGGCCGCATAACGGTTGGCCAGATAGGCGTTCACCGTCGCATCCGTCGCCGATTTGGCGGCAGTGATCGCACTCGGTAGCAGCCCGAGCAGCAGGATCTTCGTGGTTGGCAGGCGGCGCTTGAGATCGTCCACGACCGCGTCGATACCCGCCTCGGTCTGCGTCGCGGTTCGCCCGGCCCCTGCGGTGTCGTTGGTACCGATCAGCACGATCGCGACCTTCGGACGAAGCCCCTCGACCTCGCCGTGCTGGAGCCGCCAGAGGACGTTGGCCGTGGTATCGCCGCTGAACCCGAGGTTTAGCGCGCGGCGGGGCGCATAATATCTCGCCCATATCGGCGCGAAATTCTCGTCCGGCGGCGTCGCCTTGTCGTAGTTGTTGGTGATCGAATCGCCGATCAGGATGACGGCGGGGTCGGGATTTTCAGCGATCGTGGCGAGGATCGCGCGGTGGCGATCGGCCCACCATCGCTCGTTCAGGCGGTCCGTCGGCGGTGGCGCGAGAGCCTGCGTGTCGGGCGCCTGCCGGGCGATGACGGGCACGGACGCGGTGACCAGTAACGCGGGCAGCAGCCAGAACGGGGATCGGCGCGGGATCATGCCGGATCCTCCCCCGTCGATGGTTGTGCCGTTCGCTTGCGCTTGCCCGGGGCGGCGACCGAGAGGCTGGGGTTGAGCGGCATCGCCTGCGGATCGGACCAGCCCAGCGCCCGCGAGATGGCGGTGGCGGTCCGTTTCAACGCGATCAGCGCTTCGTCGGCGGCGATGTGCGGGGTTTCGTCGATCACCTCGAGGAACGGGATCGTCAGCGCGGCGACGACATGCCCGTCATAGCCGAAGATCGGGCAACTCATGTCGGAAACGCCCGCCATTCGGTTGCTCTTGCTCCATTCATGGCCGCGGTCGCGGATCGCGGCGAGATGCGGGGCGAGGCTCGCCCGGGTCGCGGCGTCGGTCGTCTCGTCGAGGATCGCGGTTCGCGCGTCCTCGCCCATGAACGCGAGCAGGACATGGCCCGAGCAGTTCGTCGCGAGCGCGATGCTGGTGCCCAGCCGGACGGCGAAACCGGTCGGGCCCGGGCTTTCCTGCCGCAGCACGATCAGGCCGCTCGCGCCGTTGCGCACGACCAGGTGGCAGGATTGCATCGCGGTCGCCGCCAAGGCGTGCATCAGCGGCGCTGCGACATGCGTCAGTTCCTGCGCAGGCGTCGCGCGGTGGGCGGTTTCGAGCAGCTTGTAGGTCACGCGGTAGCGGTCGCTCGCAGGATCCTTGTGCAGCCACCCGCGCCGGTCGAGCACGACGATCACGCGGAACAGCTCGCTGATCGATCGCGACAGGCGGGTCGCGATGTCGCTGACCGTGAGCCCGCCCGGCTCGCGCGCGAGTAGCTCGATGATGTCGATCGCCTTCTCCAGCGCCGGTGCGGAATAGACGCGGGGGCCTGCGGTATCCGTGTCCGGGGCGGTATCCGGCTTGGGCGGTGACGGTGGCGACTGCGGGGGAGGGAGCATGGCGAGGCGATCGTGGTTGCGGACGCGAACCTTATGCCGCAAGCGCGGCGGGTCGATACAGCAATCTTTCATATCTGAAAGTTGCTCGCCGTGGTGGTGGCTTGCTAGGGCACGCCCGTACGCTGCGGTTTCCGGATCGATGCGCATGAATGGGAGACGCCGCATGACGATCGCCTCGACGCTCGATTTCCGCGAGGCTGCGCGCAAACGCCTGCCGCGGTTCCTGTTCGACTATGCCGATGGTGGCTCCTATGCGGAGGCGACGCTGGCCCGCAACGTGAGCGACCTGTCGGGGATCGCGCTGCGCCAGCGGGTGTTGCGCGACGTGTCCGATCTCGATCTGTCGACGACGTTGTTCGGCCAGCATCAGGCGTTGCCGGTCGGGCTCGGGCCGGTCGGGATCGCGGGCATGTACCATCGTCGCGGCGAGACTCAGGCAGCACGCGCCGCACATGCCGCCGGCGTGCCGTTCTGCCTGTCGACCGTGTCGCTGTGTTCGCTCGGCGAGGTGGTGAAAGCGGCGCCGACCGGGCCGACCTGGTTCCAGCTCTATGTCATTCGCGACCGCGCGTTCATGCGCGACCTGCTGGCGACGGCCAAGGCGGAAGGCGCGAAGGCGCTGGTGTTCACGGTCGACATGCCAGTGCCGGGCGCGCGCTACCGCGATCAGCATTCGGGAATGTCGGGGCCGCGCGCGCCGCTGCGGCGGATGTTGCAGGCGATGGGTCGGCCTGGCTGGGCGTGGGACGTGGGCTTGCACGGGCGACCGCACCAGCTCGGCAATCTGGAGCCGGTGCTCGGCAAGGCGAGCGGGCTCAACGATTACATGGGCTGGCTAGGCAGCAACTTCGATCCGTCGATCGCGTGGAAGGATCTGGAGTGGATCCGCGAAGGCTGGGACGGTCCGCTGATCATCAAGGGCATCCTCGATCCCGACGACGCGCGCGAGGCGGCGGCGATCGGCGCGGACGGGATCGTCGTGTCGAACCATGGTGGGCGGCAACTCGACGGCGTGCTGTCGAGCGCGGCGGCGCTGCCGGCGATCGCGGACGCGGTGAAGGGGCAGCTAACCGTGCTGGCGGATTCGGGCGTGCGGTCGGGGTTGGACGTGGTGCGGATGCTGGCGTTGGGCGCGGATGGTGTTTTGTTGGGTCGCGCGTGGCTTTATGCGCTGGCGGCGCGGGGCGAGGCGGGGGTTGCGCAACTGCTGACGCTGATCGAGCGCGAGATGCGCGTGGCGATGGCGCTGACGGGGGTGCGGTCGATCGCGGAGATCGACCGGGGTATTCTGGTTTAGTCTTCCCTCACCCCGGGAACCCCATGACAAGCTTGTTTCCCCGCGAAGGCGGGGACCCAGACTGGGCTCCCGCCTTCGCGGGAGAACAAGAAGGCGCGGGTCGTTCTGAGTTGCTCAGTGGATCGTCGGCTGCAGTACCTCACCCGACACCGTCCGCCCGGCCTTCACCGCAAACCCCAGCACCACCAGGAAACACACCGTCGGCACCAGCATCGCGGTATCGATCCCGGCAAGATCGGAGATGTGGCCCATCAGCCCGGTCAGCACAGCGCCGCCGATGATCGCCATGATGATCAGCGACGCCCCTGCGCGACGGAGCGGCCCCAAGCCATCCATCCCAAGCGCGAAGATCGTCGGGAACTGGATCGACATGAACAGGCTCGCGAGCACCAGCGCGTACAACCCGACCTGCCCACCGACGAGGCCGGCGACGCCAGCCAGCACGGCACTCACCACCGCGAAGATCGCGAGCAGGCGAGGGGGCGCGATCCGGCCCATCAGCGCGGTGCCCACGAACCGCCCGATCCCGAACAGCACCAGGCTGGCAAACAAATAGTCCGCGGCGTCATGCTCGGCCATGCCCGGGACGTTCGCCTGCGCATAGCGGATCGTATAGCTCCACATCCCGACCTGCGCACCGACGTAAAAGAACTGCGTCACTGTCGCGAAGATCAGCCGCGGGTGGCGGAACACGTCGACGAACCGCGACGGCCCGCCGACGGTTTCTTCCGCGCGGTGCTCCGGAAAGCGGATCACCGCGGCGGCGACCGCGAACAGCAGCACGACCAGCCCGATCACCAGATACGGCGTCTGCACCGCGACGACTTCGCTGCGATAGAACGCCTCGCGGGCCGCCGGGGTCATCGCCGCCACTGTGCTGTCGTCGTGGACGATCTCCGAGAGAATGAAATACTTTCCGATCAGCACGCCGACGACGGTGCCGACCGGGTTCGCCGCCTGCGCCCAGTTCAACCGTTTGGCCGCGGTCTTCGGGTCGCCCAGCTCGGTCATCAACGGGTTCGCCGACGTCTCGAGAAACGCGAGGCCACACGCGATCACGAACAGCGCCGCGAGGAAATACAGATATTCGCCGTAATGCGCAGCCGGATAGAACAGCAGCGCCCCCGCCGCATACAGCACCAGCCCGGTGACGATCGCGGTCTTGTAGCCCTTCGCGCGTGTTACCAGCGCCGCCGGCACCGCGAGCAGAAAATAGCCCATGTAGAAGGCCTGCTGGACGAAGCTGGTCTGGAAATCGCTGAGCGTGAACGCCTTCTTGAACTGCGCGATCAGGATGTCGTTGAGGTTGTTCGCCATCCCCCAGAGGAAGAACAGCGCGACGGTCAGCACGATCGCCGGCACATATTTCCTGTCGGCGGTCGTTCCGCTCATGATCCACTCCTGATTATGTTTTTGTTGTCAGTCTATCGCGCGGTCGAGATGGGTGTAGCCGCCATCGACATAGAGCCATTGCCCGGTCGTGTGGCTCGCCCGGTCGGATAGCAGGAAGACCACCGTGTCGGCGATCTCGCGCGCCTCGGTCATGCGGTGGCCGAGCGGAATGCGCGCGACAATGCCGTCGAGCTTTTCCGCCGGGTTGTCGAAGCTGTCGATCCAGCGCTGGTAGAGCGGCGTCATCACCTCGGCGGGGATCACGGCATTGACGCGGATCCCGTCGCCGCGCAGCGCGACCGCCCATTCGCGGGTCAGCGCGAGTTGCGCACCCTTGGCGGCGGCATAGGCGCTGGTGTCGCCTTGGCCGGTCACCGCGGTCTTCGACGAGATGTTGACGATCGCGCCGCGGCTTTTGCGGAGATGCGGCACCGCGTGATGCGCCATCGCGAAATAATGGACGAGGTTCTGGTCGAGCGAGGCGCGGAACTGCGCGGGCGTCTTGTCGAGGCCGATATTGTCGTTGGCGCCGGCGTTGTTCACCAGCCCGTCGATCCGGCCATAGCGCGAAACCGCCGCCTCGACCGCCGCCGCGCACGCATCGTCGTCGGACAATTCGGTCGCGACGAACAGGTGCTCGGCCGTGAAATCCTCGGGCGCGCTCCGCGATACGATCACCGGGATAGCGCCTTCCTCGGCCAGCCCGCGGGCGATGGCGAGGCCGATACCGGCCCCGCCACCCGTGACGATCACGACCTTGCCGTCGAGCCCGAGCTTCATCCGGCGAACCGATAATCGACCAGCGACTGCGGCTTCATCTGAATCGAGTACCCCGGCAGCGTCGGCGGCATATAGGCTGCATCGCGGATCACGCAGGGGTCGACGAAATGCTCGTGCAGATGGTCGACATATTCGATCACGCGCCCCTCCTTGGTCCCGGAGAAGCAGAGATAGTCGATCATCGACAGATGCTGGACATATTCGCACAGGCCGACGCCGCCCGCATGCGGACACACAGGCAGGTCGTACCGGGCCGCGAGCAGCAGCACCGCCAGCACCTCGTTGACGCCGCCCAGACCGCGACCTTCACCTCGCCGATCGCCTCGCGGATGGCCTGGTGGCCGAGGATATCGTCGGGGCTGGTCGGCTCCTCGATGAACCAGGGTTTGGCGAAGGCGAGCGCGTTGACCCATTCGATCGCCTGCGGAACGTCCCACACTTGGTTCGCGTCGATCATCAGCTTGCGGTCGGGACCGAGCACCTCGCGCGCGATCGTCAGGCGACGAATATCATCCTCCAGATCGCGACCGACCTTCAGCTTGATATAGTCGAACCCGGCATCGACGGCTTCCTGCGCGAGCCGCCGCAGCTTGTCGTCGGGATAGCCGAGCCAGCCCGCCGACGTGGTGTAGCAGGGGAAGCCGGTGGCCTCGAGATCGGCGATCCGCTCGGCCTTGCCTGCCGCGCGGTTCGTCAGCAGCGTGAGAGCGTCTTCCGGCGTTATCGCGTCGGTCAGGTACCGGAAGTCGATCGTGCGGACCAGTTCCTCCGGCGTCATGTCGGCGACGAGACGCCAGACCGGCTTGCCGACCGCCTTCGCCCACAGGTCCCAGATCGCGTTGACCACCGCGCCGGTCGCGAGGTGGATCGCGCCCTTGTCGGGGCCGATCCAGCGCAACTGGCTGTCGCCGGTCAGATGCCGCCACATCCGCCCAGGATTCTCGATGATCCAGTCGAGGTCGAGGCCGATCACGAGATGCCGCATCGCCTCGATCGCCGCGACGCAGATGTCGTTGCCGCGACCGATCGTGAAGGTCAGGCCGTGGCCTTCGAGCCCGTCCGTATCGGTGTCGAGCACCACATAAGCGGCCGAGTAATCCGGATCGGGGTTCATCGCGTCGGAGCCGTCGAGCCCCGCGCTGGTCGGAAAGCGAAGGTCGATCGTCCTGAGGCCGGTGATTTGCGTCATGCGGCGGCGATCCCGGCGGCGACCATCGTCTGCGTCTGCTCGCCCAGGCCCTCGATACCGAGGCGCACCTTCTGGCCGGCGCGCAGATACACCGGCGGCTTCTGGCCGAGACCGACGCCCGCGGGCGTGCCGGTCGAGATGATGTCACCCGCCTCCAGCGTGCAGAAGTCGCTGAGGTAGGAGACGATCGTCGCGACGTCGAAGATCATGTTGGCGGTGGTGCCGTCCTGATAGCGATGGCCGTCGACTTCGAGCCAGAGGTTGAGGTTTTGCGGATCCACCTCGTCCGCGGTAACCAGCCACGGGCCGATCGGGCCGAACGTGTCGCAGCCCTTGCCCTTGTCCCACGTACCGCCGCGCTCGAGCTGGAACGCGCGCTCGGACACGTCATGGACGACGCAATAGCCAGCGACGTGCGACAGTGCATCGGCCTTGGCGATGTGGCGACCGGGAGTGCCGATGACGACGCCGAGCTCGACCTCCCAGTCGGTCTTTTCCGAGCCGCGCGGGATTTCGACGTCGTCGTTCGGGCCCTGGATCGCGCTGGTCCACTTGCCGAATACGACCGGCTCGGCCGGCAGAGCCATGTTGCTCTCGGCGGCGTGGTCCGAATAGTTCAGGCCGATGCAGATGAACTTGCCGGTGCGCGCGACGCACGGCCCGATCCGGGGGGCGCCCTCGACCTTGGGCAGCGTCGCCACGTCGAGCGCGGCAATCTTGGCGAGGCCTTCGGGGGACAGCAAATCACCGGCGATGTCGCCGAGGTCCGCGGGCAGCGCGCGGATGACGCCGTCCTGATCGAGGATGCCGGGCTTTTCCTGGCCGCGTGGGCCGTAACGCAATAACTTCATGCGGAATTCCTTTAGTTGACCCAGCCGCCGTCGATCACATGGACCGCGCCGGTGGTGAAGCTCGATTCGTCGCTGGCAAGATACAGGAACAGCGCGGCGATTTCCTCGGCGCGACCGAGCCTACCCATCGGCTGGCGCGCCACGAACGCGGCGTCGGCCTCGCTGACCGATATACCCTGCGACCCTGCCTGCGAGACGATGCGTTCGCGCAGCGACGGCGTCTCGATCGTTCCCGGGCACACGCAGTTGCAGCGGATCCCGCGCCCGACGAAATCGGCGGCGATCGCCTTGGTCAGCCCCACCACGGCGGCCTTCGACGCGCCATAGGCATAGCGATTCGGGATGCCCTTCACGCTGGAGGCGATGCTGCTCATGTTGACGATCGCGCCGGCGCCCTTGTCGAGCATGCCGGGCAGGAACGCACGCGTCATACGGTGCATCGCGTGCACGTTCAGGTTGAAAGACAGGTCCCAGTCCGCATCGCTGCCCTGCAGGATGTCGCCCGCCGCGACGAAGCCGGCGATGTTGGCGAGGATATCGATCGGGCCGGTCGTCGCGGGCAGCGCGGCGATGGCGGCGGGATCGAGCAGGTCGACGACGATATGCTCGACCCCTTCGACCGCCTTCAGCGCGGCGCCGTCGCGGTCGAGCGCGAACACCCGGGCGCCCTCGTCGCGGAAGCGTTCAGCGGTGGCGCGGCCGATGCCCTGCGCCGCAGCGGTCACCACCGCGGTCTTGCCCGACAGTCTCATTCCATCTCCTGCGCGTCGTTGTGCGTTGGCTCGGTTTTATTAGTCAAAGTAGCTTTTGTGAAGAGCCGCGATATGGTGAGGCGGTAGCCGGGTCCCGCGACGCGGCCAGATGAGGCTCCAGATAAGGTTAGGGAAAAGCGAACATGGCATATCGGATCGTAAGCGCGCTCGACCTGGTCGACGACGCGGCCCTGATCGCCGCCTATCGTGAGCGGCACGCGGCCGGCGCGGTCTGGCCAGAGATCGTCCGCGACATTCGCGATCGGGGGTATCGCGACATGGAGATCTGGCAGGTCGCCGACCGGCTCGTCATGATCGCGGAGGTCGAGGATGATTTTCGCCGCGCCGCGGACCCTGCCGTCCAGTCCAAGGTCGCCGAGTGGGAATCGGAGATGGACCGCTACCAGCGGCCCATCGATCCGGCCGGCCCGAAATGGGCGGCCATGGAGCGGATCTTCTCGCTCCGGGACCAGCCGAGCGACTAGGCTCGACCGGTCCTGTTCGGGTTGAATTGGTATTGTTTGGTCGGCGTCGTCGTTACGATCGCGTCACGCCTTGAACAAGGATGCCGCTTTCAGCACCGTCGTCCGGCCTGCCGCATCGGTCACGGCATAGGTAAAGCCGGGCAGCAGGCAGAACGCGCCGACATTGCCCTTGGGATCGAGCGCGAGGAAGCCGACCTGGACGCCGCGGATCGCGTCGCCGCGCAGCTTGGCGATATGGCGAACCACCTCTTCGCACGCCTGTTGCGCAGTGGCGCCGCCGCGCATCGAGGCGACCACCCGCGCCGAGCCGGCGACCCGGGTGACCTCTTCGCCGAGCCCGGTCGAGGTCGCGCTGCCGACGCCGGCCTCGACATACAGGCCCGAGCCGACCTGCGGTGAATCGCCGACCCGCCCGCGCATCTTGAACGCCATGCCCGAGGTCGTGCAGGCACCCGCCATCCGCCCGTCGGCCGTCCGCGCGAGCAGCCCGATCGTGTCGTGATCCAGCGCACCGCCCGGCGTTCGGGCTGGCGTGAGTCCGCGCACTTCACTGTTCGCCTCGGGCTGATATTTGGCGGTTTTGAGCCATTCCCGCCACGCCTTTTTCGACTCCGGCGTCAGCAGCGACTGTTGCGGAAAGCCCTGATCGCGCGCGAACCGCGTCGCGCCTTCGCCGACCAGGAACGTGTGCGGCGTCCGCTCCATCACCCGCCGGGCGACCGAGATCGCGTGCACCGTGTCCTCCAGGGCCGCGACCGCGCCGACGCCACCCGTATCGTCCATGATGACGGCATCGAGCGTCACGTGCCCGTCGCGGTCGGGATAGCCCGAATAGCCGACGCTATGATTGGTCGGGTCCGCTTCCGGTACCATCGCGCCGGCCTCGACCGCATCGATCAGCGATCCACCTGCGGCGAGTCGTGCGAATGTGGCGGCATTGGCGGCGGCGCCGAAATCCCAGGTCGACAGGATGACCGTCCCCGATCGGCTACCGGTGGCTGCGGTGGCAGCCCTCGAAAACGGTGCGGCCAGCGAAAAAGTCCCGATCGTTCCGAGGCTTGCGAGCAGTGAACGGCGTGAAGTCATCGGTATTGGCCCCCATTTCACGTGATATCCCGACGGTATCGCGATGTGGCGTGGTCCGCCAGAGGCGTCACGCATTTGCAACATCTCGTCGTAAATGTTCCATAAAGGTATGGTATAGGTATTGACGGCATAAATTATATGATCAAGCATTTGGCCCACACGCCGGGCAAGCGACGTCGCGCAATCCGGGACAAGGGGTAGGGTATGAACTTCAGTCATTCGGTATCGAAGATAGCGCTAACCGGTTCGCTGATGCTGTGGGCATTGCCCGGCGCGGCGCAGGAGATGACGCCCGATCCCGTCACGCCGGCCCAGGCTGCTGCGCCGACCCCCGCCGACGCCAAGGTCCAGGCCGATGCGACCACCGCGACGACCGCGGTCGGGCCGACCGACAGCGGGGCGAACGATTCGATCGTCGTCACCGGATCGCGCATCCAGCGGCCCAACACGACGTCGGCCGCGCCGATCACCTCGGTCACCGCGCAGGACATCCGCGCGCAGGCCGCGGTCAACGTCGAGGACGTGCTGAACCGCCTTCCGCAGGTCGCGCCGGACAGCCAGCAGACCTATAACGACTCCGACGGTCGCCAGCGTATCAAGCTGCGCAGCCTCGGGTTCGAGCGCACTCTGGTGCTGATCGACGGCAAGCGCCTCGGCACGCAGAACGGCCAGGACGTCGGCATCATCCCGCCGTCGCTGCTCGAGCGGGTCGACGTGCTGACCGGCGGCGCGTCGTCGGTCTATGGATCGGACGCGGTCGCGGGCGTCGTCAACTTCGTCCTGAAGAAGGACTTCGAAGGCCTTCAGATCGACGGCAACTATAATTTCTACAACCACAACAACAAGGACACGGTCGTGTCGCCGCTGGCGCGCGCGGCCGGGTTCAGCAGCCCGCGTGGCCTGACCAACGACGGCGGCCGGGCGGACATCACGGTGACCGCGGGCAAGAAGCTGTTCGACGGCGCGCTGCGCATCAACGGCTTCGTCAACTACAAGCACACCGATCCGGTGTTGCTGTCTGAGCGCTCGAACTCGGGCTGCTATCTGACGCAGACGAGCCTGAACGCGCCACTGTCGTGCGGCCTGACCCCGAGCAGCTCGACCAGCGGCCTCATCACGCCGCAGACCGGCGCGAACGCCAACGCGCAGTACGTCAACAACCCCAATGGCACGCGCGAATTCGTGCCGTTCGGTCCGGGTGCCGGCAACGCGTCGAACTATTTCAGCAACTATGCCTATCAGCGGCCGTCGGAGCGCGTGAACGCCGGCGGCTTCGTCAGCCTCGACATCGCGCCGGACGCCGAGCTGTATGCGTCGGGCATCTGGTTCCGCGACAAGTCGTACAACAACTATCCGGCGATCGCGGGCGGCACCGTGAACGTCAACTGCAACAACCCGTTCCTGTCGGGATCGCAGGCGACCGCGATCTGCGGCGATGCTGCCGGTACCGCCGCCACCGCGCCGATCGACCTGCGCTATCGTCTCGGCGAAGGCAACGATCAACCCGACACGTACCTGAACACCGGCGTCCGCCTGACCGGCGGCGTCCGTGGCAAGGTCGGCGATGCGTGGACCTATGACCTCGGCGGCGTCTATGCGCGCAACCATCAGGATTACACGCCGAGCTTCGTCAACGCGACCAACCTGCAGAATTCGATCACCGTCGGCGGCACGCGTACGTCGCCGACCTGCGCCACCACCACCGATGGCGCCTGCGTTCCCTTCGATGCGTTCAGCGCGGGCAACACCAACACCGCATTGATCGACTATCTGTACGACCAGGGCACCTCGACCACGACCGGCACGCTGTACGACGTGCAGGCCAACGTGACCGGCGATCTCGGCAAATACGGCGTCACGTCGCCATTCGCCGAACAGGGCGTCGCGATCGCGCTGGGCACGGAATATCGCAAGGATACGCTGAAATCGACCGCCGACAGCGTGTATCGCGCAGGGCTGGGCGGCACCGATACCTATCTGAAGCAGGACGTCTGGGAAGCCAATATCGAGGTGCAGGCACCGCTCGTCGAGCATAAGCGCTTCGTCGACCTGCTGCAGGTGAACGGCGGCTACCGCGTGTCGAAGTACAGCAGCAACCCGAGCACCTTCAACACCTGGAAGATCGAGGGCATATACGCGCCGGTCAGCGACCTGACGTTCCGCGCGTCGTTCAACAAGGCGCAGCGCGCACCGACCGTGGTCGAGATCCGCCAGGCGACCAACGTCGAGTTCGCCCGCGGCGGTTCGGGCACGATCAATGATTTCTGCGCCCCGACCGTCACCACCAACGCGAACGGCGGCGTCAGCTATGGCGCACCGATCGCCTCTCGCGACGTCTGCCGTGCGACCGGCTTGTCCGACGCGCTGTACGGGAGCCCGACGCTGATCTGCCCGGGCGATGCTTCGACCGGGGCGACCGGGTGCACCGTGCGCTCGGGTGGCTTCACCGCCGATCCGGAAACCGCCTACACGCAGACCTACGGCCTGATCGTGAAGCCGCGGTTCGTGCGCGGGCTGGTCTTCTCGGTCGATCGCTACAAGATCAAGATCGACGACTCGCTCGGCTATAACGACTACAGCTATTACACCGATGGCTGTCAGCGTTCGAACGGCGACGCGTTCTTCTGCCAGGGCATCGTCCGCAATCCCGGCACCGGCACGCTGTATTCGCCGGCGTCGAGCAACCCGACCACCGGGTTCATTCGCCAGGGCACGACCAACTTCTACAAGTCGATCGCGCGCGGCTATGATTTCCAGGCGCAGTACACGATGGATCTGGCCAGCATCGGGAAGGTCGACTGGAGCTTCAACGGGTCGCTGACGACGTTCGCGGGTGGTCAGGATTCGCCGGTTCAGCCGCAGCGCAACTGCGCGGGCTATTACGGCAATGGTTGCGGCCAGCTGATCCCGAAATGGTCGCATGGCCTGCGTGCGACCTATACGACGGTCGACAAGGGCTTCAGCGCGTCGTTCAACTGGCGCTATGTCGGTTCGCTGACCAACGCGGACAATTCGGGTGATCCGGCGATCGGCGGCACGCCCGAGCGTGAGCGGACGAGCTACTACCACGTCTCGCCGCAGAGCTATTTCGATCTCGCGCTCAATTTCGCGATCGCCAAGCAGTTCTCGCTGCGCCTGATCGCGAACAACCTGTTCGACAAGACCCCGCCGATCGTTCCGGACTCGTACAACGTCGCGCTCGCGCGGACCAACACGATCCCGCAGCGCTACGACTCGCTCGGCCGGAACCTCGCGATCGGCACGACGATCAGGTTCTAAAGGTTTTCCTCTCTCTCCCCCCGACTGGGGCCCGCCAGCGAGGCGGGCCCTTTTTTTGTCGAGCGAGCAGGGACGTCTACGGGTTGATCGTGACGAAGCTGTCCATCACGCGCTTGCGACCGGATGTCTCGAAGTCGATCTCCAGCTTGTTGCCTTCGATCTCCGCGATCGCGCCGTAGCCGAACTTCTGGTGGAACACGCGCATGCCGAGCGACAGGTCGTCGCGACCCTTGTTGCCGAGACTGATCGCGCTGGACCGGCTCTCGACGACGCGGGCGGGTTTGGCGTTGAAGGTGCTGCCGGTACCGGCGGCGCTTCCCGACGCGCGCTGCCAGCCGGGACCGCGGCCGGTGCCGCGGGCGACGTCGGCGAAGGGATCGGCGCGGTCGGACCAGTTGGCCTGCCATAGGCTGGCGCCGCCCGACATCGTGGTTTCGGTGTCGATATGCTCGGCGGGGAGTTCGGCGACGAAGCGCGAGGGGATCGACGAATTCCACTGGCCGTAGATGCGGCGGTTGGCGGCGTGGAGGATCACCGCGAGGCGACGTGCGCGCGTGATCGCGACATAGGCGAGGCGGCGTTCCTCCTCGAGGCTCTTCACACCGCCTTCGTCGAGCGAGCGTTGCGACGGGAACAGCCCTTCTTCCCAGCCAACCAGGAATACCGTGTCGTATTCGAGGCCCTTCGCCGCGTGGATGGTCATGATCGTGACCTGCGGATCCTGCGCGCCGCCCTCGTTGTCCATCACCAGCGAGACGTGCTCTAGGAACGCGCCGAGCGAGTCGTATTCCTCCATCGCGCGGACGAGTTCGCTGAGGTTTTCGAGGCGGCCGGTGGCCTCGACCGACTTTTCGGCCTGGTACATCGCGGTGTAGCCGCTCTCGTCGAGCAATTGCCGCGCGAGTTCGGCGTGGGGCAGGCTGGTCGCCATGTCGCGCCAGCGGGCGATGTCGCCGACCAGGCGGCCGAGCGACTTCTTGGCGGCTCCCGTCAGTTCGTCGGTGTCGAGGATGCGGGCGGCGGCGGTGGTCAGCGGCGTGCCGGTGGCGCGGGCGAGCTGGTGAATACGCGCGACCGCCTTGTCGCCGAGGCCGCGCTTGGGGACGTTGACGATGCGTTCGAAGGCGAGGTCGTCCGCCGGCTGGTTGACCACGCGGAGATAGGCCAGCGCATCGCGGATTTCGGCGCGTTCGTAGAAGCGGAAGCCGCCGACGATCTTGTACGGCATGCCGATCGCGATGAAGCGGTCCTCGAACTCGCGCGTCTGGTGCTGCGCGCGGACCAGGATCGCGACTTCGTCCAAGGATTTGCCCGTGCGGCGGACGCTGTCGATCTCCTCGCCGACGCGGCGCGCTTCCTCGGGGCCATCCCAGACGCCGATGACCTTGACCTTTTCGCCAACGTCGCGCTCGGTCCACAGCTGCTTGCCCAGCCGCCCGCCGTTGTTGGCGATCACGCCCGATGCGGCGCCGAGGATGTGCGGCGTGCTGCGGTAATTCTGTTCGAGGCGGATGACCTTGGCGCCCGGAAAATCGCGCTCGAACTTCAGGATGTTTTCGACCTGAGCACCGCGCCAAGAATAGATCGACTGGTCGTCGTCGCCGACGCAGGCGATGTTTTTGCGCTCCTGCGCGAGCAGCCGCAGCCAGAGATATTGCGACGAGTTGGTGTCCTGATACTCGTCGACCATGATGTATTTGAAGCGCTGTTGATACTGGGCGAGCACGTCACGGTGCGTCTTCAGGATCACCAGCATGTGGAGCAGCAGGTCGCCGAAATCGCAGGCGTTGAGCGCGATCAGCCGGGTCTGGTATTGCTGGTACAGCTCGCCGCCGCGACCGTTGGCGTAGCGCTCAGACTCGCCCGCATCGATGTCGGCGGGGACGAGGCCCTTGTTCTTCCACTGGTCGATCAGCCCAGCGAGGCTGCGCGTCGGAAAGCGCTTCTCGTCGATGTCGGCGGCCAGGATCAGCTGCTTGAGCAACCGCAACTGGTCGTCGGTATCGAGAATGGTGAAGTTCGATTGCAGCCCGACGAGTTCGGCATGGCGGCGCAGCATCTTGGCGGCGATCGCGTGGAACGTGCCGAGCCACGGCATCCCCTCGACCGCATCGCCGACCAGCCGCCCAACCCGCTCGCGCATCTCGCGCGCGGCCTTGTTGGTGAAGGTGACGCTGAGGATCTCCGAGGGCCACGCTTTCCTGGTGAAGATCAGGTGCGCGAGCCGGGCAGTCAGCGCCGCGGTCTTGCCGGTACCCGCGCCGGCGATGATCAGGACGGGGCCGTCGGTGGTCAGCACCGCCTCGCGCTGCGGCGGATTGAGACCGCGGAGATAGGGAGGCTCGGCTTGCGGCGCGGACGTTTGGGCGATCTGGTTCACCGGTGAACAGGTAGGGAACGGCGGCCGATCGGGCAAGCACTTGGTCTTGTCGGTGCGCCGGCATGCGATAGGGTGGTGGTGCGTGCCAGGGAGATACCGGATGGATCGACGTGACGTGATTCGGTGGCTGGCGGTGGCTGGCGGAGGCATTGCGATCGACACGATCGGCGTGGCGCGCGCGATCGCGGCCGAGCCCGGGCGCGTGCTGGTCAGCAAAATCGAACTTGCCGGCAGTCGCGTCGTGATGGCGGTGATGATCGGCGATGCTGGACCGTATCTGTTTGCGATCGACACTGGTGGCTTTCTCAGCCTGATCGACAACGATCTCGCGAAATCCCTCAAGCTGACCCCGACGGGCATGACCCGAGCTTCGGGCGTGGGCGGGCGGACGACCGTGCCCGTCTACCTCGCGCGCGACATCGTGTTCGGCGGGGGCGTTCGGCAGAACGCGGTCGCTTTCGCCGGCGTGGACGGTTTCGGTTTCGGCAGCGACGTGAAAGGAATGCTCGCCGCCGGGATACTGACCACGATGGACAGCGACCTCGACATCGAGGTCGGCGAGTGGCGGACCTATCCCGACGGGCACCCGCCGCGCACCGGCTATTACCGGATCGAATCCGCGATCAGCGACGTCGCGTCGGGTAGCGGACCGGGTGCCGGATCGCGGCATCTGTACGGGAGCGCTACGGTCGGGGGCAGGGGGCTGCGGTTTCTGCTCGATACGGGGGCGCCGGGCGGATTGTCGCTGGACCAGCCGACCGCGCGCGCGCTGGGGTTGTGGAACGACACGCAGCCTTATGCGCCGGTGCGGCCGCGCGGGATCGGCGGGCAGGCCGGGATAGCCAGGATCGTGCGTGCCGCGGGCTTCACGTTCGGCGGGGCGCAGTTCGATCGCCCGTTGGTGATGCTCCGTGGCGAGGGAGACACACGGCCACGGATCAACGGCATTATCGGGTTGCAGGTGCTACGGCAGTTCAACCTGTCCACCGATGTGCGGGCGCGGGCGCTGTGGGTCAAACGGCACACCACCGCCGACGTTTCGGAAGAGCGCTATGGGATGTCGGGGCTGTGGATCGACCGGAAAGGCGAAAGCATGACCGTGGCCGCGGTCGGCACGGGCAGCCCGGCTGCTGCTGCGGACGTCAAGATCGGCGATCGGATCGTCGGCGAACCGTTCCCCGCGGTGATCCGCAAGATCAGCGGCGCGCCGGGTACGCCAGTGACGCTGTCGGTCGAGCGGGATGGCATGGCGTCGGATCGGACGTTCGTCCTCAAGCCGTTTCTGTAAGATGAGGATTGCCGTCGGCAGGGCCTTGCCGAGCAGACAGGGACTAGGGGACTGGTCATGACGACGAAAATGACGGGGCGGTGCCATTGCGGCGCGATCCACTACGAAACCCAGGGCGAGCTCGAGCATCATGCGCTGTGTCATTGCAGAGATTGAAGGAGGAACGCGGGGGCGCCGATGGTCGGCTGGATCGCGTTCAAGACGGAGCAGGTAAAGATTTCGGGCGATCCGGTGACGTACGAATCGTCCGCATCTGGCCGGCGGCAGTTCTGCGGGCGGTGCGGGACGGGGTTGTTCTATGCCAACGCCGAATTTTTGCCGGGGATCATCGATGTGCAGTCGTGCACGCTCGACGATCCCGAAGCTGTGACGCCGAGTGCGCATATCCAGGTGGCCGATCGCCTGTCCTGGATGGCGGACGTGGCCGCATTGCCTGCGTTCGAGCGGTATCCGGGAATGTGACATCGGGCCGTTCGCGCGGCGCTTGCGACTATGTGCGGCGAATGGTGGTGGCAGCACCAAACCGTCGCGAAAGCGTCGCGTGGGCGTCATGAAGCGCGTCTAGGGAGTGCGCAGCGACGAGGTTCGTCGTCGGAGGTGCCGCATCCAGAAAGGCGTCCCGACGCACTGGCGCCGTCGCCCGCAGGCCGAGGCCCGCGGACCGCAGGACCAATCGAGGAACATCATCATGAAGCTTTTCATCAGCGTCGCTTCGGCGGCGATCGTCGGCGCGTGCCTGTTCTCGGCGGGCGCATCGGCCAGTCCCGCGCGTGAGCCGGTGTCGGTGCGTGTGTCGCGTGCCGGGCTCGACCTGACCAGCGATGCGGGGCGGATCGCGTTCCAGCGTCGGCTGCGCTCGGCGATCGCCAGCGCCTGCCAGCCGCGTACCGGTGGCCTCGACGCGCTCGCCGATTCGCGGCAGTGCCGTCAGGAAATGACCGCGGATGCGAGCGTGAAGCTGGCCGCGTTGCTCGGGCGGAGCGGGACGCAACTCGCCAGCATCGGTGCGGCTCGGTGAACTAGCGCGCTGATCGGGGAAGAACGTCGGTTCTCATTGATCCTCCCCTGAAAGGGGGAGGTGTCTGGCGTATGCCAGACGGAGGGGGAGGTAAGCGACATGTTGGTTGCGTGTCCTCCCCCTCCGTCACCTTCGGTGCCACCTCCCGCTGGCGGGGGAGGATCGTAAAAGGCGGCTCCCAAATCAGGCCGAGCCATCGCTTGATCTGCATCTGTCATAAGATTGTCATCGTAAGGGCCGACTGCACATTCCCATGGCAACCTCCACATTTGCACCCGACGCGCTAACCGCTGATTCGAGCGCTGCGGCGTCGGTGCCGCACACTGGTCCCAAGCTCGATCATTCGCTGCATCCCGCGGGGCGCTGGCTGTTCCTCGCCGTGCTGATCGGTGGGCTCGCCTATGCCGGGTTCAGCATCGCCTTCGACACCGCGCAGGTCGGCGAAAGCCTGGCGGGCGGGGCGTTCGCGTTCCTCGCGCTCGCGCTGCTGATCGCGCTCGGGTTCGAGTTCGTGAACGGCTTCCACGATACCGCCAATGCGGTCGCCACCGTCATCTACACGCATTCGATGCCCGCGCCGCTTGCGGTCGTCTGGTCGGGGTTCTTCAACTTCCTCGGCGTGATGCTGTCGTCGGGCGCGGTGGCGTATTCGATCGTCACATTGCTGCCGGTCGACCTGATCCTCAACGTCGGTAGCGTCGGCGGGTTCGCTATGATCTTCGCACTGCTGCTGGCGGCGATCGTGTGGAACCTCGCGACCTGGGCGGTCGGGCTGCCCAATTCGTCGAGCCACGCGCTGATCGGCTCGATCCTCGGCGTCGGCCTTGCCAACCAGCTCATCAGCGGCGGTGGGGCGGACGGCACGTCGGGCGTCGACATGGCGCAGGTCTGGAAAGTCCTCTCCGCGCTCGCATTCAGCCCGGTCGTCGGCTTCGTCGGCGCGCTGTTGCTGCTGCTCGTGATGAAGCGGTTTCTCCGCGACAAGAAACTCTACGAGGCACCCGAGGGGCAGACTCCGCCGCCGCGCGGCATCCGCGCGCTGCTGATCGGGACGTGCACCGCGGTCAGCTTCGCGCATGGCAGCAACGACGGGCAGAAGGGCATGGGGCTGATCATGCTCATCCTGATCGGCTGCGCGCCGACCGCCTATGCGCTCAACCGGACGATGCCCGAGAGCGCGACGCCGGCCTTCGTCCAGGCGGCGCGGGCGGCATCGGCGGCCTATGTCGCGCATGCCAACGGCGCGCCCGCCACGGTCGGCGCGGCGCGCACGACGGTGACGCAGGCGTTGAAATCGAAGCGTGTCGCAGACCCGGTCGTGTACGGCGCGCTGGCGACGCTGTCGGACGACGTGTCGAGCCGGATCGCGGGCTATGGCTCGCTCGGCAAGGTGCCGGCCGCGGCGACACCGAACCTGCGCAACGACATGTACCTCGTGCTCGATACGACCAAGCTGATCGCCGCGGACAAGGCCGCGCAGGGCCGCTTCACCGCGCAGGAGATCACCACGCTGAAGGAGTATGGCGGCAAGCTGGAGCAGGGCACGCGCTATATCCCGACCTGGGTGAAGATCACCGTCGCGCTCGCGCTGGGCCTCGGGACGATGGTTGGGTGGAAGCGGATCGTCGTCACCGTCGGCGAGCGGATCGGCAAGACGCACCTGACCTACGGCATGGGCGCGTCGGCCGAGCTGGTCGCGGCGGCGACGATCCTGCTGGCGGTGAATTTCGGCATGCCGGTGTCGACCACGCATATCCTGTCGTCGGGCGTTGCGGGTGCGAGCGTCGCCAATGGCGCCGGGCTGCAGCGGCGCACGGTGATGAATATGGCGCTGGCCTGGGTGATGACGCTGCCGGTGGCGATGCTGTTGTCGGGTGGGCTGTACTGGCTGCTGCTGATGCTGGCGCATTCGCTCGGGTATTGAGCGTTCTAAAATCCTCCCCTTTGAGGGGGAGGTGGCTGGCTCTCGCCAGACGGAGGGGTGGCGCCCTCAACTCGGGGCGGATACCCCTCCGTCAGTCCCTTCGGGACTGCCACCTCCCCCGTTGGGGCGGATTAGGTTCGGCGGAACCCGTACCCGCGCCGCGGGTTGCCGGACCCATGCGCTTACGATGCTCGATCTGTGGCAACTGGGACTGGCTCGCGCGCGACGACTGGTCCGAGTGCAGCCATTGCCGGCTGATGGTACGCGATGTGAACGAGCTCGGCGCAGTGTCACGCGACATCGTCGCACGGATCGAAACCGGCATCGTCGATCTGAAGCTCGACCCGGCCGAGCGGTGGACGCTCGACCCGGCGGGTTTGCGCAACGCGGCCTGGCGCTTCGGGTTCGAGGTTACGCCCATCGTACATGTCGAACGCGATGCACGGTTCCCGCCGGATTATAGTCCCGCCCGAGCGCATTCTACCCGAGCGAAAACCGATCCCCACAAGATAGGGCTCGGCATCATGGCGCGCGCCGCCGATGCGGCCGATATCGTCGAGATCGCGACCGACTATCGCGGCGCCTTTGCCCGGATCGTCGTGCTTCTCGACGGCACGGCAGACAAAGCAGGCAAGCTTGCCGCGCAGGTTCCGTGGATCGAGATTGCGCACCACCCGCTGGCAGGCGATTTCGCCGCGCAACGCAACCGCCTTCAGGACATGATGCATACCCCCTGGGGGTTGCAGATCGACACCGACGAGCGTCCCGACGCCGCCTTGCTCGCCGCGCTGGGCTGGCTGGTCGCGGCGGCGGATCGCGATGGGTTGCGCTCGCTTGGCCTTCCGCGTCGTAACCTCGTCGATGGCGTCCAGTCCGCGTCGTATCCCGACATCCAGTACCGTCTGAACCGGAGCGATATCCGCTTTGCCGGTCGGGTCCACGAACGCCCGGTAGTACCTTTCGTCGAAAGTTCACTCGCATTGGCCGGCGCGCTCGAACACCGGCTCGACGGCGAACGGGTGCGCGAGCGGACGCGAATCTACGAGGCCATGTCGACCGGTGCCGGCAGGCCGGAGGACGAGGCGTTGCTGCTCGCGGCCTTCGATCCCGGGGCGGTGCGATAGACCGCGATCGTCTGCGCGGCGAGCGTGTCGCGGGTGAACATTCCGGCTGCCCGGCGGCTTGCCGCTGCGTAATGCGCGCGCAACACCGGGTCTTCGATCAGCCGCTGGATCTGCGTCGCCAGATCGTCGCCGGTGCAGGTCTTCGCCAGCAATCCGGCGCCGCTCTCGCCGATAAACAGCCGCGCGCTGGGGTCTTCCGCACAGGCAACGACCGGGCGGCCGAACATCATCGCCTCCTGATACACCAGACCGAAGCTCTCGTACCGCGACGGCGCGACGATCACGTGCGCAGCTTCCATCAGGTCATGTAGCGCTGCTTCGTCGACGCGGTGGTGGCAGGTCAGCCGGGCGCGCGCCGACGCCGGGATCGCGCCGACCTCCTCCGCACGTACGCCGACGATTGTCAGCCGGAAATCGCGCATCCCGGCATCCGCGCGGCGCGACAGAATGCGAAGCGCCATGATCAGCGCTTCGAAGCCCTTGCGATGCTCGTCGCGGCCGATGAACAGCAGGTCGATCGGCTCGCCGAGCGGGTAGGGCGCCGCAGAGCCGCGCGCGACGATCTCCGGCGGCAGGCTGAGGCCGATCACCGCGTGCCGTGCGCCGGCGCCGGGCGCCGCGACGCCGTACAAATCCGCGATCTTGTCGCCGTGAAGCTGCGTGTTCGAGATCAGCGCCTTGCTGAAGCGCGCGGCGATGCGTTCCGCCAGCATGGCGGCGCGGCGATCGAACCGGTCGCGCAGGCTCGTCACGGTCTCGGCCGAGGTCGCCGCCGGGGTCGAGTTGCGCGTCACCAGCGGCGCGGGGCCGGTGAGCGCGATCGCCAGACCGGGTGCGTACCAGTTGGTCGCCTCGACGATGTCGAACGGTGCGCGGCGGTGCTCGCGCGCCACCGTTCTACGGAAGGCCAGCGGCGCGACGAGATGGCCGATCCCCGCCACCTTCCTCAGCCCGGCGGCGAAGGACCCCTCACGCAGGCCGCACCCGATCACCGAAACCCGGCCGTCGCGGCTGTCTTCGCGCCGATCCATCGTGAATACGCATACGTCGTTGCCAGCATCCGCCAGCGATTGCGCAATCTCCCGAGCTGCGCGCGTAAGTCCGCTTTTTTCAGGGGGATAGGCCCAGGTGAGTAGAGCGATCCTCACGATGCGCAGTCGCAAGTCGAACGGTGCGCCGAATAGAACGTACTAATCTGCGTCAATACAAGGGTTTCGAGGGTCATCTGCCCGGAACTCGGCAACCCCGCGAGGGGTTCCTTGGGTGAATTGCAGATGAACGGGGGATGGGTGTTCGTACTTCATATCGCGTTGCAGGGATGTTTACGCGCAACCGACGTTGAATACGGGATCACCGCCGATACCGGTGGCCATATCCGCTATCTGCTCGATCTGGTCGCCGCCAGCGGTCGAAATCCCGCGATCGACCGGATGGAAATCGTCACCCGTGCGTTCCGCCACGCCGTCTATGCCGAATGCTATGCCGAGCCTGTCGAGACGATCGACGGCACCACGCGAATCGTCCGCCTGCCGACCGCGTCCGACGCCTATTTGGTCAAGGAGGACCTGTGGACCGAGCATGACAGCCTGGTCGAGGCCCTCGTCGCGCACCTCGCCACGCTCGACAAGGCGCCCGATGTCATGCACGCGCATTATGCAGATGCCGGGCTGATTGCGGCGCGTGTCTCGGCGCGTACCGGCATACCCTATGTCTTCACCGCGCACTCGCTGGGCCGCGTGAAGCTCGCAGCATTCGATCGCGATTGTGCGGAGACCGCCGGGCTCGATCGCCGGATCGCAATCGAGGAAGAAGCGATCGCCGGCGCCGCCGCGATCATCGCGTCATCGCGTGACGAGGCCGAAGTCCAGTACGCCGACTATGCGAACTACGATCCCGGCAGGATCCGCGTGTTCGCGCCCGGCAGCGACCTGAAGCAGTTCGCGAACTGCCGCACGGACACGCGCGTCGATGCGTTGATCGACCGGTTCCTCGACGATCCTTCCAAGCCGGTGATCCTTGCCATCGCGCGGCCTGTGACCAAGAAGAACCTTGCTGCGCTCGTCCACGCCTATGGCCGCTCGCCCGCGTTGCAGGCCGCGGCGAACCTTGTGATCCTGGCGGGCACACGCGATGACAGCGCGACGCTGGAGCCGGAGATCCGCGACAACATTGCCGAACTGCTCCAGTTGATCGACCGCTATGACCTGTACGGCAAGGTCGCCTATCCGAAGCAGCATCGCCCCGACGATATCGCTGCGGTGTATGCTTACGCTCGCACTCGACGCGGTATCTTCGTCAACCCGGCGCTCAACGAACCGTTCGGGCTCACCCTGCTCGAAGCGGCAGCGAGCGGTCTACCGGTGGTCGCGACCGACAGCGGTGGTCCGAACGACATCGTCGAGACCTGCGGCAACGGCATTCTCGTCGACCCGCGCTCGTCGACTGCGATCACCGATGCGATCCTGAAGATCCTCGACGATCCGGCGCTCTGGTCGCGCTATTCGGCGGCGGGGTCTGTTGCGATCCGGGCGTATGACTGGGACCGTCACGTGCAGCTTTATGTCGGGCTGCTCGAAGAGGTCATCGGTGCCTCCGCACCACCGGTCGCCGAGCGCGAAACGGCGTTGCTGTTAGTGTCCGACATCGACGGAACGCTGATCGGCTGCGCGCAGGGTGTCGGCGACTTCGCGGCCTGGCACGAGGCGCAGACTGACGTCGCGTTCGCGATCGCCACCGGGCGGAGCTTCCACAGTGCGATGGCGGTGCTTGGCCAGCATGATGCGCCACGCCCCGAGATCCTGATCACGTCGGTCGGCTCGGAGATCTATTACCGGACGGTGCGCGGCGCGGTGTACGATCGCGACACCGAATGGGACGGGATCATCGCCGCGGGCTGGGACCGCGAGGCGGTCGCCGCGTTAATCGGGCAATATGCGGGACTGACCCCGCAAAGCCCGCTCGAGCAGCGCCGGTTCAAGCTCAGCTATTTCGCGGACGGCGACATGGCGGCGGCCGAGCGCGTCCGCGCGCTGCTGGCGGAGCACGGCCATAGCTGCTCGATCATCCAGAGCCATGGCCGCTATCTCGACGTCCTGCCGCACGCCGCCTCGAAGGGCACCGCGGTCGAGCATGTCCGCCGCCGCCTAGGCCTCGAACCGCGCCAGGTGATCGTCGCGGGGGATAGCGGCAACGATATCGAGATGCTGCGATCGTCGCGGCACGCGATCATCGTCGCGAATTATTCCGACGGCCTCGGCACGCGCGCGGACCTTGCGCACGGCTATGTCGCGGTCGGCCACCACGCGCGCGGCGTGATCGAAGGCGTGGCGTATTTCCGTGCCGCGGCCGGACACGGCGAACGGATCAAGCAGGCGTCGTGAGCGTCAGCGTCCTGACGCTGGTCCGGGGCCGCCGCGCGCATCTGGTCAACCTGATCGCCGGGCTGAACGCATCGACGCGCAAGCCCGACGAACTGGTGATCGCGTATATGCAAGACACGCCGCATGCCGACCTGCCGGCTACCGATTTTCCCGTGCGTACGGTTTTCGTCGAGGGCGACGAGATGCCATTGGCCGCTGCCCGCAACCGTGCCGCGGCGACGGCGATCGGCGAGCAGTTGATCTTCCTCGACGTCGATTGCGTGCCGTCGCCCACCTTGGTCGCGCGCTACGCCGAGACGGCAGGCTGGCCGGGCGGCATCCGACTCGGCGAGGTGCTGTATCTCCCGGCGGGGGCGATCGATGGCGCGATCGACATCGACGCACTCGACCGGATCGGCGTGCGCCACCCCGCCAAGCCCCCGATCGCGACCGACGAAATCCGGCCGACGCCAAGCCACGGCGAACTCTGGGGCCTGTCGTTCGCGCTCTCCGCGGCGGACTGGGCGCGGGCAGGGGGCATGGACGAGCGCTATGTCGGCTATGGCGGCGAGGAAACCGACTTCGCCGCGCGGCTAGAGCGTGCCGGCATACAGATGTGGTGGATCGGTGGCGCCCGCGCCTATCACCAGCACCACGTCGTCCACACCCCCGCCTACCAGCATTTCGACGCGATCGTCCGCAACGCGCGCCTGTTTCGTGCGACCTGGGGGCGGTGGTGCATGGGCTATTGGCTGGGGCAGTTTGCCGAGCAGGGGTTGATCGCGTGGGATGCGGATACGATTACCGTGCTGCGAGGGCCTACCGCGGCGGAGGTCGCTGCGTCGAGGATGCCGCCGGAGACGCTCTTCAGCTGAGGCGAGGTGTGTGTTGCTTCGCTGCTTGCCAGACGAAGGGGGCGGTTAGCTACAACCTCTGCTCCGTGTTCGCCTCCTTTGTCACCTTCGGCGGCACCTCAACGGCCGGGGGAGAATCGTCTACCCCCGGAGTGCGCTTATCCTGCCGCCCAGAGAGAAACCGCTAGCTCTTCCAGATACGCCGCCGCGACCTTCGCCGCGTCGTCGTCATACAACCCTGCCAGCGCCCCGGGATCGAGCGCCTTCGCCGCGTCCAGAATCCCCCGCCACGGCGCCAGCGCCCCGGGCCACGCCGGCAGCGCAACCGCCGCCCCGAGCTCCGCGAGCCGTTCCGCTTTGCGCGTCTGCTCGCCGAAATACCGCCACTCGGGCGCGCAGACATACGGCCGCCCGACCCGCGCGATCTCATGCACTGTGTTGTCGCCGGCCGAGGCGATCACCACGTCCGCCGCGGCGATGTGGTCGGTCACGCCCGGCACCCAGCCCAGCTCGACCAGATTGCCGAAATCGGTCTCGTGTCCCTCGCGGTGGACCGGCCCCAGCACCAGCCACAGCGCGTCCGGCACCGCCCGCGCAGCCATCGTCAGCGGCGCATACGGGGTGCCCGCGCCGCCGCCACCCGTCAGTACGACGACGATCTCCTGGTCCGGATCGAGGCCGAGTTTGGCGCGCGCTTCGGCCTTGGTCGGGACCGGATCGACGGTGGTGCAGAGGCCGCCCGCGTAGCACGTCTTGGCGCGCACCCAGTCCGGCGTGTCGCCCTGCTCGAGCGCTTCGCCGAAGGGCGCGAGCAAGCCGACGCTCGCCTGATACGCGCCGAGATGCCCCGGATCGAGCCGGTCGCCGTGCATCCGGATGCTGATCGCCGGCACGCTGGCGATCCGCGCGAGCAGCGCGATCTCCGCGGAGACGTCGACCACGAACAGCGCCGGATCGACGTCGTCGAGATGATCGACGATCGTCCGCATCGTCGCCCGCGTCTTCGACACCCCGAGCGGAACGCAGTGCATCACCTCGGGCGTCGCCTGCGCGAACAGCCCCGGAGTCGGCACCGGCGCGCCGATCATGTCGGGCAGCGCGGCGATCGTGATCGGCCGCTCGAACCCGTCGAACAGCGACGGCTTGGCGGTCAGGATCGTCACCGCGCGCTCGGGCGGCAGTTCGCGGATGATCGCCATCGCGCGGTTGGCGTGGCCGCGACCCTGGTGATGGATGAAGAACGTGATCGGTTGGCTCATGCCGATCGCTGTACCGGAGCCGCGCGCGAAGGCGATTGATATCGATCAGCATAGTCGGCGCTCAATCCGAATGCCGCCTCGACCTTGGGATCGAGCCATGCCGCGATATGCGCCGCATCCTCGGCCGCCAGATCGGGATACGCGGTCGGCACATAGGGCGCATGGCCTTGCCCCTTGTAGCTGGTGATCGGCACGAACGGCTCGCGCCGCTCAATTTCCGCCACCGCCGCCAGCGCGGTCACGAACGCCGCCGGATCGCGCGCGAACGCGTCATAGCCCAGCAATGCGACGTTATGTGCGCGGTTCGTCAGCGACGACCAGTGGCGTAGCTTGGCGGTTCGCTTGGCGATGCAATTGGCAAAGCGTTCGCCGGTCTCGGGATCGCGCTCGTGCAGCATCTCGTCGCCGTGCATCGGGTGGCCGGGCTCGATATGCCCGAAATGATCGTCCCAATAGCTGTGCCAGTCGCTGCGGATGAACGCGTCGAACGGCTTGGCCTTCAGTTCGGGATGCGCATGCCACGGCTGGCGGTGCAGGCTGCGCGCCCAGTCATACGCATCGCGCGCCACCACCAGCACCAGCGTATCCTTCACGAACAGCGTCTGCGGCGGCACGAACCAATGCTTGAACCCGAACGCCTCGGTGATCGCGACGCCGGGCATGTTCGCCTCGATCGCGCGCGTGACGAGGTTGGTCCCGCTGCACCGCTGGCCGTAAATCTGGACGCGCGTGATCGGCACGTCGCCACGTTTGACGACCCGCAACCCGGGCAAAGGCTGTTGCCAGTTCAAGGACTTGGGGGCGTTGGTGGCGATCGACATGATGCCGTGCCGCTAGCCCCGACGCGCGGTTCGTTCAATACCGCCGATCGCGGTAGCCGGCAGCCGACGTGCGCCCCCCGGTCTATGTTTCGTGCATGTTCGCAATGTGAATCCCATGACACGTACCAGTCACCAGATGTATAGATCGGCAACGGGCCGTCATAAACCGTGCCGACGATACAACACCTCCCGACGATGACGGTTCGAAGACACTTTAGCGATTGTCGAACATTCAGACGCGCTTCAGATATCGGCGACGGAACCAATCCGTAATCGCACAAAAATGCCGCAATACATGGGATTGCGGTTCAGGGAGTATCGACATGCGTCTGGATTTTGGCAAGCGCCTTCTGGCGTCTACGCTACTGCTTGGGATCGCCACGCCGGTCTGGGCGCAGGCCACGGAGCAGACATCGCCTGCCGCATCGCTTGATCCGGCGACCGATCAGGCGGCGCCCGAGGATGGCGACACGATCGTCGTGACCGGCTCGCGCCTTGGCGGTGAAAGCCTGCGTCAGGCGTCGCCGATTTCGGTGGTCAGCGCCAAGGAAATCGCGCTGTCGGGCCAGATCAACGTCGAGAGCGTCCTGAAGGACCTTCCGCAGTTGATCCCCAGCACGACCGGCGCCTCAAACAACCCGGGCGGCGGCGTCGCGACGGCGGATCTGCGTGGTCTCGGCTCGACGCGCACGCTCGTCCTCGTCAACAACCGTCGCTACGTCGCCTATGACTCGAACCAGGTCGTCGATCTCAACACCATACCCTCGGCGCTGATCGAGCGGGTCGACATCGTCACCGGCGGCCGTTCGGCGGTGTACGGCTCGGATGCGATCGCGGGCGTCGTCAACTTCGTGATGAAGAAGGACTTCAGCGGCGTCCAGGCGAACGCGAACTACCGCATCAACGAGGCGGGCGACGGCGGCAACTTCAACGGCAACCTGTTGCTCGGCGGCAATTTCGAAGACGGTCGCGGCAACGCGACGATCTATTTCGATTACACAAAGCGCAACGGCATCCTCCAGTCGGCGCGCGATTATTCGCGCCAGGCTCTCGTCGACGACGGCGCGGGCGGCCTGATCGCAGGCGGATCGGGCTCGATCGAGGGCACCCGCTTCGCGCTCGGCGGCGTCAATCGCAAGTTCGAGATCGACGGCAGCTACTCGGCGTACAACTCGGCGACCGACGCGTATAATTATGCGCCCTCGAACTATCTGCAGGTCCCGCAGGAGCGGTTCCTGATGAGCGCGCAGACGCATTACGAGGTCAGTAAGGCGTTCAACGTCTATGCCGAAGGTCAGCTGATCAACAACCGCGTCAAGAACCAGCTCGCGCCGACGCCGTTCACCGGCTCGGTCGAACTCGACGTCAATTCGTCGTTCCTGTCGCCCAGCTCGCAGGCGTTGCTGCGCGGTCGTGACACCGATGGCGACGGCTATGTGACCTCGACGATCTATCGCCGCCTGACCGAGGTCGGTGCGCGTGTTTCGAACAACGACAACACGGCATACCGCGCGGTGCTCGGTGCCAATGGCGATATCGGCGGCGGCTGGAACTACGACGCGTATTACAGCTATTCGCGCACCCGCTCGACCGAGACGCAGAACGGCAACGTGTCGCGTAGCCGCGTGTTGCAGGCGCTTCGCACCACCACCGATGCCAGCGGTAACCTGGTGTGTTCGGATACCAGCAACGGCTGCGTTCCGCTGAACATCTTCGGTGCGGGCAACATCAGCTCGGCTGCGGCGGACTTCATCACGATCCCGACGCAGAACTCCAGCACGATCAGCGAGCAGGTCGCCAGTGCGTCGATCTCGAACCGCAATCTGTTCGATCTGGGCGCGGGGCCGGTCGGCATCGTCTTCGGTACCGAGTATCGCCGCGAACATGGCGCCTATAGCCCCGATTTCGCGCTGTCGTCGGGCGACGTGGTCGGCTTCAACGCGGGCGAAGGGCTCAGCGGCGGTTACGACGTGAAGGAAGCCTATACCGAAGTCGCCGTGCCGTTGCTGGCCGATATCCCGCTGATCAAGAAGCTCGAAGTGAATGGCGCGTATCGCTATTCCTATTATTCGACCGCGGCGAAATCGGTGAACACCTATTCGGGTGGCGTCGTCTGGTCGCTGATCGACGACATCTCGCTGCGGGGCCAATATTCGCGGGCCGTCCGCGCACCGACCGTGAACGATCTTTACAGCGGTTCGTCGCAGGATTTCCCGGCGGCGACGGATCCCTGCACCACCGCGGTTGCCGTGACCAACACCAACCTCAACGCAAGCTGCCTTTCGACGGGTGTTCCCGCCTCGCTGATCGGTACCGCCTATGACGGCGGCAGCACGCAGATCCAGACGATCAACGGCGGCAACCCGGCACTGCGCGAGGAAACGTCGGAGACGTACACCGCCGGCATCGTCCTCCAGCCCCGCTTCCTGCCCGGCTTCTCGTTCACGGCCGACTATTACAAGATCAAGATCGCGAACTACATCTCGACGGTCGGCACCACCAACCTGATCCGCGCCTGCTATGGCGACGCGGACAACAACTACACGCCGTACAACGCCAGCTATTGCTCGTCGCTGCCGCGCGACGGCAACAGCTATGCGATCACCGATGCCGTCAACACGCTGGCCAACACCGGTGGCGTGACCACCCGCGGCGTCGACTTCGAGGCGCGGTACGGCATGCCGTTGAACTTCGGTGCATTCGGCAGTGAAACCGGCAAGCTCGACTTCCGGGTCAGCGGGACGCGGCTGATCGCGTTCAACTACAACCCGCTCGCATCGATCCCCGACCTGACGATCAACTGTGCGGGCAAGTTCGGCACGACGTGCGGCAATCCGTACGCCAAGTGGCGCCTGTCGGCCCGCACGACCTATTCGACCGGTCCGGTGACGGTTTCGCTGCTCTATCGCTACCTGTCGCCGGTGAAGGACGACGACAATGGTACGGTATATGCCGTCGAGAAGATCAAGGCGTACAACTATTTCGACCTGACCACGGCGTTCGAGGTGAAGCCAGGCTTCACCTGGTCGGTCGGCGTGAACAACCTGTTCAACAAGAAGCCCCCGATCATGGGCGACAACCAGGAACAGGCGAACACCTACCCGTCGACCTACGACCCGTACGGCCGTGCATTCTTCGTCAGCACGAACGTCAAGTTCTAGGATCGAAACGCCTGCAATCCTCTCCGCCAGGCAGGGGATTGCAGGCACTGCCCAACGGGACGTGGGCTTCCTCACCCTGCGCTGCCTCCGCCTTCAAGTCACCGTGGCGGCAGGGGCAGGGCAGGGTTTTTCCGACTTCGCAATATTGCGTGCGGGCCTCGTTGATGCGCGCTGTGAAACAAACGGACATATCGCGGACAAACGCGCGATCCATGACCGCGTACATGATCGCAAACCATTACGGGCTCCCCGTTTCCGTCTCGCCAACTTCACAACGCGACGACCACGCAGCCGTCGACGGTACCGATGCCGGCAGCGCGCGGATCGTCATCGTCGACGACGATCCCGGCCTGCGCGAGTTGCTGACCGAATTCCTCGTCGATCACGGCCTGCGCGCCGAAGCAGTCGATAGCGGTGCGGCACTGCGCACCCGGCTGGGCCGATCGCCCTGCGACCTGATCGTACTCGACATGATGATGCCCGGCGAGGACGGCCTGTCGGTGCTGCGGACGCTGACCCGTAACGGTCAGGCACCGGCGGTCATCATGTTCTCGGCGCTGGCGAGCGAAGTCGACCGGGTCGTCGCGCTCGAACTGGGCGCGGACGATTATGTCACCAAGCCCGCCAGCCCACGCGAGATCCTCGCCCGGATCCGTTCGGTCCTGCGGCGACGCGGTGCCGGGCTCGCGCACAGGGATGGCGCATCGAATGCGGAGCAACAGGGCGATGGCGCGGTGCCGTCGGCGCGGGCGATGACGTTCGCGTTCGCCGGCTGGACGCTCGATTGCCGGATGCGCACGCTCTACGCACCCGACGGCACGATGGTCCGCCTGACCGATGGCGAGTTCCAGTTGCTCAACGTGTTCGTGTCGCAGCCGCAGACCGTGCATTCGCGCGACGACATGATCGCGCAGTCGGGCCGCACCGACAGCATGGCGCGCGGGCGGACGATCGACGTCAACATCAGCCGCCTGCGTCGCAAGCTCCATGCATACGACACCGTCGAGATCATCCGGACGGTGCGCGGCAACGGCTATATCTTCATGCCGGCGGTGACCGCGGCCTGAGACGTCGCGCGATTGCGACCTCCGATTGCGACGGGCGCGCGGTCGCAATACACGACGCGTGTATGACGCAATCTTTCCTCCCGATCGGCCGCCGGTGATGCGGATCGACGCGCATCAGCATTTCTGGCGCTATTCGCCGGCCGCGCATCCGTGGATCGAGCCCGGCAGCGTGCTGGCGCGCGATCATGCGCCGGCCGATCTGATGCCGACGCTCGATCGGGCCGGCTTCGACGGCTGCATCGCGGTGCAGGCCGAACAGACCGAGGCGGAGACCGACGTGTTGCTCCAGCTCGCCGCGGATACGCCGAGTATCCTGGGCGTGGTCGGCTGGACCGATCTCACCGCGGACGATGTCGCGGACCGGCTCGATGCATTGCGGCGGGTTCCGGCGCTGGTCGGCTTCCGGCACATGGTGCAGGACGAACCGGCGGACGATTTCCTGCTGACCCCCGCGTTCGTGCGCGGCGTCCGCGCGGCGCTGGCGCGCGGGTTCAGCTACGACATCCTCGTCAAGCCGCGGGAGGCCGGGCATGTCCGCCGGTTCGTCGATCTGGTCGGCGTCGACCAGATCCGCGACGGGCAGCTGATCCTCGATCACGGTGCCAAGCCCGCCATCGCGACCGGCGGCTGGCAGCTCTGGGCCGATGCGATCGCCGACATGGCCCGTGCGCCGGCACTGCTGTGCAAGCTGTCGGGGCTGGTGACCGAGGCTGACCACGCGACCTGGACCGCGGATCGGATCGCGCCGTATCTGGATCACCTGCTCGCCTGTTTCGGACCCGATCGGCTGATCTTCGGCTCCGACTGGCCGGTCTGTCGCCTTGCGGCCGAGTATCAGGCGGTCCACGACCTGATCGACGACTTCGTCACGCGCGCCTGTCCCGAAGCGCGCGACCGCATCTTCGGCGGCACCGCGGCGATCGCCTACGGTCTGTAGCGGGCGCGGCGCTCGGTCGGAGCATCGCGCAACGGCGTCGCGCCCCGGGCCGCGCGCTACCCACCCCGCGCTACTCACCCCTTACCCTGCACCCCGCACCATTTCCCTGACGGAGGATCGCGGTTATGGATGCGGCGATGCCTCAGCGACGCGCTCGATCTCCTGCCGTGCGCTCTCGCCCCCACGGCGCTCGCTCCCAGGGCTCTCGCTCGCGGTCATCACCGCGCCGGCCGTCCTCCGAACACTGGCTGCTGCTGCTCGGCGCCGCGGTCGTGTTCGCGGTGATCTGCGGTTCGCTCACCGACCTGCCCTGGCCGACCGCAAGCACCGATTTGCGGCGTCCGCGCCGGCTCACCATGGCGCAGGCTCGGGCTTCCAATGCGCTCGTCCCGACCGTGGTAAAAGAGCGGTCGCCCGCCAAGCGCTTCCGCTTTCGCGGCGGTCCTGCGGCGCGCGAACAGGCGACCGAATGCCTCGCGACGGTCGCGCTGTACGAGGCCGGCAGCGACCGCGACGGACAGCGCGCCGTGATCCAGGTCGTGCTCAACCGGGTCCGCGCGCCGGGGTTTCCCAAGACGGTCTGCGGCGTGGTCTATCAGGGATCGAACCGGAACACCGGGTGTCAGTTCTCGTTCACCTGCGACGGATCGCAGACGCGCCGGCCCGAACGCAACGGGTGGGAGCAGGCTCGCCGTGCCGCCCGCCGGGCGCTCGGTGGTTACGTCTATGCGCCGGTCGGCCGGGCGACGCACTATCACACCGACTGGCTGGTCCCCTATTGGCGGTCGTCGCTGGTCAAGGTGGCGACCGTACGGTCGCACATCTTCTATCAGCGGCGATGACGCTCTTGCCGGAGCGCATTCCTGCATCGGCCCGACGGACAAGGATATCCATGTCGAACCTCCTACGAACTGCGACCGGCACCGCGTGCCTCGGCCTGCTCGCTTTGACCGGTTGTGCAGGCGGATCCTATCGCCCGGTCAGCGATGCCCCGGTGAAGCTCGGCGGTCCCTACCGGGTCAGGGGCGCCACCTATGTGCCCGCCGTCGATCCCACCTACGACGTGCTCGGATATGCCAGCTGGTACGGATCGGAATCGGGTAACCGTACCGCGAGCGGCGAGCGGTTCCGCCCCGACTGGACGACCGCGGCGCATACCACGCTGCCGCTGCCGACCTATGTCGAGGTCACCGCGCTCGATACCGGTCGGCGGATCATCGTGCGGATCAACGATCGGGGCCCGTTCGCCGGCGGCGCGCGGATCATCGACCTCTCGCGCGGCGCGGCCGAGCGTCTGGGGGTTCGCGCAGCGGGCCAGGCCGCGGTCAGGGTTCGCATCGTCGAGCCGACCGCCGACGACCGTGCCCGCCTTCGCAAGGGCAAGCGCGCGCGAGAGCTGCCGCCGATCTCCGAGCATGATCGGCTGAGCCTCAGGTCACAGCTGGCTGCCGCCGGATTCTGATGGCCGAACTGTCGGTCAGGATCTACGGGGCAGGATCTACGGGGCAGGATCTACGGGGCAGGATCTACGGGCCAGGGCTACGGGTCAGTCTGCGCGATCGCCCCAATGCCCGCGATGCGCAGCCTCGAACGCGGCGAGATCGTCCGCGTCGTCCATCATGCGACGCGCTCGCTCCAGGCAGTGATCGGCCAGCGCGCGGATGTCGCGCCGGGCCGCGGGCAGCGCCGCGTGAAGCGCTGCGAGCGTGACGGTCAGCCGGATCGTGACTTCGGCCTCCTGGCTCCCCTCGCGCAGGATCGGGCGGAAGGCATCGGTCAGCATCTCCTCGACGGTCGGGCGCGTCAGATAGACCGGCGGCAGGTCGTCGATCTGCACCGCGTCGGGCTGGTCGACCGGCAGGTTGAGCAGCACCCGCAGCAACGCGTTGAGCACCTCGATCGCGGTACCGGGATCGTTGGTCGCGGGCGACAAGGCCCGGCTTGCAATCTCCGACAGCGCGATCAACCCGAGCCGCGGGTCCTGGTCGAACGAGCGGTGCCGCTCGATCGTGAAGGCGCGCAGCATGAGCGTCCGCAGCGCGTCGTCGGCCGTGCCTTCGATCCGCATCAGGTCGCGGTGCGGGTGGACCATTGCGCCCGGCAATACGACGACATGGATGACGATCCCCCGCTGCGTCGCGATCGCAGCCAGCGCGGCGACGTCGACATGCGTGACATAGCCGGTCGTCTCGCCGCGGATAGACTGTGCCCCGACCGGCACCGCGATCGCGGGACGCCCGCCCAGATAGGGCTTTGCGGCGAAGTCCGTCATCGCGTCGGCCGCGGCATTCTCGACCCGGTCGATGACGTCGGACATCCGACCGAACGCGGTGATGTGCGCGATCCAGCGCAACAGCGTGACGACCACCCAGACGACGATCAGGACGGTCGCGCCGAACAGGATGATCCGGCCTTCGCTGCCATAGGCGTGCGTCTGGAGGCCGATGATCCCGACGATCGAGAATACGAACGCGCCGAGGAAGGTCGACAACGCGTTCTGCGAGGTGGGGTCGTTGATCAGCAACTGCGTCGCGCGCGGTGTCGCCAACTGCGTCGCCGACGAATAAGCGCTGACCATCGCCGTCAGTGAAAAGGTCGTCACCGCCAGCATGCTCGACGCCATGATCTGCAGGATCGTGCCGACCGCGTCCTGGCCCAGATCGGCGCCGAACGAATACGGGAGATAGGGCACGATCGCGCCCGACAGGATCGCCAGCACGACGCTCAACAGGCTGATGATCGCGGCACGAAACCAGATCTTCCGGACGATCCGGCGCAGGATCCACGACCATTTCTTCATGCCTGTTCCCCGGTCGACGCCTGTGCGCCCTAGACGGGAACGGTCGCGCGCATGAAACGCTCCGGGGCACGATGCGGCTTGCCATGCCGGGGTGACGGACGAGGGCGCATAATCTAGGTCAACGTCGCATGTCTGGGCTTTTCGATCGATTGATGCCGGCGCGACGCTGGACCCCGTCGCGGTATCGCGCGCTGCTGCGGGCGCGTGGCCCTCGCTCGGTCCAGTTCAGGACGCGCGCGGCGATCCTAGTCGGGGCGATCCTCATCGGCGTAGTCGCGACCGCCTTTGCCGAGGCGGCGGATTGGGCGGCGTCGGTTTTTGCCGGCTATGCGACGCGCTGGCACTGGTTGCCGTTGTTGACGACGCCGCTGACCTTCATGGGACTGGTCTGGCTGACCCGCGGCTATGCTCCGTTTTCGCGCGGGTCGGGCATCCCCCAAGTGATCGCCGCACAGGCCGACCCCAACGAGGCGACCCGCACGCTGATCTCGCCGCGGACCGTCGTTGCAAAGGCGGTGCTGACGATCGGCGCGGTGCTGGGCGGCGCATCCGTCGGGCGCGAAGGGCCGACCGTCCAGCTCGCTGCGGCGGTAATGGGCGCGACGCACCGCTTCGTCCGCGTGCCGTTGCGGGGCGGTGTACTGATCGCCGGTGGCGCGGCGGGCGTTGCCGCAGCGTTCAACACGCCGCTCGCCGGATTGCTGTTCGCGATCGAGGAACTGGCGTCAGCCTATGAACAGCGCGTGACGTTGCTAGTGCTCGCGGCGATCGTCATCGCCGGGATGGTCGCACAGTCGGTGCAGGGCGATTACATCTATTTCGGTGCGATCGGCGCGCACATGCCGCTGCTGTCCGCCTTATTGGTCGCGCCGGTCGCCGGGATCGCCGGGGGCATGGCCGGCGGCCTGTTCTCGCGCATGCTGCTGGCGATGGCGCTCGGACGCAACCGCGTGACGGGCTGGACGCGTGCGAACCCGGTGAAGTTCGCCGGGGCGTGCGGCGCTGTCGTCACGCTGCTCGGCGTGTTCACCGGGCTCACCTGGGGCACCGGCTATTCCGCCGCGCGGGCGATGATCGTCGGGGTCGACGCGCCGCTCTGGTTCGGGCCCGCCAAGTTCGTCGCGACCGCGGCGACGGCGATCGCGGGACTACCCGGCGGCATCTTCGCGCCCTCGCTCGCGGTCGGCGCCGGCGTCGGCAACCTGCTGCGCGAGGTCTTCCCCGGCGAACCCGCGAGCGCGATCGTCATTCTCGGCATGGTCGCCTATTTCGCCGGCGTCGTTCGCGCGCCGTTGACCGCCGTGATCATCCTGTCCGAAACCACCGCCAGCCGCGGCCTCATGCTGCCGATGTTCGCAACCGCCTTCATCGCCGACGCCGCCAGCCAATGGGTCTGCCGCGAAAAGCTCTATCACGGACTCTCCAAGACCTTCGCCATGCCGGTCCCGTCCTCGCCTGCCGCGAGGAAGTGACAGGCTGAGCAGCGGACACCCGAGAAGCTTAGCAGCCGTTTCTCGCTATACCCTTCGCCGAGAAACGTCCGTCTCAGGGCCCGATATCGATCGCCTGCGCCTCGGCCCGCTTCGCCGCCGCCTTGGCGAACCCGAGCTGTTCCGCGATCGGGTCGTTCCAGCCATACGGATCGGTGCGGAACGCGACCCGCCCGCCATCGTCGGCATAGACGTTATGATACAGCAATCGGACCGGGATACGGTGCGGCAACGGCACGAAGGTCATCTCGCCCGAGGCCTGCGCGGTCTGCCATGCCTCGGTGACCCCCTCGTCCTCGGCGAGCATCTGCGCGAACCCCAGCGCGTCCTCGACACGCACGCACCCATGGCTCAGATGACGCTGGCTGCGCTCGAACAGCCCCGGCGCTGAGGTGTCGTGGAGATAGATCGCCTGGTCGTTCGCCATGTCGAACTTGACCAGCCCCAGCGCGTTGCTCGGCCCCGGCTGCTGGACGATCCAGCCATCGCGCATCACCATGTTGTGCTCGGCGAGATAGTCTTCGCCGACATTGGCCATCTCGCCGTTCTGGATCGACTTCGGCACCGTCCAGGTGGGGTTGGCGACGAGGCGATAGATCGGCGACGACAGAGCCGGCGTCTCGCGGCCGGGCTCGCCGACGATCACCTTGCGCTGGTCGACCACTGCGCCGTCGCGGTAATAGCGCAGTTGCGCGGCGGCGGTGTTGACGTCGATTCGCGTCGCCGGTGGCGTCCGCGTCAGCCAGCGTCGCCGCTCGAGCCCGACTGCCAGCGCGCGTGCCCGGTCGCCGGCGCCGAGATTGAGCACCTTCAACGTCTCGGGCCCGACCACCCCGTCCGCGGCGATGCCGTAATCGGTCTGGAGCCCTTTCAGCGCCTCGGCCATCGCCTGCGTGTATAGCATCGACGGCTGCGTCGCAGCGAGCGGCACGGGAGCAGGCGGGGCAGGGGCGAGCGGATCGGCGGCGACCGCTAATGGGTCCGTTACGGCGGGCAGATACCCGCTCTCCATCAGTTGCTCGACGATCGTCGGCACGCGCGCGTCGCGATCGCCGACGCGGATCACGCCTGACGGAATTGCCTGCACCGGCGCTGCGACGGTCGCCTTGGCGCTGAACGCCAGATACGCGTCGGACAGCGCCTTATACTCGGCATCCTGCGGGGCCAGTCCGTCGAACCACGCGACGAGATCGCCCTTGGCCAGCGCACGCGCCAGACCTGCGGCGAGGTCCACCTTGGGCCGGGGCAGCGTGTAGACCTCATGCAGCGATGCCGGATCCACCCGACCCTGCGCGAGCGCTCCAGCATAATCGAGCGCGGCTTTTGTGCGGGCGATGTCGTCGCTTTCCGCAGGATCGGCAAGGAACGCGATCCGGTCCAGGCCGTGGCGCGCGCGATCGGCGAGCACGCGGTCGAATGCCTCGATATTGCCCGCCGACCAGACCGCGCGCCATCCGGCCTTGGCATAGAGGGCACGACTGGCAGGATCCGTAACCGCCTGCTTGGCAATGGCGATCGGTCGTTCCACAGGGGTATCCGCGGGTCGGCTGACAGCGTCCTGAGCGAAGGCGAACCCTGCAGGGGCCAGGGTAACGAACGGCAGCGCGGCCAGAATGAGCCGCGCGCGCAATGTCTTGACTATCATCCCCACCCAACGCCCGACCGGGGCGTTCGCCTCACCAAGGCGCCAGAATTCGCGCCCGCGATCGGCGGTTGTCTTACTCGGGAGGATTGTATTTCCGGAGAGGCGGCGGTGAAATTCACGCCGATCGATCGCGACATGCGCGGATCAAAAATGGCTCCCTGAGTAGGATTCGAACCTACGGCCACTCGATTAACAGTCGAGAGCTCTACCGCTGAGCTATCAGGGAACGTTGCCGGAGGCGGCTCTATAAACGGCCAGTCGGACGATGCAAGCAGGTTTCGCCGCAAAAATGCAAAGTCCGCGATAAACAGCGGTCAGGAGACGAACTGCTCCATCGTGATGCGGTCGTCCAGCGCGTGCTCGGGATCGAACAACAGCGTCAGTTCGCGCGCACGGTCCATGCAGATGTCGACTTGGGCGACATCGCGGATTTCGCGCTGGTCTGCCACCGCGGAGACGGGGCGCTTGCCGGGATCGAGCACGCGGATACCGATGCGGGCCTTGTCGGGCAGGATCGCGCCGCGCCAGCGCCGCGGGCGGAACGGGCTGATCGGGGTCAGCGCGATCATCCCCGATCCGAGCGGCAGGATCGGGCCCTGCGCCGAGAGGTTGTAAGCGGTCGAGCCGGCCGGCGTCGCGACGAGGATACCGTCGCAGGCGAGTTCGGGCAGGACGATGCGGTCGTTCACCGTCACTTCGAGGTTCGCGGTCTGGCGCGTTTCGCGCAGGAACGACACCTCGTTGATCGCGGGCAGCGTGTGGGTGCGCCCATCGACGCCGAGCGCGGTCATGCTGAGCGGGACGACCTTGAACGGTTTCGCGCGCTCCAAGCGGTCGCCCAGGCCGTGGTGGCGCCATTCGTTCATCAGGAACCCGACCGTGCCGAGGTTCATCCCGAACACCGGCACGGGCGGCTTGCGGCGTTCCAGCATGGCGTGGAGCGTCTGGAGCATGAACCCATCGCCGCCGAGCGCGATGATGACGTCGGCCTCCTCGACCGATACCCACTCGCCCATGTCGGCGAGTTGGGCCTCTGCCGCACGAGCGGGCGGGGTGTTGGACGCAACCAGCGCCCGCCGCTCGTACCGGATCATCCGCCGGTGACGCTCATGTGGCGTGCGACGGCCGGGCCTTCGCCCTGGCCGATGCGGAAGTCGTGTGCCTTCGGCTTGGCGAACAGGCCGGCGTCGATCGCTTGGTCGAGCCCGGCGGTACCGCCCTCGCGCAGCGCCGCCTTCAGATCGACCTGATCGTCATGGCCGAGGCACATGTAGAGCTTGCCTTCGGTGGTCAGGCGAACGCGGTTGCAGCCATCGCAGAAGTTCGCGGTCAGCGGCGAGATCAGCCCGAGGCGCGTGCGCGTGCCGTCGACGCTCCAGTAGCGCGCGGGGCCACCGGTCTTGTGCGCGTCGCGCGCCAACGTGAACTGCTGGCCGAGTTCGTCGAACACCTTGGTCAGCGGCAGGAAACGATCGGTGCGGTCCTCGTCGATCGCGCCGAGCGGCATGGTCTCGATCAGCGACAGGTCGAAGCCTTCGTCGCGGCACCAGGCGAGCATCGGCGCGATCTCGTCCTCGTTGAAGCGCTTCAGCGCGACCATGTTGATCTTGATCGCGAGACCGGCGTCACGTGCGGCGTAGATGCCGCCGATGACCTGCGCGACGTCGCCGTGGCGGGTGATGTAGCGAAAGCGCTCCGGGTCGCGGCTGTCCATGCTGACGTTGACGCGGCGGATGCCCGCATCGACCATCGCCTCGGCATGCTGCGCGAGGCGCGTACCGTTGGTGGTCATCGTCAGCTCTTCGAGCCCCGATCCGATGTTGTGACCGAGGCGCTGGACGAGTTCCGCAACGTCGCGACGCACGAGGGGTTCGCCACCCGACAAACGGATCTTGGTCACGCCCCGCGCGATGAAGCGCTCGGCGATGATCGCGATCTCCTCGAGGCTCAACAGCTTGGCGCGGGGCAGGAACGTCATCTGCTCGGCCATGCAATAGCGGCAGCGCAGGTCGCAGCGATCCGTCACCGAAATCCGCAGATACTTGATCGTGCGGCCGTGCGTGTCCTGCAATGGCTTCTGCGTGAGGGCTGGCGCTGACGTCATCGCATCAGAGCTAAGACGTGGCTGGCCCGATAACAATGCCGGATCGGCCGGTAACGGACGGGCAAATGGATTGGCGGGGGGCGATGCGCCAGCTAAGCTCGCACCGATGGGAGTGGGTGCGACGGATATGGAAGACATGCAGACAGCAACGACACTGTTTGCGGTATCGTTCCGTCAACGCGGTGAAATCGCGGAGATTTTGGCCGGGGCGGGGGCTGGTGCGGACTGGCATGCGGCGGTGTCGAGCGATGCCGTTGCGATCGAAAGTCGCTTCCTCGCCAGCGGTGCGGCGGTGGCGCTGATCGACGCGCGTGGTGCGCTCGACGATGGGCTCGCGGCGACGCTGGCGCTGGGTGGATTGTGCGCGACCAACGGCGCTGCGCTGCTCGTGCTGGTGGCGCGCAGCGACGTCGGGGCGATCGGCGAGTTCTTCGATGCGGGCGCGACGCAGTTCCTCGTCAGCCCGGCAAGCGGCAGCGAACTGGTCCAGGCGCTGCGCTTCGCCGGCCGTCATGCGGTCCGCACGGCGGGCAACGCGATCGACCGGCGCCGGATACCCGGTGCGTCGCTGTACGACCGGGAGACCGGGGACGTCCGTCGCTGGATCATCGGGCGGATCGCCGGCGATTGCCCGGTCGCGGTGGTGCTCGTGTCGTTGTCGCGGCTCGACATCGTCAACGCGGCGCACGGACGGCCCGCGGTCGACGCGCTGATCGAGACGGCGGTGCGGCGGACCGAGACGATCGCGCACGCGGCGATCGGCGTCGATTCGATGGTGGCCCGGCTCGGCGGTTCGGAATTCGCGCTTGTATTGGAGGCCTCCGGCGCGGCCGTGACGGCGGCGATCACCGCGCTGGACGCCGCCTTGGCGCGACCGTTTCGGGTGGCGGATACGCGCGCGGTGCTTGGCTGCCGGTTCGGGGTGGCGCAGCGCCAGCCGGGCGACGATGCGGCCGCCTTGCTGCGCAGGGCGAGCGAGGCGCTGGCGGAGGCGAAAGCGAGCGACGGTTCGGTGCTGCACGTCGCGTTGCCCGACGGCGTCGCGCCGATCGATGCGCTGGCGATCGACCTGCATCACGCGATCGAGCGCGACGAGATCGACCTGCGCTGGCAGCCCCAGGTCGAGATTGCGGGCGGCCGGATCGCGGGGGTCGAGGCGCTGGCACGCTGGAACCACCGGACGTTGGGCCCGCTGGGGGCCGATACGCTGTTCGACGCCGCCGACCGCGCGGACCTGGGCATCGCACTGTCGGACCATATCCAGCGTCTGGTTCTGGCGCGCGCAGTGGCGTGGCCGGAGGCGCTGGGGGCGCTGCGCGTGTCGCTCAACCTGACCGCGGCGGATATCACCCGGCCTGGGTTCGCGGCTCTGTTCCTGGCGCGGGTAGACGAGAGCGGGTTTCCGCGCGGGCGCCTGACCGTCGAGATCACGGAAACCGGCCTGATCGAGGATCTGGCGGCGGCCTCGGCCTTGCTCGCCGAACTGCGCGGGGCAGGGTGCCGGGTGGCGATCGACGATTTCGGGACGGGCTATTCGAGCCTCGCCTATCTCAAGTCGCTGCCGCTCGATTACGTCAAGATCGACAAGTCGCTGGTGCGCGACGTCGACGGTTCGGCGCGCGACCGGGTGGTCGTGGCCGGTGCGATCACGATGGCGCGATCGCTAGGCCTCGCGGTCATCGCCGAGGGTGTCGAAACGCCGTCGCAGTTGGAACTGCTCGCGGCGGGCGGCTGTGGCCTGTACCAGGGCTTCCTGTTTTCGGAGCCGGTCAATGAGACCGCGCTGCTCGACCTGATGGGGAAAGAATGATGCGGGCTCTGTTGGTGCCGATCGCGATGATGATGGTCGCCGTCCCTGCCGCCGCCGCTACCGTCGCCCCGGCACCCGTGCAGGTTCCGGCCGAAACCGCGATCCGTCAGGCGATGGAGGCGAGCGCGGCCGCCTGGAATGCGGGCGATCTCGCGCGGTTCATGGCGGTCTATGCCGACGATGCGGTGTTCGTGACGCCGAAGGGGCTGTTGCGCGGCAAGGAGGCGATCGCCACCAAATATCGGCCGAGTTTTCGGGGCGTCGGCAATGCCCGCGGCGCGCTGACGTTCGCATTCCTCGAGCTGCGCGGGATCGATCCCCGTCACGCGATACTGTTCGCACGCTGGACGCTGACCGGGCCGTCGACCGTGGAAAGCGGGATGACGACGCTGGTCTTCGAACGGCGCGGGACGGCGTGGCAGATCATCGCCGATCACAGCAGCTGAACCTCGGACTGCACCGATACAGGATGACGGAATGATCAATACGCTCGACCGCACAACCGCGGCGCGGTTCGCCGCGCTGACGCTGGGGCATCTGACCCGCGAATGGCCGTACAAGCTCGATCAGGTGCTGGACGGGCCCGGCGACCTGGCGCTGCCAAAGACGCTGCATCCGGTGTTCCACGGCAGCTTCGACTGGCACAGTTGCGTGCACGGCTGGTGGCAGGTCATGCGGCTCGCGCGCCTGTTCCCCGATATGGCCGAAGCCGCCGCGGTCGAGGCATCGGCGGACCGGATGCTCGTACCCGGGCTGATCTCGGGTGAGGTCGCCTATCTCGATCGGCCGGGCACCGGCGGATTCGAGCGGCCTTATGGCTGGGGCTGGCTGCTCGCGCTGCATGACGAACTGGCATTGCGGCCCGATCGCCCTTGGGCGGCGGCGGTCGAGCCGTTGGCGCGGGCGTTCGCAGCCCGGTTCGCGGCGTATCTGCCGAAGCTCATCTACCCGGTGCGTAGCGGCAAGCATGACTGTACCGCGTTTGCGCTGGTCCACGCGCTGCGGTGGGCGAGGGCGCATGACCCGTCGCTGGCCACGCTGATCGAGGCGCGGGCGCGGGACTGGTATGGCGACGATCGCGACTGCCGGCCGTTCGAGCCGAGCGGCGAGGATTTCTTGTCGGCGACATTGTGCGAGGCGGCGTTGATGAAGGGCGTTCTCGACACCGACTTCCCTGCCTGGCTGGCAGCGTTCCTGCCCGATCCGTTCGGTGCGGCGACGGCGTGCCTGCGCGCGCCTGCGGTCGTCAGCGATCGTTCCGACGGGCGGCTCGCGCATCTCGACGGGCTGAACCTGTCGCGGGCGTGGTGCTGGCGGACGATCGCGGACGCCTTGCCGGTGCCGGCGGCGGCCTATGCGATCGCCGACGCGCATCTCGCCGAAGCCTTGCCGCATCTCGCCGACGACTACATGGGCGAGCATTGGCTGGCGACGTTCGCGCTGCTGGCGCTGGAAGCCGCCTGATCGCCGATTGGCTCGAGAGAAGGGGTTAGCAGAGCGGACCGCGCTGCCTAAGGTCGCATCATCGAACGAAGAAAGAGTGATGATGCACCAACGCCTGCCGTTCCTGGCCCTGCTGGCCCTTTCCACGACCGCGCTCGCGCAGACGCCCGCTCCGATCCCGGCGCAAACTTCAGTCAACACTCCCCCGGCTGACCCCAACGCCTATCTGGAAGACATTCACGGCGCGCGTGCGCTCGATACGGTCAAGCGGTGGAATACGCTGTCGCTCGCCGCGCTCGAGGCGAAGCCGGGTTACGCGCGGTATCGCCAGCGCGCGCTGGACCTGTTGCAGGCCGACCGCCAGATCGCCAATCCCGACCAGGTCATCGGCGATCAGGTGCTGAACCTGTGGCAGGACAAGACGAACGTGCGCGGCCTGTGGCGGGTCGCGTCGCTGGCTTCGTTCAGCAGCGGCAAGCCGGTGTGGCGGACGCTGATCGACGTCGATGCGCTCGGCAAGGCGGAGGGCAAGAGCTGGGTGTGGAAGGGCGCGACCTGTCGCTCGCCGTCCTATGATCGCTGCATGGTGGCGCTGTCGAACGGCGGCGGCGATGCGGTCGAGGAGCGGGAGTTCGATATTCCGTCGGGCAAGTTCGTCGCGGATGGCTTCGTCGTGCCGATCTTCAAGACGCGGTTGAACTGGGCTGGGCCGGACGCGCTGTACGTCGCGACCGATTTCGGCGCCGACAGCCTGACCAAATCGGGCTATCCGCGCGTCGCCAAGCTGTGGCGCCGCGGTACGCCACTGACTGCCGCGACCGAGATCGCCAGCGCGACGCAGGATGACGTCGGGATCAACGTCAGCGTATTTCCGGATGGCGAGCAGCGCTACCCGCTGGTCGTCCGCGACACCGATTTCTTCCATTCGAAGCGGAGCCATGTTGCGCAGGACGGTCGGCTCGTGCCGTCGCCGCTGCCCGACGACGCGGTGATCAACACTGTGCTGGACGGCCGGCTGATCGCGACGCTGGCGTCCGACTGGCGTGGTGTGCCGGCGGGGGCGGTGGTCGCCTACAGCATCGCCGACGTGTTGGCCGGCCGCGCGCCGACGATTGAGCGGGTGCTGGTGCCGACCGCGACGCAGGCCGTCGAGCAGGTCGATTCGAGCAAGTCGGTGCTGTGGGTGAAGATGCTCGACGACGTGTCGGGGCGGCTCGTGTCGCTGACGCGCGGTGCGGATGGTCGCTGGACGCAGGCGACCGCGGCGTTACCCGCAGCGTCGACGATCCACCTCGATGCGACCGCGGGGAAGGATGACCTCGCCTTCGCGACCGTCGAGAGCTTCCTGAGCCCGCCGGCGCTCTACGCGATCCGCCCGGCCACGAAGCCGGTCGCGGTCGATACGCTGCCGGCGCGGTTCGATGCCTCCAGAATGCAGGTCGAACAGCGGTTCGCGACGTCGAAGGACGGGACCAAGATCCCGTATTTCCTCGTGCGGAAAAAGGGCACGAGCGGGCCCGTGCCGGCGCTGGTCCACGCCTATGGCGGGTTCCGTAACGCGCAGACGCCGACCTACCTCGTCGACCAGCCCTATCGCTCGGGCCCGGCCGGTCTGTTCTGGGTCGAGGAGGGCAATGCGTTCGTGCTCGCCAATATCCGTGGCGGCGGCGAATACGGGCCGCGCTGGCACCAGATGCCGCTGCGCGAGAACCGACAAAAGGCGTATGACGATCTTCACGCGGTCGGCGACGATCTGGTCCGCACCGGCGTCAGCGCGAAACGGAAGATCGCGGTGTCGGGGCGGTCGAACGGCGGTCTGCTGGTCGGCGTCGCGATGGAGCAGCGGCCTGATCTGTACGGCGCGATCGTGATGGGATCGCCGTTGCTCGACATGCAGCGTTACTCGCATCTGTCGGCAGGCGCGTCGTGGATCGGTGAATATGGCGATCCCGACAAGCCGGCGGACTGGGCGTTCATCTCGAAATATTCGCCGTACCAGAATCTGAAGCGCGGCGTGAAATACCCGGTGCCGTTCATCTACACCTCGACCGAAGACGACCGCGTCCACCCCGGCCATGCTCGCAAATTCGCCGCGCGGCTCGAGGAATATGGCGACCCGTTCTTCTACTATGAGAACCCCGAAGGCGGCCACGCGGCGGGCGCCGACAAGATCGAGGACGCAAAGCGCGCGGCGCTCGTCACCGTCTATCTCAACACCCAACTCGGCACCGCTCCACAGCGCTGATCGTCAGGAATTAGACCATGCGTAATTTCCGTCTGCTACTCGGCGCCGCGATCCTGTCGCTGCCCGTTTCCTCGATCCCGACCTCGGCCGTACACGCGGCGGAGAACGCAACGTTCGCGTCGCTGTCGAAGCGCTATGTCGATGGCTTGGCGAGGCTGAACCCCTCGTCGGCGACCGGTCTTGGCGATCATCGGTTCGACGCGCAGGTCACCGATATGTCGGCGGCCGGGCGTGCCAAGCGCGAGGCGTTCTCGAAGGCGATGCTGGCGGATCTCCAGCGGATCGACCGGAAAGCCCTGTCGCGCGAAGAGCAGGTCGATGCGGCGTTGCTCGACAATGCGCTGCGTTACGATATCTGGGATGCGGAGACGCTGCGCGGCTGGGCGTGGGATCCGCAGGTCTATAACGACATCGCCGGCGGCTCGCTGTACTCGCTCGCCGCGCGCGATTTCGCGCCGTGGCCACAGCGCCTGAACGCGGCGACCGCGCGGATGGAGGCGCTGCCGGCGTTGCTGGCGCAGGCGCGCGCCAACATCGTGGTCGCGCGCGTGCCCTCGATCTACGCGACGACCGTGGCGAAGCAGAACAGCGGCATCGTCGACATCGCCGAGAGCATGCTGGCACCACACAAGACGGAGCTGTCGGCGGCGGACGCCACGCGCTTCGACGCGGCCCTAGTGAAGCTGAAGGCAGCGGTGGCCGAGCATCAGGTCTGGCTCGACAAGACGCTGGTGCCGGGCGCGAAGGGTGATTTCCGGCTCGGCGCGGCGCTGTACGACACCAAGCTCAAGTTCGCGCTGCAATCGGATCTAACCCGCGCCGAGATCAAGCGTCGCGCACAGGCCGCGATCGTCGATACGCGCGCGCAGATGTACGCCATCGCGCGGCAGATATTTGGCGCCAAGCCCGGCGCGCTGCTGCTCCCCGACAAGCCCTCCGACGCGCAGCAACAGGCCGCGATCCAGGCCGCGCTCGAACTCACCTACGCCAAGCGTCCGGCACGCGACGGCATGATCGACGCCTCGACCAAGGCGTTGGCGCAGGCGACCGCGTTCGTCCGCGAAAAGGGGCTAGTCGGGATGCCCGACGGTCCGGTGAAGATCATCACGATGCCCAAGTTCCAGCAGGGTGTCGCGGTCGCCTATTGTGACTCACCGGGTCCGCTGGAGAAAAACCTCGGCACGTTCTTCGCCGTGTCGCCGATCCCCGACGACTGGACGGAGGCGCAGGCGACGTCGTTCCTCAGCGAATATAACGACTACATGATCCACGATCTGGCGGTGCATGAGGCGATGCCGGGGCATTTTCTCCAGCTCGCGCACGCCAATGCGACGCAGTCGACGCTGCGCGCGGTGCTCGGCTCCGGGCCGTTCATCGAGGGCTGGGCGGTGTATGCCGAGGGGATGATGGCGGACGAGGGCTATCTGAACGGCGATCCGCTCTTCAAGCTGACCGTGCTCAAGATGCGGTTGCGCTCGATCTCCAACTCGCTGCTCGATATCGGTATCCACACCGAGGGCATGACGCGCGATCAGGCGATGCAGCTGATGACGCACACCGCGTTCCAGCAGGAGCGCGAGGCGGCGGGGAAATGGGTCCGCGCGTCGCTCGGCTCGACTCAGTTGCTGAGCTATTTCACGGGCTATTCGGAGCACATGGCTCTGCGGGACGAGGCGAAGAAGCGTGAGGGCGCGAAGTTCGACCTGAAGCGCTACAACGACGCGCTGCTCGCGCATGGTTCGCCGCCGGTCCGCTACGTTCGCGAACTGCTTTTCGACCTGCCAATCGGGTAAGTGCCGGTCGCTTGACCCGATCTGCGAATGCTGTGACCCTGCTCCGATAAAAAGAAGCCATCGGAGGGGTATCATGGCCGCAGGATTTCGTGGGCGCCGTAAAGGGTTGCGGCGTTGACCGGCCCGCTCGCCGGCATCCGGATCGTCGAGCTTGCCGGGATCGGGCCCGCGCCGTTCGCCTGCATGATGCTCGCCGATCACGGGGCCGAGGTCATCCGGATCGAACGGCCGGGCGCGAAAAAGGGCGGGCCGGGCGGCGATCCTGCCAAGGATATCCTGCTGCGATCGCGCAAGACGATCGCGGTCGATCTGAAGTCCGCCGAGGGAATCGGTGTCGTCCGCGATCTGGTCGCGTCGGCGGATGGCTTCGTCGAGGGGTTTCGGCCGGGCGTGACCGAACGACTGGGGCTCGGGCCGGACGTGCTGATCGAGACCACCCCGCGGCTCGTCTATGGTCGTATGACAGGCTGGGGGCAGGACGGACCGTACGCGCAGGCGGCGGGCCACGACATCAATTATATCGCGCTGGCCGGCGCTCTGCACGCGTTCGGGCGTGCGGGTGAGAAGCCGACGCCGCCGATCAACATGGTCGGCGATTTCGGCGGCGGTGCGATGATGCTCGCGTTCGGTATGGTCAGCGCCCTGCTTCATGCGCGGACGACCGGGCAGGGGCAAGTGATAGACTGCGCGATGACCGATGGCGCCGCGCTGCTGATGAGCATGATCTGGAGCTTCCACGGACAAGGCCTGTGGCGCGACGCGCGGGGCGTGAACCTGCTCGATAGCGGCGCGCATTTCTACGACACCTATGCCTGTGCCGACGGAAAATACGTGTCGATCGGTGCGATCGAGCCGCAATTCTACGCCGTGTTGCGCGAGAAAGCGGGGCTGGCGGCGGATGCGGAGTTCGACCGGCAGATGGATTCGCGGTGCTGGCCAGCGTTGAAAGACAGGCTGGCGGCGGTATTCGCCCGCCGGACTCGCGACGAATGGTGCGCGATTCTCGAACACACCGACGCGTGTTTCGCGCCGGTGCTGTCGCTAGCCGAAGCGCCCGCGCATCCGCACAATCTCGCGCGCGGGACGTTCACGGAGGCGGGAGGCGTCGTCCAGCCGATGCCCGCGCCGCGCTATTCCGCCACGCCGACCGTCGCGCCACGCATGGCCGAAGGGTATACCGATACGGATGCATTGCTCGACGGGCTTGGCTACGCCGCGGACACGATTACCGCGCTCAAGGCCGGCGGAATCGTCGCGTGATAAGATGGGCGGTTGGTGGGCCCGGCAGGAATCGAACCCGCAACCTAGCCGTTATGAGCGGCCAGCTCTAACCGTTGAGCTACAGGCCCCACCGGCGCCTGCGTTAGCGCAAGCGATCATCCGGCAAAAGGGCGCAAAGCAAAACGGCAAAGAAAAAGGGCGCTCCCGAAGGAGCGCCCTTTCCGACACTAAATCCTATCGAGCGTAGAGACACCCGACAGATTTTAGTTCATGTTGTCGGTCTTCTCGTCGGCAGCGTCACGGACGTTGTCGGCAGCTGCGTTCATGTTGTCGGCAGCGTTCTCGAGCACGTCAGTAGCGGCTGCGTTCGAGGTGTTGTCCGCCATGGCGTCCATGTTGTCAGCCTGCATTTCCATGTTGTCAGCCAGCATGTCCGCGTTGTTCTCAACGGCGGCGGCTTCTGGCGACTTGCTGCAGGCTGCGACGGACATCAGGCCGGCGGCAGCAGCGATCAGAACGATCTTCTTCATTCGAATGCTCCCAAGCATAGTTTCACTCGCGGCCGACCCGATTGCCGTCGCGAAGTCACGTCAAATAGCGGACCCCGGCGGCCGGTCAATCCGCTAAATTCATCTGTCCGCAAGGTTTGCGGCAGAACGATGACGTTTCGGTTGCTGCGACTGGTCACTTTTCGGGCACGATCGAACCGATTTCCTCGGGCGCGTTGGCGACCGTCGCGATCATCGCCGTCCATGCCGCGACGTTCTGACGAAGCTGTTCGGGATCGATCCGTTCGAGCGTATCCTCGGGCGTGTGGTGATAGTCGAAGTAGCGCAGCCCCGACTGGTTGAGGTCGATTCCGGCCACCCCGGTGGCGATCGTCGGGCCGACGTCGGTGCCGCCGTGCGGCGCATCGGCACCGCGGATGATCCCCAGCGGTGCAAGGGCGACCGCCAGGCGGTCCATGATGGGCTTGGCGGCGGCGGGCAGACTGCTTTCGAACCGCCAGACGCGGTCGGCGCCGAAATCCGATTCGGCGGCGGTGGCGTGGCGCTCGCCGGCATGCGCCTTGGCATAGGCAGTTCCGCCGAACCCGCCGCTCTCCTCGTCACCGAACCAGACGACGCGGATCGTCCGGCGCGGGCGCTGGCCGCTGTCCATGACGATCTTGGCGGCAGCCGCAGTGATTGCGATCCCCGCGCCGTCGTCGATCGCGCCGGTACCGAGATCCCAGCTGTCGAGATGGCCACCGACCAGCACGATGCCCGCCTTGGGATCGGTGCCCGGAACCTCGGCGACGACGTTCCCCGACTCCTGCATCCCGGCCTGCTTGTCTTCGAGCACCAGCTTCAGCGTCACCGGCTTGCCGAGCTTTACCAGCCGCTCGACATGCTCGGCGTCGGCAACCGACAGCGCCGCTGCGGGGATCGGCGTCACGCCCGCTTCGAAATTGGTGTTGCCCGCGTGCGGCCCGCGGCCGTGATCGGTGCCGATCGACCGGATCACGATCGCCGCCGCGCCCTTTTTGGCGGCGGCGTTCGGCCCGACGAAGCGCGCGGTGCCCTGCGAACCATAGCTCGACCCGTCCTGGGTCGGCTGCATCGCGTTGGAGACGAAAGCGATTTTACCCTTCAGGCTGCCGTCGGCGGCGAGCGCCAAGGCGTTGTACGTCGGAAAATACACGATCGGCAGGGTCAGCCCGCCGGGAGGTGTCGCGCCCGAATTGCCGAGGCCGACCAGATGCAGCTTCTGCGCATAGGGCGCGACCAGTTCCCCGCTCTCCGTTCCGCGCGACCAGACCGGAAGTTGGTATTTCTCGATCCGCACGTTCTTGAACCCGAGCGCCTTCAGCTTGGCGACCGACCAGGCCCGCGCACGCGGTGCCGCCTCGGTACCGGTCATCCGCGGGCCGACCTCGGTCGTGATCCCCTCCACGATCTTGTAGGCGGTGTCGTCGGTCAGCGCCTTGTCGCGGAGCGCGGCGACCTTCGCGTCGACCGCGGTCGCCGGGGCGGCGGTACGCTGGGCCGTCAGAGGAGAGGTGAGGGCGGAGGCGGCCAGCGCCGCGAGCAGGGTGCGTTTCATCATCGGGGCAGCGTATGTCGGCGCTCCCCGTTTGCCAACGGCTCGCCGCATCGCTATCTGCGCACGTCAAATCCCGCCCTTATTCAAAACGGAGCTCGGCACCCACATGGCCGTCCAGTATACCTACGTCATGAAGGGTCTGTCGAAGACCTTCCCCGGTGCCAACAAGCCCGTTCTCAACAACATACACCTGCAGTTCATTCCTTCGGCGAAGATCGCGATCATCGGCCCCAACGGCTCGGGCAAGTCGACGCTGATGAAGATCATGGCCGGCATGGATCCCGATTTCACTGGCGAGGCCTGGGCGGCGGAAGGCGTAAACGTCGGCTATCTGGCACAGGAGCCGCAGCTCGATCCGACCAAGGACGTGATGGGCAACGTCAAGGACGGCGTGCGCCCGGTCGCGGACCTGGTCGACCGGTTCAACGCGATCTCGGCCGAGATGGGCGATCCGAAAGACGACACCGACTTCGACGCGCTGATGGAGGAGATGGGCGAGCTCCAAGCCAAGATCGACGCGGTCGACGGCTGGGCGCTCGACAGCCAGCTCGAACAGGCGATGGAGGCCCTGCGCTGCCCGCCGGGCGATGCGTCGGTGGTCAACCTCTCGGGCGGCGAAAAGCGCCGCGTCGCGCTCTGCAAGCTGCTGCTGGAAAAGCCGCAGATCCTGCTGCTCGATGAGCCGACCAACCATCTCGACGCCGAAAGCGTGTCGTGGCTGGAGAACTACCTGAAGGAATATACCGGCAACGTCATCCTCGTGACGCATGACCGCTACTTCCTCGACAACGTCGTCAACTGGGTGCTCGAGCTCGATCGCGGGCGCTACTACACCTATGAGAGCAACTATTCGGGCTATCTGGAGAAGAAGGCGCAGCGCCTCAGCCAGGAAGAGCGCGAAGAGGCCGGCAAGCAGAAGGCGATCGCCGACGAGCTGGCATGGATGCGCCAGACCCCCAAGGCGCGCCAGACCAAGTCGAAGGCGCGTATCCGCGCGTTCGACGAGCTGATGGAGAAGCAGGAGAACCGCGTTGCCGGCAAGGCCGCGATCCTGATCCAGCTGCCGGCGCGTCTCGGTGGCAAGGTGATCGAGGCGAAGGGCCTGACCAAGTCGTATGGCGACAAGCTGTTGTTCGACGGTCTCGACTTCACGCTGCCCCCCGGCGGCATCGTCGGCGTGATCGGTCCCAACGGCGCGGGCAAGTCGACCTTGTTCAAGCTCATCACCGGCCAGGAAACGCCGGACGAGGGCACGATCGAGGTCGGCTCGACCGTCAAGCTCGGTTACGTCGACCAGAGCCGCGACGATCTCGATCCGAACAAGAACGTCTGGCAGGAAATCTCCGACGAGCTGGAGATCTTCCGCTTCGGCAAGCAGGAGATGGGCACCCGCGCATACGTCGGCGCGTTCAACTTCCGCGGGCCGGACCAGCAGAAGAAGGTCGGCCAGCTGTCGGGCGGCGAGCGCAACCGCGTCCACATGGCCAAGATGCTTAAGGAGGGTGGCAACGTCCTCCTGCTCGACGAGCCGACCAACGATCTCGACGTCGAGACTCTCCGCGCACTCGAGGAGGCACTTGAAACCTTCGCCGGCTGCGCCGTCGTCATCAGCCATGACCGCTTCTTCCTCGATCGCCTCGCCACGCACATCCTCGCGTTCGAGGGCGACAGCCATGTCGAGTGGTTCGAGGGCAATTACGCGTCGTACGAGGAGGACAAGCGCCGCCGCATGGGCGACGCCGCCGATCGGCCCACGCGTCTGGCGTACAAGAAGCTGACCCGCTGAGGACGATGCCGGTCGTCGAACACCCCCCGGGCGGTACCAACGCTCCCGCTGCTGGCGAACTCGAATATCGTCTTCGCCAGCAGTCGATCCTGGCCGATTTCGGGATCGAGGCACTGCGCGCGCGGGATCTGGATCCCATGCTGCAGCGCGCGACCGAGCTGTGCGGCGAGGGCATGCGGTCGAAATACTGCAAGTTCCTCGAATATCGCCCCGAGCAGGACAGCCTGCTGGTACGCGCGGGGATCGGCTGGGAGCCGGGGGTGGTTGGGTCGACCGAGATGCGGACCGATCTCGGCTCGCCTGCGGGGTTCGCGCTGGAGACGGGCGAGCCGGTGATCTCGAACCATCTCGGCAACGAGCAGCGGTTTCGCACGCCCGAGTTCATGGCGCGCCACAAGATCCGGCGCGCGATCAACGTGCTGGTTGAGACGTCGGGCAAGCGCTTTGGCGTCCTTGAGGTCGATAGCCCCGACGAAGGCCAGTTCGAGCCTGCCGACTTCGCGTTCATGCAGGGCTTCGCCAACCTCATCGGCGTGGCGATCGAGCGGCAGCAGGCGGAGCAGCGGCTGAGCGAGGCGATGGAGCATCAGGAGTTGCTCACGCGGGAGGCCAGCCACCGCGTGAAGAACAGCCTCGCTTTGGTCTCGGCGATGCTCAATCTCCAGATGCAGGAGGACGACGATCCGCGGATTCGGCGGCTGCTCGGCGATGCGCAGGCGCGGATCACGGCGATCGCGCAGACCCACGACCAGCTGTGGCGTGGCGATCAGGTCGGCATCGTCGCGCTCGACGATCTGGTCTGCGGGATCGCGACGGGGCTAGGCGAGCAGTCGCTCAACCACCGAATCGACTGCGATATCGAGCCGATCCTGATCAGCGCGGACGTCGCGATCCCGGTCGGTTTGCTGGTCACCGAACTCGTCACCAACGCGATCAAATATGCGTATGGTGACGACGGCGGCGTGATTTTGGTCTCGGTGCGCAGCGCGGAGGGGCGGATCGTGTTGACCGTGTCCGACGAAGGCGGTGGATTGCCAGCGGACTTCGACCTCAAGGCGGCGTCACGCAAAAGTCTTGGGATGCGGATGATCGGCAGCCTCGCGCGCCAGCTCCGGGGGACCGTGACGATCGAGAACGCCGCGGTCGGGACCTGCGCGACGCTCGAAGTGCCCGATCCAAGGGTCGAGGTCGCAGGCTAACCACTGTTCTCCTGCGAACGCAGGAGTCCAGGGTCAGGAGCGTTTCGGTTGGTATCCTGGGCTCCTGCGTTCGCAGGAGAACAATGGCTTACGCCGCTACCGCGTCGGCTTTAGTCGCCATCCACGCCTCGGCCTTGGCAAGCGCAGGGGCGTCGTCGACGTCGATCCAGTCGATGTCGCTGCAATCCACGATCCGGGCGAGACCTTGCGCGGCCAGCAGGCGGACGCCTTCGGTGAGGGAGGGGCTCGCCAGCGAGGCTAATGCGTCGGACAGTGCAGGCCCGATCGCGAAGACGCCGGTGTCGTAGCAGTCGTGGGGCTCCAGGCCCTTGCTGATCGCGACGATGCGGTCGCCTTCGGTGGCAACGCAAGTGACGTCCTCCGGGTCGACCCAGTCGTGACCGAGGCGCCGGTCGATACCGAGGCGCAAGCCGCCGCCGGCCCCGGCTTTCGCCATGCGGGCGTAGAGTTCGGGGCTGACGAGGTGGTCGCACATCGCCAGCACCGCTTCGTCACCGGCCAGCGCATCGCGCGCCGCTAGGACCGAAACGCCGTTCGGTTCGCCGTGATCGGCCAGCACCGTCTCGACCTTAAGCGGCCAGCGCCGGCTCGCTAGGTACGTTTCGATCGCCTCGCGCCCGTAGCTCACCGTCACGATCGCCCGCGCGAAACCGGCTTCCGCCAGCCCTTCGAGCGCGTGGGCGATCAACGGCCGCCCCGCCACCGGGCAGAGCGGCTTGTACGGGGCGGAGGTGCGAAGGCGGCTGCCTTCCCCGGCGGCGAGGATGATCGCCGTTTGGATCCGGGGCGTATCGATCATGTCAGGCGGCCTTGATGAACCGCTCGACTTCGATCTGCGCGAGATCGTCGGTCATCTGCGTGCGCGGGTGCTTGCAGAAATACGCCGAGGCCGGGTCGATCACGCCGGCGATGCCGCGGTCCTTGGCGATCTTGGCGCAGCGGATCATGTCGATCGCGACACCCGCCGAGTTGGGGCTGTCCTCGACCGAGAGACGGAGTTCGATGTTCATCGGCACGCCGCCGAACAGCTGGCCTTCCATGCGCAGGAAGCAGACCTTGTTGTCGTTCTGCCAGGGGACATAGTCCGACGGACCGATATGGACGTTGTCGTCGTCCATCCGCTCGGCCGCGACCGACTGGACCGCTTCGGTCTTCGAGATCTTCTTCGACTCGAGACGGCGATGGTTCGACATGTTGAGGAAGTCGGTGTTGCCGCCGGTGTTGAGCTGGTAGGTGCGATCCAGCTTCACGCCGCGCTTGGCGAACAGGTCGGTCAGCACGCGGTGGACGATCGTCGCGCCGAGCTGCGCCTTGATGTCGTCGCCGATGATCGCGACGCCGGCGTCTTCGAACTTCTTCGCCCAGACCGGGTTCGACGCGATGAAGACGGGGATGTTGTTGACGAACGCCACGCCCGCCTCGATCGCGCAGTCTGCGTAGAACTCGGTGGCTTCCTGCGAACCGACCGGCAGGTAGTTCATCAGCACGTCGGCGCCCGATGCCTTCAGCTCGGCGATGACGTCTTCACGCGTCGGCTCGGGAGCGTCCGCGACCAGGAACGTACGGTCGTCCTTGAAGTCGGCCATATGGTCGGCGACGCCGTCCAGCTTCTTGCCCATCTTCACGATCGTGCCGGTGTTCCCGACGTTCGGTGCGAACACCGCGGTGCAGTTCGGCTTGGCGAAGATCGCCTCGGCGACGTCCTTGCCGACCTTGCGACGATCGACATCCCAGGCCGCGACGACCTTGATGTCGCTCGGCTTGTAGCCGCCCATGTCGAAATGCATCAGGCCGACCTGGTCGTTTGCCCCCTCGCGGTAGTGCTCGAGGCCTTGCACGAGCGAGCTCGCGCAGTTGCCGATGCCGACCACGGCGATCCGAATGCTATTCATTACTGACCCTGTTCCTTACGAAAGATGCATGCGCGACGCGGTCTTTGGTCGCGGCGGCGTTGTACTACGAACGAAGGCGCGTTCGACACGACGGTGCCAGACGAGCCCGACGATGGCCACGAGCGTCAGAGGGACGATCTCGAACCACCAGAAGATGCGTGGGTTGCCCGCGAAGCAGGCGACGAAGATCGCCCATACTCGCACATTCGCGGTAAGCAAGGCCATCAAGCGCAATGGCGCGACGGCGCGGGTGCCGTAACTGGCGCCGAAGGCCACCGGATCGCTCGCTTGGCCGAGCGTCCGTTCGAACGGCATGGCGATGCGATCGATGCTGCTCGCGACCCCGTCGTAGAACCGGACGAGCACGTTGCCGGTGGGCACGGGCGGCGCTTCGAGCGCCACGCCCTTGATACGGCGATGGAAGCGCGCGCGCTCGCCTTCGTACATGTTCGACTGCACCGCATGCGCGCCACCCGCGGCGAAGGCGAGGATCCAGCCCTCGGGCGTGTCGATCGTGATTGCCAGCGACGTGTAGATCAGCGCGAAGACGCCGTGGTCGCAGAGCCCGTCGAGCATCCGCCCGAGCGGGCTCGCGGTCTTGGTCGCGCGCGCGACCATGCCGTCGAGTCCGTCGGCGATCAGCCACCCCATCGACAGCACCAGACCGACCAGCGCCAGCGCCCAATTGCCCCATTGCGTATAGGCGAGAGCAGCCGCTCCGCCGAGGCAGAGCCCGGCCACCGACACCGCATTGGCCGAAATTCCACGCGCCAGCGCCAACGGCAAGAGCGCACGGCCCGCCGGGTGAATCAGCCAAAGGTTAGATGGGATCTCGATCCGGCGATCGCGCGATCCATCCGGTGGAGCCACTGTCATAGGATTTTCACAATGCGCCCGGCCGCCGATTTATGCAAGGCAGCGCAACTAACCCAACGGAACGCTTGACCGCAATTCTTCGATCCAGACCGTCGCAATCCCGTCCGACGGCGCACGCCAATCGCCGCGTGGTGACAGCGCACCGCCCGCCGAGACCTTCGGGCCGTTCGGCATCGCCGACCGCTTGAACTGGCTGGTCGTGAAGAATCGGAACAGGAATTTTTCCAGCCATTTCCGGATCGTCGGCAGGTCATAGGCGACGCGTGCATCCGCCGGCAGGTCCTCCGGCCACGCGCCGATGCTCGCATCGCGCCATGCGTGCCAGGCGAGAAACGCGATCTTCGACGGCGCGAGGCCGTGGCGGATCACGTAATGCGCGAAGAAATCGTTGAGCGCATACGGTCCGATCATCGACTCAGTGCTCTGCAACGCGCCGTCCGCGCCCGCCGGTACGAGCTCGGGCGAAATTTCCTGCGCGAGGATCGTCGAGAGAATGTCGTCGGTCGCCGCGTCGTACTGGTCGGTGCGGATACACCAGCGGATCAGGAACTGAATCAGCGTCTTGGGCACGCCGCTATTGACCGCATAGTGGCTCATCTGGTCGCCGACGCCGTAGGTGCACCAGCCGAGCGCCATCTCGCTGAGGTCCCCCGTGCCGAGCACGATCCCGCGGCGCTGGTTGGCAAGGCGGAACAGGTAATCGGTACGCAGCCCCGCCTGCACGTTCTCGAAAGTGATGTCGTAGACGGGTTCGCCTTCGCTGAAGGGGTGGCCGATATCCTCCAGCATGCGGCGGGCGGCCGGCCTGATGTCGATCTCTTCCGCGGTGATGCCGAGCGCGCGCATGAGCGCCCAGGCGTTCGCCTTGGTGCCGTCGCCGGTCGCGAAGCCGGGCATGGTGAAACCGAGGATCGCGCTGCGGGGACGCCCGAGCCGGTCCATCGCCTTGGCCGCGACGATCAGCGCGTGGGTCGAGTCGAGGCCGCCCGATACGCCGATGACGATCGTCTCGGCGTTCGCGGAGACCAGCCGCTTCGACAGCGCCTCCACCTGGATGTTGAACGCCTCGTAGCAATCGTCGTCACGCCGAGCGGGGTCGTTCGGGACGAACGGGAAACGGCGGATACTGCGTTCGAGACGACCCAATCCTCCCCCGCCAGGGGGAGGTGGCGCCGAAGGCGACGGAGGGGGAGGACACGGAGCAGGCGTTGCGTGTGCCTCCCCCTCCGTCAGGCTGCGCCTGCCACCTCCCCCTGGCGGGGGAGGATCGCTTTCTGGAACATCGATTTCGACTTCACAAATCGCGGCATGATCGAACGCGATCCGCCGGAAGCGCGTTTCGGGATTGCCGGCGAACACCACCGCATCGTTGAACGTGCCGTTGCGCAGGCGGTCCTGCGTGATGCGCTCGCAGTCGATATCGGCGATCACCAGTTCCGGCTCGGTCGAGAACCGCTCCGACTCCGCGATCTGCTCGCCGAGTTCGTGGATCAGCCCTTGGCCGTCCCATGCGACTTCGGTCGTGCTCTCGCCGGGGCCCGCGGCGGAGTAGACATAGGCGCACATCGCCCGCGCGGACTGTGAGGCCGCCAGCATCGCCCGCTCGCGCGCCTTGCCAATGACGATGTTCGACGCCGACAGGTTGCAGCAGATCAGCGCGCCCGCGAGCGCTCCCGCGGTCGAGGGCGGGGTAGGGGCCCAGTAATCCTCGCAGATCTCGGCATGGAAGACGAAGCCCGGCAGGTCGCGCGCGGCGAAAATCAGGTCGGTTCCGAAAGGGACCTCCTCGCCGTCGAGGTCGATCGTCGAACCGGTCAGTCCCGCGCCGCTCGCGAACCAGCGCTTCTCGTAGAATTCGCGGTAATTGGGCAGGAACGTCTTCGGCACCACGCCGAGCACTTCGCCCCGAGCGATCGCCAGCGCACAATTATACAGCCGCCCGTTCCGCACCAGCGCCGCCCCCACCAGCAGCACCGGCCGCAAGGTCGCGCTCGCCTCGACCACCGTCGCGATCGCCGCCAGCGTCGCGCGCTGCTGCGCGGTCTGGAGGTGCAAATCGTCGATCGCGTAGGAGGTGATGTTCAGTTCCGGGAACACGACGAGGTCGACGCCTTTCGCACCCGCCTCCCGCGCGAGGGCGATCGTGGCCTCGGCATTGGCGCAGGTATCGCCCACCGAAGCGCGGGGCGTAGCGGCGGCAACCCGGATCAGCCCGTGCGTGTGGATCGCGTAGAATGGATGCGTCATGGCGCACCGATAAACGGCCTCGCGGCCGCACGCCACCGGCTTGATCCAGGCGAGCATTGGCGCGGTGCACTGTCCTGTGAGAGGATAGGCGCATGACAGCCCGATCGATCCAGCCTCTCGCGCTCCTGCTCGTCGGCCTGCTGTATTGGCAGCTCGTCAGCCAATTCTCAGGCGCGAAGGAGCCCTGGGACGCGGAGGGCTATTGGCGGATCTGGTATCCCGGGTCGCTGGTGATATCGGCACTATCGGGTTTCCTGCTGGGACGGCGAGGTTGGCTGGCCGGCGTTATCGTCACGTTTGCGCAATTGCCGGTGATGTGGGTCAATACCGGCTCCGGCGGGCTATTGATGGTCGGTGCGACGATCCTGTGCATTCTGGCTGTCCCCGCCGTCGCCGTTTCCATGATCGGTGGCCGGCTCGCACGGTCTCGCACTGGTGGTGGGAAGACGGACGGCGCGGTATGACGCCGGCCGGTTCGAACCGGTGGCGAGTTTTGCGCCACGCCGCGACAGGGAGGCGATTTTGACGATCACGATGTTCGGCATCAAGAATTGCGACACGATGAAGAAGGCGCGCGCGTGGCTGGACGAACACGGCGTTGCGTATGCGTTCCACGACTACAAGACCGCCGGGATCGATACGGCACACCTGAACGATTGGATCGGGCGGGTCGGGTGGGAGGTGCTGCTCAACCGCGCCGGTACCACGTTCCGGAAACTGCCCGAAGAGGATCGGGCTGATCTCGATGCTGAGAAGGCCACCGCGCTGATGCTGGCGCAGCCTTCGATGATCAAGCGTCCGGTCCTCGATACCGGCGAGACGCTGCTGGTCGGGTTCAAGCCCGAGCGGTATGAAGCGGCGGGGCTGGGGCGCGCTTGAAGGAGACTGACATGCCTGTCGCTACATGGAATGGCCGCGAGATCGCACGATCGGACGATACCGTCGTCGTCGAGGGCAATCACTATTTCCCCGCGGACAGCATCGACCCGACGTTGCTGGAGGAGAGCGCAACTCACTCGAACTGCCCCTGGAAGGGCGTGGCGAGCTACAAGACGCTCGTCGTCGACGGGAAGCGCAACGTCGATGCGGTCTGGTATTACCCAGACCCGAAGTCGGCCGCGGCCGAGATCAAGGACCGGTATGCGTTCTGGAAGGGCGTGACGGTCGGGTAAGGACTGTTCAATCCTCCCCCGCCAGGGGGAGGTGGCTGGCACTTGCCAGACGGAGGGGGAGGCAAGAACAACGCCTGTTCCGTGTCCTCCCCCTCCGTCACCTTCGGTGACACCTCCCCCTGGCGGGGGAGGATCAGGCTGTCGGCTCAGATCGCGCCCGAGAACGTGTCGCACTGTGCGGGATCGCCACTGTCCAGCCCGCGCTTCAACCAAGCCTGACGCTGCGCCGACGTTCCATGCGTAAAGCTATCGGGCACCACACGACCCTGCGACTCCTTCTGCAACGTATCGTCGCCGATCGCCTGCGCGGCCGTCATGCCCTCCTGGATATCGCCAGCCTCGAGCCGCGACCGGTTCGCTGCCGCCCACACGCCCGCATAGCAATCCGCCTGCAATTCCAGCCGCACCGACAGAGCATTGCCCTCGGTCTCGCTCGCCTGACGCTGCGCTTGCTGAACCTGTGCATTGGTGCCGAGCAGCTTCTGGATGTGATGACCGAACTCGTGCGCGATCACGTAATCCTGCGCAAAATCGCCGTCCGCCTTGAAGCGGGTCGACAGCTCGTTGAAGAAGCTCGTGTCGAGATAGATGCCCTGATCGGTCGGGCAATAGAACGGCCCCATCGCCGACTGCGCGGCACCGCAGCCCGAACGGCCATTACCGTCGAAGAACACCAGTTTGGGCGCCTCGAAGCGCTGGCCATTCTTCGCGAAGATCGCTTCCCAGGTATTGTCGGCCGAGCTGAACGCGTTGCACGCGGCCTTGCTCTCGGGCGTCAAATTGCAGCTCGACGTCGTGTCGGTGCCGGCGCGCGGCGTTCCGGTCTGCGTGGTCGGCGCGGACGACTGCCCGCCACCGAGCAGCCCGCCAAGGCCACCCATGCCGCCGAACACCGCCATCAGGATCAGCACCACGACGATCCCGCCGCACCCGAAGCGGCTGCCGATCATCGGCAACAGTCCCATCAGCAGGCCGCCGCCACCGCCGCCGAAACCACCACCGCCGCCGCCCGAGCCGCGCTGGTCCTCGACGTTGATGTTCGGATCGTAATCGTCGAGCCGCATGAATATGCCCCTTTTCGTTTCTTCTCGGGAACGAAATGCGCAAGGTGGCGCTAGAGTTGCACGGCGGTCGAATCCGCGGCGTAAAGCGACAGGGGGAGTGCGTATGTTCCTGAAGGGCAAGACCGCGGTCATCACCGGATCCACCTCGGGGATCGGCTTGGCCTACGCCAAGGCGTTCGCGGCGGAGGGCGCCGCGGTGGTGCTCAATGGCTTCGGCGACGCGGACGCGATCGAGCGGGAACGCGCCGCCCTCGCGCAGGCCAGCGGAGCCGCCGCGCTCTACGATCCCGCCGACATGACGAAGCCCGACGAGATTGCCGCGATGGTCGCACGGGCCGCCGCCGAGACCGGCAGCGTCGACATCGTCGTCAACAACGCGGGCATCCAGCACGTCGCGGGGATCGCCGACTTTCCGATCGACAAGTTCGACGCGATCATCGCGATCAACCTGTCCTCGGCGTGGCACATGATGCGCGCCGCGGTGCCGCACATGCGCGCGAAGGGCTGGGGCCGGATCATCTCGACTGCGTCGGCGCACTCGCTCGTCGCGAGTCCCAACAAGTCCGCCTATGTCATGGCCAAGCATGCGATCGCCGGGCTCACCAAGACCATTGCGCTGGAGACCGCGACCGATGGCATCACCGTCAACTGCATCTCGCCCGGCTATGTCTGGACCCCGCTGGTCGAGAACCAGATCCCCGACACGATGGCGGCGCGGGGGATGACACGCGATCAGGTGATGAACGACGTGCTGCTCGCCGCGCAACCGACCAAGGAATTCGTGACGCCGGAGCAGGTTGCGGCGTTCGCGCTGTTCCTGTGTCGCGACGAGGCCAAGGCGATTACCGGCGCGAACCTGTCGATGGATGGCGGCTGGACGGCGGCGTGACCGAACGGCGCGCCGCCGCCCGGAAAACCATTGCCGTTCAAGGCGATACACGCTTACCTTGGCGCAGGCCAACGGGACACGAGACGATGCGAACCTGGTTCGGAACTGCCGCGTGCATGATGGTCGTGGCCTGTGGATCGACCGTGGTCGGCGTCGGGAGCACCGGCGCCGACGGCGCGCGATCCAGCCTGGATTGGCGGAGGGTAGCCACCCCAGCCGATCGCGCACGACTGCGCGGCTGGCGTGGCGCGTGGGTCGCCGCGCTCGCGCAGGTCGACTCGAAGGAGGTCGCGCGCGATCCGGTGCTGTTCAACCCCGACCGTTCGCTGGTCGACCCGCTGCCGCCCGCGGGCCCGTATCGATGTCGCACCTACAAGCTCGGCGCCCGCGCGGGCATCGGCCCGACCTTCACGGCCTCGGGCTGGTTCGCCTGCCGGATCGGCACGAGCGAGGACGATGGCGAGCGCGTGGTCAGCCTCGTCAAGCTCGACGGATCGCAGCGCCCGGTCGGCTCGGTCTTCGCCGACACCAATGCGCGGGCGATCTTCCTGGGCACGATGGAGCTCGGCGACGAGACGCGGCCGATGCGCTATGGGCGCGACGCCAACCGCGACATGGCCGGGCTGATCGAGCGGATCGCCCCGCAGCGCTGGCGCGTGGTGCTGCCCTATCCGCGGTTCGAATCGCTCCTCGACGTGGTCGAGCTGGTCCCCGCGGCCTAGCGAGCGGCGGGCAGGGGCCCCGGAACGGTCGTCGGCACCATGCCGGATGCGGCCGCTCCCGTCGCGACCGCCACGGCGGGCGACTCGATCGGGCCGAGGCTCGCGAGATACTGCTTGCCGTGCATCTCGATCGGCGTGACGCGGCCGGCGTTACCGGCCAGCACCGCCTTCAGATACGAGCGCGGTTTCTTCATCAGCCTGGGCTGATCGAGCGCGGACAGCCCCACCAGGCGCGCGGCTTCCTTGACGAAGTGGACGCAATTATGGTCGCCCAGACGGTACACGCTGTCGGGCTTGCCCTCGCTCCACGCATCGACCAGCCGCAACACGGCGACATATTGCGCGTCGGTCATCACCACCGAGAATTGCGCGTCGCTGCTCGCGACATAGCTCGGCCTGGCGATGTCGAGCTTGCCCGCGACCGGCCCCATCAACAGCGCGGGCGACACGGATTTCGCCGTGAAGCCTGCATTCGTGTCGACCGGCGCGCCGCCTGCATCGGGCACTCCGCGCAAGGTGAAGAACGCATGCGGGAAACTGTTGCCGAGTTCATGGCTCCAGAACGTGATCGTGACCGCAGCCTGCGCCGGCAGCGCGTATCCGACGCACAGGCAGAACAGGGCGATCAGGCGTAGCAGCGGCTTCATCAGCCGAGGCTATCGCCGAATCTCCAACCTTACCAGCAGCATGCGTCTGATTTAGATCAGCGCTGCGTGGTAGTTTCGCCGCCGCTGGAGGTCGGAGCGGCAGCCGGCGCCGGGGCAAGCGTCGCGTTCTCGCGTTTCTCGGGCCGGATATAGATCGACGACAGCGTCGGCACCGCGGCGCGCAGCTCGGTCTCCATCGCCTCGATCATCGTCTCGCCGTCGCCCATCGTCACCGCATCGTCGAAGTCCGCGCTGATAGCGGCGAAGATGCTGTCGGGCGCGGCGTGGACCGTGCGGACATGGTTGACCGAGACGATGGCGGGATGCGCCGCGACGATCTTGCGGATCGTGGCGATCACCGCCGGGTCGGCGCGCTCGCCGATCAGCAGGCCTTTCGACTCGCGTGCGAGCAGCACCGCGACCAGCGCGAGGATCAGCCCGATCGCGATCGACGCGGCGCCGTCGATCCGCGGATCGCCGAACGCATGGCTCGCCCAGATACCGATCCCGGCGATCACCAGACCCGCCAGCGCCGCCGAATCCTCGAACAGCACGATGAAGCCGGCGGGATCCTTCGACCGGTGGATCGCCGACCACCAGCCCATGTCGCCCTTGGTCTTCGAGAATTCGCGCACCGCGATCGTCCAACTGCTGCCCTCCAGCGCGAACGAAATCGCCAGCACGACATAGTTGATCGTCGGGCTCGTCAGCGGCTCGGGCTCCTGGATGTGTCGCCAGCCTTCGAAGATCGACACGCCCGCGCCGATCGCGAAGATCAGGATCGCGACGACGAACGCCCAGAAATACAGTTCGCGACCATAGCCGAACGGGTGCGCCTCGTCGGCCGGGCGCTTGGCTTTCTTCTGGCCGTAGAGCAGCAACACCTGGTTGCCGCTGTCGACCACCGAGTGGAAGCCTTCGGTCAGCATCGACGACGACCCGGTCATCCCGGCCGCGACGAATTTCGCCACGCCGATCCCGAGATTGGCGGCGAGAGCGCCATAGAGGACGATGTCGTCCTTGATGCGAGCGGTCAGTGTCTTGGCCATCCCGCCGTCCTACACGAGGGGATGCGGTTGGAAAGGGGCGGAATTCCGACGCAAGTCTCCCTTCACCCCTCCCTGGCAGGGAGGGGACGGGGGTGGGTCGGTTTCCGCATTAATCGAACCGGCACGACACAAACGAGCCAACTCACCCCCAACCCCTCCCTTCCAGGGAGGGGGGCAAAGTCCGGATCCTGTTCTTCCCAAAACAGGAATACCCGCCGGTGGACGAACCACCGGCGAGATCCTTTCCTCCCCAGGAAACTGCGAAAATGGTGTCAGCCGAGCCGGCCGAGGCGGTGGTACAGCGCACTCATCCGCATCAGCCGCGCGTCGTCGATCGAGGTCTTGCTGATCATCTCGCCGAGCACTTCCTTCATCAGCGCGAAATCGTTGGTCGAGAAGACGGCGCGGGCGCGGGGTTGTTCGGTGGTGGTCTGCATGGTCTGCCTCCTTCGATGGCTCGTCTTGTCTCTCTCTTTACAGCGACCGCGTATCGAGAGAGGCGATGCACGTTCAATAGTGGGCGAGACCGTCCTGCTGGAAGGTGCGGCCGCGTTGCGCCAGCGTCGCGGTGTCCGTCGTACTTGTATCTCGGCTGTCGCTCTGTAAAGATCGTGACAGGAGGGCTTCACGATGGCGGAACGGAAATTGCTGGCCGGGCACGCGATCCGTCGTCTGCGGCGCGGGGCGGGGCTGACCCAGGCGGCGATGGCCGACATGCTGGCGATCAGCCCGAGCTATCTGAACCTCGTCGAGCGCAACCAGCGCCCGGTGTCGGCGACATTGCTGATCAAGCTGGCGGAGAGCTTCGACTTCGATCCGCGCTCGCTCACCGCAGCCGAGCCCGGCGGCGGCGCGGAGGCGATCCGGCGGCGGCTGGCGGACCCGATGTTCGCCGACCTCGAAATCGACCGCAACGAAGTCGAGGAATGGCTCGCCAGCGCGCCCGGCGGCGCGGCGGCGTTCGCGCGCGTGTTCGACCGGATCGGTGGGGGAGAGGTGGTCGAGGCGGGCGACGATCCGGTGACGCTCGTGCGCCGCGAGATCGAGCGCTGGCGCAACCATTTCGCCGATCTCGACGCCGCCGCCGAGGCGCTCGCGGACGAGCTGCGGCTCGGTGCGGGCGACCTGTACGGCGCCATCGCCGAGCGACTGCGCGCGAAACACGGCCTGACGATCCGCGTGCTGCCGGCCGACGTGCTGCCGGACATGCTGCGCCGGCTCGACCTCCACGCGCGCCAGTTGCAGCTGAGCGAGATGCTCGACCCCGCGTCGCGGACGTTCGCGGTCGCCTTCCAGCTCGGCCAGATCGAGGCGAAGGCGGAGATCGATGCGCTCGCGAAGGGCGCAGGCTTCACCGATCGCGCCGCCGAGCGGCTCTACCGCCGCCACCTGCTGGGCTATTTCGCCGCCGCGCTGATGATGCCGTATGCCCGGTTCCTGCGCGGGTGCGAGACGACCGGCTACGATATCGAACTTCTGCAACGCCGGTTCGGTGCAGGTTTCGAACAGGTCGCACACCGCTTGACGACGTTGCAGCGGGTCGGCGCGCGCGGGCTCCCGTTCTTCATGATCCGGATCGACCGCGCGGGGCAGGCGTCGAAGCGCTATCCGGGTGCAAGCGGCGCGGCGCTGGTCGAGGCGGATGGGCGTTGCCCCCTGTGGCGGCTCCACCATGCGTTCGACCGGCCGGGCAGCCTGATGGTCCAGCTCGTCGAGTTGGAGGACGGCGCGCGCTGGCTGACGATGGCGCGGACGGTGACGCCGCAGGGTAGTCGTTTCGGCGCGGTCCATGCCGAGTTCGCGATCGGCCTGGGCGTGGCGGCATCGCAGGCTGGCATGCTCGCGGCGGCGAGCGGTTTCGATCTGGCGGGGAGGGCGATGCCGATCGGGCTGGGTTGCCGCGCCTGCTTCCGCAACGACTGCCCGCAACGCTCGATCGCACCGGCGGGCCGCGCACTGCTGATAAACGAGCGGGAGCGCCGGACCTCGGCGCTAACGTTCGCAGGCGATTAGAGACAGGCCGCCCCCGAATCGATCCTCCCCCGCCAGGGGGAGGTGGCTGGCCCTTGCCAGACGGAGGGGGAGGAAAGGGTAACGCTCGTTCCGTATCCTCCCCCCGTCACCTTCGGCGACACCTCCCCCTGGCGGGGGAGGATTAAGGCTTAGGCGCCTGCGTCCGTCAACGCGTCCAGCTGATCCTTCGACAATTCCAGCGTCATCGCCGGCAGCAAATCCTCGATCTGCCTTACCCTCGTGGCGCTGGCGATCGGCGCAGTCACGCCCGGCTGCGCGATCAACCAAGCCAGCGCAACCTGCGCATGCGTCGCGCCGGTAGCCTCGACCACCGAGTCCATCGCGTCGAGAACGGCCTTGCCCTTGCCTTCGAGCAGTTCGCCCATCCGGCCCCCGCGGACGCTCTGCCCGAGATCGTCCTTGCTGCGATATTTCCCGGTGAGGAAGCCCGAGGCGAGGCCGTAATAGGGCAGCACGCCGATATTCTCGGTGACGCAGTAATCCTGCAGTTCGCCCTCGAACTTGGTCCGGCTGACGAGGTTATATTCGGGCTGGAGCACATGATAGCGCGGCAGGTCCGACGTCTTCGCGGCCTCGACCGCGGATTTCAGCCGCGCGGCGTGGAAGTTGGACGCGCCGATCACGCGGACCTTGCCCGCGTCGACCAGCTTGCCGAACGCTTCGAGAACGACGTCCTGCGGTACGTCCTCGTCATCCTGATGCGCGTAATAGAGGTCGATGCGGTCAGTGCCGAGGCGCTTGAGCGAGGCTTCGGCTGCAGCGGCGATGCGCGCGGGGGCAAGTTTCTCGCCGCCCTCGCCGGGGAGCATGCCGACCTTGGTCGCGATCAGCACGTCGTCGCGCTTGCCGCTGGCCTTCAGCCATTCGCCGATCATCGCCTCGGACTCGCCGCCCTTATGGCCATCGACCCAGGCCGAATACACATCTGCGGTATCGATCATCGTACCGCCACCCGCGACGAACGCGTCGAGTACCGCGAAGCTGGCCTCGCGGTCGGCGGTCCAGCCGAACACGTTACCGCCGAGGACGAGGGGGGCAATCTTCAGATCGGTCGAGCCGAGGCGGCGAAGGGTCATCGAGTCTGGTCGCTTTGATTCGAGGGTAGTTCGGGATCCGAGGGTAATTCTGTATCGCCAGGACCGGCAGCGACGGCGTTCAGGTCGACGCTGTTCGCATCGAGCATCGCGGCGGCTTCGTTCAACTGGTGCGCTTCGTCGGCGGTGACGGCGCCGGGTTCGCTGGCCGGTGAGCAGGCCGCGAGCGTAGAAACAGCAAACAACGCCCCCACCCTCACACCGTCATGCCAGCGAAGGCTGGTATCTTTCCGTGTAGGTCGTCGTGACCCAAACCGGAAGAAGCCAGCGTCTGCTGGGATGACGGGGAGGTGGGGGCGCCTTGGCAAGGCTTAGTCCTTGATCGCGTTGCCGGCGCGGGTCAGCGCGTTACCGGTGGCGTCGGCGGCGCGGTCGGCACCGTTGGCGATCGAAGCGCCTGCGCGGTCTGCGCCGGCTTCGATCCGGTCACCGGCGCGGTCGGCCTTGACGTCGAGGTTGTCGGTGGCGTTGTCGAGCTTCGCACCGGCGTTATCAAACGAGCGCTCGGCCGAACCCAGTGCACGATCGCTGGCTGCGCTGACGTCGTCGACGGCGTTCTCAGTGGTCGCGCTCGCGTCTGCGGCGATCGCGTTGGCGGCCTGGGCCGTCTGGTCCTGCGCGTTGTTGCTGCAGGCTGCGAGACCGGCGGTGAGCGCCAGGGCGGGGATCAGGAACTTCTTCATGCGTATGCACTCCCGTGGATATCGTCTTGTGGACCAGCGAATGCCCGGCCCATAGCGCAATCGAACGCGGATAAAGCGTTTCCGATCCGTCACGATCGTGCGCGATGCGATAAGTCGCAGAGACTTATGGCGGAAGTCGAAGACGCTCACGCCTGCGTTGACCTCATATAAAGAAATCTTTATATGAACTTTCATGACGATGGCGCTCGAAATCTTCCGTGCACTGGCGGACGCGACCCGGTTGCGGATCCTTGCGCTGTTGCGGCGGATGGAGCTGTCGGTCGGCGAACTCGCGCAGGTGCTCGGTCAGAGCCAGCCGCGGGTGTCGCGGCACGTAAAAATCTTGTGCGACGCCGGGCTGGCCGAACGCCGCAAGGAGGGAAGCTGGGTGTTCGTCGCGCTGGGCGCGCCCGACGTGGTCGAGCCGGTCGCCGGGGCGCTCGATGCGTGGGCGAAGACTGAGCCGGATCACTGGGCGGTCGCGGATGCGGCGCGGCTCGCGGCGGTGCGCGCGGACCGGGCGGCCTCGGCGGCGGCGTGGTTCGAGGGGCATGCCGACGAATGGGACGCTATCCGGTCGCTGCATGTCGCCGACAGCGAGGTCGAGACGGCGATGGCTGCGGTGCTGGGCGACGCGCCGATCGGAACGCTGATCGACATCGGTACCGGCACCGGGCGGATGCTCGAACTGTTCGGAGGACGGGCCTCGGTCGCGCTCGGGATCGATCGCAGTTCGGAGATGCTGCGGCTCGCACGCGCCAAGCTGCACGACATGACCCACGCCGAACTACGTCAGGCGGATTTGTACGCGTTGCCGATGGCCGATGCCGCGGCGGACGTCGCGATCCTGCATCACGTGCTCCATTTCGCGCAGCAGCCGGGTGCTGCGGTTAGCGAGGCGGCGCGCGTGCTCGCACCGGGCGGTCGGTTGCTGATCGCCGATTTCGCGAGCCACGACCGCGAGGAATTGCGGGTGCGCGATGCCCACACGCGTCTCGGGTTTGCGGACGAGCAGATGGCGGCGTGGTTCGAGGCGGCGGGCTTGCAGACCGCGCGGGTCGAGACGCTTGAGGGCGGTGAGTTGACGGTGAAATTATGGCTCGGCCGAAAGATCGGCGCGAGCTTGCGTGAGGTGAAGGCGGCATGACGAACATTTCGATCCCCCAACTGGCAGAAGCGCGCCGCGCGCTCGAAGAACCGCTGTTCGCGGATCTGGCGGGCGACGTCGGCATCAGCTTCGAATTCTTCCCGCCCAAAAGCGAGAAGATGGAGACGCAGCTCTGGGAGGCGATCCGCACGCTGGAGCCGCTCGGCCCCGATTTCGTGTCGGTCACCTACGGCGCGGGCGGTTCGACGCGCGAGCGGACGCATGCGACGGTCGCGCGGATCCAGCGCGAGACGTCGATGAACGCGGCGGCGCACCTGACCTGCGTCGAGGCGACCAAGGCCGAGATCGACCAGGTCGCCGAGGAATATTGGGCGGCGGGCGTGCGTCACATCGTCGCGCTACGTGGCGACATGCCGACACTGGGTCAGCCATACCAGGCGCATCCGGGCGGGTATGAGAATGCGGCGGCGTTGGTCGCCGGCTTGCGGAAGCTGCATCCGTTCGAGATTTCGGTCGCGGCGTACCCCGAATGCCATCCGGAATCGGGCGGGCACGACGCGGATATCGACAATCTGAAGCGCAAGATCGACGCCGGTGCGACCCGCGCGATCACGCAGTTCTTCTTCTCGCCCGAAGCGTATTTCCGGTTCCGCGATCGGGTCGCGGCCGCGGGGATCACCGCACAAATCCTGCCGGGTATCCTGCCGGTGTCGAACGTCGCGCAGACGCGGAAATTCGCGGGGCTGTGCGGTGCGGAGATTCCGGCGTGGATGGACCGGTTGTTCGAGGGTCTCGACGATCATCCCTCGGCGCGGCAGCTCGTGGCGGCGACGATCGCGGCCGAGATGTGCCGGCGGTTGTATGCGGGGGGCGTGAAGGATTTCCACTTCTACACGCTCAACCGCGCGGAACTGGCGTATGCGATCTGCCATATGCTCGGTGTTCGCGCGAAGCCGAGCGAAAAGGTCGCCGCGGCGTAACGCCCCTCCCGCTTGCGGGAGGGGCGGGGGAGGGCGTGGCCCAACCCGACCGTCTCGCTTGCGGCACTTCCCTCCCCCGACCCCTCCCGCCAGCGGGAGGGGAGGAGATTGACGATGACACCACGTGAACGTTTCAACGCGGAAGCCGCCAAGCGCATCCTGATCACCGACGGCGCGTTCGGTACCGAGATCCAGAACTGGAAGCTCGATGAGGCTGCCTATGCGGGCTCGCTCGGCCTGAGCCACGACCAGAAGGGCAACAACGACATCCTGGCGATCACCAAGCCGGAAGTCCCCGAGACGATCACGCGCGAATATCTCGAAGCCGGCTCGGACATCGTCTCGACCAACACGTTCAGCGCCAACGTCATCAGCCAGGCGGATTACGGCGCGGAACATCTGGTGCGCGAGATCAACGTCGAGTCTGCGCGGATCGCCCGTGCGCTCGCGACGGAATACGAGGCCAAGGACGGCCGTCTGCGGTTCGTCGCGGGTGCGATCGGACCGACCAACAAGACGCTGTCGCTTTCGCCCGACGTCAACGACCCCGGCTTTCGCGAGATCGACTTCGATTACCTCAAGGGCGTGTACCGGGAGCAGATCGATGCGCTGCTCGAAGGTGGCGAGGGCGTCGGCGTCGACTTCATCCTGATCGAGACGGTGTTCGACACGCTCAACGCCAAGGCCGGGATCATGGCGGCGATCGAGGCGGGCGAGGCTCTGGCGCGCGACGTGCCGATCATGATGTCGATGACGCTGACCGATCTGTCGGGGCGTAACCTGTCGGGGCACACGGTCGAGGCATTCTGGCATGCCGTACGGCATGCCAAGCCGATCACGATCGGGCTGAACTGCTCGTTCGGGGCGGAGCAGCTGCGCCCGCATGTGAAGACGCTGTCGGCGATCGCGGACACGCTGATCATGATCTACCCGAATGCAGGCCTGCCCAACGAACTCGGCGAGTATGACGAGCAGCCGGAGACGACGGCGGGGCTGGTCGGCGAATGGGCGGTGGCCAAGCAGGTCAACGTGCTCGGCGGGTGCTGCGGGTCGACGCCGGCGCATATCAAGGCGATGGCCGACGGTGTGCGCGGGCTTGAACCGCGTGCGGTTGCGAAGCCGGAGGTACGGACCAAGCTCGCCGGCCTCGAACCGTTCACGATGGCGGCCTGACTTTTTTCCCCTCCCGCAAGCGGGAGGGGGCAGGGGGTGGGCTCGCGCTCCCCTCCAACGATTAGGCCCGCGGATGGCGGGCGCCCACCCCCCGACCCCCTCCCGCTTGCGGGAGGGGGGGAAGAACCAGACAGATGACCACCACTTCCTCCTCCTCCTTCGTCAACATCGGCGAGCGCACCAACGTCACCGGCTCGGCGCGCTTCAAGAAGCTGATCATGGCGGACGACTATCCCGCCGCCGTCGAGGTCGCGCGCCAGCAGGTCGAGAGCGGCGCGCAGGTGCTTGACGTCAACATGGACGAGGGGCTGCTCGACGCGCATCATGCGATGACGACGTTCCTGAAGCTGATCGCCGCCGAACCCGACATCGCGCGCATCCCGTTCATGGTCGACAGCTCGAAATGGAGCGTGATCGAGGCCGGGCTGAAGTGCGTCTCGGGCAAGCCGATCGTCAATTCGATCAGCATGAAGGAAGGCGAGGAGCAGTTCCTGGCGCAGGCCAAGAAGTGCATGGCGTATGGCGCGGCGGTGGTCGTGATGGCGTTCGACGAGGTCGGGCAGGCGGACACCAAGGACCGCAAGGTCGAGATCTGCGAGCGCGCGTACAAGCTGCTCGTCGGGATCGGCTTCCCGCCGGAGGACATCATCTTCGATCCCAACGTCTTCGCGGTCGCGACGGGGATCGAGGAGCACAACAACTACGGCGTCGACTTCATCGAGGCGTGCAAGGAGATCAAGGCGCGCTGCCCGCACGTCCATATCTCGGGCGGGCTTTCGAACTTCAGCTTCTCGTTCCGCGGCAACGAACCGGTGCGCCGGGCGATGCACAGTGTGTTCCTGTATTACGCGATCCCCGCGGGCATGGACATGGCGATCGTCAACGCCGGGCAGCTCGACATTTATGACGACATCGATCCCGAACTGCGCAAGGCGGTCGAGGACGTCGTGCTCAATACCGATCCCGAGGCCGGCGACCGGCTGGTGGCGCTTGCCGAGCGCTATCGCGGTACCGACGTGGTCGCCGAGAAGGCAGCGGCGGAATGGCGTTCGCTCGATGTGAACAAGCGGCTCGAATATGCGCTGGTGAAGGGCATCGACCTTCACGTCGTCGAGGATACCGAGGAAGCCCGCCAGATCATCGCCGATGCCGGCGGGCGCCCGATCGAAGTCATCGAAGGCCCGCTGATGGACGGCATGAACGTCGTCGGCGACCTGTTCGGATCGGGCAAGATGTTCCTGCCGCAGGTCGTGAAATCGGCGCGCGTGATGAAGAAGGCGGTCGCGCATCTGCTGCCGTATATCGAGGCGGCCAAGGAGCCCGGCGCGCGGGGCAAGGGCAAGATCATCATGGCGACCGTCAAGGGCGATGTGCACGATATCGGCAAGAACATCGTCGGCGTCGTGCTCCAGTGCAACGGCTTCGACGTGGTCGATCTCGGCGTGATGGTGCCGTGGTCGAAGATCCTCGAAGCCGCGAACGAGAACGACGCGGACATGATCGGGCTGAGCGGCCTGATCACGCCGAGCCTCGACGAGATGGTGACGGTCGCCGAGGAGATGAAGCGCGCGGGGATGACTATGCCGCTGCTGATCGGCGGCGCGACGACGTCGAAGGTCCACACCGCGCTCAGGATCGCACCGGCCTATGATGGTCCGGTCGTCCATGTGCTTGATGCGAGCCGTGCGGTGGGTGTCGCGTCGACGCTCGTCAGCGACACGATCCGCGACGAGTTCGTGACCAAGACCGCGGACGAGTATGAGGCGGTGCGGATCTCGCGCGCGAACAAGGGGCAGAGCGAGTTGCTGCCCCTGGCGACCGCACGGGAGCGCAAGTTCGTGGCGGACTTTTCGCTGAAGCCTGCCGCACCGGCCAAGCCCGGCGTGCACGTGTTCGCGGACTGGGACCTGTCGGACCTGCGCGACTATATCGACTGGACGCCGTTCTTCCGGGCGTGGGAGCTGGCAGGGAATTTCCCGGCGATCCTGACCGACGAGGTCGTCGGCGAGAGTGCGAGTGCGCTGTATGCGGACGCGCAGGCGATGCTCGATACGATCGTCGCGGAGAAATGGCTGACCCCGCGCGGCGTCGCTGGGCTGTGGCCGGCGCGCCGCGAGGGCGATGATGTGGTGGTGCTAGCTCCCTCTCCCCTCCGGGGAGAGGGCTGGGGTGAGGGGC
>QFMX01000011.1 GCA_003240625.1 Sphingomonas taxi
GCCGCCATCTCGCGCTCGCCCTGGAACACGCGGATCGTCACCGCGCCCTGGTTGTCGTCGGCGGTCGAATAGGTCTGCGACTTCTTGGTCGGGATCGTCGTGTTGCGATCGATCATCCGGGTGAACACGCCACCCAGCGTCTCGATGCCGAGCGACAGCGGCGTCACGTCGAGCAGCAGCACGTCCTTGACGTCGCCCTGCAGCACGCCGGCCTGGATCGCGGCGCCCATCGCGACGACCTCGTCCGGGTTGACGCCGGTGTGCGGCTCCTTGCCGAAGAACTGCTTCACGACTTCACGGACGCGCGGCATGCGCGTCATGCCGCCGACCAGCACGACTTCCGAGATATCCTCGGGCTTCAGGCCGCCATCGGCGAGCGCCTTGCGGCAAGGCTCGAGCGTACGCTTGACCAGATCCTCGACCATCCGCTCCAGGTCGGCGCGGGTGATCGACTTCACCAGATGCTTCGGGCCGTTCTGATCCGCGGTGATGAAGGGCAGGTTGACCTCGGTCGACTGCGCCGAGCTGAGCTCGATCTTCGCCTTCTCGGCCGCTTCCTTCAGACGCTGCAGCGCCAGCTTGTCCTTGGCGAGGTCGATCCCTTCCGCCTTCTTGAACTCGTCGGCGAGATACTGGACGATCTTGTTGTCGAAATCCTCACCACCCAGGAAGGTGTCGCCGTTCGTGGCCTTCACCTCGAACACGCCGTCGCCGATTTCCAGCACCGAGATGTCGAACGTGCCGCCGCCGAGATCGTAGACCGCGATCGTCTTGCCGTCCTGCTTGTCGAGGCCGTAGGCCAACGCCGCCGCGGTCGGCTCGTTGATGATGCGCAACACTTCGAGGCCGGCGATCTGGCCGGCGTCCTTGGTCGCTTGGCGCTGCGCGTCGTTGAAGTACGCGGGTACGGTGATGACCGCCTGCGTGACCGTCTCGCCGAGATACGACTCCGCGGTTTCCTTCATCTTCTGCAGCGTGAACGCCGAGATCTGCGACGGCGAGTAATCCTTGCCGCCGGCCGAGACCCACGCGTCGCCGTTCGGCCCGCGCGAGATCTTGTACGGGACCAGCTCGGTGTCCTTCTTGGTGATCGGATCGTCGAAACGACGGCCGATCAGGCGCTTCACCGCGAAGATGGTGTTGTCGCCGTTCGTCACTGCCTGGCGCTTGGCCGGCTGGCCGACCAGTCGCTCGCCATCCTTGGCGAACGCGACGATCGACGGCGTGGTGCGCGCGCCCTCGGAATTCTCGATGACCTTGGGCTTGCCGCCTTCCATCACGGATACGCAGCTATTGGTCGTGCCGAGATCGATACCGATTACTTTAGCCATGAGTTCTGATTAGCCCCTCACTTGAAACGAAAATACGAAACCGGTTCCACCCCGTTACGGCAGTGGAACCTTTCTGATGATGGGCGCGATATAGGTGGCCTCGCGCTTGCCGCAAGATTGTACCGGTCATAGGATGCGCAAGTGGTCTGGCCCGGAGAAAAGTAACCTATGCGTATCGTTTTCGGACTGGGTGTTGCCGCGATGGCACTGGCGTCGTGTTCGCAGCCCAAGGAGTTGTCGGTCGACGGCGCCTATATCCGGCTGGGCGCGGTGACCGGACGCCCCGCAGCGGCGTATTTCACGGTGCACGGCGGGCCGACCCCGGCGACGCTGATCTCGGTCACCACCGACGTCGCGATCAAGGCCGAGATGCACGAGACGATGGCCAAGAACGGCGTGACCTCGATGGCGCCATTCACGCGCCTGGAGATCCCGGCGAACACCGACGTCGCGTTCGCCCCGGGCGGGCGACATGTGATGCTGTTCAACATGAACCCGGGGATCAAGCCGGGCGCGCGAGCGATGCTGACCTTCGCGTTCGCCGACGGGACGCGGATCCTGTACAACGCGAACGTCGTGGCTGCGGGGACTGCGACGGCGAAGTGACGCGTAAAGACGCAAGGCGCACACTGACCGAGGGGGAGAAAGCGCTGGCGGCATCGGTGTTCGGAAGCGCGATCGATTATTCCCAAGTCAGCCTGACGCGGCGCAAATGGGCGTTCTTCCAGCCGCGCGACACGGTGATGGCACCGCGCGGCTGCATCCACTTCCATCCCAAGGGCGACCTGTGGTGCGACGATTTCGCGCATGCGCACCTGACGCTGCAGGGGCTGTTCATCCACGAGATGACGCATATCTGGCAGCACCAACGCGGGGTGTTCCTGCCGTTGGCGCGGCATCCCTGGTGCCGGTACGACTATGCGTTCCGGCCGGGGGTGGCGCTGCATCGCTACGGGATCGAGCAACAGGGCGAGATCGTGCGGCATGCGTTCCTGCTGCGTGCGGGCGCGAAGGTGGCGGGAGCGCCGCCGCTCGAACAATACGAGACGGTGCTGCCGTTCACGCCGCAGGTTTTGGCCTGAGCCCGTTGATCCTCCCCTGCAAGGGGAGGTGGCGCGAAGCGACGGAGGGGTATCGCCCTATCGATAGCGGATCACCCCTCCGTCAGCGCTCCGCGCTGCCACCTCCCCTTTTAGGGGAGGAATAAAGGTCGCGCCCCCGTGATTGCTTCCGTCCCCGCCCCCACCGTCATCCCAGCGAAAGCTGGGATCTCCCCGTGATAGCGCGCGCCCTTACCGCTTGAGATCCCAGCTTTCGCTGGGATGACGGGTGTTATTGATGACGGGTGTCATTGGATGACAGGTGTCGCCCAATGACGGCGGTAATTAGAGCCAGCTACGGCCATCCGCTCCGCCACACCCGTAAGGCGGCAACTGCCCCGGGAAGCGCGCCTGCATCTTGTGGCAACCCCATGCCCGCATCGGCCCCGGCGCATAGCCGTTCAGCGCGATGCCGACCTCGTCATACGGGCTCGAGCCGCGTGCGACGTACATGTACCAACGCCCGCCGAACATCACCGCCGCCGCGATGAGCACGACGCAAACGACCTGAACGATTTTCTGCATTGAAGACCCCTTTTGTAAAGAAGGGCGCCCCGTTGCAGACAACATGGATCAATTTCAACCACCGATCTGGTAGATCGCGATCCCCTCGGTCGGCCGAAATCCGCCGCTTACAGCGCGTCGAAATCGATAGGTCGTGTCCGATCAAGCGCTTGCGGTGCTTCCGGCATCGGATATTTCAGTCCGGTCGCGCAGTTGAAAAGAACGACCTTGTCATCCTCGTCGACCAGCCCGGTGTTCAGCGCCTGATGATACGCAGCCAAAGTCGCGCCGCCCTCGGGGCACAGCAGCAGCCCGTCCTGCTTGGCCGCGGCTTCGACCGCCTTCAGGATCGCGGGATCGCCGACCGCGAGCGCCTGCCCGCCGCTCTCGCGTACGGCGCGGAGAATCAGGAAGTCGCCGACCGCCTTCGGCACGCGAATGCCCGCCGCGATGGTGCTCGCATCCTCCCAGCGCTCGGCATGCTCCTCGCCCGCCTCGAACGCGCGCACGATCGGCGCGCAGCCGCTCGCCTGCACCGCGAACATCTTGGGGCGCTCGGAGCCGATCCAGCCGAGCTTTTCGAGTTCGTCGAACGCCTTCCACATCCCGATCAGGCCGGTGCCGCCGCCGGTCGGATAGAAGATCGCATCCGGCAGTTTCCAGCCGAACTGCGCGGCGAGTTCGAGCCCCATCGTCTTCTTGCCCTCGATCCGATAGGGCTCCTTCAACGTCGAGAAATCGAACCAGCGGCCTTCCGCGGCGCCCTTGCCGACGATCGCGCCGCAATCGTCGATCAGGCCGTTGACGCGCCAGACGCGCGCGCCCTGCATCGCGATCTCGCGGACGTTGATCTCGGGGGTGTCGTCGGGGCAGAACACGATCGTCTCGATCCCGCAGCGCGTCGCATAGGCCGCCAGCGCCGCGCCCGCATTGCCGTTGGTCGGCATCGCGATCTTGGTGACGCCAAGCTCCTTCGCCATCGCGACGGCCATGACAAGGCCGCGCGCCTTGAACGAGCCGGTCGGGAGGCGTCCTTCGTCCTTGACCAGCACGTTGGGGCCGCCGGACTTGGTCAGCGGTACAAGCGGCGTCTCGATCTCGCCGAGGCTGACGATGTTGTCCGTGTGCCGAACCGGGAGCAGCTCACGCCACCGCCACAGATCGGTCGGCCGCGCCTCGATCATGTCGCGCGAGATCGAAGACCGCACCGCGTCGAGATCGTAGCGGACAAGCAACGGCCGCCCAGCGCGGGAAAGCCCATGAAGCTGATCCGCCTCATACCACTCGCCGGTGATCGAGCATTCGAGATGGGTGACGAAGGTCTGGCGATCGCTGGTGAGGTTCTGATTCATGGACTGACTTTCAAATCCTCCCCTGCAAGGGGAGGGGGACCAGCGCAGCTGGTGGAGGGGGCGTGCCGCGGGCGTACTGCTCGACGTAAACGCGCCCGGCCGCAGATGTTACTTGGGAGGAGAGCCCCCTCCACCACCGACCAAGCGGTCGGCGGTCCCCCTCCCCGTTCCGGGGAGGATTACCCAGCCTTGGCGACGCCGACCATCGCAGGGCGCAACAGGCGGTCCTTGATCATATACCCCACCTGCATCTCCTGGACGATCGTGCCCGGCGGCTGGTCGCTCGGGATTTCCATCATCGCCTGGTGCTTGTTCGGGTCGAGCATCTGGCCTTCTGATACGATCTTGGTGATGCCGTGGCGCTGGAACACGCTCTCCAGCTCACGACCCGTCGCCTCCAAGCCGGTAACCAGCCCCTTCATCTTGTCATCCGACCGCAGCTCGGCCGGGATCGCCGAAAGCCCCCGCGAGAGGTTGTCGGCAACCGACAGCACGTCACGCGCGAACGCCGTCGCGGCATAGGCGCGCGCGTCCTGCGCTTCCTTCTCGGCGCGACGGCGGACGTTCTGGATCTCGGCCTGCGCATACAGGACGTTCTGCTTGGCTTCGGCGAGCTGGTTCTCGAGCTCGGCAACGCGGTCGTTGGTCGCGACTTCGGGCGCGTCTTCGGCGGTTTCTTCGCGCAGGTCTGCAGGCGTGTTCTGGTCGATCTCGGACATTGCTTTCCCTATAAAATTGGCCGGCTCAACCCATCAACCGGGCGAGCGTTGCAGCCGTGAAATCCACCATGGGCACGACGCGCGCATAGTTCAACCGCGTGGGGCCGATGACACCGACCACGCCGACCACCCGGCCGTCCACTCCGCGGAACGGTCGCGCGATCACCGAAGACCCTGACAACGCGAACAATTTGGTTTCCGCACCGATGAAAATCCGGGTCGAATCGCCGGCTCGCGCACTGTCCAAAAGCGATGCGACTTCCTGCTTTCCCTCGAGATCGTCGAGCAGGTCGCGGACCCGGTCGAGATCGGCGGCGGCGGCGGCATCGATCAACCGCCCCTGCCCGCGCACGATCAACACCGGTCGGCGATCCGCGTCCTCGCTCCACACCGCGATGCCGCGCTCGACCAGCGTCCGCGCGGCGCCATCAAGCGCCGCCTGCCCATCCGCCAGCTCGCGCTCGATCCGGCCCCGCGCCTCGGCCAGCGTCAGGCCGCCAAGCGTCGCCGACATGTAATTGCCCGCCTCGATCAACGCGGACGCCGACATGCCCTTGGGCAGCAAGATCACGCGATTCTCGACCGAGCCGTCCTCGCTGACCAGCACCGCCAGCGCCTGCTCCGGCGACAGCGCGACGAACGCGATCTGGCGGAGTTTCAGCTCGCGCTTGGGCACCATCACCAGTCCCGCACAGGCCGACAGCCCAGACAGCGCGAGCGTGGTCGCGGCCAGCGCCTCCTCGACTGGGCCACCGACCCCAGCGCGCGCCTCGATCGTCTGGCGCTCCTCGATCGACGGCTCCATCGCCTGCATCATGCCGTCGACGAACAGGCGAAGCCCGCGGTCGGTCGGCATCCGGCCGGCGCTGGTATGCGGGCTGGCGAGCAGACCCAGCCCTTCCAGCTCGCCCATCACCCCGCGAATCGAAGCGGGTGAGAGGCTCAGACCAGTCAGCTGCGCGATCGTCTTCGACCCGACCGGCGTGCCGCTCGCGAGATAGCTGTCGACGACCGCACGAAAAATGTCGCGCGCGCGATCGGTCAGTTCGGTGACGGGGGGCGTGGCCATCGCTTTGATCTAGGGCGGATCGACGGGCGGACAAAGGGGGGAATGCACCCTCTCCACCCGTCATCCTGACGAAAGTCAGGACCCAGGGTAACCGAACGGTGTCCCGCGTGGCTCTGGGTCCTGACTTTCGTCAGGATGACGGCGGTGGTTGGACTGGCGAGCACGGAAACGAAAGGCTAGGCAGCGGGCAACCACTCACTTCCGTTAGGACACCGACTATGCGCCCATCCGGCCGCGCCCCAGACCAGATGCGTGCGATCACGATCGAGCCGCGCTTCACCAAGCATGCCGAAGGCTCCGTCCTGATCGGCTTCGGCGACACCAAAGTGCTCGTCACCGCCAGCGTCGAGGAGAAGGTCCCGCCGTTCATGCGCGGCAAGGGCGAAGGCTGGGTGACCGCCGAATACGGCATGCTCCCGCGCGCCACCAACACGCGCAACAACCGCGAGGCCGCCAAGGGCAAGCAGTCGGGCCGCACGCAGGAAATCCAGCGCCTGATCGGGCGGTCGCTCCGCGCGGTCGTCGACCTGAAGCTGCTCGGCGAGCGCCAGATCGTGATCGACTGCGACGTGATCCAGGCGGACGGCGGCACGCGCACCGCGTCGATCTCCGGCGGCTGGGTCGCGCTCAGGCTCGCGATCGACGGGCTGCTCGCCAGCGGCAAGCTCACCGCCGACCCGCTGACGCAGAAGGTCGCGGCGATCAGCTGCGGCATCTACCAGGGTAATCCGGTGCTCGACCTCGACTATATCGAGGATTCGGGCGCGGACGCGGATGCGAACTTCGTTTTGCTGGAGAACGGCAACATCGCCGAGGCACAGGCGACCGCCGAGGGCGCGACCTACGACGAGGAAGCGCTGCTCCGCCTGCTCCGTCTCGCACGGATTGGCTGCACCGACATCTTCGCGGCCCAGGCCAAGGCAGTCGCCAAGTGAGCGCCGAGGGCCCCTTTGAGGAGGGTGGGGAACCGCAGGCGATCCGCAAGCTCGCCCCCGGCAAGCTGGTCATCGCCAGCCACAACAAGGGCAAGGTCCGCGAGATCGCCGCGTTGCTCGAAGGACGGGGCCTCGAAGTCGTCTCGGCCGCCGAGCTCGACCTGCCGGAGCCGATCGAGACGGGCACCACCTTCTTCGCGAACGCCGAACTGAAGGCGCGCTCGGCGGCCGACCTGTCGGGCTATCCGGCACTCGCGGACGATAGCGGCCTGTGCGTCGACGCGCTGGGTGGTGACCCGGGCGTCTACACGGCGGATTGGGCGGAAACCCCGAACGGTCGCGACTGGATGATGGCGATGCAGAAGGTCGAGGACGCGGTCGCCGCCAAGGGCCCGGACGCAACGCGCGGCGCGCATTTCGTCAGCGTGCTCGCGCTGGCATGGCCGGATGGTCATGTCGAATGGTTCGAAGGTCGCGCCGAGGGTACGCTGACCTGGCCACCGCGCGGGAATGTCGGGTTCGGCTACGATCCCGTCTTCGTGCCACTCGGCTACGACCAGACCTACGCCGAACTCCCGCACGAAACGAAGAACGCGATCAGCCACCGCAACGAAGCGTTCAAGCTGCTCGAAGCCGCGGTGTTCTGATTTGCTTTGAGGGCGGCGCATCGATCCTCCCCCGCCAGGGGGAGGTGGCACCGCAGGTGACGGAGGGGGAGGACACGGAACAGACGTTACCCTTACCTCCCCCTCCGTCTGGCAAGAGCCAGCCACCTCCCCCTGGCGGGGGAGGATCGCAGATTAGGAGCGGTCGCCTCAAACGGCGATCAGCTGCTTCCTGGGCCAATTCACCGCAGGCAGCGCCTCGAACGCCGGTTTCGCCAGCAAATACCCCTGGATATACCGCACACCCAACGCACGCAGGGCATCGTACTCGCCCTCGGTCTCGACCCCCTCGGCGATCACCGAGATCCCCAACCCCGCACACATCCGCAGCATCCCCTCGACGATCATCCGCCGCGGCAGGCTCGTGTCGATGTCCCGAATGAGCTCCATGTCGAGCTTGATGATGTCCGGCTGGAACCGGGCGAGCAGGTTCAACCCCGCATGTCCCGCCCCGAAATCGTCGAGCGCGGTGCCGAAGCCCATCTTCTGATACGTCGCGATGATGTTCGCGACATGCGCAGGATCGAGCATTTCCTCGTTCTCGGTGAACTCGAAGATCAGCCGGTCGGTCGGCATCCCCACCGCGCCCGCGGTCTTCAGCGTCAACTGGATGCACGCCGCCGGCGAATACACCGCGTTCGGGAGGAAATTGATCGACAGCCGCGCGGGCGTATCGAGCAGCCCGGCCTTCACCGACGCCTCGATCGCGCGCACCCGGCATTGCTGGTCGAACGCATACAGGTTGGCCGCATCGACCTGGCCCAGCACGCTCGCCGCCGACTGCCCCTCGGGCCCGCGCACCAGCGCTTCGTACGCGAAGACCGTCTCCGTCTCGACGTCGACGATCGGCTGGAACGCCATCGAGAAGGCAAACGACAGGCCGGCGCCGTCACGACATCCGACGCAACCGATACGGGGGACATCGGGTTGGGGTACTGGTTTCATTAAAGTAGGTTAGGCGGAAACCACTTAAGAAAGTACCACTGTCCCGAAACTACCGGCTTGCTCCAGATCAATATGCGCGTTCGCCGAAGACGTTGCCGGGCGGCGAATAGCGGCACACCAGATAATCGTCGGTCTTGTTGCTCGCCATCGCACAGCCAACCTGCGTCGAGCCGCGCCAGACGATCTGCGTGTAGTGCGCGACGTCGTCGACCTTGCCGGTGCGGCTGAACCCGGGGGTCGGCATGTTGATGAAGTCGCGCTTCTCGGCGACCCAATGGCCGATCATCTCGGGATATGCATAGGCATAGCGCGTGCCGGTCCACAAATTCTCGCCTTCGCGGTTCATCCCCTGCGGCTGCGGGGCGTGAGCGAATTTCCGCGTGCGCGCCATTTCCTCGGCATAGGCGCGCGCGGTGGTCGCCAGCGTATCGCTCCAGGTCAGCGGCGCCACGCCCACCGCGGCGCGCGCGGCATTGTGGCCGTCGATCATCGCGGTCTTGAGCAAGCTCGCACCACGCGGTGCCGGCGCCATCGATTCGCGCGGCTCGACGACTCGCTCGGGCCCCTGCGCGCAACCTGCCAGCAACAACGCCCCGGCGATCGCCAAACCCATCCGTGCCGTCATTGCGCTTCCTTCGGCCGCCCCGTGCGACCATATGCGCGAGATAATGCCCGTCTTCGAAACACCAAGCCCCAGCCCCCATCAAGCGGACGATCTCGCGCTCTACGTCCATTGGCCGTTCTGCGTGTCGAAATGCCCGTATTGCGACTTCAACAGCCATGTCCGCGACGAGGTGGACCAGGCAGCCTGGCGCGCCGCGCTGCTGACCGACCTCGACCATGAAGCGCGCGTGCTGCCGGGGCGGAAGTTGCAGTCGATCTTCTTCGGGGGTGGCACGCCGTCGCTGATGCCGCCCGAGACCGTCGCGGCCGTGCTGAATGCGGCGGAGACGGCGTGGGGGTTCGCCGAGGGGATCGAGATCACGCTGGAGGCGAACCCGTCCTCGGTCGAGGCCGCAAGGTTCGCCGATCTGGCCAGCGCAGGCGTGAACCGGGTATCGCTCGGGCTACAATCGCTCGACGATCAGGCGCTGAAGTTCCTCGGCCGCGCGCATGACGTGAACGAGGGCCAGGCCGCGCTCGCGACGGCCCAGAGCGTCTTTCCCCGCGTGAGTTTCGACCTGATCTACGCGCTGCCCGGCCAGCGGCTCGACGACTGGCGTGCGGAACTCGCGCGTGCGCTGAGCCTGGGGACGGAACATCTCTCGCTGTATCAGCTGACGATCGAGGCCGGCACGCGGTTCGCGACCGAGGCGCTCGCGGGGCGGATCGTGATCCCGGACGGGGATTCGGCGGCCGACCTGTTCGAGGCGACGCGCGCCGACACCGCGGCGGCGGGGCTGCCCGCGTACGAGACGTCGAACCACGCGCGCCCGGGGGCGGAGAGCCGCCATAACCTCGCTTACTGGCGGTACCAGGATTATGCCGGGATCGGGCCCGGCGCGCATGGCCGGCGTGGCGGGCTGGCGACGGTGCGGCGCAAGAAGCCGGAGAACTGGCTGGCGGCGATCGAGCGCAACGGCCACGGGATGGAAGTCGAGGATCCGCTGACGCCCTCGACGCGGGCGACCGAGGCGTTGCTGATGGGGTTGCGGCTGGCCGAAGGGGTCGATCTGGACCGGATTATCGCGCTGAACGCGGGTGTGGTCCCGGTGGACTTGGCAGCCGTGGCGCGGCTCGAAAACCTAGGACTGATCGCACACACGCCGGGACGGCTGCGAGTTACCGAAGCCGGCGCGCTCTTGCTCGACGCAATCCTACCGGAAATCGTCACAGCCTAGGCGGCTGCCTTATTCTTCACCCCTCCCTGGAAGGGAGGGGTTGGGGGTGGGTAGGCCAGTTGGCTATCGATGCACCCGCCCCAAACCGACCCACCCCCTACCCCTCCCTTCCAGGGAGGGGGGAAGATGCTACTTCCCGAACCCAGCCGGAGCGGGCGAGACTACCGTCGTCGTGCCGCCACGGATTTCCTTCACCTCGAGCGCACGCTCGGCAACATTGTCCTTGCCGAAGCGGAACGCGCCGTCGATGCCGGCGAAGCCGTCGCCGTCGCGCAAGCGGTTGACCGGGAACGGCGTACCGGGCTTCCAATCGCGGGCGATGCGCACCGTCAGCAGGACCGAGTCGTAACCGAGGCTCGACAGGCGGTACGGCCCCGCCCCGAACCGTGCGCGGTATTTGGCGGCGTATTGGCGGTACAGCGTGTCGGAGACGCTGGCGTACCACGCGCCCGACAGCGCAGGCTTCGCGGCAATGCCCGAGTCCGAATTCCAGAGTTCGGTGCCGAGGATGCGCGTCGACGCGCCGCCGCCGCGCTTGACCATCGCCGCAGCCGACGCCGCGGTCGCGCCGCCATCGGCGATCAAGACCGCGTCATAAGGCGCCTTCGCCGCAAGCCGCGTGACCGCACCCGAAACGCCACCTGGACCGCGCGCGTAAGTCTGGAGCGAGACGACCTGGCCACCCGCGCCTTCGACCGCGCGGAGGAACGCGGTCGAGGCGCGCTCGCCGTACAGGCCGTTGGGGACGAGGCCGGCGAAATTGCTGACGCCGCGCTCCTTGGCGAAATCGACGACACGCGCGATCGACTGGGTCGGAACATAGCCCATCAGATACGCGCCATTGCCCGCCACGCCGAGATCGTTGGAGAAGCTGAGTACCGGGATGTTCGCGGCGCGAGCGATCGGCGCGACCGCGCGAACGTCGTCGGCGAGCAGCGGCCCGAGGATCAACTGCGCGCCCTCGGCGATCGCGCGCTGCGCGGCGGCGGCGGCCCCGGTCGCGGTGTCGTAGTTGGTGATCCGGACGCGCTGGTTCTGCGTATCGAGCAACGCCAGCATCGTCGCGTTGGCGATCGAGGTGCCGACGCCGGCGTTGCTGCCCGACAGCGGCACGAGCAGCGCGACGCGGTTACGCTCGGCATCGCGCGGGATGCCGGTCTCGACGCCGATGTCGGGACGATCGACGGGACGCGTGGTCGGGCGCTGTCGCGACGGCTCGACGGGACCACGCGGGACGATCGTCTGGCACGCGCCGAGCAGGCACGCCGCGACAAGCGTCGCCCATCGCCCGAATGTGCCCATCGAAAGCGGGCCGGATTGCCCTATCGTCGTCGCGTCTGCCATGACCGTCCCCATGAACCCTGAATCTCTTCTCGATCCCGGCCTCTACATCGTCGCGACCCCGATCGGCAATCTTGGCGATCTGTCGCCGCGCGCCGCCGACATCCTCCGCCGCGCCGACGTGATCGCGGTCGAGGACAGCCGCGTGACCGCCGGCCTGCTCCGCCACATCGGCACGAAGACGCCGATGGTGCCGTATCACGACCACAGTGCGGAGGGTGTGCGGCCGGCGCTGATCGCGCGGATGGCGACGCAGGCGGTGGCGCTTGTGTCGGATGCGGGGACGCCGCTTATCTCTGATCCCGGGTTCAAGCTGGTGCGCGATGCGCGCGCGGCGGGGCATCTGGTGGTGACGATCCCCGGACCGTGCGCGGCCGTGGCGGCGCTGACGCTGGCGGGGCTGCCGACCGACCGGTTCCTGTTCGTCGGCTTCCTGCCGTCGAAGATGCACGCGCGCGCAGAGGCGATCGCCGAGATCGCGCCGATCCGCGCAACGCTCGTCATGTATGAATCGGGGCCGCGCCTGGGGGCGTGTCTGGCGGCGCTGCTGGAAGGGCTCGGCGACCGCGAGGCGGCGGTGACTCGCGAGATCAGCAAGAAGTTCGAGGAGGCGGTGACAGGGACGCTGTCGACTTTGGCCGAACGCTATGCGGACGCGCCGCCGCGTGGCGAGATCGTGATCGTCGTCGCACCGCCGGGCGAGGCGCCGCCGGCGAGCGCGGAGGACGGCGACACGGCGTTGACCGAAGCGCTCACCCGCCTGTCGACCGGCCAAGCCGCAAGCGAAGTCGCAAAGAAACTCGGCCTCGACCGCAAGACCCTCTACGCGCGGGCGCTGGAACTGAAGGCGGAGAAGGGATGATCCCCCTTCCTTCCCCCTCCCCGGAAGGAAGGAGGACCCGTCTTCCCCCCTCCCTTCCAGGGATGATGCCTCTTCTTCCCCCCTCCCTGAAAGGGAGGGGCCGGGGGTGGGTCGGCCGCTTGGTATCCGCAGCACCAGCCAACAAACCAACCCACCCCCAACCCCTCCCTTTCAGGGATGGGAGCAGGCATGCGTGACCGCCGCTCCGCCGAGATCGCCGGCCGTCGCGGCGAGCGATTGGCAGGGTGGTGGCTGCGGCTGAAAGGCTGGAGCATTCTCGATCGCCGGGTCCGCACTCCCGCCGGCGAGGTCGATCTGGTGGCGCGAAAGGGAAACCTGATCGCCTTCGTCGAGGTAAAGACCCGCGCGACCGCGGCCGAACTCGACTTCGCGATTGACGAACGCCGGTTAGCTCGGGTGGCCGCGGCGGCGGAATATCTGATGCCGCGCTATGCCGGGCCGGGCGACGACATCCGCGTCGACGTCATCCTGCTCGCACCGGGTACGCGGCCGCGGCACATCGAGAATGCCTGGATCGGGTAGCAACCCGCAACATTCTGTCATCCTGACGAAAGTCAGGTTGACGGGGCTGATTGAAACGACGCCGCCCGGTGACTTCGCGTCCCCCCGCGCCTACATGCGCTCCACCGCATAGAAGGAAGACGCATGAGCCTCACCGTCGCCGTCCAGATGGACCCGCTCGACAGCATCAACATCGCCGGCGATTCGACCTTCGCGCTGATGTTGTCCGCGCAGGATCGTGGCCATACGCTCTTCCATTACTCGGCCGAGGACCTGAACTACCGCGACGGCCGCGTCTGGGCGAAGGCACACCCAGTCACCGTGCAGCGCGTCGTCGGCGATCATTTCAGCGTCGGTGAGCCCGTGAACCTCGACCTCGGCGACGAGGCCGATGTCGTGCTGATGCGGCAGGATCCCCCGTTCGACCTCGGCTACATCACCGCGACGCACCTGCTCGAGCGGATCGCCGACAAGACACTCGTCGTGAACGATCCTGCGCAGGTCCGGAACGCGCCTGAGAAGGTGTTCGTGCTCGATTACCCCCAGTTCATGCCGCCGACCTTGGTGACGCGGTCGCTCGACGAGGCCCGGAAATTCCTCGCCGAGCACGGCGCGATCGTCATCAAGCCGCTGCACGGCAATGGCGGCAAGGCTATCTTCAAGGTCGAGTCGGACGGTGCGAACCTGTCGGCGCTGATGGAGGTCTTCAACATGACGTGGCGCGAGCCGCACATGGTGCAGGCGTTCCTCCCCGACGTGGCGAAGGGCGACAAGCGGATCGTGCTGATCGACGGCGAAGTCGCGGGCGCGATCAATCGCCTGCCGGGCGAAGGCGAGATCCGCTCGAACCTCGCGGTCGGCGGTTCGGCGGAGAAGTCGGAACTGACCGACAAGGAGCGCGAGATCTGCGCGGTGCTTGGGCCGGAACTGAAGAAGCGCGGGTTGCTGTTCGTCGGGATAGACGTGATCGGCGGCACGTGGCTGACCGAGATCAACGTGACGTCGCCGACGGGAATCGTCGCGATCGAGAAGTTCGACGGGACGGATGTGGCCGGCATGATCTGGGACGCGATCGAGGCGAAAGTCGCGGCGCGGTAGTCTTTCCAATAACACCACCCCGGCGGAGGCCGGGGCCCAGTTGGAAAGTCGCGGTAACGGAATGCCGTCCTCCGTCATAACCGTCCCCCAATTGGGCCCCGGCCTCCGCCGGGGTGGTAGGGCACCTGTTCAGTTTGTCACGGAATAGCCGCCTCGCGGAACCCATCCGGCGTCCCGGCAGTATCTCATACCCATGACCGAATTCATCCTCGATCTCATCGCCTGGGGCGGATATTTCGGTATCTTCCTGTTGATGGCGCTCGAGAATATCGTGCCGCCCGTGCCCTCCGAAGTGATCATGGGGCTCGGCGGCATGGCGGTCGCGCGGGGCAACATGAGCGTCGTGCCACTGATCGCCTGGGGCACCGCAGGCTCGGTCGTCGGCAACTATTTCTGGTATTATATCGGCCGCAACATCGGCTACGAACGCTTCCGTCCGTTCATCGCGCGGAACGGCCGTTGGCTGACGATGGAATGGTCCGACGTCGAGAAGATCCACCGTTTCTTCGTCAAGCGCGGCGGCTGGGTCATCTTCGTGTTCCGCTTCATGCCGACCTTCCGGACCATCATCTCGCTGCCCGCGGGCATGACGTGCATGCCGATCTGGCAGTTCGTGATCTGGACCGCGGCCGGCAGTGCGATCTGGAATACCGTGCTGGCCTATGCCGGAATCCTGCTCGGATCGCATTTCGAGGAGCTCGACCGCTATGTCGGGCCGGTGGCCGTCGCGACGTTCGTCGTCATCATCATCGGCTATGTCTGGCGCGTCGTCACCTGGAAGCCCAAGGGCTCGGCCTGAATATCTCAGGCCCGCGGATGCGCGTTGCGGTACACGTCCATCAGATGCGCGGCGTCGACCTGCGTATAGACCTGCGTCGAACTGAGACTGGCATGGCCCAGCAGTTCCTGTAGCGCACGCAGATCCGCCCCCCGCCCCAGCAGGTGCGTCGCAAAACTGTGGCGCAGCGCATGCGGCGTCGTCCGGTCGCCGAGCCCGAGCCGTGCGCGCGCGGCCTGCACCCCGCGCCGGATCATCACCGGCGACAACGGCCCGCCCTTCGCGCCCCGAAACAGCGGCGCGTCGCGCGCGATCGGCCACGGCGTCTGCGCGACATAGGCGTCGATCGCCTCGCGCACCTGCGGCAACAGCGGTACTACGCGCGTCTTGTCGCGCTTGCCCGTCACCCGGATCGTCTCGCCGAGCGGCAGGATCTCGCCCCGCAACGTCAGCGCCTCGCCGATCCGCAGCCCTGCGCCGTACAACAGCATCAGTACCGCCCAGTCGCGCGCGCCGATCCACGGCTCGGCCGCATCGTCGGCCACCTCCTCCGCCAGCGCGACCGCCTCGGCCGGCGAGATCGGCCGGGGCACGCCGGTCTTGACGCGCGGTCCTCGCATCCGCGGTTGCTCGGCGGCTTCGTTCGCCCAGGTGAGGAACCCGCGCACCGCCGACAATTCGCGCGCTGCCGAGGCGTTGCCGAGCCCCGACTCGCGACGCTGCGCCAGATACGCCCGCAGGTCCGTCGCCGTCACTCGCGCCAGCGCGGCGCGGTCGATCGCCTCGCCCCAATGGCCGATCAGGAACGCGGTCAGCCGCTCGGCCGCCGCGCGGTAGGCGCGTACCGTGTGCACCGATCGCCGACGGTCGCGCGCGAGATGGTCGGCCCAAAGCATCGACGGCGGCAGGTCTTTGATACACTCCATAATCGGACAGTAACGCGTTCCACCGACAAAGAAAATTAACTCCCTTTGCGGTATTGAACGCCATGTCCCCCGCCGACTTGATCTCTGATATGTTTGCCGATGAAACCCGCCGCGTGGCGGCGCTCCATGCGCTGGCACTGCTCGACAGCGAGCCGGAGCGCGAATTCGATGCGCTGGTGGCGTTGGCGGCAGAGATGCTGCGGTGCCCGACCGCCTTGATGACCCTAGTCGATAGCGATCGGCTCTGGATCAAGGCCGCGGCGGGCGGCGAACGCGGGGAGATCAGCCGGGATATCGGGATGTGCGCCTACACGATCCAGAACGAGGACCCGCTCGTCATCGAAGACCTCGATGCCGATCCGCGGTTCGCACAAAACCCGCTGGTCATGGCGGAACGGGGCGCTCGATTCTATGCGGGTGCGGCGATCCGCGCGGTGGATGCTTCGGGTGAGCGTCATGCGATCGGCACGATATGCGTCATCGATACGGTGCCACGCAGCCTTAACGACGCAGGCCGCCGTGCCCTGACCCATCTCGCGACATTGGCTGAGACGACCATCGCTGCAAGGTCTGCCGCCAACCGCGCGATCGCGATCGCCACCACCGCAGATCGGCAGGCCGCAGCGCTCGTCCGGCAGGACCGGATCTTCCGCCAGGCCGAGCGGATGGCGGCGATCGGATCGTGGCGCGTCTCGCTTGAGGACAATCACCTCGAATGGTCCGACGGCGTCTATCACATCTACGGCCTGCCGATCGGCGACCTGCCCGACATGTCGGGCGCAATGGAATTCTATCCGGCGCACGCACGCGACGCGCTGGCCGTCGCACTCGACCGCACGATCGAGAGCGGCGCGCCCTTCGACCTCGAAATCGACTTCACCACCGTCCAGGGCGAGCCGCGCCGGGTCCGCGTCCTCGGCGAACGCGAGTGCATCGACGACACCCCGATCGCGCTGGTCGGCGTGTTCCAGGACGTGACCGAACGCCACGCACTCGAAACCACGCTGCGTCGCTCCGCCGACACCGATTCGCTCACCGGGATCGCCAATCGCGCGGCATTTGACCGCGCGCTCGACGCGGCGATGGCACGGTCGCGGGCCGATGCGACGCCGCTGCTGCTCGCGCTGCTCGATCTCGACGGGTTCAAGGCGATCAACGACACGCTCGGCCACACCGCGGGCGACGATGTGCTGCGCGGCGTCGGCCGGGTGTTGCGCGAACCCTGGCTCAAGGGCAGCTTCGTGGCGAGGCTGGGCGGCGACGAGTTCGCGGTGCTGGTCGAGCATCCCGCGCTGACCGCGGTGCCGAGCCAGGTCTGCGCGCGGTTGCAGGAAGCGCTGCGTTTCCCGATCGCGCTCAACGGACTGGCGATGGTCAGCGCCGGGACGGTCGGGATCGCCGCGTTGGAGCCCGATTGCCTCACCGTCCGCGACTTCGTCCACCGCGCCGATACCGTCCTCTACAAGGAGAAGCGCGGGCGCGTCGGCGAACGTCGGCGGTCCGACCGGCGCGACGCCGCGTAAAGCGGTTCACGCGGAGTCGTTCTATCCCCATATACGGACACGATGTCGTCCCGCGCCCGTGTCCTGATCCTCAACGCCGCCCTTGGGCCGCTCGACTACCGCGTGCCGGCCGGCATGGACGTGGGGCCGGGCTCGATCGTGGTCGCGCCGCTGGGGCCAAGGCAACTGCTCGGCGTGGTGTGGGAGGCGGAGCGGATGCCGTCGGATGCGGAGGTTGGCGACAACCGGTTGCGCAACCTGCTCGCGGTGGCCGACGTGCCGCCCTTGGGGGCACCGTTGCGGCGGCTGGTCGAGTGGACCGCGGATTATTACCTCGCGCCCGCGGCGTCGGTGTTGCGGATGACGCTCGCCTCGACCTCGGCGCTGGAGGGCGCGCGGACCGCTGTCGAGTACCGGTCCACCGGCGTCGTGCCGCCCCGCCTCACGCCGCAGCGCGAACAGGCGCTGGAGCGGATCGGTGATCGCCAGGGCCTGATCCGCGAGTTGGCGACGACCGCCGACGTCAGCGATGCGGTGATCCGTGGGCTGGTGAAGGTCGGTGCGATCGAGGCGGTCGAGGTCAGCCTGGACAGCCCCTACCCCGTCCCCGATCCCTCGCATCACGAGCCGACCTTGTCCGAGGACCAGCGGGCGGCGGCCGATGCTCTGGTCGCTGGCGTGGCCGAGCACGCGTTCCACCCGACGTTGCTCGACGGGGTCACGGGCTCGGGTAAGACGGAAGTGTATTTCGAGGCGGTGGCGCAGGCGATCCGCGACGGGCGCCAGACGTTGGTGCTGCTACCCGAAATCGCATTGACCGAGCCGTTCCTCAAGCGCTTCCATGACCGGTTCGGGTGCGAGCCGATCGCGTGGCATTCGGGGCTTCGCTCGACCCAGCGGCGCAGGGCGTGGCGCGCGATCGCGAGCGGCGAGGCGCTGGTGACGGTAGGGGCGCGGTCCGCGTTGTTCCTGCCCTACCGCGATCTCGGCCTGATCGTCGTCGACGAGGCGCACGAGACCAGCTTCAAGCAGGAAGAGGGCGTGCATTATCATGCGCGCGACGTCGCGGTGATGCGCGGCAAGTTCGAGGGGTGCCCGGTGATCCTCGCGTCTGCCACGCCGGCGATCGAGACGCGGCAACAGGTGGTGACCGGGCGGTATGCGGAGTTGAAGCTGCCCGGTCGGTTCGGCGCGGCGGAGATGCCGACGATCGAGCCGATCGACCTGATCAAGGAACCGCCCGAGCGTGGCCGCTGGCTGGCGCCACGTCTTGTCAAGGCGATGCAGGAGACCCTGGAGCGGCGCGAACAGTCGCTGCTGTTCCTCAACCGGCGTGGCTATGCGCCGCTGACCTTGTGCCGGACGTGCGGGCATCGGTTCCAATGCCCGAACTGTACCGCGTGGATGGTCGAGCACCGGCTGACGCGCAGGCTCGCCTGCCATCATTGCGGCCACATCGAACCGACGCCGCGCGTGTGTCCGGAGTGCAAGGGCGAGGATACACTGGTCGCCTGCGGGCCGGGGGTCGAGCGGATCGCCGACGAGGTGACCGCGCTGTTCCCGGAGGCGAAGACCGCGGTGGTGACGTCGGACACGATCTGGTCGCCCGCCAAGGCGGCGGAGTTTGTCGGGCGGATGGAGGCGGGCGATATCGACATCGTCGTCGGCACGCAGCTGGTGACGAAGGGGTATCATTTTCCGAACCTAACCTTGGTCGGCGTGGTCGATGCGGATCTGGGGCTCGATGGCGGCGACCTACGTGCAGCGGAACGCACGTTCCAACAAATCCGGCAGGTGTCGGGGCGTGCGGGGCGCGGCGAGAAGCCCGGCCACGTGTTCATCCAGACGCATAGTCCGGGGGCGCAGGTGATGCAGGCGCTGATCACTGGTGATGCGGATGCGTTCTATGCGGCGGAGACGGATGCGCGGAAGGATGCGGGGGCGCCGCCGTTCGGAAGGTATGCTGCGATCGTGGTGTCGTCGGAGGACCAGGGTTGCGCGCATGATACGGCCAAGCTGGTGGGGCGGAGTGCGCCCGAGGTCGAGGGCATGCACGTGTATGGGCCTGCGCCGGCGCCGTTGGCGATGCTGCGGGGGCGACACCGGTACCGGCTGCTGGTCCATGCACGGCGGGCGCTGGATGTGCAGGATGTCATCCGGGCGTGGCTGGGGAAGCTGGACTGGCCGTCGAAGGTTCGAGTGACGGTAGACGTCGACCCGTATAACTTCTTGTAAGGGCGGTGCCTTCAACCTGAGCGCGCACCACCGCCGCAGCTAGTACCACCATCCCGGCCAATATCACCACCCCGGCGAAGGCCGGGGCCCAGTTGGGGGGCAGGGGTGATATGCGTGGCGCTTCGCCACCTCGACCTTTCCACCTGGGCCCCGGCCTTCGCCGGGGGGGTAGAAAGTTCAGTACAGCAGAAGACTTGTTCACCCGCGAAGGCGGGTGCCCAGTCTGGGTCCCCGCCTTCGCGGGGAAACAGTCTTAGCTCAGTTCGTACGCTTACTCGCCAGCGTGCTCGGCAAGCACCGTCAGGCCCTTGGCGTTGACCTCGGCGAAACCGCCCTTGATCGCGATGATCTCGGGGGTGCCGTTCTGCGTGCGGAAGATCTGAACGCCGCCGTCGCGGACCGTCGACATGAAGGGCGCATGGCCTTCGAGGACGCCGAAATCGCCTTCGGTGCCGGGGACGACGACCATGTAGACCTCCTCCGAGCGGACGAGCTTTTCTGGCGTGACGAGTTCGAAATGCAGCATGTCTGGGACCTTCTCCCTCTCCCCTTCGGGGAGAGGGAGCAGTTAGAAGTTACGCTTCCGCGGCCATCTTCTCGGCCTTGGCGACGGCTTCGTCGATGCCGCCGACCATGTAGAACGCCGCCTCTGGCAAGTGATCATACTCGCCCTCGACCACCGCCTTGAACGACCGGACCGTGTCCTCGAGCTGGACGAACTTGCCGCTGATGCCGGTGAAGACCTCGGCGACGTGGAACGGCTGGCTCAGGAACTTCTGGATCTTCCGCGCACGCTGCACCGTCAGCTTATCCTCTTCGGACAGCTCGTCCATGCCGAGGATGGCGATGATGTCCTGAAGCGACTTGTACTTCTGCAGCGTCGACTGGACGGCACGCGCGGTGTCGTAATGCTCCTGGCCGACGACGCGTGGCTCGAGCAGACGCGAGGTCGAATCGAGCGGATCGACCGCCGGGTAGATGCCCAGCTCCGAGATCGCACGGTTGAGGTTGGTCGTGGCGTCCAAGTGAGCGAACGACGTCGCCGGCGCCGGATCGGTGAGATCGTCTGCGGGAACGTACACGGCCTGCACCGAGGTGATCGACCCCTTGTTGGTCGAGGTGATGCGCTCCTGCAGCGCGCCCATGTCGGTCGACAGCGTCGGCTGGTAGCCCACCGCCGACGGAATACGGCCGAGCAGTGCCGAAACCTCGGCGCCCGCCTGCGTGAAGCGGAAGATGTTGTCGACGAAGAACAGCACGTCCTGGCCTTCGACGTCGCGGAAATACTCGGCGATCGTCAGGCCCGACAGCGCGACGCGGGCACGTGCGCCTGGCGGCTCGTTCATCTGGCCGAACACCAGCGCGACCTTCGAGCCCTCCGACTGCGGATTGCCGTCGGCATCCTTGGCGATGACGCCCGCGTCGAGGAACTCGTGGTACAGATCGTTACCCTCGCGGGTACGCTCGCCGACGCCTGCGAACACCGACGTGCCGCCATGGCCCTTGGCGATGTTGTTGATCAGCTCCTGGATCAGCACGGTCTTGCCGACGCCGGCGCCGCCGAACAGGCCGATCTTGCCGCCCTTCGCGTAAGGCGCAAGCAGATCGATGACCTTGATGCCGGTGACCAGGATCGCGCTCTCGGTCGACTGGTCGACGAACAGCGGTGCCGAGGCATGGATCGGGGCGGTCGTCTCTGCGCCGACCGGGCCGCGCTCGTCGATCGGCTCGCCGATGACGTTGAGGATGCGGCCGAGCGTCTTCGGGCCTACCGGCACGCGGATCTGCGAGCCGGTGTCGGTGACGGTCTGGCCGCGGGTCAGACCCTCGGTGGCGTCCATCGCGATCGTGCGAACGGTGTTCTCGCCGAGATGCTGCGCGACTTCGAGGACGAGCCGGTTGCCGTTATTGTCGGTTTCGAGCGCCGACAGAATGGCGGGCAGGTTGTCGGGGAAATGCACGTCGACGACGGCACCGATCACCTGCGAAATGCGGCCGGTGTTGTTCGTGGCCTTCGAGCTGCCCTCGGTCGGGCGGATGTCTTCAGCGGCGGTTGCCATCACACTATCCTTGGGTCTTGTTGTTGGCCGGGTTGGTACCCGGTGAACGGGTAAAAGTCACGTCGATGCGCTCGGGCGCACCGTTGGTCGAAGGCACGATTGCGACCTTGGCCGGTGCCGCATCGAGCGGCTGGCCGAGGCGGATCGCGCGCAAGAGGTCGGGCGACGCCTTGATCTTGAAGCGGCCGAGAAACTCGCCGACGGTCTGCGCGAGCCGCATCCGGGCGGTGGTCGCGTCGACCGGGTCGGTCAGCGTCAGCGTATAGGCCACGGTATCGATCGCCGTGGCGGTCTTGCCGGCGACGACGACCGATGCCGTGTTGGGCTTGGCCGCGTTCGAGTTCGAGAACATCCGCGGCTGGCCGGTCGCCGTGAAGCCACCGTCCTTTGCCGCATAGTCGCCGAGCGCGAAGCCCGCCTGGTTGATCGCGCCGATCGTCTCCTGCGGCGCGCCGAACAGCCGGTCCCAGCCCGACAGCGTCGCGACGGACGCGGTCTGCGCCGCCTCCTGCTCGCGCACCGACGGTGCCGGCTTGCCACAGCCAGCCAGCCCCAACGCCATCGGGGCAGTAAAGGTCAGGGCGACCGCGAACTTCATTTCAGCGCTTCGGCACCCGAGATGATCTCGACCAGCTCGGTCGTGATCGCGGCCTGACGCGTGCGGTTATACTGGATCGACAGACGCGTGATCATGTCGCCGGCATTGCGCGTGGCGTTGTCCATCGCGTTCATGCGCGAGCCCTGCTCCGACGCTGCGTTTTCGAGCAGCGCGCGGAAAATCTGGATCGCGACGTTGCGCGGCAGGAGGTCGGCGAGGATCGCTTCCTCGTCGGGTTCGTACTCGACCACGGCCTCGGCGGGCGCACCAGGCTTGGCTTCCGCACCGGGAATCGACGACAACGGAATCGGGATGATCTGGATGCCGGTCGGAAGCTGCACCAGCGGCGACACGAACTTCGCGTAGAACAGATGCGCGACGTCGAACTGGCCTTCGCCGAAGCGCTTGATCAGGTCCTCGGAGATTTCCTGCGCGTCGCTGAACGCGAGCTTCTTGATTCCGCCCATCTCGTGATCGGCGAGGATGTCGTTCGGGAAGAAGCGCTTGATTACGCGCCCCTTCTTGCCGGCGACGTAGAACTTCACGGTCTTGCCAGCCGCGATCAACTCCTCGGCCTTGCGACGTGCCGCACGGACGATGTTGGTGTTGAACGCGCCCGCGAGGCCACGCTCCGACGTCGCGATGACGATCAGGTGGACCTGGTCCTTGCCGGTACCCGCGAGCAGCGGCGATGCGCCCGGCGCGATGCCGACGCGCCCCGCGAGGCTCGCCATCACCGCTTCCAAGCGCTCGGCATAGGGACGCCCGGCGACCGCCGCGTCCTGCGCCCGGCGCAGCTTCGCAGCGGCGACCATCTTCATCGCCTTGGTGATCTTCTGCGTCGACTTCACCGAGCCGATGCGGATCTTGAGGGCCTTAAGTGATGCCATCGTCTCTTCCTGCTCCCTCGCCCCTCCGGGGAGAGGGTTGGGGTGAGGGGCTGCCAAGGGCGGCACCTCGCGGTACCACCCCTCACCCCGACCCTCTCCCCGCGGGGGAGAGGGAGTTTACTTAAGCGAACGTCTTCGCGAACGCTTCGAGCGCTGCCTTCAGCTTGTCCTTCGCCTCGTTACCCAGGTCGCGGGTATCGCGGATCAGCTTCAGCACGTCGGCATGGTTCGCACGCATGTCGGCCAGCAGCGCCTGCTCGTAGCGGGTCACGTCGGCGACCGGCACCTTGTCGAGATAGCCGCTGGTGCCAGCGAAGATCGATACGGTCTGCTCTTCGAACGGCAGCGGCGAGAACTGCGCCTGCTTCAGCAGCTCGGTCAGGCGCGCGCCACGGTTGAGCAGCTTCTGCGTCGACGCGTCGAGATCCGACCCGAACTGCGCGAACGCCGCCATCTCGCGGTACTGCGCCAACTCGAGCTTGATCGAGCCCGACACCTTCTTCATCGCTTTGGTCTGAGCCGCCGAGCCAACGCGCGACACCGACAGACCGACGTTGATCGCCGGGCGCACGCCCGAGAAGAACAGGTCGGTTTCGAGGAAGATCTGGCCGTCGGTGATCGAGATCACGTTGGTCGGGATGTACGCCGAAACGTCGCCCGCCTGCGTCTCGATGATCGGCAGCGCGGTCAGCGAGCCGCCACCGTTCGCATCCGACATCTTCGCCGCACGCTCGAGCAGGCGGCTGTGGAGATAGAACACGTCGCCCGGATACGCTTCACGACCCGGCGGACGACGCAGCAGCAGCGACATCTGGCGGTAGGCGACGGCCTGCTTCGACAGATCGTCGTAGCAGATCAGTGCGTGCATGCCGCGATCGCGGAAATACTCGCCCATCGCGACGCCGGTGTAGGGTGCCAGATACTGGAGCGGTGCGGGGTCCGACGCGGTCGCGGCGATGACAATGGTATATTCCATCGCGCCATTCTCTTCGAGCGTCTTGACGAGCTGTGCGACGGTCGAGCGCTTCTGGCCGATCGCGACATACACGCAATACAGCTTCTTCGACTCGTCGTCGCCGGCGTTGGCGATCTTCTGGTTGATGAACGCGTCGATCGCGACGGCCGACTTGCCGGTCTGGCGATCGCCGATGATCAGCTCGCGCTGGCCGCGGCCGACGGGAACGAGCGCGTCGATCGCCTTGAGACCGGTCTGGACCGGCTCGCTGACCGACTGGCGCGGGATGATGCCCGGTGCCTTCACTTCGACGCGGCTGCGCTCGGTGGTGTGGATCGGACCCTTGCCGTCGATCGGGTTGCCGAGGCCATCGACCACGCGGCCGAGCAGCTCCTTGCCGATCGGCACGTCGACGATCGTGCCGGTGCGCTTGACGATGTCGCCTTCCTTGATCTCGGAATCGCTCCCGAAGATCACGACGCCGACGTTATCGGCCTCGAGGTTGAGCGCCATGCCCTGCACGCCGTTCGAGAATTCGACCATCTCGCCGGCCTGGACGTTGTCGAGGCCGAAGATGCGCGCGATGCCATCGCCGACGCTCAGCACCTGGCCGGTCTCGCTGACCTGGGCCTCGGTGCCGAAATTGGCGATCTGATCCTTGATGATCTTCGAGATTTCTGCGGCGCGGATATCCATTAGCTTAGCCCTTCATCGCGTGCGCGAGAGTGTTGAGACGCGTCTTGATCGACGAATCGATCATCTGGCTGCCGACGCGGACGACGAGTCCACCCAGCAACGATGGGTCGACGCTGAGGTCGACGGAAACTTCACGGCCGACGCGCTGGCGGAGCTGATGCTTCAGCTCGATCACCTGCTCGTCGGTCAGCGGATGTGCCGAGACGACTTCGGCAGCGATCTCGCCGCGATGCTGCGCGGCAAGTGCACGGAATGCCTTGATGATCTTCGGCAGCGCGCCCAGCCGGTGGTTCTCGGCGAGCACGCCGAGGAAGCTCTTGGTGGTCGCATCGACGCCGAGTTCGTCGGCGACCGCGGAGACCGCCTTCACGGCGGCGCCACGCGACACCATCGGGCTGACCGTCAGGTTGCGGAAGTCTTCGGACTGCGCGAGTGCGTCGCGCACGTTCGCCAGGCTCGACTCGACCGCATCAATCGTCTTCGCGTCACGCGCGAGTTCGAACAGGGCCAGCGCATAACGCCCGCCTAAGCTCGCCTGAATACCGCCGGATGTCTCCACGGACCTGTCAATCCTCGCATGAAACCGAAATAGTGCCGCCCCACGGGGGAAGAGGGCGCGAAAGCACCTCTCATGGGACGCGGCGCGGGTAGCATCGGGTTCCCGGATTGGCAACCCGGCCGGACGGTCGGGGGGACGGGTTTGTGACTGTTTTGTCATTCACTCTGCGTCACCCCGGGTCTTTCGGCTTCGCTCAAGAGAGCCTTGTTCCGGGGTCCACCGCTCCGCTAACCCTACGGCTTGTTGCCGATGCGGCACGGTGGATGCCGGAACCAGTCCGGCATGACGTATAGGAAATCAGAATGACCGGCACGATGGAAACGATGACGATGTCCGACGGCGCGACCGTCGCGGTCTATCACGCGCAGCCGACCGGCGAGCGCCGCGGCGGTCTCGTGCTGGTGCAGGAGATCTTCGGCGTGACCGACCACATCCGCGACCTCTGCGACGAATACGCCGCCGATGGTTATGAAGTGCTGGCCCCGGCGCTGTTCGATCGCGAGCACCCCGGTTTCGAGGCGGACTATTCGGGCGACGGCCTCGCTCGCGGTGTCGAACTGGCGCGGCAACTCCACCCGTTCGATCTGTCGCTGAAGGACGTCCAGACCTGCATCGACACGCTCGCCCCTGCCGGGCCGGTGTTCGTGGTCGGCTATTGCTATGGCGGCTCGGTCGCGTGGTTCGCCTCGACCAAGCTACACGGCGTCGCGGCGGCGAGCGGCTATTACGGCAGCATGATCCCGGCGACGGCGGACGAGGAGCCTAAGGTGCCGGTGATCCTCCACTTCGGCCGCCACGACCACGGCATCTCGATGGAAGGCGTCGAACAGGTGATCGCGAAGGATTGGCCGAACGCGACGGTGTATGTCTACGAGGCGGGTCACGGGTTCAACTCGGACCGCCGGAAGGATTATCACGAGCCGAGTGCGGACCTGGCGAAGGCGCGAACGCTGGAGCTGTTCCGCGCGAATGGCGGCTGAGCCCAGTTCTGCTCCCCTCCTCACTTCTGCCCCCCCTCCCTGAAAGGGAGGGGTTGGGGGTGGGTCGGTTTCCGCATATCCGAGCGGTTGCGGCCAAAGCCGGCCAACCCACCCCCAGCCCCTCCCTTCCAGGGAGGGGAGCAAGTACCGCTAACCCGTCCCTTCCAGGGAAAGTCGTAAATCGCTACTCACTCCGCCGGAAAATCCGCCCCCAAGCTATCCGCCTTGTGCGCCTCGATCTCCTTCAACCGCCCGGCCATCTTCTCGACGACCGCATCATACCCCCAGGCCCCCAGCACCAGATGCCGCGGCGGGTTCGCCCCCTCGGTCAGCGCGATCATCGCCTCGCCGGCCCGCACCGGATCGCCGGCCTGCGTCCCGCTGATCTCGCGCGTGCTGTCGAGCCGCTTGCCGGCCGTGTCCGCATAGTCCGCAATCTTCACCGGCGTCTGCTTCAGCGACCGCCCCGCCCAATCCGTCCGGAACGGCCCCGGCTCGACGCACGTCACGGCAATCCCGAGCGGCTTCACCTCGGCGAGCAGCGAGTCCGACCAGCCCTCCACCGCATGCTTCGACGCGGCGTAATAACCCGAGCCCGGAAACCCGACCAACCCGGCAACCGACGTGATGTTGATCACATGCCCGCTCTTCTGCCCGCGCATGATCGGCAACACCGCGCGCGTCAAAGCAAACAATCCGAAGACGTTCGCATCGAACTGCGCGCGGATTTCGGAGTCCTCGCCCTCCTCGATCGACGCCTGATAGCCATAGCCCGCATTGTTCACGAGCACGTCGATCCGCCCGAACTTCGCCTGCGCCTGCGCGACCGCATCGTCGATCTGCGCCTGATCGGTCACGTCGAGCGACACCGCCAGTGCACGGTCCTCCGCGCCCTCCGCGAGATCGGCCACCCGCCCCGCATCCCGCGCGGTAACCACCGCACGCCAACCGCGCGCGAGCACGAGCTTGGCGAGTTCGCGACCGAAACCGGTCGAGCAGCCGGAAATGAACCAGACGGGCGTGTCGGAGGCCATGAGACATCTTTCGTTATGGGGTATGCACGGAAGAACGGCCGGGCCGCCCATTCGGGTCCGCTTTGATCGCAAGCCGCGGGATGCGCGCGCGTCGCGACCGGCTATACCGATCCAATGAGCACCGCCCCCGACACCGACACCGCCTGGACCGCGTTCGAGCGCCGCGACCGCGCGTGGGACGGCCGGTTCGTCGTGGGCGTGAAGACCACCGGCATCTACTGCAAGCCAAGCTGCCCTGCGCGCCATCCCAAGCGCGAGAACGTCACCTTCCATCCCAACCCCGCCAGCGCGCGCGCCGCCGGCTTCCGCGCCTGCCTGCGCTGCACACCGGACGAAGTCGGTCGCGACCGTATCGCTGTCGCCGCCGCCATCGCCCTGCTGGAAGCCGCCGAAGACCGACTCTCGCTGGACCAAGTCGCGGCCAAGGTCGGCTACGCGCCACACCATTTCCACCGCCTGTTCAAGCGCGCTACCGGCGTCACGCCCGCCGCCTATGCCCGCGCCCTACGCACCGGCCGCGCGGTCGACGCTCTATCGGAGGATTCGACCGTGACCGAAGCGATCTACGACGCCGGCTATTCCGCCCCGAGCCGCTTCTACGAGGCCGATGCGAAACGGCTCGGCATGGCCCCCAGCGCCTGGGCACGCGGCGGCGAAGGCGTCACGATCCGCTGGACCACCGCGGACACGAGCCTCGGCGCACTGTTCGTAGCCGCCACAGATAAAGGCCTCTGCCGCGTGTCGTTCGACGAGGATGCCGAAGACCTCCGCCGTCGCTTTCCCAACGCCACGATCGAACCGGGCGACGCAGCGCTAGCCAACCTAGCCGCGCAGGTCGTCGCCGCCGTCGAATCCCCCGATCGCGACCACGATCTCCCGCTGGATGTCCGCGGCACCGCGTTCCAGGAAGCCATCTGGCAGGCGTTGCGCACCATCCCGATCGGCGAAACCCGCACCTACAGCGAACTTGCCGCGCTCGCCGGCCGCCCCGCTGCGGTCCGCGCCGCCGGCACCGCGTGCGGACAGAACCCAGTGTCGATCGTCATTCCTTGCCACCGTGCGCAGCGGATCGGCGGCGCGCTCGGCGGCTATGCCTATGGGCTGGACCGCAAACAGGCGTTGATCGAACGCGAAAGGGGTTAGGCGTCACCCGGCCGGAGGCGTCTCGGCAACCCCGTCCTGTCCCTGCCCGAGCAACCGCAACGCCTCGGGCCCGACCTTGCCGGATTCCAGGATCGTGATCAGCCGCGCGGCGGGATTGTCCGCCGGCATATGCGGGTCGAAGGCGAGCGGACGCAAGGTCCGCTTGGCGTCCTCCGCATCGCCGTCGCGTATCTCCTGCGCGGCGACCTTGAACCGCAACTCGGGATCCTGCGGCACGAGTTCGAGCGCGCGCTTAACGCCATCGATCGCAATCTTGGTCGGCGGCGTACGTTCCGCGCCGAAGCTGTCATAATATAGCGACAACGCCTCGGCATCGTCGGGGGCGAGGCGGTTGGCCTTGACGACCCAGATCCGCGCTTTCTTCCACGCGTCGGCATCCTTGGTGGACGCGGCACTTGCGCGGCGAAGGTGGATCCTCGCCTTGTAGAGCAGCGCCTGCGCCATCTTGGGGTCGGCGGCGAGTGCGCGGTCCACGGCCGCTTCGGCATCGTCGTCCTGAACCGCGTCATAGGCCATCTCGGCGAACCAGCCCTGCGCCACGGGGTCGGTCGGATAGCTCGCCGCGATCGCCTTGGCCCGGGTGTAGATCGGTTGCGCCGTCTTGTTGTTCACGCCGCGCTCGGACTCCATGCGAAGGGCCATCAACGCTTCGGCGCCCGCACTCACGGGTTCGACGGTGATCTTCGGATCGGGGAGGCGCGAATAGGCGATCTTGATGCCGGGGATCCTCGATTGCGCGAGATAGGCGTCGAGCGACCGATCGAGCGCGCGCAGATCGCCGAACGCGGTCCGTGCCGCCGTGACGCTGGGCACGCCTGTGTTCAACGCATCGAGATAGCGCCGGAACGTCGCACCGCGTGCCGGATCGAACATGATATAGTGCGTCAGCAGCCAGCCGCGTGCGTAGAGCGAACCACGCTCCTCGTCGGACAACCGGCGCGATCCGGTATCGAACAGGCGTTCCGCCGACAATCCGCGCGTCCTCAACAGACTATACGCCCGGTGCTGCGCCGCCACGCCGACCATGACGCCGTCCTTTTCGAACCGTGCGGTCGAGACGAACTCGGCATAGCCTTCGGAGAACCAGGCGGGATAGGCGGCGGCGAACGTGCCGAGCAGGAAATGATGCGCGTATTCGTGGAACAGCACGATCTGCGGCTGCAAATCGCCATCCCCGCCACCGGAGCGGGGCGTGAAGGCGATCGATCCGCTCACGCGCGGCACATAGAACCCGGCGACGTTGGCACTGCCCTTGCCCATCAACTTGCGGACATCGCTCGCTGTGTTGACGACATAGACGGTCACCCGGTTCGTGCCCGGCTCGGCGGGCGGAGTGTTGGCCCGGTGCAGGATACGCATCACGCCATCGAACTGTTCGAGTTGCGTCGCGGTCTTGCGCAATGCCGTCTCGCCGACGCTCGAATAGACGACGAAATGATCCGAGGTGGCCCGCAACCACTTTGCCTCCGAGGCGGCCGAGATGCAGGCTGCACTCGCCGCTGCGAGCACTGCGATACCGCGAACCCATCCCGAAACACGCATCGTCACGCCCCTTTGTCGAGCGTCATGCCGACGCTTCGTTCTTTGGCGCAACCGAGCAGATTCCGGGGCGGTAATCTATCCGTTCCGTCCGATGCCGATCATTTTGCCGATTTGCAGGAATAGACGAGCTTTTCGTTCGGCAGCGGTGGCAATACCGCGCGGATCGCCGCCTGTTGACCCGCGAGCCGACCCAGCGCGGCGTCGTCCATGTTGCAGACGTTCGGCACGACACCCCGCGCGGTCCGCGCGGCGGTCATCCCCGCCGCCGACAGCAGATAGCGCGTGTTCGAATAGACCCGCTTCGCCGGATCGAACGAGAGGACGGAGACGGTCTGCTCGTCGTCCGGCACGAGCACGCGGTCGAAGCGACCGCCCCCATTGCCGTTTTGCGCACCGACATATTGCGTCTTGCCGTTCACGCAGCCCTTGGCGCCCCAGTCGATCGACACGTCATCGCTGGACGAGATCGTGATCCGGCTCCGCTCCGGGATCAGCGTGCAGATCAGCTTGCCGAGCGCGGCGTCGGGCGTCGAGATGCGGGTCTTCGGGAGCGCCGACAAGGGGACGTCGACCTCGCCCGAGGGTCGCAGCACGAACACGATGATCGCGACCAGCACGCTGACGCCGCCGACCGACACCGCCCAGATCGCCTGGCGCCGCTGGCCCCGCGATTCGAGCAGACCCGCGCTACCGATCACGAGCGCGCCAGCGACCAGCAGCAGCCCGGCGATCGCCATCACGTTCTCGCGACTGCGCGACGCCTCGGTCCGCGCTTTCTCCAGCGCCACCTCGCGGGTCATCGCATCCTGCGTGGCGGCGTCGCGCTTGGCTGACGCGGCATCCGCGGTCGCCCGCGCATCCGCGTCGGCGTCCTGCCGCAAGCGATCCTCGATCGAGGTACATCCCGTCCCGATCGACGCATAGGGCTGTTTCGCCTCGCGCAGGAACCCGGCAAGCTCGGTATCCGCGATCGCGAACCCGAACGTCGAGTCGCCCTCCTCCCCACGCGTGATGGCAGAATTCACGCCGATCACCCGCCCGCAGCGGTCGAGCAGAGGACCACCCGAATTACCACGCGCAATACTCGCCGTATGCAGCAACACCTCCACACCGCTCAGCACGCGGCGACCCGAGAGCACGCCCTCCGACCGCACCGGCGTCATCGGCCGGATATAATCCGCCGCCGACCGTGCCGTCGCGAGGTCGACATTGCCGGGGAAGCCGAGCGACACCACTGCATCGCCCTCGCTCATCGGGCCCGTATAGAGCGGGCTTGGCGGCAGGCGCGCGCCGGTGAATTCGATCAGCGCCAGGTCGCGCTGCGAATCATACGCGATCACCTTGCCCTGATAGGATTTGTCGCCCTCGGTGGGCACGATGCCGACCACGACGTTGTCAGGATAGCGTTCGGCGAGATCGACGACGTGCGCGTTGGTGACGATCCGGTTGGGCGCGATCGCGAAGCCGCTGCCGTGCCCGAAGCCGACCACCTGATCATCGACCACCGCGATCGTCACGACGCGCACCACGCCGCGCCCGGCGGCGGCGATGTCGTCGGCCGACGCGGAACTGGCCAACCCGAAAGTCAGCGCGAGGAGGAGCAGCAGGCGGATCATGCACCAGCCTTCGGGGAGTTCGCGGCGGCGATCAACCCTCGGCTCTTATCGGAAGACTCCTGCCAATCCGGTTTGGTTAGCGAATTATCAAGTCTTGGTGCCTAACCCCTTGGGCAATCATCCAGGGATTTGGGCATGAGCGCATTCGGGCGTCGTAATGGCATCAGCGGGGGGCAAGCGGCCCGGCCCGCATTCGGCGTCGCACGGCCTATGCAAGGCGGCCCTATGCAAGGGGGCAACCCCGCGCCGCGTCCCGAACCCGAGGGCGGTTCGCAGTTTCCCCCGATCGACTCGTCGCCGATGCCAGGCGAAACCGACGGTTTCGGCCCCGGCACGATGCCCGGCACGCAGATGGATGCGATGCAGCGCCTGTCGGACCGCCAGAATGCCAGCGGCGAGGCCGGCAACAGCCGCGTCGAGGGCTTCGAACAGTCGATCCACAAGATCAAGGAACAGGTCCTCCCGCGCCTGCTCGAACGCGTCGATCCGGAGGCCGCGGCGACGCTCGGCAAGGACGAACTCGCCGAGGAATTCCGCCCGATCATCGGCGAAGTGCTCGCCGAGCTGAAGCTGACGCTCAACCGCCGCGAACAGTTCGCGCTGGAGAAGGTGCTGGTCGATGAGCTGCTCGGGCTCGGGCCGCTGGAAGAGCTGCTGGCGGATCCGAACATCACCGACATCATGGTGAACGGCCCCGAACAAACCTATGTCGAGCGCAAGGGCAAGCTCGAGCTCGCGCCGATCCAGTTCCGCGACGAGGAGCATCTGTTCCAGATCGCGCAGCGGATCGTGAACTCGGTCGGCCGGCGCGTCGACCAGACTTCGCCACTCGCCGATGCGCGCCTCAAGGATGGCTCGCGCGTCAACGTGATCGTGCCGCCGCTGAGCTTGCGCGGTACCGCGATCTCGATCCGTAAATTCTCCGCGAAACCGATCACGCTCGACATGATGGCAGGGTTTGGATCGATGTCGCCGAAGATGGCGACTGCGCTGAAGATCGCGGGGGCGTCGCGGTTCAATGTGGTGATCTCGGGCGGTACCGGCTCGGGCAAGACGACGATGCTGAACGCGCTGTCGAAGATGATCGACCCGGGCGAGCGCGTCCTGACGATCGAGGATGCTGCCGAGCTTCGCTTGCAACAGCCGCACTGGCTCCCACTCGAAACGCGCCCGGCCAATCTGGAGGGCCAGGGCGAGATCTCGATCCGCGATCTCGTGAAGAACGCGCTGCGTATGCGGCCGGACCGGATCATCCTGGGGGAAATTCGTGGCTCCGAGTGTTTCGACATGCTCGCGGCCATGAACACCGGTCACGACGGCTCGATGTGCACGCTCCACGCCAACTCCCCGCGCGAGGCCTTGGCCCGCATGGAGAACATGGTGATGATGTCCGACATCAAGGTGCCGAAGGAAGCGATCTCGCGGCAGATCGCGGACTCGGTCGAACTGATCATCCAGGTGAAGCGCCTCCGGGACGGCTCGCGCCGCGTCACCAACATCACCGAGGTGATCGGCATGGAAGGGCCGGTGATCGTCACGCAGGAGCTGTTCAAGTTCGAGTATATGGACGAGTCGGCGGACGGGAAAATCCTGGGGGAATACCGGTCGATGGGGCTCAGGCCGTATACGCTGGAGAAGGCCAAGCAGTTCGGGTTCGACCAAGCGTATCTGGAGGCGTGCCTGTAGGGGGCGTTTGCTCATTGAGCTCCACGATACCTAACACCGCCACCCCGGCGAAGGCTGGGGCCCAGTCGGCAAGATGGCAATAACGAAGCGCAGTCCGCAGTTGGCGACGCCTCCCAACTGGGCCCCGGCCTCCGCCGGGGTGGTGTGTCTTGCGGGCGTTGCGTGATTGTCGCGGGCGCGACATGGGCAGTGAGCGGTTGGTGGTTAGCGCGCTGATCGCGTTATGCTCGCCCACCTACTGTTCCCGCGCGAACGGGGGGCTTAGGAGCCACGACCGCTACCCCCCGCGCCCCTGGAGGCGTGGGTGCGGGTCCCTGGGGATCGACACGACAGGCATCGGATAGGGGGCATCGGATTTGGGCATCGGATCGCGCTATTCCTCCTGGGCGGGAGGCGCTTGCGCTTGCCCATCGGAGGGGCAGTAAGCGACGCCTCTTGTTTGCTGGCACCCTTCCCGCCTCCAGCTCCCGTCTCGGGAAAGATTGCGGGCGATCTTCGTCGGGTCTCGGGCCCGGTTCGGCGACGCGCCGGCTTGTACCGCCCCCGCGACCCGCTAGGGACCACCGCACATGCGCCGTGCCCTTTTCGTCCTCGTCCCGCTGATCGCGGTCCTGTTCGTTTCCGCGCGCGAGCCTGCGCCTGCACCGGCGCCAGCCGATTCCGCCGCCAATTCTAACGCCGATTCCAACGGCGTCTCTCCTGCCGCGCGCGACCGCGGCGTCTATCATCTCGCGACCGACGCCGAAGCCCGCTGGATCCCGTTCGACCTGACGCCCGGCAACCAGATCCGCTTCACGATGCAGATCGACGGCCGCAACGTCACCGCGATCGTCGATACCGGCGTCAGCTATACGTTGCTCGCCAAGGCCTCCCCCGCGGTCGACACCGCCAAGCTGGTCGCCGGCGGCAGCGCGACCGCGATCGGCGGATCGGTCGCCTTAGGCTGGATGCCGACCCGCAGCGTCGCGCTTGGCGGTCTCGCGCGGACCGGCGGCGGCGTGACGGTCGCCGACCTGCCCGCGATCGCCACTGGCAGCGCGTCCGCGGTCGACTTGCTCGTCGGCGCCGACATGCTCGCCGGCCATGCGCTCGACATCGACTATGCCGCCAAGCGCTTCCGCCTGATCCGCTCGGGCCGCCTCCCGTTCAAGGGCGAGACAGCACCCTTGCGCGTCTCCACCGAACGCAGCGTCTACGAAAGCGCGCTCACGCTGGGCAACCGGCGGCTCGCGCCCGTGGTCGTCGATACCGGCGACGGGTCCTCGGTCACCGTCACCGCTGCCGGCTGGCAGGCGGCCGGTCTGAAAGACGTGCGCGTCACCACCGCGATCGCGTTCGGGCTAGCGGGACCAGCGGTGAGCGGCCTCGCGATCGTCCCCGATCTCCGCGTCGGCACGATGACCGCGCGCTCCACCGAAGTCCGGATCGAACCCGCAGGCGGCTTCTCGCAGGCGATCGGCACCGCCGGACGGATCGGATCCGGCTTCCTCCAGAATTACCGCGTGCTGCTCGATCCCGGCGCGCGCCGCATGGTGCTCAGCCGCGGCCCGAAGGCCGACACGCCGCCGCTCCGTTCGACCAGCGGGCTGCTCGTCGGTGCCGAACCGGATCGGCTGAAAGTCCTACACGTCATGCGCGGCGGCCCCGCCGAAGCCTCGGGCTGGAAGGATGGCGACATGATCTGCGCGATCGACGGCGTACAGATCCCGACCGACTATCCCACGAGCCCGCTTACGTCATGGTCGGCCGGCGCCCCCGGCCGCGTCGTCGCGCTAGGCCTGTGCGACGGAACGACGCGGCTCCTGACGCTCAAGACCTTCTACTGATGACGCGCCATCGCTGGTCGGGTGCGCTCGTCCTGCTGCTCGTCGCCTTCGCGATCCGCAGCCCGTTCTTCGGCAACCCGGTGATCCATAGCGACGAGCAATTCTACCTGCTGGTCGGCGATCGCCTGCTGCATGGGGCATGGCCGTTCGTCGACATCTTCGATCGCAAGCCGGTCGGGCTGTTCCTAATCTTCGCTGCCATCCGCAGCGTCGGCGGCGACGGCGTGCTGACGTACCAGCTCGCCGCGACGCTGGTCGCCGCGGGCACCGCATGGCTCATCGGTCGGATCGTCGACCGCCTCTCCCCCGACAGCGCCAGCCCGATCGCAAGCCTGGGCGCGGGGGTGATCTATCTCGTCTGGATCATCGTGTTCGACGGTGCGGGCGGACAGTCGGCGATATGGGGCAACGCCCTGATGGCGGCGGCGGCGCTGCTGGTGCTCGATACGACGCGCGACCAGCGGCATATCAGTCGACGCGGCGCCGGGGCGATGCTGCTGATCGGCATCGCGATGCAGATCAAATACACCGCCATGTTCGAGGGGATCTTCTTCGGCCTGACGCTGCTGTGGACCGCACACCGCGATGGCCGATCGATCGGCCGGCTGGCCGCCGACGCCGGCCTGTGGATCGGCGCCGCGCTGCTGCCGACCGCGCTCGCCTGGGCCGTCTATGCCGCAGCCGGCCACGGCGATGCCTTCGTCTTCGCCAATTTCCTTTCGATCTTCGGCCAGCAGGACGACGACACGCTCCGGTCCAATATCCTGAAGCTGCTTGGCGGGATCGGCCTCAGCTTGCCGCTCGCCTGGCTGGCGTGGCGTGGCCGACGGGCCAGCAGCTTCGCGCTCGGATGGGTCGCCGCTGCGGTGATCGCGATCCTGATCATGCACACGTTCGAGCTGCTCTACATGCTGCCACTCGCGCTGCCGCTGTCGGTCGCTGCCGGCACGGGGGTCGCGGGGCCGACTGTCCGCACGACCGTATATCGCCTTGTCGCAATACTGGCGTTCGGCGCGCTCGCCGCGACCATCCTGACGAGCATCCGTGTCGGACGGCGCGGCAACGCACGGCAGATCGCCCAACTCGTCCACCTGATCGGCCAGCAACCGCGCGGCTGCATGTTCGCCTATGGCAGCGAACCGATCCTCTATTTCCTCACCCGATCCTGCCTGCCGACGCCCTATATCTTTCGCAGCCATCTGGGCCAGACGACCGAGTCGCATGGTACGGGGATCGATCCCGTCGCCGAAGTCACGCGGTTGCTCGCGGCCCGTCCTAGCGTGATCGTCGTGCGTGCGCCGAAACCTAGCACGAACCTTGCGACCCAGGCGCTGGTCGTTCGCGCGATCGCGGCGCGCTATAGGCTGGTCGGCTCGGTGAAGATCGGCCAGTTACCCCAGAGCGTCTATCGCCTGCGGACCGACGCTCGCCGCTGACGGCTGGAAGCTCAGGTCTTGAACGCCAGCCCGACCGTGACGGCCAATGCGATCAGGGCGAGCATCTGGACGGTCGGCCAGTCGACCCAGCCGACCGAATCCGGATCGCGTCGCCGTCGCCGGCGTCGTTCGCCGAGCCCGGCGACGACCGCCAACGCGGCCAGGCCGCCGCTCGCACTCCACAACACCGGCCCCATCGTCCAGCCCGATCCGTCAGCCGAGCTTCTCGACCTTTTCCTGCAATTTGGCGAGTTCGGTGCGCAGGGCCGCGATCTCGTCGTCCTTGCTGGCGGCGGGTGCGGGTGTGGCCGGGTTCATCGCCTGCGCGGCGACGTCGAACATCGCGAGATTGCGCTTGGCGAGATCGGCGAACGGCGAGTTCGCGAACGCACCCTCGACCGCGGACTTGAACTGATCGTGGTTGCGACGAAAGCTGTCCATCGACGCCTCGAGGTACCCGGGGACCATCGTCTGCATCGAGTCGCCGTACATCGAGATCAGCTGGCGCAGAAAGTTCACCGGCATCATCGTCTCGCCGCGACTCTCCTCCTCCATGATGATCTGGGTGAGGACGTTGTGGGTGATGTCCTCGTCGGTCTTCGCGTCGACCACCTTGAAGTCGCGGCCCTCGCGAGTCATCGTCGCCAGATGATCGAGCGTGATGTAGGATGAGGTCTCGGTGTTATAGAGCCGCCTGTTGGCGTATTTCTTGATGATGACGATTCCGTCGGCAGCCGGTTGCTTCTTCATGGATCCCCCGTCTTATGTTTGAAACGGAGGCTACAGTCTTTGATGACGCACCGCAACAAGGTCCGAGGCCCTTACCCTTGTTCCTCAGCGTGCTGCGCAGCGAGACCGCAGCATCGCCCGACCGGATGGCCAGCGCACTAGCCGGATTGCGCGCCTATCAGGCCGCGCCACGAGCGCAGCGCGCCGATCCGATGCCTGCTGTTCACAGCGCGGGGCGGGTTTCGCTGCGCGATTACGGTGGCAGCGGACGGCCGGTAGTGTTCGTTCCGTCCTTGATAAATCCGCCCGATATCCTCGATCATTCGCCCGAGTCTTCGCTGGTGCGGTGGATCGCGGAGCAGGGATTCCATGCGTGGCTCGTCGACTGGGGATCGCCCGGCAGCGCCGACCGCGACCTCGATCTGGCGGCGCATGTCGAGCGGCTGCTGATGCCGTTGCTACGGGCGCTGGACGAACCGCCGGTGTTGGTCGGCTATTGCCTCGGCGGCACGCTCGCGCTCGGTGCCGCTGCGATTACCCCCGTTGCGGGGGTCGCGACGATCGCCGCGCCGTGGCACTTCGCGGGCTATGGCGAGGGTCGGTCCGCGCTTGCCGCCACCTGGGCAGCAGTCCAGCCCGCCGCGGCGATGCTCGGCCTACTGCCGGTGGAAGTCCTGCAAGCGGGCTTCTGGCAACTCGATCCCGCGCGTACGATCGCAAAATACGAGGCGTTCGCCGACCTCGCCCCGGACAGCGACGCGGCGCGCGCGTTCGTCCGACTCGAAGATTGGGCGAACGCGGGCGCGCCGCTTCCCTACGCCGCCGCCGCCTCGTTGTTCGAGGACTGCATCGCCAACGACCTGCCCGGCAAAGGCCGCTGGGCCATCGCCGGTACCGTGGTCGACCCGCTCGCACTCGCCTGCCCGACCGTCGAGTTCGTCTCGCTTAGCGACCGAATAGTCCCCGCCGCCACCGCGATCGGACTTGCCGACCGCCGCGATCTGGGTGCCGGCCATGTCGGCATGATCGTCGGCCGTTCTGCGCGCGCGCGCCTCTGGGAACCGCTCGCCAACTGGATCGCCGCGCTCGGCTGACCTACATGGGGTCCAAACATAGAGGATCCCGACATGACCACCCGCCCCACCGACGTCGTCATCACCGCTGCCAAGCGTACCCCAGTCGGCAGCTTCCTCGGCGCGTTCGCGACAACGCCCGCCCATGAACTCGGCCGCATCGCGATCGAAGCTGCGCTCGAACAGGCGGGCGTCGCGGGCGAAGACGTCTCCGAAGTGATCCTCGGCCAGGTCCTGACCGCCGCGCAAGGCCAGAACCCTGCGCGCCAGGCGTCGATGGCGGCGGGCGTACCGAAGGAAATCCCGGCCTGGGGCGTCAACCAGGTCTGCGGCTCAGGACTCCGGGCGGTCGCACTGGCAGCCCAGGCGATCCAGACCGGCGACGCGACCATCGTCGTCGCCGGCGGCCAGGAATCGATGTCGCTCTCCGCACACGCGCAGTCGATCCGCGGCGGCCAGAAGATGGGCAATCTCAGCCTCGTCGACACGATGGTCAGCGACGGCCTGACCGACGTCTTCAACGGCTATCACATGGGCATCACCGCCGAGAATCTCGCCGAGCAATATCAGGTCACGCGCGGCGAACAGGACGCCTTCTCGGTCGCCTCGCAGAACAAGGCCGAGGCCGCGCGCGGCTCGGGGCGCTTCAAGGACGAGATCGCACCCGTCACGATCAAGGGCCGCAAGGGCGACACCGTGGTCGCCCACGACGAATACATCCGCGCCGGCGCGACGATCGAGAGCGTCTCGGGCGTGAAGCCGGCATTCAAGAAGGACGGCACCGTCACCGCGGCGAACGCGAGCGGCCTCAACGACGGCGCCGCAGCGCTGGTGATGATGCGCCGCGACGAAGCCGAACGCCGCGGCTCGCCGATCCTCGCGACGATCAGGAGTTGGGCGTCGGCCGGCGTCGACCCGTCGATCATGGGAATTGGCCCTGTCCCCGCCACCAAGCGCGCGCTGGAGAAGGCCGGCTGGACGCTCGCCGACCTCGACCTGATCGAAGCCAACGAAGCCTTCGCCGCGCAGGCGCTGTCGGTCGGCAAGGAACTCGGCTGGGACGCGAGCAAGGTCAACGTCAACGGCGGCGCGATCGCGATCGGCCATCCGATCGGCGCGAGCGGCGCGCGCGTCCTGACGACCCTGATCTACGAGATGCAGAAGCGCGACGCGAAGAAGGGGCTGGCGACGCTGTGCATCGGCGGCGGCATGGGCATTGCGATGTGTATCGAGCGGTGACGTTAACGACCGATTATTGCTCTATGATGCCCAACATGACGGAATCGTGACGTTTTTGTCACAATCGTTAAACGTAATGCGTCTTCGGGCCGGCCAAAGCTGAACAAGGGCTTGCCGGCTTTACCCTTATTGGACTTGTATCCCCTCAACGGCACCGTTGCCGATAAAAGGGGGATCGCATTTTGTTCCGGACGCACGTTTTTCTTTCCGCTACCATTCTCGCTGCAGGGTTTGTTCTGCCGACGGTCGCCTATGCGCAGGCCGTACCGTCAACAACGGACGGCACCGCTGCGCAGAACGAGCTTCCGGAGCAGACCGACACGCCGGGCGAAAACGATGCCATTGTCATTACCGGTTCGCGCATCGCCCAACAGGGTCTGACCTCGACCGTTCCGATCACCGTCACGTCCAGTGTTGACATCCAACAGGACGCTGCACTGAACATTCAGGATACCCTTCAGCAGCTCCCGCAGTTTGGCGTGGGAACGAGCCGGTTCAATTCGAACTTCCTTACCTCGGGCAACGGCGCCGCGACTCTCAACTTGCGTGGCCTCGGAGCGAACCGCACGTTGGTCCTGGTCAACGGTCGGCGGTATGTCGCCGGTTTCGGCGGTGCGGCGAGCGTCGACGTCAACAACATCCCCACCGATTTCATCGAGGGGGTCGATACCATTACAGGGGGCACATCGGCGGTCTACGGATCCGACGCGATCGCGGGCGTCGTGAACTTCAGAATGCGCGATTCGTTCGAAGGCTTCCAAGTCCGCGGCCAGACCGGCATTTCGGAGCGCGGCGACACGGACCAGCAGCTCATCACGATAACCGGCGGCTCGACGTTGGCCGATGGCCGCTGGAAGATGATCGGGAATCTGACCTATGACAGGTCGGGTGCCTTACGTTCGGCAGACCGTGCGCGATCTAGTGAAGATTGCGGCATTCCGGTCAGCAATGCCGAAGGCATCGTCTGCGGCCCGGCGTCCTACAGCGTCTTTTCCGCGCAGGGGCAGTTTTACTACAATGTGCGCGGCACTGGTGCGAACCCGGTACTCGACATCCCGAGTGCCGCCAACTCGAACTTCAGCTACGACAACGCCAACAACCTGATTACCGGGACAGGCCCCGGCTTCAATCGGAACGCGGTGCGCTTCATCGCGACCCCGGTCGAGCGGTACATGGCCGCGTTCAACACCTCGTTCGAGATCAGTCCGGCGGCGACGGTGTTCCTCGAAACCAACTATAACAAGGTAAAGTCCCGGTCGGCGTTGGAGCCTTCGGCAATCGCAATCGGTCTTGTCCCCAACGCGGACGTCCTTTCGTCGATCGCGATCACCAACCCGTTCATTCCGCAGTCCGTTCAGGCAATCATCGCGGCGCGCAACAGCGACGCCAATCCGGCGAACGATATTACCGGCATTTCAACGCGCCGCCGTTTCAACGAGGTCTTCGATCGCAGCAACACGAACGATCGCGACACGATCCGTGCAGCGGCCGGCGTCCGCGGCGTCCTCGGCGGTGGCTGGCGCTATGAAGGTAGCTATGTCTACGGGCGCTTCTCGGACTATACGGCAAGCGAGACGGCGGTCAAAAGCCGTATCGGCGAAGCACTCGATGCGGTTTCGCTCAATGGCCAGATCGTCTGCCGTAGCGAAGCAGCGCGCGCTGCGGGATGCGCGCCCCTCAATCTGTTCGGAGCGGGCTCCGCCAGTGCCGCCGCTTCTGCGTACGTCCAGTCGGACATTCCGCGCAGCCTGCGGGTCACCAACCAGCAGCATGTCGCGAACGCCAGCATCTCGGGTTCGCCCTTCTCGCTCTGGGCAGGGGACGTCGGCATCGCGGTAGGCGGGGAGTTCCGCCGTGAAACCTCGTCGAGCGACAGCGACGCACTGACCAACGCTGGTCTTAACATCGGCAATCAGGCACCTGATTTCAGTGGTGCGTTCAACGTCTGGGAAGTGTTCGGCGAAACGCGGATACCGCTGATCAAAGACAGTTTCGTCAAGTCGTTCGATCTCATCGGTGCCGTCCGCTATTCCGACTACACGACGGTCGGCAGCGTGCTGAGCTGGAATGCGGGTGCCGAGTTCGAGCCATTTAGCGGGCTTTTTCTCCGTGGTGGATACGCACGTGCGAACCGTGCACCGACCATCGGTGAGCTGTTCCAGCCGCCTGCCGAAACTTTCGCAGCGGTTGCCGATCCCTGCAACGGCGTAAACGCAACCAATAATCCGGGGGTGAGTGCGACCTTCCCGAATGGATTTGGCGCAGCGTGCCGCCAGCTTCCAAGTGTACAGGCTGCGATCGCAAGCACGGGTGCGTTCAACTACACGCTTGCTCAGCAGCAAGGCATAAACGGGTTCACCGGGGGCAATACAGCTCTTAACGAAGAGACAGCAAGTACGCTGACGCTCGGCGCGGTCATCACGCCAAACCAGATGCCCGGGTTCAGCTTCACGGTAGATTATTTCAACATTCGCTTGAAAGACGGCATCGCGAACTTGGGTCGTCAGTTCTCGATCCAGCAGTGTCTCCAGTCGGGCGATCCGATCTTCTGTTCACAGGTGATCCGCGATGACACGGGCCGGCTGCGGACGGTAAACGGTCAGCTTATCAACGTCGCCCAGACGCTGACGGACGGTATCGATGTAGGGGGCCGTTTCGGACGGAGGCTCGCAGGAGGCGACCGCCTCGACCTCTCGGTCAACTACTCAGTGCGCTTCCGGTACGAAACGCAGGCTAATCCAGTCGCCCCGGTGGTAGAGAATGTCGGCACGGCTGGATCTCAGTTGCAGAAGCACCGCATCTTCACGCGCGCAGCATACACGATCCAGGACCAGTTCCAGATCGGCTGGCAGATGACCTATCTGGGCGGAGCCGTGTCGAGCGTTACGTTCGCAAACAGCAATCCTGCGATCGAGGCGCTCAATCGCATCCCGGTCTACACCTACCATGATTTCCAGTTCCGCTGGAACGTGGACCCCGAGCAGAAGTTCAGTTTCTACGTCAATGTGAACAACGCGTTCGACAAGCAGCCGCCGTTCTTGCCGGGCTCGCCGTTTGCAGCGTCGATCACGGGAACCGAGACCCAGGCGGACGTTTACGATCCGGTCGGTCGCAGCTTTGCAATGGGCTTCCGCGCGAAGTTCTGATCGTCGCAGAATGCAATTCAAGGGGGCCGTCCTACGGGGCGGCCCTTCCTGTTTCAGGTCATCAGACCCATGCTCGTCGAAAGCGCGCGCCCAGACCCGTCAGAAGCTCATATTGCGACATGCCGGACCGTTCCGCCGCCATCGGCAGCGCAAAATCAAGGCCGATCCAAGATCCTTCTTCGAGATTGGCCGCGTTCGTCACGTCGATCGCCACGAGATCCATCGATACGCGGCCGATCACGGGCATCGCGATGCCGCCCTCCGATGCGGTTCCGCAGTTCGAAAATCCACGGAAATAGCCGTCAGCATAGCCTAGGTTGACGATCGCCACCTCGGTGTCGGCGGGCGCGGTCCAGGTTGCGTTGTAGCCTACCGTTTGACCGGCGCTGACCTGCCGACGCTGGAGGATCTGCGCTTCGAGCGTCACCGTCGGCCGGATCACTGCGGCCAGATCCGCGCGCGGGATGCCGCCGTAAAGCGCCAGGCCCGGGCGGGTCAGGTCGAACGCATAGCCCTTGAGCGCGATGCCGGCGGAGTTGGCGAGGCTCACGCGTCGCGCGGACGTCGTGCCGGCCACTGCGGCAAAGCGGTCGCGCTGCACCGCGTTCATCGGCACATCCTCATCGGCGCACGCCAAGTGGCTCATCAGCGTTTCGACCGCGAGGCCGTCGAGCAGGCCGCCGGCGATGTCGTCCGCCGACACGCCGAGGCGATTCATGCCGGTGTCGACCATCACGTCGCAGGGGCCGCCGCCCGCCGCTTTCCAGCGCGCGACCTGGGTGGGGGTGTTGAGGACCGGGCGGGCGAAGCCGGCGGTGGCGGCGGGCATATCTTCCTCGCGGACGCCGTGGAGGACGGACACCGTCAGGCCCAATGGGGCGAGTTCGGCGGCTTCCTGCCAGTTCGAGACGAAGAAATCGCGGCAGCCTGCGGCAGCGAGGCGACGAGCGACCTCGATCGCGCCGAGGCCATAGCCGTTCGCCTTGACCGCGGCGCCGCATGCCGCGGTGCCGCTCATGCGGTTGAGCGTGCGCCAGTTCTGGACGAGGGCGTCGCCGTCTAGGCGCAGGCGGAGGGGAGCGGGAATGTCGATCACCCGGCGCGGGATAGTGCCGCGGGCGCGGCGCGTCGATGATCTTTCACCCTGCCGCCCCCCCGGCTCACCACAGCGCGGCTTCGATCCACCGGGCGTGTCGCTCGGTCTAGCCGACCTCGACACGCCCGACCGGCACCAGCAACCGGCGGCCGCCATCGTCGAGCGGCGCGACGCGGACACCGAACACGCGGGCGAGCGTGTCCGCGGTCATCACCTCGGCGACCGGACCGAACGCGACGATGCGACCGTCGGCGATCAGCAACGCGTCGTCCGCCGCGCGCTGCGACTGGACGAGATCGTGGAGGACGATCGCGACCCCTGCCCCGCCGGCCGCGTAGGCGCGCAGACGGGCGAGCAGGTCGATCTGGTGCGAGGGGTCGAGGCTGGCGAGCGGTTCGTCGGCGAGTAGCCAGCGGGGTTCGCCGGCGAACACGCGGGCGAGCAGGACGCGGGCGCGCTCGCCGCCGGAGAGTTCGCCGACCGGGCGATCTGCGAGGTGCGTGGTCTCGGTATCGTGCATCGCGCGGTCGGTGGCAGCGCGGTCTTCGGGTGACGGGGCGGCATGTGCGCCGAGATGGGGCAGGCGGCCGAGCGCGACGACGTCGCGGGCGATAATGTTCCAGTGGACCGTCGCGTCCTGTGGGAGGTAGCCGATCGCGCGGGCGCGGGCGCGCGGGTCCATCGTCGCGACGTCCTGCATGTCGATTCGGACGCGGCCCGCGCTGCCACCGACGAGCGCGGCGGCGGCCTTGACGAGCGAGCTCTTGCCGGCGCCGTTGGGGCCGAGGATCGCGGTGACACGGCCAGGGCGCAGGTGCGCGGACACGTCGTGGAGGACGGTGCGCTTGCCGAGCGTCACGCGCAGTGCGTCGACGATCAGATCCATGCCCGGCCCCGTTCCTTGACCAGCAACCCGAGAAAGAACGGCGCGCCGATAAGCGCCATCGCGACGCCGAGCCGGACTTCGCCTGCGCCGGGGGCGAGGCGGACGAGGCTGTCGGCAGCGAGCACGAGCGCCGCGCCGCCAAGCGCCGAGGGCAGCAGCAAGGCGCTCGGGCGGTGGCCGAAGATCGGGCGCAGCAGATGCGGCACGACGAGGCCGACGAAGCCGATCACGCCGGTCATCGCGACGCCCGCGCCGACCACCAGTCCGGTGCCGAGCACGACCAGCCACCGGACGCGGCCCATCCTTATGCCGAGCGACCGCGCCGCCGCCTCGCCGAGCGACAGCGCGTCGAGCGAGCGGCCGGTGAGCATCAGCAGCACGCCGCCGAGCAGCATCGGCGGCAGGGCGAGCGTGATATCATCCCAGCCGCGGTCGGTCAGCGCACCCATGATCCAGTCGATCACCTCGGCGACCGCATAAGGGTTGGGCGCGATCGAGATCAGGAACGCGGTCAGCGCACCGGCGAGGCTGGCGAGCACGGTGCCCGCGAGGATAAAGGTGATCGCGCTAGGCGACCGCCACGTCAGCGCGGCGAGCAACGCGACCGCGCCCCCCGCCCCGAGCATCGCGGCGGCGAAGATCGCCAGGCCCGAACCGGCGCCGAAGAGGATCGCGGCGACCGCGCCGAGTGCCGCGACCGACGACACGCCGACGACCGCCGGGTCGGCGAGCGGGTTGCGGAGATAGCCTTGCAGGACCGCACCCGACAGCCCGAGCGTCGCGCCGAGTGCGAGCCCGAGCACCGCGCGAGGCAGGCGGAGTTGGAGGATGATCCACCAGCGCGGGTCGCTCGAGAACCACGCGTCGAGCGGCACCCAGACTTTCCCGCAGCCGAGCGACAGGCCGAACAGGACGACCACAAGGACAGCCAATACGGCAAGTTTGAGCGTACGGGTCATCCCGACATATGCTCATCTGCGCGTACGCCACACATAGCCACCTCCCCGGCGAAGGCCGGGGTCCAGTCGGGGGACGATCGTAACTGTGGGCGGAACTCCATTACTCCGGCCTTCCCAACTGGGCCCCGCCCTTCGCCGGGGTGGTTTTGGTATGGGTGTCGCATAGCATCACAGCCCCGCCCTTATCGCGGCTAGGCGTTCGAGGGCGGGCGGGATGGTCGGGCCGCCGCAGTTGATCAGCACGCGCGGGAAGACGGCTTGCGGCGTGGTCGGCAGCAGGCGGTGGCGCAACGCGGTGCCGCGGCTGGCGCGTTCGAGGGCGATCACGATGGACGGGGGCTGCGTCACGATCGTCTCGGCGGACAGCGTGCCGGTATGCGTCAGGCCGTAGGTCGCGGCGGCGTTGCGGAAGCCGACGCGGGTCATCATCTCGTTCAGCAACGTGCTCCCCCCGGTTACCAGATCGCCGCTGATATACAGCAACGCGCTCGGCGATGGGCCATCTTCGGATCGATCCTTGCGGCTCCAGCGAGTCACGGCGCGGTCGATATCGGCATTGATCCGCGCGCCACCCGCAGGCGCGCCCACGGCATCGGCGATCTGCGTCACCTGCGCCTGGCTCTCGGCGATCGAGTCGGGGATGCCGAGCAGGAGCGTCTTCAGACCGGCGCGCGCATAGGCCGCCTGCGTCGCCGGCGGGGTGTAGGTGCTGGCGATGACGAGATCGGGGTGCAGCGCGATCACCTCCTCCGCGGTCCCGGCGGTGGCGTGGAAGCGGCGTGCGACCGTGAGCGGGAGCGAGGTCGCCGCCGGGTCCTGAGAATAATGGCTGATCGCCGCGATCCGCGCGGGGGGCAGAATCCGGATCAGCACCGAGTCGACGCAAGGATTGGTCGAGACGATCCCGCCGCCGCCACCGCCGGGTGGCCGTGCGCAGGCCCCCAGCAGCAGCATGAGAAGGATCGTCCCGCCCCTCCTCACTTCAGGCGCAACCGCACGCCGCCATACGCCGCGCGGCCGTAATTGCCGTACCCCGCGACCGTCTCGTACCGCGAGTCGGTCAGGTTATCGACGCGGCCGTACAGCGCGATCCGGTCGTTGATCGGCAGTTCGGCGCGGACGCCTGCCAGCGCATAGCCGTCGAGCCGCGTGGTGTTGGCGGCATCGTCGAAGCTGTCGCCGATCATCGTCACGGTGCCGCCGACCGACAGTCCGAACGCGAACCGGTAATCGGCGTCGACGCTGGCGGTCTGCCGGGGACGGCGCGCGAGGTCGTTGCCGAAATCGCTGCCGATCGAGCGGTTCTCTGTGTCGATATAGCTGTAGTTCGCGGTCAGCGTCAGCGCGTCGACCGGGCGCAGCGCCAAGGTAAACTCGACGCCGTCCGCCTCGGCGCGGGCGATGTTGTCGTAGACGCCGAACGGGCGGTCGACACAGATCGAACCGGCAGTCGCCTGCTCCGCTGGGCTGCAATCGCGGAAGTCGATCTGGTTGCGCGTACGGCGGTTGAAATAGGTCACCGCGACCCGCGCGCGGTTGTCGAGGAACGTCTGCTCGACACCGACGTCGAAGTTGCGCGCGGTCTCCGGATCAAGGCCGCGATTCCCGTAGTCGGAGAAGAGTTGGTACAGGGTTGGTGCCTTGAAGCCTTCGCCATAGCTTGCGCGGATCGTCGTGCCGGCGCGCAACGCCAGCGCCGCGTTCGCGCCGAACGTCGTGTGGCTACCGAAATCGTCGTGATCGTCGTTGCGGACGCCGCCGGTGATCGTGAGGATGTCGAGCGGCTTGACGATCAGCTGGCCGTAGACGCTGGTGATGCCGGTATCCGCGAAGGTGAAGCCGTCATTGAAACGGCTGTTCTCGCGCTCGACTCCGGCGACCACGCGGACCCGGTCGAGCGGGCGGAAGTCGCCCTGGTATTCGTAGCGTTCGCTGCGGCCGCGGCCGATGAAGGTCGGATCGCTGCCAAAGCTCGGGTCGTAATTGTCGCGGTCGATGTCGGCGATCGTGAACGCGACGCGGTTATTGAACCGGTCATCGGCGAAGTTCGCGTGCAGCCCTGCGTAACCGTAAGCTTCGCGCGTCTTCGAATATTCGGGCGTATCGGCGAGCACGTAATCGGGGGCCGGGAAGCCGTCGATCTCGACGCGGCTGTCGGCGAAATAGCCGCGCAGGTCGAGGCCGATGCCTGGCGCGAACTCGACGCCGAGCCGCCCGGTCGCGCCATATTGGCGGTACCCGTCGCGCTCGGTGCCGCTGGCGGCGGACGAGATGCCGTCGGTGCGGAGATAGCCGCCGGTCAGCGAGCCCGATACCGGCCCGGACTTGCCCGAGACGCCCGCGCTCGCGAACACGCTGTCGGCATAGCCATATTCGGCGTTGGCGCGTGCTTGAATGCCTTCGGTCGATGCGGCGGTGATGATGTTGACGACGCCGCCGATCGCCTGGCTACCCCATGGCACCGAGTTCGGGCCGCGCAACACCTCGATCCGCTCGACCGAGCTCGACAGGAGATTGCCGAAGTTGAAGCCGCCGCCGGTCGACGACGGATCGTTGACGCGGACGCCGTCGATCACGACCAGCGTCTGGTCCGCCTCGGCACCGCGGATACGGACGCTGGTCAGCGCACCGACGGTGCCGTTGCGTGTGACGGTGACGCCGGGCGTGGTCGCGAGCAGATCGGAGACGACGACGGTCTGGCGGCGCTTGATCTCGGCGCGGTCGATCACCGTCACCGCCTGGCCGATCTCGCTCAGCGGTTGCGCGGCGCGGGTCGCGGTGACGACAACCTCGGCGGCAGCGGGATCCGCAATAGTCTGGGCATAAGCAGGCGCTGCGATCGCCGCGGCGCCGAGCAGAAGAAAGAATTTCGTCATTGGGCACGTCCTAACCAGAACCGCCTGCGACCATTCGCGGGGCGGCCAGACGTCTCTCGCTCGAGGAAACCCGGCTGCACCGGAGCACTCGTCCGCGCCGGAGCACCCGCCCGCGCAGTGGATCGACCGTGAAAGGCAGGTCTCCTGGCTTCCGGGTCACCGCCTCCACCCCGCCTTCCCGGGCCGGAACCCAGTGGCATAATCGGGGTGGCCGCTATCCGGTCACAGTTGCGGGTACAGCGCCGGTCTTGCGGATTTGGATCGTGACGACCCGGCCCGCGCACCGACTTCCCTTTTGATCCCGTCGCCGGGAACCCTTCACGGGAGTGGCATTAGTCGCGCGTAGTGCACGGGTCAACGCGGGAGGAGTCGTCCAATCCTCCTCCGCCAGGGGGAGGTGGCACCGAAGGTGACGGAGGGGGAGGTAAGCGACTATCTCTGCTCCGTGTCCTCCCCCTCCGTCTGGCAAGCGCCAGCCACCTCCCCCTGGCGGGGGAGGATCGTTCGTTCGGACTCACCGCCCGCCGTAGCGCAGCCCGACCCAGATCGTCCGCGGTGTCGCGCGCTCGACGATGTTGGCGCCGCTGATCCCCGCCTCGACGCGCTCGTCGAACAGGTTCTCCCCCCGCACCTCCGCGACCAACGAGCGCATGATCGGCAGCGCCGCATAGGCATCGAGCGTCGTCGCGGCCCCAAGCACTCGCGTATTCTGGTCGTCGTCGAACTGCCGCCCGATATGCCGCACGGTCAGCGACAGCGCCGCCGCGTCCTGCCGCCAGTCGACCGTTCCCGACACCTGGTCGCGCGGGGTCTGCGCCGGCCGCAAGCCGTCCAAAGCGGCGGTGATCCCCGAACCCTCGACCTTCGAGTTCGTGTGCGACCACGATGCTTGCACGCCCAGCGGACCCGGTCGATACGCCGCATCCAGTTCGAAGCCATGCGCGCGGATCGCATCGAGATTCTGGCGGGCGCGGTAGGTCGCCACCCCCGGCAGCACCTGCGGCGGGTTGGTCGTCGTGACGTTGGCAATCGCGTTCTTCAGCCGGTTGTAGAAATAGGTCGCGGCGACGCTCACGCCCGGCGCAGGCGTCAGCGTGACGCCACCCTCGACCCCGGTCAGCCGCTCCGGCGACAGCAACGCGTTCGCCGCGGTCGCGTCGTTGCCGACACGGAACGGGCGGTACAGTTCGTTGAGCGTCGGCAGGCGCCACCCGCGATACCCGGCCGCGCGCAGCGTGATCGCCTCGATCGGCTGATACGCCACGCCCGCACGCCCGGTCGTCTCGCTGCCGTCGCGGTCCGCATAGCGCAGGTTGGTCAGCGCCGCGCCGGTCGCCAACGGGCGCTCGGACAGATAGCCGCCGTCGATCGACCACCAGTCGACCCGTCCTCCAAGACTGAACGTGAAATCGCCTGCGACGAGGCTCCCATCGGCGAACACGCCGGTCGTCGTCGTACTCCCGCCAGCCTCGCGCCGTCGCGTGGGCGCTGCGTTGACGAACGTATAGAGTTCCTGCGTCTTGCCGCTCACGTCGCGGATATCGGCCCCCAACCTGAGCGTGATGCTCTCGCCTAGCGGCGGCGCGATCTCGATCCGCCCGCCGAGCCCGGTGGCCGGCGTATTATACTGGTTCAGCGACTGGATCGCGGTCGTCCGCGCGGCATTGATGCTGTTGAAGCTGCTCGCGAACGCGCGCGTCTGCAGATACGCCAACGCCGAATAGCCCCACGCGCCCCGCCCGATCAGCCGGATGCTCGCGTCGGCTCCCTCGCTCGTGTTGGCGGTGAAGTCACTTCCGCGATCGCGCGTGTCGGTGAACGCGCTCGCATTCATCTGCAATTCGGTCTTCGCGCCGATCCCGACGACGGTCCGCAGCGCACCCGAAGCCTGCTCATAGGGGGTGGCGCGATCGACGATTCCGCGGCTTTCCGCGACGGTCGGCGTGAAGCCGTCCCCGCGCGCGTACGCCCCCGACAGGGTGGCGAACCCCGATCCGCGTACCAGCGCCGCCGAGCCCTGCGCATCGATCGAATCGCGGCTGCCATAGGCGACGCCGCCCTGGAACGGCGTCAGTTGATCGGGCGTCGCGCTTTCCAGTTCGACCGTTCCGGCCAGCGCACCCGGCCCCCGATACCCGCTGCCGCCACCACGCGTCACGCGGACCCGCCCGAGCCGCCCCGTCGCATAGGCCGGAAACGCGACCCAGCCGCCGAACGGATCCGCCTGCGGCACCCCGTCGAAGATCAGCAGTGCGCGACTGGACGCATTGCCGCCGATCCCGCGCAGCGAAATGCCCTGGCTGGTCGGGTTGGCACTGCGCGAGTCCGACCGGCGGAACTGCTGCAACCCGGCGACGTCGGCGAGCACGCTCTCCAGCCGATTGCTCGCATTCGCCTGGATCCGGTCGCGATCGATCGTGACGATATCATAGGCGCGATCACCCGGCGCATCCGCCAGCCCGCGCCCGGTGACGACGATGTCGGGCGCAGGCTCGGTCGGGACCGCGGTCGATTGGGCGAGGACGCTTCCCGAGGAGAACAGGATGCAGGCGAGCGCGGACAGCGGGGTGCGAATCATCGGCCCCGCATGACAGCTTTTGTCCTCGCCTGAAAAGCCGGACGGAGGATGCGCGGGAATATATCGTCGACGGGCCAGCGACCGCGCGCATTGGGCCAGCGCCAAGACGCCCTATATTGGCGGAAACCCCATCGATGCGAGCGTTCGACATCGGTGGAGGACTGCGTTCACGCTGATGGGACATACCATGACCGAGTATAAGAAGACCGACGAGGCGATCGCCAAGCTCACGCCGGAGCAGTTCCACGTGACGCAGCAGAGCGGCACCGAACGGCCGGGAACGGGCGAATATCTGAACACCCGCGAACCCGGCCTGTACGTCGATATCGTCTCCGGCGAGCCGCTGTTCGCGTCCGCCGACAAGTTCGATTCGCATTGCGGCTGGCCCAGCTTCACCCGGCCGATCTCGCCGGTCCACGTCACCGAACTGCACGATCGCAGCCACGGCATGGTCCGCACCGAAATCCGCTCGGCCGGCGCCGACAGCCATCTCGGCCATGTGTTCGAGGACGGCCCGCGCGATCAGGGGGGCTTGCGCTACTGCATCAACTCCGCGTCGCTGCGGTTCGTGCCGCGCGACGAGATGGAGACGCAGGGCTATGCCGACTATCTCGACCAGGTCGACGCGGCGGGCTGACGGTAAGGCTGGCGGTACTGGGGTATAAAACGGGACGGCACGCATCAGAGATGCTGTCCCGACTATGGCGGAGAAGTTGGGGGCGCCGAAGCCCGCAGGGTCCGAATGATTGGGGTACGACCGCGGCATCAAGCCTATCTCCGAGCCCCGCCGCGCGCCCGTTCTCACAGGACCCTCGCCGAACGCCGTTCGTCCGAACCGAAATTCACCGCGGCCCGTAGCTGCCCGCGCGGTAACAGGGCGATGCGACCGACCCCATAACGTTAAAAACCCCGCTAGCCAAAGGGCTAGCGGGGTTTTCAATGGTGGGCGTGGCAAGGATTGAACTTGCGACCCCTGCGATGTCAACACAGTGCTCTACCACTGAGCTACACGCCCGCCGGAGGGCTCCACTAGCCGCGGTTATCGCGGCGTGCAAGCGCTCAATGCACGCCGGTCATATTATCCATCTCGAACAGGCGATCGACCTCCGCGACGAGGTCGCGCAGGTGGAACGGCTTGGACAAGACGCGGGCGTGCGGCATCGCCCGGCCCGCCTTCAGCGTCACCGCCGCAAAGCCCGTGATGAACATCACGCGCAGGTCCGCGCACATCTCACCAGCCTTCTGCGCCAGCTCGATCCCGTCCATCTCGGGCATCACGATATCGGTCAGCAGCAGGTCGAATTTTTCGGTTTCGAGCAACGGAATCGCCGCCGTACCGCGATCGACCGCCGTCACGTCGTAGCCGGAGCGCTCGAGCGCACGCGTCAGATACTCGCGCATCACCTGATCGTCTTCGGCCAGCAGAATTCGCAACATCGATCTAACGCCCCGTTTTCACTCATACATTCAAGCCCTCGCCCTACGCGCAAAGCGGTTAATATTTCCAGTTCATTGACCATGAAGCGCGACGGGGAGACCGGGTTGCGCGGGAGGTCGATTGCCCCGATGGCCTCACGGCCCTAGCGTAGGGCGATGCCCCCCTCTCCCTTCGAACGCCTCGGCGCGATGCCGCCGATCAGCCCGGTGGTGCTGTCGGTGCCGCATGCCGGTCGGGAGTATCCACTGGCGCTGAAGACCGCGCTCCGCGTGCCGCTCGCAGCACTGCTGCCGCTCGAAGACCGCCTGGTCGACGCGGTCGCGCGCGCCGCACGGACGAACCAGACGACGATCGTCCAGACGCGCGCGCGCGCGTGGATCGACCTCAACCGGGGCGAAGACGAACGCGATCCGCTGCTCGACGAGGGCGCCGCGTCGGTGGCACCGGCACAGCAGTCCGCCAAGCTGCGCAGCGGGCTGGGCCTGGTGCCACGGCGCGTGTCGGGTGCGGGCGATCTCTGGGCGCGACGCTTCACCGATGCCGACGTCACCGCCCGCATTGCGCAGGATCATCGCCCCTATCATGCGGCGATCTCCAGTGCGCTTCAGGCGGCAAAGGCGCAGTTCGGCGTGGCGGTGCTGCTCGACCTGCACTCGATGCCGTCACTCGGCCCCGGCGGCACGCGGATCGTGCTGGGCGATCGATTCGGTCACGCCGCGGCGGCGCGGTTCGTGACGCGGGTCGAGACCGAATGCACCGCGCGGGGCTTCTCGACCGCGATCAACACCCCCTATGCCGGCGGGCACATTCTCGAACGGCACGCCCGGCCGGCCGCGAACATCCACGCGGTCCAACTCGAACTCGACCGCACACTTTATCTCGATCGCAAACTCCACGCACCGGGCGCCGGCTTTGCCCGGGTCGTCGATCTGGTACGCGCCATCCTGGTCGCGCTCACCGACGAGGCGCTGTCGCCTCCGCTGGCACAGGCCGCGGAATAGGCGCTACGCGACGAGCGCGTCGAGCAGTTCCTCGATCCGGTTCGCCCGTTCGATCGGATCCCCGATGCTCTCGCCGGCGATCCAGCGACCGTTCTTCTCGACCAAGTCGCCCACGGGTTTTGCAGTCCGCCGGTCATAGGGCGTGAGCGCAATCGCGGCAGGCCCGGCATCGATCCGCCGAATATCCGCAGCCCTTGCCAAGGTTCGAATCCGCGCGACCTGGAGAAGACGCCGCGCCTGATCGGGCATTGCGCCGAAACGATCGTCGAGTTCAGCCTCGAACTGATCGAGCGCGGCGACACCGTCAAGTCGCGCAAGCCGGGCGTACAAAGCCAGTCGTACCTCGGTCTCTGGGATCCACTCCTCGGGCAGGCATCCGCCGAGTTCCAGATGCAGTTCCGGGATCCAGTCGTCGACCAGCGTATCCCCCTCCCGTTCGAGCCGTGCCTTGCGCAATGCCCGGCCAAACAGATGCTGGTACAGATCGATGCCGATCAGCTTCATGTGGCCGGCCTGCGCCTCGCCGACCAGATCGCCCGCACCGCGCAGATCGAGGTCGCGCGCACTGATCGCAAAGCCCGCGCCGAGCCGATCGAACGCCTGCAAGGTCCGCAGGCGCTTCAACGTAGCCTCGCCGATCGTCGCATCGCCATCGGTCAGCAGCATCACCTGCCCGCGCCGCCCGCTGCGCCCCACCCGTCCGCGCAACTGATGAAGCTGCGACAGACCGAAACGGTCGGCATGGTGGACGATCATCGTGTTGGCGCGCGGCACGTCGAGCCCCGCCTCAATGATGTTGGTCGCGAGCAGGATGTCGCCGTCGCCCGCCGCGAACGAGACCATCGCCTCGTCGATCTCCGCTGCCGGCATCTTGCCATGCGCCTGGACGAGGCCGAGTTCGGGAACGAGCTTGGCAAGCCGCGCGGCCAGTGGCGCCATGTCGTCGATCCGCGGCACGACCACGAAGCTCTGGCCGCCGCGGGCACGTTCGCGGCGCAGCGCGGCACGAACGGTGGCATCGTCGAAATGCGCCACCGCGGTCCGGATCGGCTGGCGCCGCGCGGGCGGCGTCGCGATCACCGACAGTCCCTGCAAACCGATCATCGCCGATTGCAACGTTCGCGGGATTGGTGTCGCGCTGAGTGTAAGGACGTGGCCCACGCCAAGCGCATGCAGCTTCGTCTTGTCGGCCGCACCGAAGCGCTGCTCCTCGTCGATCACCACCAGCGCCAAATCCTTGTAGGCGACGCCCTTGCCGGCGATCGCCCCGGTGCCGATCACGACCTGGATCGATCCGTCGGCAAGCCCGGCCTTGACCCGCGCCTTCTCGGCCGTGCTCGACAGACGCGACAGCCCGGCAACGACGATACCGCTGCCCTCGAACCGGCGCGTGAAGGTTTCGATATGCTGGTGAACGAGCACCGTCGTCGGCGCGGCGATCGCGACCTGGCGTCCTGCCAGCGCCACCGCGGCGGCGGCACGCAGCGCGACCTCGGTCTTGCCATAGCCGACATCGCCGATCACCAGCCGGTCCATCGGCTTGCCGCTCGCCAGATCGGCGAGCGTCGTCGTGATCGCGCGGGCCTGATCGGGCGTCTCGGTGAAGGCGAACCCGGCAGCGAAACGCTCATACGCCGCCCGGTCCGGTACGATCGGATCGGTCGTCCGCGCCCCGCGCTCGGCAGCGATCGCGGCGAGATCGCGCGCGCTCTCGGCTATCGCCGAATCGATCGCGCCGCGCCGCTTCTGCCAGGACGAACCGTCCAGCGCGTCGAGCGTTACGGCGTCCACCTCGGCTCCGTAACGCCAGATCCGGTCGGCCTCGGCGACCGGCACCAGGCGACGTCCACCCTTGGCATATTCCAGGACGATCGCGTCGCCCTCCGTCCCCGGCAGCATTTCAAGGCCACGGACCACACCGATGCCGAACTCCTCGTGGACGATCACGTCGCCGCACCGCAGTTCGCTCGCCAACGCAGCGATCGCTCCCGCGCCGCTGCCCGAAATCCCGTCTGCGCGCGCACGCCCACCGAGCAGGTCCGCGCCGGCGACCATGGTCATGCCGTCGACGACGAATCCTCGGTCGATCGGGGCAGCCAGCATCATTGCGCTGCCGGGCTTTGCCGCAGACGCCTCGGACCAGCGCTCGATCTGCACGAAGGCGATCTTCGCCGCGCGTTCGAGCCTGGGTTGCAGGAACCGGAGGTCGCGCGGCGAGCCGACGATCAACAGCCGCCCATCGGCCAGACTATCCTTTGCGAACCGGGCGAATGCGCGCGCCGGATCGCGCCGCTCGACGAAACGCGGCGGTTGCGCATCGCTGCCTTCGATCGCCAGCACATCGCGCTCGGCCGCCGCAGCCTGCCACGTCTTGTCGTCCACCAGATCGACGGCAGCCTTGCGGCGCGGCAGGCCATCTGCGGCGATCGCCAGAAAGCGAGTCCGGCGGCGCTCGGCGCCTTCGTCGAACGCGATCGCGGCATCCGGCAGATGCGCGAGAACGGAGACGCCATCCTCGACCGACGGCTCGGTCGCCCTACCGATCTCGACGCGATCGATATCGCCCTCGCCGAGCTGCGACACCGGGTCGTAGTTGCGAAGCCCGGTGATGACGCCGTCGGCGAACTCGATCCGCACGGGATGCTCGCGGTCCGCCGGAAAGACGTCGATCACACCGCCGCGCAGCGCGATCTCACCCGGTTCGTCGACGCGGTCGTCGACGATATAGCCGATCTCCGCCGCGGTTTCGGCAAATGCGTCGACGTCGATCGCGTCGCCGACAGCGAGCCGAGGCGGTGCCGCATCGAACATTGCCGGCGCCGGATACCGTACCGCAGTCGCCTCCGCCGTCTTTACGAGCAGGATAGGATGCGCCTTGGCTTCCGTCGCCGCACGCAACTGGCGCAGGGCTGCAACCCGACGGCCGACATTGGCGGGCGATGCAGGCGCGTCGTCCCCCGGCAACGCGTCGCTCGACGGCAGGTGGACCACCAGCGCGTCCGGCGCGAACGCCGTCGCGATTCCGGCAATCTCCGTCGCGCGCTGATCGTCGGCGGCAACGCAGATCACGTCGCCCTTCTCCAGCCCTTCGACGACCGCGACCGCTATCGGTCCCGCGGCAAGAGGGGTGACACGCTCGTTGACGACCTGCTGACTGACCTGAAGCACCGATACGCATCCTTCTTTAGGCGCTCAACGTGAGCCCCGAGATGCACGTTCCGGTGATCCTATCCTGGATCAGGATGTTCGTTCGATTGCGGGGATGAACGGCACAGTCCGAAAAGGCTACGCCGCCGGGCGCTACTCTTCGCCGATCAGCGTCAGCACATCGCCGATGATCCGCGTCATCGCGATCCGGGCGGCGCCCGGATCGCGCGCGATGATCGCATCGGCCACCGCCGCATGATCGGCGATGTTGGCAGACCGTCCCTTGATCCGGTTGGTGAACCGGATCGAGGTGCGTAGCGCGGTCGATACCACCGACTGGAATTGCGCGTAGAAGGGATTCTTCGACGCCCGCAGGATCGCCATGTGGAACGCGATATCCGCCTCGAGCGGATCGGTCAGCCCCGCCTCGCCCGCCTCCATCTGCTCCAGCCCGGCACGGATCGTCAGGAAATCGGCCGCGTCGCCGAACCGTGCCGCCAACGCCGCCGCCTCCGGTTCGATCGCGACCCGCAACTGGTTGAAATGCCGGAGCAGATCGACCGAAAATTTCCGCTCCAGTGTCCAGCGCAGGACGTCGGTATCGAACAGGTTCCACGCACTTGCCGGCTGCACGATGGTACCCTGTCGCGGGCGGGCGCTGACCAAGCCCTTTGCGGTCAGCATCTTGACCGCTTCGCGCGTCACCGATCGGCTCACGCCGTGCGTCTTGGCGATTTCCGCCTCGGTCGGGAACGGACGATGTTCGTACCGTCCCGTGACGATCGCACGGCCGAGCGTATCGAGCATCCCATGCGTAAGGTTACGCCCCAACGCGGTTACGGTCGAACCACTCTCGCCTTCTGTCATATCGATCGCCATCGGCAAGGTTCTGACGCAAGCGAGGGATACTGTCACCCGTCAAAAGGTCTAAAATACGTGTTGCGCGATCGTGCATGACAAACATTCCGTAATTGTCATATAAACCGGCCTGTTCGATCGTCGCCACCGCGCGCGAGCGATCCTATTGCGGCACAGGCAACGAGCCCGAGGGTGATGAGATGGGCGATTTTATTGCAGTCGATTGGGGGACGACCAATCGCCGTGCGTTCCGGATCGAAGACGGCAGCGTCGTCGCGTCCGAGCGGGACGATCGCGGCGCGGCCAATGTCGCAGCGGGCGAATACCAGGCGGACGTGGCCGGCATCCGCGCGCGGCTCGGCGACCTACCGATGCTGCTCGCCGGGATGGTCGGATCGAACATCGGCTGGCGCAGCGTGCCCTATGTCGCGGCGCCCGCGGGTCTTGCCGAGATCGCCGCGGGGCTCGACCGGGTCGACGACCGCACCGCGATCGTGCCGGGACTGTCGTACCGCGACGGGCTGCATGCCGACGTGATGCGCGGCGAGGAGGTGCAGTTGCTCGGCGCGGTCGCTGCCGGGCTGGTGCCCGCCGACGCGATGCTCTGCCAGCCCGGTACGCATTGCAAATGGGCGACCGTCGAGGGCGGCGCGATCACCCGCTTTACGACCGCGATGACCGGCGAACTCTTCGCGCTGCTCCGCGCGCACGGCGTGCTGTCGCGGCAGCTTGGTCACCCGGTCGAACTGGGCTCCGCGTTTCTCGAAGGCGTCGCCGAGGGCGCGCGGCGCGATCTCGCCGCCAGCCTGTTCGCGATCCGCGCGCGCGGCGTGCTCGGGATTGCCGACGACGCGCACGCAGCCTCGTTCGCGAGCGGGTTGCTGATCGGTGCGGACACCGCCGCGCGGATCGAGCCGGGTGCCGCGGTGCACATCCTCGCCGATCCCGCGCTGGGTGCGCTCTATGCCGGCGCGATCGATGCGCTGGGCGGCACCTCGCACCATATCGACAGCCAGGCCGCATTCGTGGCCGGCATCACCCGCATCCAGGATCTTGCAGCATGACTTCCTCTACCACGCACCGCCAGGCCTTCGACAACGCCTTCGCGAAATGCCCGCTGATCGCGATTCTGCGCGGCGTGAAGCCCGATGAGGTCGAGGCGATCGGCGAGGCGCTGGTCGATGCCGGGTTCACGATCCTCGAAGTACCGATGAACTCGCCCGACCCGCTCGACAGCATCGCCCGACTGGCGCGCACGCTGAAGGGCCGCGCGGTCGTCGGTGCGGGCACGGTGCTGCGCGTCGAGGACGTGGCGGCGGTCGGCGCGGCGGGTGGGACGCTGATCATTGCCCCCAACGCGAACGTGCGGGTGATCGCGGCGGCGGCCGAGCGCGGTTATGTCGCCCTCCCCGGCATCGCGACCCCGACCGAAGCATTCGCAGCGCTGGAAGCGGGTGCCGCGGCGCTGAAACTGTTCCCGGCCGAGGCCGCGAGTCCCGCCGTGCTGAAGGCGATGCGTGCCGTCCTTCCCAAGGATACGCGCGTGCTACCCGTCGGTGGGGTGGTGCCGGAGATCATGGCGGAGTGGCGCAAGGCAGGGGCGGCGGGTTTCGGTCTGGGCTCCGCGTTGTATGCGCCGGGGATGACCGCGGCCGATGTCGGCGCGCGGGCGCGCGGGTTTATCGACGCGTTGCAGGCGTAATCAAAGGGTTACCAGAGCTGGCCCCGGCCGTCGGGGGGGGCGCCGCTGGCTCTGAGACTCTGCTGTTCTTGAGCTCTCGGGCTTCCGGGACTCCGCCAGGACCGCAACCGCAACCAGATATCCCCACCAATCCCGCCCGTCACCCCAGCGAAAGCTGGGGTCTCCTGGTTCGGGTTGCCCGCTCGCCAACCGGGATACCCCAGCTTTCGCTGGGGTGACGGAGTGCGGCGGGCATTGAGGTTCGAAACTTGCGGGATTCGAAACCAGCGGGGTTCGAAACTGGCGGGGTAAGTCTCACGCCTCATCGACCCGCTATCGTCATCGTGCCGCGTAACGATTAGGGCGGCGCGATGATGTTTGCCGACCAGGAACGAGACCTCGCCACGCTGGCTGCCGCCGACCGGTACCGATCGCTCCGACCGCGTACCGGGGTCGACTTCGCCTCGAACGACTATCTCGGGCTCGCCGGATCGGACCGTCTGCGGGCTGCGATGATCGAGGCCTTGGCGCGCGGCGTGCCGGTCGGCTCGGGCGGCTCGCGGTTGTTACGGGGGAATGCGCCCGAGCATGAAATCCTGGAGGCGGATGCGGCGCGGTTTTTCGGCACCGGGGCGGCGCTGTTCTTCGCCAGCGGTTACATCGCCAACACGATCCTGTTCGCGACGCTGCCGCAGCGCGATGACCTGATCGTCCACGACGCGCTGATCCACGCGAGCGCGCACGAGGGGATGCGGCTGACCCGGGCGACATGCGTGAGCGCAGCGCACAACGATGCCGATGCGTTCGCAGATGCGATAGCCGCATGGCGCACGGGGGGCGGCACGGGCCGCGTGTGGATCGCGGTCGAGAGCCTCTACAGCATGGACGGCGACCGCGCGCCGCTCGCCGATCTCGCGCGGGTCGCGGACCGCCATGACGCCGTTCTCCTGATCGACGAGGCGCATGCGACAGGGGTGTTCGGTACCGACGGCCGTGGCCTCGCCGAAGACCTCGACGGGCGCGAGAACGTCATCACGCTGCGCACGTGCGGCAAGGCGCTCGGCTGCGAGGGCGCGCTGTTGTGCGGCCCGGCGGTCATGCGCGCGTTCATCGTCAACCGCGGGCGCGGGTTCATCTTCTCGACCGCGCCGTCACCGCTGATGGCGCTGGCGGTCGGCGAGGCATTGCGGATCATGGCCGACGAACCGGCACGGCGGGAGCAACTTTGGGACCTCGTCGCGACCGCCGAGCGCATGCTCGCGCCGTACGGTGTGGCGGCGACCGGGTCGCAGATCCTGCCGCTGATCCTCGGCGATGCGGCACGAACGATGCACGTCGCCGGCGCGATCCAGGCGGCGGGGTTCGACGTGCGTGGTATCCGTCCGCCGACCGTGCCCGAGGGTACGTCGCGGTTGCGGATATCGTTGACGCTGAACGCCACCGCGGCGGATATCGAGGCTTTGGGCGAGGTCATGAAGGAGGCGCTGCAATGACGATTATCGTCACCGGAACGGACACGGATATCGGCAAGACGGTGTTCGCCGCTGGCCTGACCACAGCGCTAGGCGCGCGCTACTGGAAGCCGGTCCAGGCCGGGCTCGCGGACGGCAGCGATGCCGCCTCCGTCGCAGCACTAGGCGTCCCGGCAGAGCGCGTGCTGCCCGAAGCGTACCGGCTGACGACACCGTGCTCGCCGCATCTCGCCGCCGAGATCGACGACGTGACGATCGACCCCGAACGGCTCGCGCTGCCCGAAGTCGATGGCCCGCTGGTGGTCGAAGGCGCGGGCGGCGTGATGGTGCCGATCACGCGCGACCTGATCTTCGCAGATCTGTTCGCGCGCTGGGCCAAGCCGGTGGTGCTCGTCGCGCGAACCGGGCTCGGCACGATCAACCACAGCCTGCTCTCGATCGAGGCGTTGCGCAGCCGCGGCGTCCCGATCCTCGGCATCGCCTTCGTCGGCGACGCGGTCGAGGATAGCGAGGCGACCATCGCCACGCTGGGGAAAGTCCGCCGGCTCGGTCGCCTGCCGCGCCTCGATCCGCTCAACGCCGCGACACTGGCCGAGGCGTTCGCCGCGAACTTCGACCTGGAGGCGTTCCGGTGAGCGATTCCCCTGTATGGCACCCCTTCACGCAGCACGGCCTGCGCGAACCGATCCCGCTCGTCACGCACGCCGACGGCGCCGCGCTCTACACGTCGGACGGCCGGCGGATCGTCGATGCGATCTCGTCCTGGTGGGTGACCACGCACGGCCACGCCAACCCGAAGATCATGGCGGCGATCGCCGAACAGGCGGGCAAGCTCGATCAGATCATCTTCGCCGGGTGGACGCACCAGCCTGCCGAGGACCTCGCGCGCGGGCTGACCGCGATCATGCCCCCCGAGCTCACGCGAGTCTTTTTCTCCGACTCAGGCTCCACCAGCGTCGAGTGCGCGCTGAAGATGGCGCTCGGCTATTGGCTTGATCGCGGCGAGGACCGCCACCGCATCCTCGTCCTCGAACATAGCTATCACGGCGACACGATCGGCGCGATGTCGGTCGGCGCGCGCGGCGTCTACAACCGCGCCTATGCGCCGCTGCTGTTCGATGTCGGCACGATCCCCTTCCCCGCCGCCGGGCGCGAACAGGCGACGCTCGACGCCCTGGAACGCGCCTGCGCCGCGCACCCGGCCGCGTTCATCGTCGAGCCGCTGCTGCTCGGCGCGGGCGGGATGCACATCTATCCCGCGCACATCCTCGCCGAGATGCGGCGGATCTGTGCAGCGCACGACGTGCTGTTCATCGCCGACGAGGTGATGACCGGCTGGGGCCGCACCGGCACGCTGCTCGCCTGCGAACAGGCGGGCGTGGTGCCCGACATCCTGTGCCTGTCGAAGGGGCTGACCGGCGGCGCGATCCCGCTCGCGGTGACGATGGCGACCGAGGCGATCTACCAGGCGCATTACGGCACCGACCGCGCGCGGATGTTCTTCCACTCGTCGAGCTACACGGCCAACCCGATCGCCTGCGCCGCCGCCAATGCGAATTTGGCCATCTGGCGCGACGAACCGGTACGCGAACGGATCGCCGATCTCGCCGCTCGCCAGGCGTCTAGGATGGAGACCCTCGCCCGACACCCCCGCATCGCCAACGCGCGCCAGATCGGCACGATCACCGCGGTCGAACTGCGCGGCGAGGACGGCTATCTCTCGCAGATCGGCCCGCGCCTACTCGCCTTTTTCCGCGATCGTGACCTGCTGCTCCGCCCGCTCGGCAACACCGTCTACGTGATGCCGCCCTATTGCATCGACGACGCCGATCTCGATCGGATCTACGCTGCGATCGGCGAAGCGTGCGATGTGATCCGACACTGAGGCTGACGTTCTTGCTGCACTGCAGCAACAAATGATGTAGGTGCGACGTTGAGATAGGATCGCGGCTGAGTACGCTTGCGACGAAAGGCTCGATTCACGTGAGAAACATCGCCGATACCATCGCCCGCATGGCGCGTGCCGGGGCTCCGACGCCGCGCGACACCGCGCCGAGCCGCCTGACGCCGTTGATCGAGTTCGGGACTAACCCGGGCGCGCTGCTTGGGCACAGCTACGTGCCCAAGGACCTGCCAGCGGGCGCGGCTTTGGTCGTCGTGCTGCACGGGTGTACGCAGACGGCGGCGGGCTATGACCACGGATCGGGCTGGTCGACGCTCGCGGATCGTGCCGGTTTCGCGTTGCTGTTTCCCGAGCAGACGCGCGCGAACAATCCCAACCTCTGCTTCAACTGGTTCGCGTCGGAGGACACCGCGCAGGCTGGCGGCGAGGCGGAATCGATCGCGCAGATGACCGAGACGATGATCGCGCGCCACGGCCTCGACCGCAGCCGAGTCTACGTAACCGGCTTGTCGGCCGGCGGCGCGATGACGGTGGCGATGCTGGCGACCCGGCCGGACCTGTTCGCGGGCGGCGCGGTGATCGGCGGGCTCGCCTACGGCACCGCGACCGGCGTGTCGCAGGCGCTCGACCGGATGCGCGGGCATGGCGACACCAGCGACGTCGCGCTGGCCGACGCGGTCCGCAGCGGCTCGCGCGGTCATGAAGGGCGCTGGCCCACGCTGGCGATCTGGCACGGTGGCGCGGACGCGACGGTCAGCGTGGCGAATGCGGACACGATCGCGCGGCAGTGGCGCGGCATCCACGGTGTCGGCTCGAAGGCGGCGCGCACGGAGCGGGTAGGCACCGCGGTCCACCGGATCTGGTCGGACGCGCAGAGGCGCGATGTCGTCGAGGACTGGACCGTGCCGGGCATGGGTCATGGGACGCCGATCGACCCGCTGCGCGGCGAGCGACTGGGCGCGGCGGGGCCGTTCATGCTGGACGTCGGGATTTCGAGCACGGCGGTTATTGCCAAGTCCTGGGGGCTGGTTGCGGCGGCGAAGGCGGAGACTGCGGCCAAGCCGGCGCCGGTCGAACGCGTCGCGAAGATTGCGATCCCGGTCTCACCGAAACCCGCGCCAAAGTCTGCGCCGAAGCCTCGCGCCGAGGCACCTACGGGGATCCAGGCGACGATCGAAAACGCCCTCCGCGCTGCCGGATTGATGCGGTAGGATACCGGAGGGTGGGGAGTTGAGCGCGCGCCAAACGCCCCATCGTCATCCTGACGAGAGTCAGGACCCAGCGTAACAGCGGTGTCTTGTGTGGCTCTGGGTCCTGACTTTCGTCAGGATGACGGGAGGGGGTTGCGAAAACATGGGGTGGTCGAGAAAACGTCGCGGGATCGTCGCGCGCCCTTCGTACCGGATCGCTCCACACGATCCTTCCCTGGCAGGGGAGGTGGCTGGCTCTTGCCAGACGGAGGGGTATCGCCCTTTCGATAGCGGGTTACCCCTCCGTCGCCTGCGGCGACACCTCCCCTGACAGGGGAGGGTAAGCAGGAATAATCGACTTGCCCGTGAACCCGGCTAAAGCCAGCGCATGACGTCCACCCCGCCCCGTCCTTGGCGCACCGAATTCGCCGCCACGCTGAAGCTCGCCTGGCCGCTGGTCGCGACGAACCTCGCCCAGGCGCTGGTCGGCGCGACCGACGTCGCGATGCTCGGGCGGCTCGGGCCCGACACGTTGGCGGCGGCGACGCTGGGGCTGAACCTCTACCTCGTGTTCCTCGTCTTCGGCATGGGCCTCACCACCGCCGCGGTCCCGATGATCGCGCGCGAGCGGGGTGCGCGGCCGCATGCGGTGCGCGATATCCGGCGGACCGTGCGGCAGACGATCTGGGTCGCCGCCACGCTCTGCCTCCCGTCCTGGGTGATCCTCTGGAATGCCGAGGCGATTCTTGTGCACCTGCTCGATCAGGATCCGCTGCTCGCGCACGACGCGGCGCGGTTCGTGCGCGCGGTGATGTGGGGCATGCTGCCGAGCCTCGCGTTCCTCGTCCTGCGCGCGTTCGTCGCCGCGCTCGAACGGCCGGGTTGGTCGCTGGTGGTGATGGTCGGGCTGCTGGTGGTCAACGCCGCGCTCAACTGGCTGTTGATCTTCGGCCATGCGGGCCTCCCCGCGCTCGGCCTGCTCGGCTCGGGGATGGCGAGCAGCATCGCCAACGGCCTCAGCTTCGTCGCGATGGCCGCCGTCGTCATCTACGCAAGGCCGTTCCGCCGCTACCGCCTGCTCGGCCGGTTCTGGCGCGCCGACTGGCCGCGATACCGCGCGGTCTGGACGCTCGGCCTGCCGATCGCGATCACGCTCGGGTTCGAATCCACCGTGTTCATCGCCGCCGTCTTCCTGATGGGGTTGCTCGGCACGGTGCCGCTCGCAGCCCACGCGATCGCGATCCAGATCGCCAGCGTCACCTTCATGGTACCGCTCGGCATCGCCCAGGCCGCAACCGTCCGCGTCGGGCTCGCCTCCGGACGCGGCGACCGTGCGGGGATCGGCCGCGCGGGCTGGGCCGCGTTCGCGATCGGCGAAGGATTCATGGTGCTGACCGCCGCGCTTTTGATCCTCGCCCCGCAACTGCTGATCGGCATCATCCTCGACGTCGACGCGTCCGCCAATGCGCCCGTCGTCGCGCTGGCGATCTCGCTGCTCGCGGTCGCCGCGGTGTTCCAGGTGGTCGACGGCGCGCAGGTGATCGGCGCGGGGATGTTGCGCGGGCTGGGCGATACCAAGGTGCCGATGATCTTCGCCGCTATCGGCTATTGGGGGATCGGCATCGGCGTCGGCGCATGGCTCGCCTTCGGGCGCGACTGGGGCGGGGTCGGCATCTGGACAGGGCTGGCGGCCGGACTGGCGGTGGTTTCGGTGCTGATGATCGCCCGGTGGCAGGCGCGCGAACGACTTGGCCTCGGCTAAGGCTCGCTTGGCCTCTTTATCCGATATTACTGATACATAGCAGCTCAGACGTGTTAACGTGTGTTACACCACTGGAGCCTGACATATGCCTGATCAAGACCGCATCGTCGCGATCGGGTTGCTCACGCAGCGCGACGTTTTCGCGCTCGGCCACGATCTGTCGCGGGTCTATCCGATCGACGAGGTGCCGTGCTTCGGCAGCCTGCTCTGTGCGATCGACGATGCCGACCGCGCGTTCCACCGCGCCCGCGATGCGCGCCAGCTTGCCAATCCCGTCCAACCCAGCGCAACCTCGCTGGCATAGCGGCGTTCGAAATCCGCTGGCCCCCTGCGGAGATCGATCATGACGCTGCCTACCGAATTGCTGCTGCTCGGCTGGTCGACGGTCCTGCTGTTCACCTATGTCATGATCCAGGGCCAGATCGCGACGCGCGACCGTGGGCTCGACTGGAATGCGGGCCCGCGCGACGGCGAGCAGAAGCCGCTGGGCGAGATGGCAGGCCGCGCCGAACGCGCACTGAAGAATTTCCAGGAGACCTATCCGGTCTTCGTCGCGCTCGCGCTGGGGCTGGCCGTTACCGATCGCACCGGCGGCATCGGTGCGATCGGTGCGTGGCTCTGGTTCGGCGCGCGGATCGCCTACATCCCGCTGTACCTGTTCGGAATCAAATATATCCGCAGCCTGTGCTGGATGGTGTCGATCCTAGGCTTGCTGCTGATGCTGATCCGCTTCCTCTGAGGGTCAGCCTCGCCCCGGCTTGTCTCAAAGCGTGCGGATGATCGCCGAGAAGTCGAGGCTTCCCTGCCCGGCCTCGGTGAACGCCTCGTAGCGCTCGGCGGCCTTTGCGCCCATCGGCGTATCCGCGCCGACATCCTTCGCCGCCGCCATCGCGAGCCGCAGGTCCTTCAACATCAGCGCCGCCGCGAAGCCGCCCTGATAGTCGTGATCGGCGGGCGTATCGGGACCGATCCCCGGCAGCGGCGCGTAGGTGGTCATCGACCAGCTCTGTCCCGACGACACGCTCGCGATGTCGTAGAATGCCTGCGCATCGAGCCCCAGCTTCTCCGCCAGCACGAACGCTTCGCAGGTCGCGATCATCGTCGCGCCGAGGATCATGTTGTTGCAGATCTTCGCCGCCTGTCCCGCCCCGTTCGCGCCCGCGTGGATGACGGCCTTGCCCATGTCCGCGAGGATCGCCTGTGCACGGTCGAACGCCTCGGCCGAGCCGCCGACCATGAAGGTGAGCGTGCCCGCATTGGCAGCCCCGATGCCACCCGACACTGGCGCATCGACCGCGACAAGTCCCTTGGCCTGCGCGGCTTCGGCGACCTGCTTGGCGGTCGCGACGTCGATCGTCGAACAGTCGATCAGGATCGCGGACGCCGGGGCGACGCCGAACAGCGCATCATAGACCTCGGCGACATGCTTGCCCGCCGGCAGCATCGTCACGATCGCCTCGGCACCGTCCGCGGCTTCGGCAGCGGATGCGACGGGGAGGCAGCCGGCGGTCTTCGCCTTGTCCAGCGCGTCCGCGCTCAAGTCGAACGCGCGAACGTCGTGGCCCTTCTTGGCGAGGTTCGCCGCCATCCCGCCGCCCATGTTGCCGAGCCCGATAAATGCGATCCGTGCCATGTTCTCTCTCCTAATTTTGCTCCCCTCCCGTTCACGGGAGGGGTTGGGGGAGGGCAGTGCCGCAATCACATCGTCGGCAATCCGGGCACGCCCCTCCCCCTGACCCCTCCCGCAAGCGGGAGGGGAAATTGGCTTACTTCCCCGTCCAGTTCCCGGCGCGCTTTTCGACGAATGCCGCCATGCCTTCGCTTTGGTCCGCCGTCCCGAACAGCCCGTGGAACAGCCGTCGCTCGAACTGCACGCCCATCGCGAGGCCCGTCTCGAACGCCGCGTTGACCATTTCCTTGTTCGCCAGCACCGCCAGCGGCGCCATCGCCGCGATCGTCGCGGCGGTCTTCACCGCCTCCTCGACCAGATCGTCGGCGGCCACGATCCGCGAAACGAGGCCAGCGCGCTCGGCTTCGGCGGCGTCCATCATTCGCCCGGTCAGGCACATCTCCATCGCCTTGGCCTTGCCGACCGCGCGCGTGAGGCGCTGCGATCCGCCCATGCCCGGTGACACCGCCAGCTTAATCTCGGGCTGGCCGAACTTCGCGGTATCGGCGGCGAGAATGAAGTCGCACATCATCGCCAGCTCGCACCCGCCGCCGAGCGCATAGCCCGCGACCGCCGCGATCACCGGCTTGCGCGTCCGCGTGAAATTCTCCCAGCCGGCGAAGAAATTGCTCGCGTACATGTCGGCGAACCCCTGCGACTGCATCTCCTTGATGTCCGCCCCCGCCGCGAAAGCCTTGGCGCTACCAGTCAGCACCGCGCACCCCTGCGACGGATCCGCATCGAACGCTGCAAACGCGGCGATCAGATCCGCCAGCACCTGCGAGTTGAGCGCATTCAGAGCCTGAGGCCGGTTCAGCGTCACGAGCGTGACGCCGTCGCGCTGCTCGACGAGGATCGTTTCGTAGGTCGCCATTCCAACTTCTCCAATTCCGTCACGCCAGCGAAAGCTGGGGTCTCATCATCATCGGGAGACCCCAGCTTTCGCTGGGGTGACGTGTTTTCTGTTCAACCCGGCGTCCATGCCTCATGCTCCGGCAGCGGCGCAAAGATCTGGTCGATCACGTGATCGGTCACAGCCTCGGGCGTCGCCGGATCCCAGCGCGGCGCATTGTCCTTGTCGACGATCACCGCCCGCACGCCCTCAATGAAGTCATGCCGCTGCACGACATGCGCGCCGACCGCATATTCCTGCTTCATCTCGTCCGCGAAACTTGCCATCGCCGCACCTTCGTGGAGCAGCCGCAACGACACCTTCATCGTCTGCGACGACTTGGTCTTGAGCGTCGCCAGCGTTTCCGTCGCCCACTCCCCACCATCGGCGTCGAGCGCGGCGTAGATATCCTCCAGCACATCGGACGCGAACAGCCGGTCGATCTCGTCCTTTTGCGCGAGGATCTTCGCGTCGGGCGCCGTAGTGGCCAGCGCATCCAGCACGCCGGCAATCTCCTGCGGCGTCGCTGCGATCCGCGCCTTGGCGGTATCAAGCGTATCGCTAGTCAGGAAATGCGTCGCCAGCCCCAGCGCGAGACACTCCGCACCATCGAGCCGATGCCCGGTCAGCGCCAGATACTGCCCGATCCGCCCCGGCAACCGCGACAGATACCAGCCGCCGCCGACGTCCGGAAACAACCCGATCCCCGTCTCCGGCATCGCGAATTTCGTATTCTCCGTGGCGACGCGAAACCGGCACGGCAGCGCCAGTCCAACGCCGCCGCCCATCGTGATCCCGTCCATGAACGCGACGATCGGCTTGGCATAGGTAAATAGCCGATGGTTCATCCGATACTCGGCATGAAAGAACGCGCGCGCCTCGACGCCGTCGGTCGCCCCCGAGGCGGCGAGCATGCGGATATCGCCGCCAGCACAGAACCCACGCCCCTCGGCATGATCCACCACGATCGCCTCGACGGAAGGATCGCCCCGCCATGTCTCAAGCGCTTCTAGCACACCTTCGCACATGCCGAGATTGAGCGCGTGAAGGGCTTTTGGACGGTTCAGTCTAATCCGGCCGACAGGCCCTTCACTTTCGACGATCAGATCATCGGTCACGCGTTCACCTCCCGAACACCATCTCCGCGCCTCCGCGTCTCCGCGTGAAAAAATTCTTGATTCACGCGGAGACGCGGAGGCGCGGAGGAGAAAGATTGAGCAAAGCTGCGCGGACTCATTGCCGCGTCAGTTCGCGACCGACGATCATCCGCATCACCTGGTTCGTCCCCTCAAGGATCGAATGCACGCGCAGATCGCGCCAGAAGCGCTCGATCGGATAGTCCTGCAGATACCCATAGCCGCCATGCAGCTGCAACGCGCGATCGACCACCGAAGACCCCGTATCGGTCGCCAGCCGCTTCGCCATCGCCGCAAACTTGGTCTTGTCGGGCGCGTTCGCCGTCACCTTCGCCGCCGCCATGTACAGCAGCGCGCGCGCCGCTTCGAGTTCGGTCGCCATGTCCGCCAACATGAACTGCGTGTTCTGGAAATCGACGATCGCCTTCCCGAACTGCTTGCGGTCGCGGGTGTACGCGATCGCCTCGTCGAGACACCGCTGCGCGCCGCCGAGCGAGCAAGCGCCGATGTTCAGCCGCCCGCCGTCGAGCCCCATCATCGCAATCCGGAAGCCCTCGCCCTCCCCGCCGACCATGTTCGCCGCCGGCACACGGACGCCGTCGAAGATCACCTGCCGCGTCGGCTGCGAATGCCAGCCAAGCTTCTTCTCGTTCGCGCCGAACGACACGCCCGGCATGTCCTTTTCGATCACCAGGCAGGAAATGCCCTTCGGTCCATCCTCACCGGTGCGGACCATCGTCACGTACACCTCATTCTCGCCGGCACCCGAGATGAACTGCTTCGAGCCCGTCACGATCCAGTCGTCGCCGTCCCGCACGGCGCGCGTCTTGAGCGCAGCCGCGTCGGAACCCGAGCCCGGCTCGGTCAGGCAATAGCTCGCCAGCCGGTCCATCGTCACGAGATCGGGGAGGTACTTGTCCTTCACCGGCGCCGACCCGAACCGATCTATCATCCACGCCGCCATATTGTGGATGCTGATGAACGCAGACGTCGAAGGACACCCGTAGGACATGGCCTCCATGATCAGCGCTGCCTCGAGCCGCCCGAGCGCGATCCCGCCGCTCTCCTCGCTGACATAGATCGCCGCGAAGCCGAGCTCAGCCGCCGCCTTGATCGTGTCGCGCGGGAAGATGTGCTTCTCGTCCCACTCGGCCGCATGCGGCGTGATCCGGTCGGCGGTGAACCGGCGCGCCAGCTCCTGGATCTCGCGCTGGTCGTCGGTAAGGTCGAACTGGTTGGTCATCGGACTTTCCTGAATCGTCATACTGCTTCCGTCATACTGGGCTTGACCCAGTATCCAGAGCGGCGAATGCTGACGCTCGTGGCCCTGGATCCTGACTTTCGTCAGGATGACGGGGTGGGGGAATGATATGGCTAGGCAACCCGCGGTCTATATCATGGCGACCTGGCGCAACGGAACGCTGTACATCGGCGTCACGTCCGACCTGATGGCGCGGATCGTTCAGCATCGCGACGGCGCGTTCGCTGGGTTCACAAAGCGATACGCGGTCAACCGGCTGGTGTGGTTCGCAATGGCCGACACGATGGAGGCAGCGATCACGCGCGAGAAGCAGCTCAAGGTCTGGAAGCGCTCGTGGAAGATCGAGCTTATCGAGACCGACAATCCTACGTGGCGCGATCTGGCCGAAGACTGGGGTTTCGATCCCCTCCCGTCATCCTGACGAAAGTCAGGATCCAGAGCCAAAAGCGTCGCGCTTCGTAACTCTGGATCCTGGATCAAGTCCAGGATGACGGGATCCGGGGACGGCAAACCGTTCACCCCATCGTCGGAATGACGAACGCGTCGTTGTTCCGCGCCGGACCGCCATCCTCGGCCATCGCCGGCAGTGCGGACCCATCCGGCCAGCGCTGCGTGATCGTCTTGACCTTGGTCCAGAACTTCACGCCCTCCATGCCGTGCTGGTTGGTGTCGCCGAACGCCGAGCGCTTCCACCCGCCGAACGTATGATACGCCACCGGCACCGGAATCGGCACGTTGATGCCGACCATCCCCACATTCACCCGCGCCGCAAACTCGCGCGCGGCGTGGCCGTTGCGCGTGAAGATCGCGACGCCGTTGCCGTATTGATGCTCGCTCGGCAGGCGTACCGCCTCCTCGAAATCGGCGGCGCGGACGATCTGGAGCACCGGCCCGAAGATCTCCTCCTTGTACGCCGACATCTCGGTCGTCACGTGATCGAACAGCGACGGGCCGATGAAGAAGCCCTTCTCATGCCCCTGCAATGCAAATCCGCGCCCATCGACGACCAGTTCCGCGCCCTCGTCGACGCCGGTCTGGATCCAGTTCTCGATCCGCGTGCGATGCGCCGCGTTCACCACTGGGCCGTAATGCGCGTCGTTGTCGGTCGACACGCCAACGCGCAGAGCCGCGATCGCCGGGATCAGTTTCTCGCGCAGAGCGATGGCGGTCTTCTCGCCGACCGGCACTACCACCGGCAGCGCCATGCAACGCTCGCCCGCGCTCCCGAACGCCGCGCCGGACAGGTCCGCGACGACCTGGTCGAGATCCGCGTCGGGCATCACGATGCCGTGGTTCTTCGCGCCACCCATCGCCTGGACGCGCTTGCCCGCCTCGACGCCGCGGCGGTACACGTAATGCGCGATGTCGGACGATCCGACGAAGCTCACAGCCGAGATCGCCGGGTGATCGAGGATCGCGTCGACCATCTCCTTGTCGCCGTGGACGACCTGGAAGATGCCCTTGGGCAGCCCTGCCTCGACGAACAGCTCGCCGAGCCGCACCGGCACCGACGGATCGCGCTCGCTCGGCTTGAGGATGAACGCGTTGCCGGTGGCGATCGCGACTCCGCTCATCCACAGCGGGATCATCGCCGGGAAGTTGAACGGGGTGATGCCCGCACCGATGCCTAATGGCTGGCGCATCGAATAGACGTCGATCCCCGGCCCGGCACCCTGCGTGTATTCGCCCTTGAGGATGTGCGGGATGCCGCAGCAGAACTCGATCACCTCGAGCCCGCGCTGAATATCGCCCTTCGAGTCCGCGATGACCTTGCCGTGCTCGGACGAGAGCATCCGCGCCAGCTCGTCCATGTTCGCTTCGACGAGCCGCTTGAACTCGAACATCACGCGGGCACGACGCTGCGGATTGGTCGCGGCCCAAGCCGGCTGAGCCTTTTGCGCGGCCGTGACCGCAGCATCCAGGTCGACCGCGCCGGACAAGCGAACCCGCGCCTGCACTTCGCCCGAATTCGGGTCGAACACGTCGCCGAAGCGCTCGGCTTTGCTCGCCGTACCGCTCACGAAATTCTCGATCGTCCGCATGGGCATCCTCTTCTAGTTGCGCGCATCGTCCGCCATAAGCGTTTCGCAGCCAAGTGGGGCTGTTTGCAGATCCGCTCTGCAGATATGCAGCATGGGACGAAGCGTTCATGGACTGGGACGACGTTCGGTATTTCCTCGCTTTGGCGCGTACGCACCGGCTTGGACCCGCGGCGAAAATGCTGGGGCAGGACGCGACCACGGTTTCGCGACGGCTGCAACGGCTAGAGCGGCGACTCCAGACGACGTTGTTCGAACAGACCGTCGCGGGTTACGCGCTGACCGAACGCGGCTCGGCGCTGCTCGAGCATGCCGAGACGATGGAAGCGTCCGCCCTCGGCATCCAGGAAGTCGTCGGCACCGATGCCGGCGTGCTCGCGGGACCGATCCGGTTGAGCGTGTCGGAAGGCTTCGGCAGCCGCATCCTCGCGCCACGCCTCGCGTCGTTCACCAACCAGCATCCGCGGATCGCGATCGACCTGATCGCCTCGACCGGGTTCCTCAATCCGTCGCGGCGCGAGGCGGATATCGCGGTGATGCTCGCACGACCCAAAAGCGGGCCGCTGGTTGCCCGGAAGCTCACCGACTATCACCTTGGCCTCTACACACATCCGGATCACCTCGCGCGGACCGGGCCGATCGCGACCACCGCGGACCTGATGCGGCACCGATTGATCGGCTATGTGCCCGACATGATCTACGCGCCCGAACTCCGCTATCTGGCGGAGATCGACGGCCGCCTCGACGCGTCGATCCGCAGTTCGAGCATCGTCGCGCAGGCCGAACTGATCGCCGCGGGGGCGGGGTGCGGAATCCTGCCGTGCTTCATCGGCGACCGGATGCCGGGGCTGGTCCGCGTACTGCCCGAAGCGGTGGACATCGCGCGGTCGTTCTGGCTCGTGGTCCACCGCGACGTCCGCCGGATCGCGCGGATCGACCGGTTCATCGCCTGGCTGGACGCGACCATAGGCGAGTTGAAGCCGCTGATGCTTGGTGCCGCTCCCCAGCCGACCGGCCCATCGATTGCCGCGCCGCAGTGAGCCCCGTATAGCGCGCGCCGCGGCGACATCCTGTTCGTCCGGAGGAACAGCGTGATCCCGACCCTCTACCACAAGATGATCGACTGGATCGGCGACGGCACGGGGCTGCCCGACACGATCCTGCACATCCATGCCGGGATGCTGCTACTGATGATCGCGCGGCTGATCACGCGCCGCTCGTTCGGCACGTTCATCCCGTGGTGGGTCGTCGTCGCGGGCGAGGCGTTCAACGAGATCATGGACCGCATGACCTTCGGGTCGTGGCGGTGGGAGGATACCTCGCTCGATATCGTCAACACGCTGCTGTGGCCGACAGTGATCTGTGTCGGGGTCCGACTGCGGCCGATGATCGGCAAGCGTCGGCGGTAGCGAGTGAGGAACGGTCGAGAGGATCGCTAACCTGCTCCCTTCCCTGAAAGGGAGGGGTTGGGGGTGGGTAGGCCAGTTGGCGAACGGCTCGGTATCCCAAGCGGCCGACCCACCCCTAGCCCCTCCCTTTCAGGGAGGGGAACGCGTTGTGGTTGTTCCGGCGCTCAGCCCAGTGCGATGTAGCGTTGCAGGTGATAATCCTCGTCGCCGAGCTGGTGGTCGATCATCACCAGCCGCTTGGCGTAATGCGACACGGCATATTCCCACGTCATGCCGATCCCGCCGTGCAGCTGGATCGACTCCTCGGCGACGAGCGCGCCGGTCCGCCCGATCGTGTATTTCGCTGCCGACAAAGCACGTTCGCGCGCCTTCGCGTCGTCGCCGTCGAATGCCGACGCGGCGTTGATCACCGCCGACTGCGCCTGTTCGATCTCGAGCAGAACGGTCGCCATGCGGTGCTGGAGCGCCTGGAACTTGCCGATCGGCACACCGAACTGTTTCCGGTCGCGGAGATAGCCGAGCGTGGCTTCCTTGACGAACTCCATCGCGCCGACCGCTTCGGCCGACAGCGCGAGCAGGCCCGCACCGACTGCCGCGTCGACGATCGCCTGCCCTTGCCCCTCGCCACCGAGGCGCGCTTCCGCCCCGAGCGTCGCGCCGTCGAACGTCACGTCACCGGCCGCACCGCCCTCGACGGTGTTGTAGCTCCGCACCGACACGCCCGCCGTGTCCGCGGGCACGACCAGCACCAGCGGATCGCCGTCCTGCTCGATTACCACGACGAACACCGACGCCGCACCGGCCTGCGGCACGACCGCCTTCGTCCCGCTGAGCGTCCAGCCATCGCCGCTCTTCGTCGCGGTCACCGGCGTGGCGCCGTCATCGAGTGCGAAAGCGGCGATCGTCTCGCCCGACACGATCCCGGACAACATCTCGTCCTGTCCGCCGGCCTTCGCCAACGCCCGCCCGGCCATCAGCGCACCGAGGAACGGCTCGACCACCAGCGCACGACCAAGCGCCTCGAACACCACCATGATGTCGAACCCGCTGCCGCCGAAACCGCCCGCCGCCTCGTCGAACAAGGCCGAGACGATGCCCAGCTCGTTCAACTGCTGCCAGACCGCCGGGTCGTACCCCGCCTCGCTATACGCCCCCGTATTGCGCGTATCGATCGCATAGCCATCGCGCAGCGCCCGAACGAGCGTGTCGGCGAGCATGCGGCGGTCGTCGGTGTGTTCGAAGTTCATGGTATCAGAGACCCAGGATGGCTTTGGAGATGATGTTCTTCTGGATCTCGTTCGACCCGCCGAAGATCGACAGTTTCCGATTGTTGAAATAGCTCGGCGCCGCCATCGCCGCGTCCTCCGGGCCGACATCCTCGCCGTTCCACCCAGCCTCCAGAGCCTCGGGTATGTACGGCGCCGCATACGATCCATAGGCACGCCGGGTCAGCGAGGTGATCTCCTGCCGGATCTCGGTGCCCTTGATCTTGAGCATCGAGCTCTCCGCACCGGGCGCACCGCCGCCCGCAACCGCCGCGAGCACGCGAAGGTTGGTCGTCTGCATGTTGGCCAGATCGATCTCGACCCGCGCCATCCGCGCCGCGAACAGTGGGTCGTCCGCGAGCGCTCGCCCACCCTTCTTCTGCATCTGCGCGACCTCCTTCAGTCGCTCGAACGACGCGATCGAGAAGCCGACGCCGGCGATGTTGGTGCGCTCATAGGTCAGCAAATACTTGGCATAGGTCCAGCCGAGGTTTTCCTCGCCGACGAGGTTCGCAACCGGCACCTCGACATCGGTGAAGAACACCTCGTTCACCTCCTGCTCGCCGTCGATCAGCGTGATCGGACGGACCTCGATGCCGGGCGACTTCATGTCGATCAGCAGGAACGAGATACCCTCCTGCTTCTTGGCGGTCGCGTCGGTGCGGACGAGGCAGAAGATCATGTCGGCATGCTGGCCGAGCGTCGTCCAGGTCTTCTGGCCGTTGACGACATAGACGTCGCCCTTCCGTACGGCCGTCGTCTTGAGGCCCGCGAGATCGGAGCCTGCGCCCGGCTCGGAATAGCCCTGGCACCACCAGTCGGAGCCATCGAGGATGCGCGGCAACCACTGCTTCTTCTGCTCTTCGGAGCCGTATTTGATCAGCACCGGCCCGAGCATGTTGACGCCGAACGGGACGACGCGGGGGGCGTGCGCGAGTGCGGATTCATTGTCGAAGATGAAGCGCTGGATCACGCTCCAGCCCGGACCGCCCCATTCCTCGGGCCAGTGGTTCGCCAGCCAGCCGCGCTCGTTCAGGATCGCGTGCCATTCCTCCATGTCCGATTTGCGCAGGCGCTTGCCTTCGCGGACCAGCGTCGAGAGACGCGCGGGGAGTTTGTCGCGAAAGAACGCGCGGACTTCGTCGCGGAACGATTCTTCCTCGGGCGTGAAGCTGAGATCCATGGCCATGTGCTCCTGATGTTGGAGTCCATGTGCCACAGTCGATCGCGGAATTGAAGGACCGGTATGGTCCGAACAGCGGAATTTGTTGTGCCGAGCGACGCAGGTTAATTCAGGCGGTATCGCTGCGCCTTGATCCTCCCCTGGCAGGGGAGGTGGCTGGCTCTTGCCAGACGGAGGGGTGTCACGCTCTCGATGGCGCACTACCCCTCCGTCAGCCCTGCGGGCTGCCACCTCCCCTCAAAGGGGAGGATCAGAATGATCAGAACCTGTAGCTGATCCACCCCGCCAGGAAGTCGGAGTTCTTATACCCCGCGTTCGTCAGCGCCGGCCCGGCGATCAGATGCTCGTAGCGCCCGGTGAACGACAGCCGCGAGCTGATCGGATGGCTCTGTTGCAAAAATCGTGAAGCTTGAGCATGCTTGGCGGAGATTGGACGGACGGAACGATGACGGATTTCAAGTGGCGCCATTTCCAGGG
>QFMX01000022.1 GCA_003240625.1 Sphingomonas taxi
CACTCGCCTCGTCCACAGTGAAGCTGCTGGCATAAGTATTGGAGCCGTAACCCCAATCGACGTACACCGTCCCGGTAGACGCGTCCCAGATCTTCAGCTTGTCGGGAATGCCATACGCATCAAAATTTAGGTTGATGTCCGACCCGGCAGCTACCGCGACGGTACGGCTGAAACCCTCGTAGCCGCCACTTTCAGAAAGGTTCAAGTCCGTGCTATTATCCTTTATTTGCACGTAATCGCGGTTGTAGAGAACCTGATTCAGGATTGTGCGATAATTGGACGGGGTGTAGAATTCCGGGCCGCGCGACGTATTGTTGACGACCTTGTACCCGTCGATCTGGAACTTAACCGTCTCAGTCTGTTCCTTGAGTTTGTCTTTCTTGACGTCGACCGTGAAGCTGACCTTGCTCTGCCCCTCCGGAATCTTCACCCAGAAGCCAGGGCCATCGACTGGGTAGCTCGACGAGCTGCGGAATGCGGGTAGCTTCTGCGGATTCGTCGGGGCAAAATCAGTGTTGAGCTCGGCCGTTCCATCAGGATTGACGTGGACCCAGATGTCCTTGGATACGCCGTCGGCCGACATGGCACCCGTCAGCGAGATCTCCACCTCGATTTTGCCGCCTTCCTTCACTTGGCTGTTCTTGGACTCGATCCGGAAACCAAAATCAGCGGTGCCGCCCACTTGCAGCGTCAGGTCACTGCGGCGAATGTCGTTCTGGGCTAGCACGCTCAGGATCTCGTCGATCATGGCTTGGGGAAGAACGATGCACCCCTGCGAATGATCGGTCCGCGTCCCACGATGAACCTTGATCGCCGAGCGTCCGGCCACACCGTCGACGCGCCAAGCCGGCCACCTACCGTGAAACGGCTCGTAAGTCATTCCGTAAGTGCCCGCTGCCCAGGGGCTGGCATCGTCCCAATGCGCGCTACTGCTCGACAGCGCCTGCGCCTCGCCGTCGATGATGAGCGAGTAGGTAGCCGCGCCATCATTCTGGCGGTTGACGACGAGAACCGCGGTCTTCGGTGCATCGGTCATTGGACACTCCCCCTTGCGCTAATGTGATCAAAAAGTCGGCTATGCGCGGAACGGCCCCCGTTTCATCGTTCACGGCCAGCGTTGTGGCCGGCTTCCTCGACGGGACTTATGAGATAGCTGGCGATCGACCGCCGGCCGGTGCGGATGTCAGCCGTCGCGCCCATGCCGGATGTGAGCACCTCCGCGCGACCGTCGCCGCTGCGGATCGCGCCGGACAGGGCGATCCGGGCGTCGTAGACAAGGCCCAGCTTCTCGTCTTCGAGGGCGTCGCTCGAGATCGTCTCGACGCGGCCGGGGAGCGTACCGTAGCGGGTGAACGGGAAGGCCTCAAGCTTCACTGCGACCGGCTGCCCGACCCGCACGAAGCCGGCATCCCGGTTCAGCACCTTGACGATGGCGACCAGGCGACCGCCGGCTGGCACAATGACCATGATCGGCTTGGCCGCTTCGACGACGCCGCCGACGGTATGCACCGCGAGCTGAGATACGAAGCCGTCCACCGGGGACACCAGCCGCTGCAACGTCGAGCGCTGCGTCGCCTTGGTCAGCTCTTCGCGCCGGAGCCGCGCATCGCTCTCGGCTTTTGCCAAATCGGCCAAGACACGTGCGCGGGCTTCCGCGGCGGATTGCAGGCGGCTTCCGCCGGCGACCGCGATCTGAGCGGCCGCGCGCCGGGCGATCGCTAGTGCGGCGTCCCGGTCGCGCGCGGCCGCGAGCCGCTGCCTGCGCATCTCGATCACCTTGAGCTTGGAGACGTATCCTTTGGCCAGCAGCCGCTCGTTCGCGTCGATTTGCTGGTCGAGGAGCGGCAAAGTCTCGCTCAATTTTGCGGCCTGGATCACTGCCTCCGCCCTGGTCGCTGCTGCGACCGCGCTATCCGCACGGTGCGTGCCCGCCGTCGCCTGTAGGTCGGCGAGCTGCGCGCGGGCGAGCGCGGCTTGAGTCGCCGCCACGTCAGCTGGCGTACCCTGAGGCGGGCTGAAGTTGAGCTTGCGCCCGTCCAGGCCGGACAGCACGGCGCGTAATCGCGCCGCGTCCAACTCGGCCGTCTCTAGCGCTTTGGCGGCCTGCACCGCGTCCGCGTTCGAGACCGTGGGATCGAGCTCAACAAGGACCTGGCCCTTGCGCACCCGCTCGCCATCCCGGACGAGGATCGCGCGCACGATGCCTGGCTCGGCCGGCTGCACCAGCTTCACGTTGTCGGCGGGGATGAGCTTGCCTGGTGCCGACGCCACCACGTCGACCTGGCCGAGCGTCACCCATCCGATCGTTGCCGCCAACCCGGCTAGGAGCACCCATGCAGTTGCGCGCCCGGTAGGTGATACGGGCTTTTCGACGATCTCCAGCGCCGCCGGCAGGAACGCCGTTTCGGTCACGGCTAGGCGTGAGCGCTTGCGCACCTTCTCGTCCGCGAGCGCATCGCGAACCGCATCCCAGTGGCGGGTGATCGCGTTCATGCGGCTTCGCCGCCCATGCCCATCTGCCGCCGGTGCAGACCTGCGTAACGGCCATTGAGCCGGAGCAGTTCGTCGTGCGTGCCGACCTCGACGATGCGGCCCTTCTCCAACGTCATGATTCGGTCGCACTGGCGGATCGCCGACAGCCGGTGCGCGATGATGAGCACCGTACGACCGCGCGCCATCGCCTTCAGATTGCGTTGGATGATTTCTTCGCTCTCCGCATCGAGCGCGGACGTTGCCTCGTCGAGGATGAGGATGCGAGGCTGGGTGACGAGCGCACGCGCAATTGCGAGCCGCTGGCGCTGCCCGCCCGACAGGTTGGCGCCGCGTTCCTCAACCACTGTGTCGTAGCCCTGCGGCAGCGTCAGCACGAAATCGTGTGCGCCGGCGAGCTGGG
>QFMX01000012.1 GCA_003240625.1 Sphingomonas taxi
TACCTCGACGAGGACGGCTATCTGTTCATCGTCGACCGCAAGAAGGACATCATCATCCGCGGCGGCGAGAACATCTCGTGCCAGGAGGTCGAGGCGGCGCTGTACGAGCATCCGGCCGTCGCGGAGGCGGCTGTGTTCGGCCTTGCGGACGAGCGCTTCGGCGAAGTCCCGGGCGCGGTGGTCGTGCCGCAGGACGGCGAGACACTGACGTCGGACGACTTGGCCGCGTTCCTCCACCAGCACATCGCCGCGTTCAAGGTGCCGCAGCGGATCTGGATTTCGGAGCAGCCGCTGCCGAGGCTGGGAACGGAGAAGATCGACAAGGTCTCGCTCAAGGCAACGTACCGGGCACTGGCCTAACGTCCCTCGCCCCTCCGGGGAGAGGGAGGGAGGAGCCGTAGGCGACGGAAGGGAGAGGGGCAGTGAGACTCCCGGCACGGTCCCGAGGACCCACTCCCCTCATCCGACGCTGCCGCGCCACCTTCTCCCCGCAGGGGAGAAGGATTAGAGCCACCTCATGATCAACAGGCGCAGCATACTCGTCGGCGGAGGCGCCGGGATCGGCCTCGTCGTCGCCTGGGGCCTATGGCCACGAACCTACACCCCGAACCTCGTCGCCAACCCCGGCGAAACCCTGTTCGGCGCGTGGCTCAAGATCGGCACCGACGGCCACGTCACCGTCGCCGTTCCGCAGGTCGAGCACGGCCAGGGAGTCTACACCACCCTCCCCCAGATCGTCGCGGACGAGCTCGGCGCGGACTGGCGCACCGTCGGCGTCGAGCCCGCCCCGCTCAACCCGCTCTACGCCAACCCGATCGGCACGCACGACCTGTTCGAAGGCCTGTTCGACCGCCTCCCGGATGGCACCCCGCAGCCACCGATGCTAACCGGCGGATCCAGTTCGATCCGGATGTTCGAGCAAGCCTGCCGCGAGGCCGGCGCAGGCGCCCGCGCGCTGCTCTGCATGGCAGCGGCCAAACGCTGGGACGCCGACTGGACCGAGGTCGCCGTCGAGGCCGGCTTTTGCACATACCAAGCCAAGCGCATCCGGTTCGCCGAACTCGCCGAGGAGGCCGCGAAGTTCACCCTCCCCGCCCCCCTCCCGCTCGGCATCCAGGGCGCGGGCAAGCTCGTCGGCAAGTCCGTCCCCCGCCTCGACACGCCCTCGAAGGTCGACGGTTCGGCCAACTTCGCCGGGGACGTACGCCTTGCCGACATGGTCCACGCCGCGATCCGCCAAGGTCCGGTCGCCGGGCGCCTGACAAACGTCGACCGCGCCGCCGCCGACCGCATCCGCGGCGTGCTCTCGGTCGTCGAGAACCCGCGCTGGGTGGCCGCAGTCGCGACGACAGGGTGGGCCGCACAAAAGGCGCTCGACGCGCTCGCGCCCCGGTTCGAGAACGACGCCCCGCTCCCGGACACAGGGTCGATCAACGCAGCGCTGGACGCCGCGCTCGCACGTCCCGGCATGCGGATGGCGGAGACCGGAGACGTCGCCGCGACGTTCCAGGGCGCCAAGCTCGTCACCGGGACCTACCGCGCCGGTCTCGGCCTGCACGCAGCGATCGAGACCCGCAGCGCGACCGCCTCCTTCTCCAACGGCCGCCTCGAACTCTGGCTAGCGACCCAAGCACCAGGACTTGCACGATCGGCAGCGGCGCGCGCAGCGGACCTCAGCGAAGATGCGGTCGTCGTGCACCCGATGCTGATTGGCGGATCGTTCGGCGCCGCGCTCGAACACGATGTCGCCGAGCAAGCCGCCGTCCTCGCGCTCAAACTCCGCCGCCCGGTCAGCCTCGTCTGGTCGCGCGGCGAGGACTCGCTGCACGACCACTATCGCGCACCCGCAGTCGCGAAGATGGCCGCACGTCTCGCTCCCAACAGCGCGATCATTGGCTGGAGCGCGACCATCGCCACCCCCGCCACCGGCGCCGAAATGGCACGCCGCATGATGCCGGGGCTCGCCACCGAAGCCGCACTGATGGGCACCAAGGGCGATCGCTACGCCGTGGCCGGCGCAACGCCCGCCTACCGCATCCCCGCCTATGCGATCGACCACCACCCCGCCGAGATCGGCATCCCGACCGGCCACCTCCGCGGCGGCGCACACAGCTACACCGCGTTCTTCACCGAATGCTTCCTCGACGAACTCGCGCGCGGGGCTCAATCCGAACCGATGTCGTTCCGCATCGGCATGCTCGGCGGCGAACCGCGACTCGCCCGCTGTCTCTCGACCGCAGCGGCACTCGGCGGCTGGAACGGCGGCGTCGCCGGCAGCGGCCAGGGCATCGCAGCCCACGCGTTCCGAGGCAGCTACATCGCCGTGATGGCCGAGGCTCACATGGGCGCGAACCAGCGCCCGGTGGTCGACCGCCTCGTCGCCGCGGTCGATTGCGGCGCCCAGATCAACCCCGACATCGTCCGCCAGCAGATCGAGGGCGGTCTGATTTTCGGCATGGCCTCGGCACTCGGCGCCGCGACCGGCTTCACCCGCGGCCTTGCCGACGCACGCGGGTTCGACACGATCGCGCTGCCCCGCCTCGCCGACACGCCCGACATCACCGTCGAGGTCATCCGCAGCGACGAAGCCCCCGGCGGCATCGGTGAACTCGGCGTTCCCGCGGTCGCGCCGGCGATCGCCAATGCGCTCTATGCGTCAACAGGCTTCCGCATCCGCAATTTGCCTTTAAGACCAGCGTCATGACCCTGCCCCCCGATCACCCCCCGATTCCCAAGCCCAAGATCGGCGTGTTGCTGATGAACCTCGGCACGCCCGATGGCCCCGATGCGAAATCGGTGAAGCGCTATCTCGGCGAGTTCCTGTCCGATTCGCGCGTTGTCGAGATCCCGCAGATCGCGTGGCAGCCGATCTTGCGCGGCATCATCCTCAACACCCGCCCGAAAAAATCCGCCCACGCCTATGCGCAGGTCTGGCGCGACGACGGCTCGCCGCTCGCTGCGATCACCCGGTTGCAGGCGGCGGCGCTGAAGGATGCGTTCGGACCGGAAGTGCTGGTCGACTGGGCGATGCGCTACGGCAATCCGTCAATCGCGGACCGGTTGACCGCGATGAAGGCCGCGGGCTGCGAACGCATTCTGCTCGCGCCGCTCTACCCGCAATATTGCGCAGCAACGACCGCGACGGCGAACGACAAGGCGTTCAAGCATCTCGCCGGATTGCGCTGGCAGCCGGCGATCCGCACGCTGCCGCCTTATTACGACGACACGTTCTACATCGACGCGCTGAAGGACTCGCTCGAAGAGGGCCTCGCGGCGCTGGATTTCACACCTGACGCGATCGTCGCGAGCTTCCACGGGATGCCGAAGCGGACGTTGCAGCAGGGCGATCCCTATCACTGCCACTGCCAGAAAACCGCGCGATTGCTCGGCGAACGCATGGGCCGTGAGTTGACGATCGCGTTCCAGTCGCGGTTTGGGCCGCAGAAGTGGCTCGGCCCGGCGACCGACGAGACGCTGGTGGCGCTCGCCAAGGCGGGCAAGACCAAGGTCGCGATCTTCGCACCCGGCTTCTCCGCCGACTGTCTGGAGACGCTGGAGGAACTGTCGATCCGCGGACGCGAGAGCTTCGAGGAAGCTGGCGGCACGCACTTCGCTTATCTCCCCTGCCTCAACGACAGCCCGGTCGGCGTGGAAATGTTGCGCAGCATTTTGGCGCGCGAGCTTGAAGGATGGGTGCGGGCTGGCTAGCCTCCCTCAAAAGGCTGAACCTAGGAGAGACTGATGGCACGCGTCGCAATTGTAACCGGTGGTACGCGCGGAATCGGCGAAGCGATCAGTCTCGCATTGCAGGACATGGGCCTGACCGTAGCGGCAACCTATGCCGGCAACGACGAGCGCGCGCGGGAGTTCACCGAGCGGACCGGGATCAAGGCGTATAAATGGGACGTCGCCGATTACGACGCATGCCAAGCAGGCTGCGCGCAGGTCGCGGCTGATCTGGGCGACGTCGATATCGTCGTGAACAACGCCGGCATCACCCGCGACGGCACCATCCTGAAGATGACGTACCAGGATTGGAAAGAGGTGATGGACACCAATCTTGGCGGTTGTTTCAACATGGCCAAGGCGGTGTTCCCCGGCATGCGGACGCGCAAATGGGGGCGGATCGTCAACATCGGTTCGATCAACGGCCAGGCCGGACAGTACGGCCAAGTGAACTATGCTGCGGCCAAGTCCGGCATTCACGGCTTCACCAAGGCACTGGCACAAGAGGGCGCGCGCGCGGGCGTTACGGTCAACGCGATCGCGCCTGGGTATATCGATACGGACATGGTGGCGGCGGTGCCGGCCGACGTGTTGGAGAAGATTGTGGCCAAAATCCCGGTCGGGCGCTTGGGCCAGGCGACCGAGATCGCGCGCGGCGTGGCGTTTCTGTGCTCGGAGGAGGGCGGGTTCGTGACCGGGTCTACGCTGAGCATCAATGGCGGGCAGCACATGTACTGACGGGCGCAGGCGCGGCAACGTACGCGCCGTTGACCGCGAGCAAAGCGAAGCGGGCAGCGCCCGGCACGGCCGGCGGGTCGGTTCACCGAACCCGTCCGACGGCGGCTTTGCCGGCGGCGCCGAGTAGATGTCTACCGGATTACCGAGAACGGCCTTGCTTGATCCTGGGCCCCCGCCTTCGCGGGGGAACAGCAAGGATAGCCCTGCTCGGACCAAAACCCGCAGCATCTACGGCGAACGAGGATGCCACCGCAAAATACCCGGCTACTCCCTCTCCCCTCCGGGGAGAGGGTCGGGGTGAGGGGCAGCCAAGCAGTGCATCGCCCGGAACAGCCCCTCACCCAACCCTCTCCCCGGAGGGGAGAGGGCTACCCCGCTAAAATCAGGTCACCAAGCCCTCACCCGTCGCTAGCGCGCTCGATATCCGCCCCAACCGCCGATAGCTTCTCCTCCAACCGCTCATACCCGCGATCGAGGTGATACACGCGGCCCACCGACGTCTCGCCATCCGCCGCCAACCCGGCCAAAATCAAGCTCATCGACGCCCGCAGGTCGGTCGCCATCACCGGCGCCCCGACCAGCTTGTCGACCCCTCGCACCACCGCGGTACGCCCGCGAACCTGGATGTCCGCCCCCATCCGCGCCAGCTCCGGCACGTGCATGTAACGGTTTTCGAAGATCGTCTCGGTCAGCACACTGGCGCCATCCGCCTTGCACAGCATCGCCATGAACTGCGCCTGCATGTCGGTCGCGAATCCGGGGTAGGGCGCGGTCGAAAGAGTCAGGGGTTTCAGCTTGCCGTCCGAGGCGATGCGGACGCCGCCCTTGGTGGGCGTCACCGAAACGCCGGCCTCGACCAGCGCATCGATCGTCGCGCCCATGTCCGGGATTGCCACGCCGACCAGCTCCAGGTCGCCACCCGTAATCGCCGCGGCGCACGCGTAGCTGCCCGCCTCGATCCGGTCGGGCATCACCGCATAGGTCGCGCCGTGCAGCCGGTCGCGGCCCTCGATCGTCAGCGTCTCGGTGCCGATCCCGTCGATCGACGCACCCATCGCGACCAGGCAGTTGCACAGGTCGACGATCTCGGGCTCGCGCGCGGCGTTCTCGATCACGCTCGTGCCCTTGGCGAGCACCGCGGCCATCACGACGTTCTCGGTCGCGCCGACCGACACGATCGGGAAGCGGAAACGCCCACCCGGCAGGCGTCCACCCGGCGCGATCGCCTTCACATAGCCCGCCGCCATCTCGAGCTCGGCGCCGATCGCCTCAAGCGCGCGCAGATGGAGGTCGATCGGCCGATTGCCGATCGCGCAGCCGCCCGGCAGCGACACCGTCGCCTCGCCGCCACGCCCGAGCAGCGGCCCGAGCACCAGGATCGACGCGCGCATCTTCCGCACGATGTCGTACGGCGCCTCGGTCGAGGTGAGGTTCCCCGCGCGGATCGTCATCACGCGGCCGAAATCCTCCGGCCGCGTCCCCTGGATCGCGGTCGACGCGCCGAGCTGGTTGAGCAGGTGACCGAAGCCGTCGACATCCGCCAGCCGCGGGAGGTTGCGCAGGGTCAGCGGTTCTTCGGTCAGCAACGCACACGGCATCAGCGTGAGCGCGGCGTTCTTCGCACCGGAAATGGGCAGGCGCCCGGACAGGCGATTGCCGCCACGAATGAGAATACGGTCCATCCCGGGTGTCTATCGCGGCTGGCGGTCCGCGCAAGGGGCCCTCACGCCGCGACATGCCGGGAGGCGACGAGAGGAGCCAAAGTCCGGGTCGCGCTAATGCCCGCGCTTGATCGACTTTAATGCGCGGGAATCATAGCTTTGCTCTGTGTCTCCACCAACATGGGGGACCATTTCAGAGTGCCGGACAGCTGCTTCGCCGACCGCGTCGGCGATCTCATCGACCTGTCGATGAACGAAAGGGCTGCGCTAGCGCGGTTTGAGGAGCGCCCGCGCGAACTGCGTCGTGGTGCGATCCTGCTGCGGGAGAACGATCCGCAGTCCGAACTCTTCATCCTCCAGCGTGGCATGGCAATGAGCTATGTGCTGCTCGACGACGGCAGCCGCCAGATCCTCCGCTTCCTCTATGCCGGCGACATGCTGGCGGTGTCCGCGCTCGTCTATCGCGACTCGCCCGAGACGGTGGTCGCGCTGACCGATTGCACGGTGTGCCCGTTCGATCGCGCGGCGATGACCGCATTGGTCACCGATCATCCGCGGCTGTCGGCGATCATCATGGTGATGAACCAGATGGAGAAGGTGGCGCTGACCGACCGCCTCGCCGCGCTCGGCCGCACCTCGGCGAAGGCGCGGATCGCTGCGCTGCTGATCGAGATGCGCAACCGGATGCGGCTGCGCGACCAAGCGCTCGGCAACAGCTTCACGCTCGGCCTGACCCAGGAGGAGATCGGCGACGCCACCGGGCTGACCGCGGTGCACGTCAACCGGATGCTGCGGCAACTGGAAGAGGACGGCCTGATCCGCCGCGAGAACGGCCGCGTGACGCTGCTCAACGAGGTGCAATTGGCGCAGGCGGCGAATTACATCGACCGCTTCGATGGCCTCGACCTGCGCTGGTTGCCGCCAGCGCGATAACCCCCTCCCCCAATTCTCCCCCGCCAGGGGGGGGTGGCTGGCCCTTGCCAGACGGAGGGGGAGGACACGGAACCTAGGTCGGCACTTGCCTCCCCCTCCGTCACCTTCGGTGCCACCTCCCCCTTGCGGGGGAGGATCGAGGGCCCTCACCTCAAATCAATAAAGCTCACGCCTTCTCGAGCGTGCACTGCAGCGGATGCTGGTTCTGGCGGGCGAAATCCATGACCTGCGACACCTTGGTCTCGGCCACCTCGTAGCTGAACGTACCGCAGACCCCGACGCCCTTCTGATGCACATGGAGCATCACGCGAGTCGCCGCCTCCATGTCCATCCGGAAGAACCGCTGGAGGCACAGCACGACGAATTCCATCGGCGTATAATCGTCGTTGAGCATCAGCACACGGTACGGCGTCGGCTGTTTGGTCTTCGCGCGCGTCTTGGTCGCAACGCCGGCGCCAGTGCCGTCATTGCCATCCTCGCCACCATCGTCGCGGCGCTCGGCCATCATCGCGGCCAGCTTCAATTCGGGGGTCAACACCATGCTGCCAAAATATGGCATGCCGGGGGGCAAGGGCAAGGGGGCGCCCGGACACGTCGCACAAAATCCACAAACGAAAAGGGGCGACCGTCGCATGACGGCCGCCCCTTTCGTATCGCACTACCCGAGGGCGGCGCGCAATCGACTTACGACGAGACCTTCATCTTGTCGGTCGCGACCGCAACGCGGTTCGAGATCGGCTGCGCGAACTCGCCGAACATCTTCAGCATCCGCTCGGTCGAGCGCGAACCCTCGGCGATCATCGTGTCGAACGCCGTGCGCGCGTAATCGCCCTGGAGCTTCATGAACTCGGTCGGCGACTTGGCGGCGGCGAGCGTCTTGGCGGCTTCGGTCGCGCTCTCGAACGAGGTCTTGGCGTACTCGGCGGCTTCCTGGCCTAGCGCCTCGACGTTCTTCGCGGCGATCTTCGACGATTCGACCAGCGCCTCGATGTTGCCCTTGCCGAATGCGACGAAATCTTCCGCCATCTTCGCCGACTTTTCCATCGCGCCCTTGGCCTGCTCGGTATACTCGGCGGTGTTGGCGCCCGTGAACAGGGCCTTGGTCTTCTCGGTGATGCTCTGGATCGTATCCATCGTGGCGTCCTTTGTTTCGCTAGCAGGGATCCCCATCGGCGCGGTAGCCGGAATCGGGGCGGGAATGTCCGGGTGCGGCGATACAAAAGCAGCCGCGAGAGGTTGAGGTGCCGACGTCTTGGCGATCGGCTCGGGTGCCGGTTTCGCCGGCTTGGCGACAGTCCGGGCGGAGGCTTTGGCGGTCGCGGCCTTCACGGCAGCCACCGGTTTTGCGGCGGCGGCAAGCTTCGAACCGGCCTTGGCCGTCCGTTTCACGATATCCACCATCCACGCACCTCTCTTCGGAGTTATGTCGCGGTCTTTGTACACGATTCGTGGCGCCGCACAATTAAATTGTGCAGTGCACCATGACGTTAACGGAAGGTAGCGCTATCGGGTTTTGACATACTCGCCGGGGGCATCGGCAAGTGCCGCAAGCGCCCCCGCGCCGGGTTGCCTAACCCCTTCCGCGGAAACGGTTTTAGGATCCAAGGCACGCAGCCATTCGATCCAGTCGGGCCACCAGCTTCCCTTGGTCTCCGTCGCCCCCGCGACGAAGTCGTCCAGCGTCGTATGCGCCGAGGAATTGGTCCAAAACTGATACTTCCCCGCAGCTGGAGGATTCACGACTCCGGCGATGTGCCCCGATCCCGCCAGCACGAACTTTAAAGGACCCGCGAACAGCTGCGTCAGCTTCCAGACGCTTTCCGCCGGCGCGATATGATCCTCGCGCCCCGCCTGGACATAGCTCGGCGTCTTCACCTTGGTGAGATCGAGCGGCGTCCCGTCCACACTGAGCGCGCCCGGCTGTACCAGCAGATTGTCGCGGTACAGGTCGGTCAGATAGCTCAGATGCCATTTCGCCGGCAGGTTGGTGGTGTCGCCGTTCCAGTGGAGCAGATCGAACGGCACGTAATCCTGCCCGAGCAGGTAATTCTGCGTGACGTAGTTCCAGATCAGATCGCGCCCGCGCAGCAGGTTGAACGTCGTCGCCATGTAGCGCCCGTCGAGAAACCCCTCGGGCGACAGCGTCGCGACCATCTTCAGCTGCTCGTCGTCGATGAAATGCTGCAGTTCGCCCGCCTGTGCGAAATCGACCTGAGCCGTGAAGAACGTCGCGCTCGCCACCTTCGCTGCCTCGTCACGCGCCGCCAGCAGCGCCAGCGTCGCGGCCAGCGTCGTTCCCGCCACGCAATAGCCGATCGTATGCACCGCCGGCACGTCGAGCGCGGCGCGAACCGTGTCGATCGCCTCGACCTGCGCACCGACATAGTCGTCCCAGACCACGTCCTTCATGCTCGCATCGGCCGATTTCCACGACACCATGAACACGGTAATGCCCTGCTCCACCGCCCAGCGGATGAAGCTCTTCTCCGGCGTGAGATCGAGGATGTAGAAGCGGTTGATCCACGGCGGGAAGATTACCAGGGGCGTCGCCAGCACCGTGTCGGTGGTCGGACTGTACTGGATCAGTTCGTAGAGTGGCGTGCGCTTGACCACCTTGCCCGGCGTCATCGCCAGGTTGCGGCCGAGTTCGAACGCGCCGTCGGGCGTATGCGTCAGCTGCCCGCGGGCGAGGTCCGCCATCATGTTCTGCAGACCCTTCAGCAGATTCTCACCGCGCGTCTCGATCGTCTTCTCGATCACCTGCGGGTTGGTCAGCGCGAAATTGGTCGGGCTCATCGCGTCGACGAACCCCTTGGTCGCGAACCGCAACTGCTCCTTCTGCTTGGGGTCGAGCCCGTCGACCGCCTCGACGCCGCGCAGCATGTGGTCGCCGATCAGTTCGTAGCTCTGCCGAATCAGGTCGAACACCGGTTCGCGCCACTGCGGCGCCTTGAAGCGCTTGTCGGTGACGGGCGCAGGCTCCGGCGCCTTGGCGGGATCGAGAAACCGCTGCCACAACGTCAGGCTCTCGGCCCAGAAATCGCGCGCGCGCTCCAGCGTGGCAGGATCGGTAAAGCCGGGGATCGCGGGAATACCCTCGGGCTTGGCCTGCATCGCGGCGAGGCCCTGCTCCATCATCATCTGCTGCGCACGGCCCATCACCCAGGTCCAGTGCTGGAGATCGGGCAGGCTGGGTGAATCAGGCGGAGTTTCGGCCATGGCATCCTCTGCTTTTTCGGGAGCTTAACCGATGCGCCGGGTCAATCCATCCCTCTTGAAGATCCAGACGATCCAAAGGTTTCCGCATTCCAACGAATGACGTAAGGATCGTGCGCCATCACACGAGGGTTCCATGTCCGAAGACTTCTACCGCATCAAACGTTTGCCCCCTTACGTCATCGCCGAAGTGAACGCGATGCGGGCGGCGGCGCGCGCGGGCGGAGAGGACATCATCGATCTCGGCATGGGCAATCCCGATCTGCCGCCGCCCGAGCACGTCATCGAGAAGCTCGTCGAAGTCGCACGCAAACCCGGCGCGCACGGCTATTCGCAGTCGAAGGGCATTCCCGGGTTGCGCAAGGCCCAGGCGAATTACTATGGTCGCCGCTTCGGCGTCGACGTCGATCCCGAGACCGAAGTCGTCGTCACGATGGGCTCGAAGGAAGGCCTCGCGAGCCTCGCCACCGCGATCACCGCGCCCGGCGACGTCGTGCTTGCGCCGAACCCGTCCTATCCGATCCACACTTTCGGGTTCATCATCGCCGGCGCGACGATCCGCGCGGTGCCGACGACGCCCGACGAGGCGTATTTCGAGAGCCTCGAGCGCGCGATGGCGTTCACCGTGCCGCGCCCGTCGATCCTGGTCGTCAACTATCCGTCCAACCCGACGGCGGAGGCGGTCGACCTCGCCTTCTACGAGCGCCTCGTCGCGTGGGCGAAGGAGAACCAGGTCTGGATCATCTCCGATCTCGCCTATTCGGAACTGTATTACGACGGCAATCCGACTCCCTCGATCCTTCAGGTGCCTGGCGCGAAGGACATCGCGATCGAGTTCACGTCGCTCAGCAAGACCTATTCGATGGCCGGCTGGCGGATCGGCTTCGCGGTCGGCAACAAGACGCTGATCGCGGCGATGAGCCGGGTGAAGAGCTACCTCGATTACGGCGCGTTCACGCCGATCCAGGCCGCCGCCTGTGCCGCGCTCAACGGCCCGCAGGATATCGTCGAGCGCAACCGCCAGCTCTACCACAAGCGCCGCGACGTGCTGGTCGAGAGCTTCGGCCGTGCCGGCTGGGACATCCCAAGCCCCCGCGCGTCGATGTTCGCCTGGGCGCCTCTGCCACCCGCGCTCGCGCACTTAGGTAGCCTTGAGTTCACCAAACAATTGCTGACTCACGCGCACGTCGCGGTGGCCCCAGGGGTGGGCTACGGCGAAAACGGCGAGGGCTATGTGAGGATCGCGATGGTCGAGAACGAACAGCGGCTCCGCCAGGCGGCGCGCAACGTGAAGAAGTATCTCCAGTCGATGGGCGTCAACACACCCGCGCGTGGGGCCGGCTGACCGCCCACGTGGATATCAATCCGTTATATTCGGTGGCCGGCGTGCTCGTCGGCCTCATCGTCGGGCTGACGGGTGTCGGCGGCGGATCGCTGATGACGCCGCTGCTGGTGCTCGTCTTCGGTTTCCACCCGGCGACCGCGGTCGGCACCGACCTGCTCTACGCGTCGGCGACCAAGACGGTCGGGACGACCGTGCACGGTTGGCGCGGCACGGTCGATTGGCGGGTCGTGAGGCGGCTCGCGACCGGCAGCGTCCCCGCGGCGATCGCGACGCTGCTCGTACTCAACCATCTCGGCGAGAAATCGTCCGACACGGGGCATGCGATCACCGTCGTGCTCGGCGTGACGCTGATCCTGTCTGCGGTGGCGACGTTCTTCCGCGGCAAGATCGTCGCGTGGCTGACGCCGCGGATCGGCACGGTCGGCGGTGAACGCCAGGCGGTACTGACGATCCTGCTAGGCGCGGTACTCGGCGTGCTGGTGTCGCTGACGTCGGTCGGTGCCGGCGCGCTGGGCATGACCGCCCTGCTGATCCTGTACCCGACGCTGCCGATCAATCGGCTGGTCGGCTCGGACATCGCCCATGCCGTGCCGCTGACGTTGCTCGGCGGGATCGGCCACTGGATCCTCGGCTCGGTCGACGTCGACCTGCTGGTGTCGCTGCTGATCGGCTCGATCCCCGGCATCATCGTCGGCAGCCTGATCGCCACCCGCGTTTCGGACCGCGTGCTGGTCCCGGTACTCGCGACCGTGCTGGCGATCGTCGGCGTCCGGCTGATCTTCTGATGCGGCCGGGCTTTGCCTTCTCGACGCGGTTTCGCGTGCGTTATGCCGAGATCGACGGCCAGCGCATCGTCTTCAACTCGCGCTATCTCGAATATGCCGACGTCGCGGTCACCGAGTTCTGGGAATGGACCGGGATCGCGGAGACCCTGCCGGAGATCTGGCCGACGACCGAGTTCAACGTACGCCGCACCGAGATCGACTACCTCAAGCCGTTCCGCCTCGGCGATACGGTGGAGGCGTTCGTGCGGATCGAGAAGCTGGGGACGACGAGCCTGACGAAGCGCTTCGAACTGGCGCATGCGGAGACTGGGGAGTTGCACACGGTGATCACGATGGTCAGCGTGCATGTCGATCTGGAGACGGGGCGACCGGTCGCGTTGCCAAACGCGATCCGCACAGTGCTGGAGTCGCTACCCACCCACTAACGCAACAGTCCCCCCTCCCTGAAAGGGAGGGGTAGGGGGTGGGTTGGCCAATTGGCGAGCGCCAGCAGCAGCCCCAAGCCGACCCACCCCCAGCCCCTCCCTTCCAGGGAGGGGAGCAGAAGCCTACTCCGCCGCCTCAGCCTCCACACCCGCAATTTCCCCCGGCAGCGCCCAGATCAGGTCGCCCTTCCCCAGCACGCGCCCATCATGCGCCCGCACCGAGACCGGCTGCAACGGCCGCCGATCGCGCGCGTCGACCAGGATCGGGAACGCCGGCACGCACGTCTCCCACCGCTCGCCCCATTGCCGCAGCGCGATCATCGTCGGCAGCAGCGCGAAACCCTTGTCCGTCAGCCCGTAGGCGATCTTGCGGCGATCCTCCGGGATCGGTTGCCGCGCGAGGATGCCGTGCTCGACCAGCCGCGCGAGCCGGTTCGCCAGGATGTTGCGCGCAATGCCGAGCTCCGACTGGAACTCCTCGAAATGATGCAGGCCGTTGAACGCGGCGCGGAGAATCAGGAACGACCAGCGCTCGCCCATTGCCTCCAGTGCGGCGGGCAGGCTGCATTCCAGCAATGGTTCGCGCAATTTGCCCATCACGTCATCCTCGTCCGTGGGCGAACGTACCGCATAAGCCGCCGAAGCGAAACGCCCCGGTTATCCTGCGTTATACGCCCCTGGATACGCGACTGGCACAGCGAATTGCCGACGCCCCCCTGGAGGCCCCCACTGGATCGCCCACTAGATCACAGTGATGCGATGCTTTTTGTTGCCAAAAGTCCCCGCCCGGCCCCATCTATGGCGGGTGTTGCGCCAATATGAACTGGTCGATCGCGTCCTCGACTACGATCCCGACGCCGACGAGGCGCTGCTGAACCGCGCCTATGTCTTCTCGATGCAGGCGCACGGGTCGCAAAAGCGCGCGAGCGGCGATCCGTATTTCAGCCACCCGATCGAGGTGGCGGGGATTCTCACCGACCTGCACCTCGACGCGGAGACGATCGCGACCGCGATCCTGCACGACACAATCGAGGACACGGTCGCCACGCCCGAGGAGATCGAACGGCTGTTCGGTGCTTCGGTCGCGCGCCTCGTCGACGGCGTCACGAAGCTCAGCAAGATCGAGGCGCAGACCGAAAACGAACGCGCCGCCGAAAACCTGCGCAAATTCCTGCTCGCGATGTCCGACGACATCCGCGTGCTGCTGGTCAAGCTCGCCGACCGCCTGCACAACATGCGAACGCTGCACCACATCGCCAAGCCCGAGAAGCGCCGTCGCATCGCCAAGGAGACGATGGACATCTACGCGCCGCTCGCCGAGCGGATCGGCATGTACGAGTTCATGCGCGAGATGCAGTCGCTGGCGTTCGAACAGCTCGAGCCAGAAGCGTCCGAATCGATCAACCGCCGCCTCGAACAGCTGAAAAAGGGCGACGGCGACCGCATCGCCAAGATCGCGTCCGGGCTGAAGCTGGTGCTGTCGCGAGCCGGGGTCGACGCGGAGATTTCGGGGCGCGAAAAACACCCCTATTCGATCTTCCGGAAGATGTCCGAACGCCACATCAGCTTCGAACAACTCTCAGATGTAATGGCCTTCCGCGCGATCGTCCCGACCGAGGAGGATTGCTACCGTGCACTTGGGATCATCCATCAGCGCTGGCCGATGGTGCCGGGGCGGTTCAAGGATTACATCTCGACGCCCAAGCGCAACGGCTATCGTTCGCTGCATACCTCGGTGATCCATGCCGACAGCGCGCGGATCGAGATCCAGATCCGCACGCCCGACATGCACGCGCAGGCCGAGTTCGGGCTAGCGGCGCACTGGGCGTACAAACAGCAGATCAACGGCAGCGACCGGCAGGTCAGCTGGATTCGCGATCTCGTCGAGATCCTCGATACCGCCGAAAGCCCCGAAGAGCTGCTCGAACATACGCGGATGGCGATGTACACCGATCGCATCTTCGCGTTCACGCCGAAAGGCGAGCTGATCCAGCTTCCCAAAGGCGCGACCTCGATCGACTTCGCCTATGCCGTGCACACCGATCTCGGCGACCAGGCGGTCGGCGCGAAGGTCAACGGTCGGGTCGTGCCGCTGTCGACAGTGATCGAGAATGGCGACCAGGTGCAGATCCTGCGCTCGAAGGGCCAGTCGCCGCAGCCGCAATGGCTGAACGTCGCGACCACCGGCAAGGCGCTCGCCGCGATCCGCCGGCATCTGCGTCAGAAAGAGCGCGTCGAGCAGACTGCACTTGGCCAGACCTTGTACGAGGATATCGTCACCCGCCTGCCCGCGCAGATCGGCACCGACGCACTTACCCACGCGCTGAAGCGGCTGAAGCTGCCCGACGAATCGTCGCTGATGGTGGCGATCGCGCGGCGCACCTTGTCCGATGCGGCCGTGATGGAGGCGCTGATGCCGGGCTCGGCCGGTGCGGACGTGACGCATGCGCTGGCACCGCAATCGAGCGCGATCTCGATCAAGGGGCTGACTCCCGGTGTCGCCTACGACCTCGCCACGTGCTGCCACCCGGTACCGGGTGACCGGATCGTCGGATTGCGCCGGCCGGACGCAGGCATCGAAGTCCATGCGATCGACTGCAAGGTTCTTGCCGAACTTGCCGAGCGCTCGGAGAACGAGACCGACTGGGTGGATGTCGCGTGGGGCGACGAAACCGAAGGGGCCGTCGCGCGGATATCGGTGATGGTGAAGAACGAGCCGGGCTCGCTCGGCATCGTCTCGACGATCATCGGCGGGCACAAGGCGAACATCATCAACCTGCGGCTCGATACCCGCGACAAGAGCTTCCACACCAACGAGATCGACGTCGAGGTGCACGACGTGCAGCAGCTGATGCGGCTGATGGCGGGGCTGCGTGCAGCGGATGCCGTGCATACCGTGGAGCGGGTGTAGAAACATCCGACGATGACGGCGGGCGCGGCGGGCGCTAGACGGGGGCGATGAACCGTCCAGCCCTTTCGATCCCGGCCCTTTCAATCGTCGTCCCCTGCTATAACGAGGCGGCGTGCCTCGACGTCCTGCACGCACGCATTTCCGGGGCGGCGAAAGTCGCGGTCGGCGACGATTACGAGATCGTACTGATCAACGACGGCTCGCGCGACGACAGTTGGGGCGTCATGCAGCGTCTCGCCGCGGCTGATCCAAGGCTGGTCGCGATCAACCTGTCGCGTAACCACGGGCATCAGCTGGCACTCACCGCCGGGCTGGACCTGTGCGCCGGCGAGCAGATCCTGATCATCGACGCCGACCTTCAGGATCCGCCCGAACTGCTGTCCGACATGCGCGCGGCGATGGCGGCGAGCCAGGCGGACGTGGTGTATGCGGTGCGGCGCCAGCGCGCGGGCGAGACGGTGTTCAAGAAGGCGACCGCCGCTGCGTTCTACCGGATGCTGACGCGGATGACCGACACGCCGATCCCGCTCGACACCGGTGATTTCCGCTTGATGAGTCGGCGCGCGCTGGATGCGTTCCTGTCGCTGCCCGAGCAGGCGCGGTTCATCCGCGGCATGGTCGCGTGGATCGGCTTCCGCCAGGTTCCCTTCCCGTACGACCGCGCCGAGCGGCTGGCGGGGGAGACGAACTACCCTCTGGCAAAGATGATCCGGCTGGCGTTCGACGCCGTCACCGGCTTCTCGACCGCGCCGTTGCGGTTCGCCAGCCATGCGGGACTCGCGCTGACCGGCGTTTCGTTGCTGCTGTTCGTGTATATCGCGATCGGCTGGCTGTCGGGCAGCGCGGTGCAGGGCTGGACCTCGACGATGCTCGTCACGGTGTTCCTGGGCGCGGTGCAGATGTTCGTGCTGGGGATGATCGGCGAGTATCTGGGGCGGTTGTACGTCGAATCGAAGCGGCGGCCGTTGTATATCGTCGCGGACGTGGCGGGCCCGATCCAGGGGAAGGCGACCTTGGGGTTTCGGGCGGAACCGGTGGACGTGGCGCGGTTGCCTGACGGCTCCCTTCCGGGTCGTATCGACTGATCCTCACACCACCCCGGCGGAGACCGGGGCCCACTTGGAAAGGTCGCAGTAACGGAGCGCGGACCTCAGTTGGCCACGTCCCCCAATTGGGCCCCGGCCTTCGCCGGGGTGGTGCTTCCCTAAGAAATCCAGCGCGGGCGTTCTTCACCCCCGCCGCACCGGATTTACCGCCAATCCTCCCCTTGCAGGGGAGGTGGCAGCGCGAAGCGCTGACGGAGGGGTGACCTGCTCTCGATAGGGCGCTACCCCTCCGTCGCTACGCGACACCTCCCCTGCGAGGGGAGGATCGAGGAGCGTTACCGCGGCACCGCGAGCGTCACGATCGAGACACCCGGCGTCATCGGCATGCGGCCGACCAGATGCCGCTCGAGCCGGAAGATCTTCTCGAACAGCGCATTGACCATCTTAGGCGGGGGCGAATCGTCGCTGTCGTCGCGCCCCGTCATCCGCCCGGCGATCCGCGCGGCCGCCGCCAGCGGGAACAGCAGCGAATTGAAATAGCCTAGCTTCTCCGGCTTCAGACCCGCGGTCTCGATGGCCGACTTCAACGTCGTCTTCGAGTAGCGGCGGTGGTGGTGGTTCACGACGTCGTGTGCGCTCCAGAGCCAGGCGTGGGCGGGGACTGCGATCAGGATCTTGCCACCCGGCGCCAGGCAATCCGCCATTGCCTTCAATGCGGCGACGTCGTCCTCGATATGCTCGACCACGTCGAGGACCGCGATCAGGTCGTAATGCTTGCGGGGCACGCCGGGGAGTTCGGGCAAGGGTGCCGCGCCGACGGGCTTGCCCAGCCGTTCGCTGGCGATCTCGCGTGCGGCGGGGTCGATCTCGATCGCGTCGATGCTGCCGGACTCGGCGAACTCGGCGAGCATCGGCAGGTTATGCCCGGTGCCGCAGCCGATCTCGAGGATCTTCGCATTCTTCGGCAACGCGCCGTAGCGGGTCAGGTAATCGGCGAGGATGTCGCGGCGCGCGCGGTACCACCAGTGCGTGGAATCGTGGGCGGCCATCCGGTCGTAGACGATGCGGTCCATTACTTGTCGGCCCTGCGGTTGGAATTCATGTCAGTTGAAAACCCAAAGACGGTTGAGCACGAAGCTCAGGATAGCGGCAAGAAGAACGGCGGGAATCAGCGGGATCCACGGGTGCAGATGAAGCAGCGCGGTGCCGATCCAGGTGATGACCGCGTTGAGACTCAGCCCCGCGGCCTGGACGATCACGAACTTGAAATGCCGCCCCGCCCCCGGCTCCTTCGCGTGCCCCTTGAAGCTCCAGCGGCTGTGCAGGAAGAACCCGACCACCACCGCGACCGCGAACGCGAACGGCACCGCAGCGACCGCCTGGCGTGGCGGGAAGACATAGGCGGTCAGCGGCAGGTAGACGAGCGAATAGACGACGCTGGAAATCCCGCCGGCGATGCCGAAGCGCACGAGCTGGCCGAGCACGCCGCTTGCCCGCATCTGCTCCATCTGTCGCCAAATCGCCTGCATGCCCGCCTTGTTCTTTACCCTCCGGCGATCGCGCCGGTGCCTTGTTCTTTACGGGCACCGCGATAGAGCGACGCTTGAGATACGCCCGCGCATCTAGAGTGCGTGCGGGCTGGAGGAAAGCGTTTTGGATCAGGCACCACTTCAGCGGCGGACGTTGCTGGACGAACTCGATCGGCATTGGATCGCGCTGACGCTGCTCGCCTGGGTGGCGGTGGCGGCGTGGTCGATGGTCGATCGTTGGGGCCAGATCCGCTGGCTGTCACTCGGCGATACCGACGACAACATGCGGCTGATGCAGGTCCGCGCACTGCTCGACGGGCAGGGCTGGTACGATCTGCGCAACTACAGGATGAACCCGCCGGTCGGCTTCGACATCCACTGGAGCCGGATCGTCGACCTGCCGATCGCGGGGCTGATCCTGTTCTTCCGGCTGTTCGTGGGTAATAGCTGGGCGGAGCGGCTCGCGTGCGGGATCGCGCCGCTGTTGCCGCTGTCGATCGCGATGCTCGGCATCGGCGCGACCGTGCGGCGACTGATCAGCCCTTACGCTTGGCCACTTGCCGTGGTGGTCATGGTCGGTGCGACCGGCACGATGCTGATGTTCATGCCCGAGCGGATCGATCATCACGGCTGGCAGCTCGCCATGCTGAGCCTGACGGTGGCGGGGCTGTGCGACACGAACGGGCGTCGCGGTGGCGCGATGGTCGGAATCGCCAGCGCGGTGTCGCTGTCGATCGGGCTGGAGCTGTTGCCGTATGCGGCGATGGCGGGGGCGATCATCGCGTTGCGCTGGGTGTGGGACCGCGCCGAGGCGGAGCGGCTGTCGATCTACGCGCTGACGCTGGGTGGCGGCAGCACGCTGGGGTTCGCGCTGTTCGCGTCGAATGCCAACCAGGCGATGCGGTGTGATGCGCTGACGCCCGTGTGGTTGAGCGTGATGATCGCGGCGGGGATGTTGCTGTTCCTGCTCGCGCGGTTCGGGCCGGCGTCGCGGGGGGCGAGGCTTGCGCTGGCGGTTGTTGCGGGTGCGGCGATCGTTGCCGGCTTTGCGTTGGTGTTTCCGCAGTGTCTTGGGCGGCCCGAGGGGATCTCGCCCGAGTTGCAGCGCAACTGGCTGGACAATGTCCGCGAGGCCAAGCCGATCTACAAGCATAGCTTCCGGGTGGGGTTCGCGCTGGCGACGCTGCCGATCATCGGATTGATCGGGGCGATCCTTGCCGCTTGGCGGGCGCGTCGCGACGACCGGGCGGTCGGCTGGGCGGCGGTAGCGCTGTTCACCGCGTTCGCGTGCGCGATGTTGCTGTGGCAGGTCCGTGCGGGGCCGGCGGCGCAGTTGCTGGCGATTCCGGGGGCGACCGCGCTCGGGTGGCTGATCCTGCCGCGGTTGCTCGGCAATCGATCGGTGGCGGTGCGCGTGCTGGGGACGGTCGGTGCTTTCCTGATCGTGTCGGGGCTGTTTGCCGGGATGCTGATCCAGTATTTTCCGATCGACCGGCCGAAGCCGTATGAGACGCGCGTCAATTCGGCGACGGGGAACTGCCTGCGGACGACCGTGCTGCTCGCGCTAGACAAATATCCGGCGCAGACGGTGTTCACCTTCGTCGACATGGGGCCGCGGTTGATCACGATCACGCATCACGATGCGATCGCAGGGCCGTATCACCGCAACGGCGATGCTATCCTAGATGTGCAGCACGCGTTCGGGGGGACGCCGGACCAGGCGCACGCGATCATCAAGCGGCACGGCGCGACGATGCTGCTGCTGTGCCCGAACGCGGCGGAATCGACCAACTACAAGGCGCGCAGCCCTAAGGGATTCTATGCGCAGATGGCGAAGAACGATGTGCCGGCGTGGCTGACGCCTCTGCCGCTACCGGCGAAGTCGCCGCTGCGGTTGTTCAAGGTGGACTGACCTTAGCCCGTCATCCTGACGAAAGTCAGGATCCAGAGCCATTGGCGATACCGCTCTTGGCTCTGGATCCTGGGTCGAGCCCAGGATGACGAATCAGTGCAGCACCACCGACAGGCCGTCGAGTACGAACTGCACCGCGAGCGCCGCTAGCAGCACGCCGAGCAACCGCGTGATCACCGCCTCGATCTTTGCGCCGAGGATCCGCATGATCGGGCCGGCAGCAAGCAGCGCGACCAAGGTCAGCAGCAGGATCGTCACCATCGCGCCGAGCACGACCAGCGAGCGCTCGATGCCGCTGTTGCGGCTCATCAACAGCATCACCGACGCGATCGAGCCTGGGCCCGCGATCATCGGCATCGCCATCGGAAAGATCGAGACGTCCTCGACCTCGGGATCGCTCGCGACCTTGGCGGCGCGGTCCTCACGGCGTTCGGTGCGCTTTTCGAACACCATTTCGAGCGCGATCAGGAACAGCATGATGCCGCCGGCGATGCGGAAACTCGCGAGGCTGATGCCGAGGCCCTTGAGCAACGCCTCGCCAAACAATGCGAAGACGAACAGGATCAGCGCGGACACGCCGACCGCACGGATCGCCATCGCCCGCTTCTGGAGGGACGAAGCGCTCGCCGACAGCCCCGCATAGATCGGCGCGCAGCCGGGGGGATCGATGACCACGAAAAAGGTGATCAGCGACGAGATATAGAGTTCGATCATAGCGCGGCCTCGTCGATCATGACGCCTTCGCGGCGGCCTGCAGAGACCAGCGTGTTACGCAGCAGGCACGCGATCGTCATCGGCCCGACGCCGCCCGGTACCGGCGTGATCGCGCCCGCGATGTCGACCGCACTGGCGAAATCGACATCGCCGACGAGACCCGAGTCGGTGCGGTTGATGCCGACGTCGATGACGGTCGCGCCGGGCTTGAGCCAGTCGCCCTTGATCATCTGCGGGATGCCGACCGCGGCCACGACGATGTCGGCGCGGCGGATGTGTGTGGGGACGTCCTTGGTGCGGCTATGGACGACTGTGACGGTGCAGCTCTCGCGGAGCAGCAGTTGCGCCATCGGCTTGCCGACGATGTTGGAGCGACCGACGACGACCGCTTCCAACCCACTCAAGCTCGGCAGCACGCTCTTCAACAGCATGACGCAGCCGAGCGGCGTGCAGGGGACGAAGCCCGGCAGACCGGTCGCGAGTCGGCCGGCGTTGATCGGGTGGAAGCCGTCGACGTCCTTGTCGGGGTCGATGGCGGCGATCACCGTCTGCTCGTCGATATGTTTCGGCAGGGGCAATTGGACGAGGATGCCGTCGATCGTCGGGTCGGCGTTGAGCGTCGCGACCAGCGCGAGCAGGTCTTGGGCCGGGACGTCGGCGGGGAGCCGGTGCTCGATGCTCTCCATCCCGGCCTCGCGCGTCGCCTTGCCCTTCGATCGGACATAGACGTTCGAGGCGGGGTCCTCGCCGACCAGCACGACGGCGAGGCCGGGCGCGCGGCCCGCCTGCGCCCTGAAGGCGGTGACGCCGTCTGCGATACGGGCCCGGAGGCTGGCGGCGAAGGCTTTGCCGTCGATGATGGTCGCGCTCATGCCCGCGGTCCTTAAAGACCGGCGGCGATTTCCGCCAGCGTAGCGACATCACCGACGATGTGCAGGCGCTTCAAGCGGGCGGTCTCGCCAGCGACGATCGTTACGGCGCGCTTGGGTACGCCGAAAGTCTTGGCGACGAGGGCGACCAGCCCGGCGTTCGCGGCGCCATCGACGGGAGCGGCTGCCAGTCGCGCGGCGAAATGCTCGGGCGTTCCGGCGGCGAGAGCGTCGCGACCGCCGCGCGGGGTTACCCGGACAGCGATCGCCAAGCCGTCATCGACCGCGCGCCAGGCTGCCGGCCCGATCAATAGGCCGCGACGAGGTAGTTCTGCGCGATGTTCGGGATGACGATGTTGGTCAGGATGTAGAGGATCAGCAGCACGACCAGCGGCGACAGATCGAGCGCGCCGAAATCGGGCAGGATGCGGCGGATCGGGCGGTACAGCGGCTCGGTGATCTTCTGCAGCGCGTTCCAGACCGTACGGACGAAATCGCTGTGCGTGTTGATGACGTTGAACGCGATCAGCCAAGACAGGATCGCCTGGATGACGATGACCCACCAGACGAGGTTGAGCAGCAACTGGACGATCTGAAGAAGGGCGATCAAGGCAAGGGTCTCCGCTGGTGTATTGCCGATATAAGGTGGCGGGGGGAGAACGAGAAGCCCTAGGTCGTGACGATGTTTACCGCCTTCATCCTCCCCTGAAAGGGGAGGTGGCGCGCAGCGACGGAGGGGTATCGCCCTATCGAGAGCGGGTCACCCCTCCGTCAGCGCTGCGCGCTGCCACCTCCCCTGCCAGGGGAGGATTGGCGAAAAATGGTCCGGCTTCCCCCTTACCGCGTCCGCCCGTTAGCGCTGACCAGCGTGCCGGCACCCTGCTTGGTGAAAATCTCCAACAGCATCGCGTGGGGTACGCGGCCGTCGATGATCACCGCGGCGTCGACGCCCGATTCGACCGCCGCGACGCAGGTGTCGAGCTTGGGGATCATGCCGCCGGTCACGGTGCCGTCGGCGCGGAGTTCGGCGATCCGCGCAGGATCGAGGTCGGTGAGCAGCTCGCCCTGCTTGTCGAGCACGCCGACGATGTCGGTCAGCAGGAAGAACCGCGCCGCGCCCATCGCGGCGGCGATCGCGCCTGCCATCGTGTCGGCGTTGATGTTGTAGGTGTGGCCGTCGGCGCCGATGCCGATCGGGGCGATCACCGGGATGATGTCGGCGGCGATCAGCGTGTCGAGGATCGTCCGGTCGACCGCGATCGGCTCGCCGACGAAGCCCAAGTCGACGTGACGCTCGATCCCCTGGAGCTTGTCGGGCTCGCGGCCGTGGCCGACTTTCTGCGCGAGGACTAAGCCGGCGTCCTTGCCCGAAATGCCGACCGCGCGGCCGCCGGCCTGGCCGATCCAGCCGACGATTTCCTTGTTGATCGAGCCGGCCAGAACCATCTCGGCGATCTGCGCGGTTTCCGCATCGGTGACGCGCAGGCCGTCGACGAAGCGCGACTCCACGCCCAGCCGCTTGAGCATCGCGCCGATCTGAGGCCCGCCGCCGTGGACGACGACCGGGTTGATGCCGACTGCCTTCAGCAGCACCATGTCCTCGGCGAAATCGCGCTGCAGCTCAGGGTCGCCCATCGCGTGGCCGCCGTATTTCACGACGAACGTCTTGCCGGCGTAACGCTGAAGATACGGCAGCGCCTCGGTGAGCGTTTCCGCCTTGGCGAGCAGGGCGGGATCGGGCGTGTGATCGGTCATGCCGATCCCTTAGACAGTCAAGGGAGGTAGCGAAAGCATCACCGCGTATCACCAATTCCGTCATCCTGACGAAAGTCAGGACCCAGGATCACGAACGGGGTCCCTTGCGGCTCTGGGTCCTGACTTTCGTCAGGATGACGGAGAGAGTGTTATGCCCGGTCCAGCCGGCGCCCCAATCGCACGAAGAACGTGATCAGGAACGGCACCAACACGATCGACAGCACGACCTTGGTTAGCATCTGCCCCTCCATGAGCCCGAGGATCGGCCGCTCGCCCAGGAACGAGATGGTGATGAACAAGATCGTGTCGATGATCTGCGAGATGATGCTCGCGATCATGCCGCGGAGCCATACGAGCTTGCCCTCGCCGCTGCCGACCTGTCCCGACAGCTTCGAGAAGATCAGCACGTTGAGCGTCTGCGAGATGCCGTAGGAGATCAGCCCGGCGATCATCATCCGCGAACTCTGGCCGACCACGATCGGGAACGCGTCGACCGCGGGCGGGTACATCCCCGGATCGTGCGGCAGTGCCAGCACCAGGTGGATCAGCGCCGCCGATACCAGCAACGGGATGAACCCGAGCCGGACGAGGAACGTCGCGGTCTTCTGGCCGTGCAGCTCGGAGATCGCGCTGCTCAGCACCACCAGCAGCAGGAAACCGAAGATCCCCGCCTCGACCGCGAGCGGGCCGAGCGCGACCTGTTTCACCCCCAGCACGCCGGCGATGCACACCATGCCGCCGTACAGAACCGAGAAAACGAAGAGCGAACGCGGAAACGCGGGAATAGGCTTGTCCATCGCCCGGGACGCTAGCGCAAACCGCTGCGCCGTCAAATGACTAGCCCTCAAATGACTGGCGAGCGCCGCGCACCCGTGTCATGTCGGTCGCTTGCGCGGCCGGGGGGCGGCGCGTGTCAGTCAAAAATGCAGGGCGTCCATGGAAAGACTAGTCATCGGCCTTGCAGGCATCGCCGTCATTCTGGGCATCGCCGTGCTGTTGTCGAGCGACCGCCGCGCGATCCGCCTGCGCATCGTCGGCGCGGCGTTCGCGTTGCAGGCCGGGATCGCGGTGCTCGTGCTGTATTCGAGCTTCGGCAAGGTGGTGCTCGGCGAGATGTCGGGCGGGGTCGCCAACCTGCTGGGTTATTCGCAGAAGGGCACCGAATTCCTGTTCGGCAAGATGGCGACGCCCGAGATCGGCGGGCAAAGCTTTGCGATCGCCGCGCTGCCGGTGATCATCTTCTTCGCCAGCCTCGTCTCGATCCTCTATTATCTCGGCATCATGCAGCTGGTGGTGCGCTGGGTCGGCGGGGGGATCGAGAAGGTCATCGGCGTCTCGAAGGTCGAATCTTTGTGCGCGGCGGCGAACATCTTCGTCGGCCAGAGCGAATCGCCGCTGGTGATCCGGCCGTATCTCGCAGGCCTCACCCCGGCGCAGTTGTTCACGGTGATGACGAGCGGGATGGCGGGCGTCGCGGGGACGATCCTCGCGGCGTATGCGTCGATGGGCATCCGGATCGATTACTTGCTCGCCGCGAGCTTCATGGCGGCGCCGGGCGGAATCCTGATGGCGAAGATCATTATGCCCGACCGCATCATGCCGCCCGAAGGCGAACTCGCGCTTGGCGATTTGCCGGGTGAATCGTCCGCGGGCGAACCCATGCCGCAAGCCACGCACGACGAAGAGAAGCCCGCCAACCTGATCATGGCCGCCGCCCAGGGCGCGCAGACCGGCGTGCGCTTGGCCGTCGCGGTCGGCGCGATGGTGCTGGCGTTCGTGGCGCTGGTGGCACTCGCGAACGGGCTGCTCGGCGGGCTCGGCAACATGATCGGGCTGCCGGGGCTGAGCTTCCAGGGGCTGCTCGGCTATGTCTTCGCGCCGATCATGTTCCTGCTGAACGTGCCGTGGAGCGAGGCGGGGATCGCCGGCGGGCTGTTCGGGCAGAAGATCGTGCTGAACGAATTCGTCGCGTACATTTCACTCGGCACGCAGACCGGGCTCAGCCCGCGGACGATCGCGGTGATCACCTTCTCGCTGTGCGGGTTCGCGAACTTTTCGTCGATCGCGATCCAGATGGCGGTGACCGGCAGCCTCGCGCCGAACCAGCGGCCGATGATCGCCAAGCTCGGCCTGCGCGCGCTGGCGGCAGGGAGTCTGGCGAACCTGATGTCGGCCGCGCTCGCGGGTCTGCTGATCGGCTGACTTTCGATCCTCCCCTGCAAGGGGAGGTGGCAGCCGCTTGGCTGACGGAGGGGTATCGCCCTCTCGACAGCGCACTACCCCTCCGTCTGGCTACGCCAGCCACCTCCCCTCGCAGGGGAGGAGAGGCGCCCCTAAACGCAATCGGGCCCGCCACCTTCCGGCGACGGGCCCGACGACACTGCCTCGCGGGGGGACGCGAGGCAGCTATCTCGTATGATGGCCGATTACGGCAGCATCACCGTGTCGATGACGTGAATCACGCCGTTCGACTGCATGACGTTGGCGATCGTGACGCGGCCCTTGTGGCCCTTGCCGTCCATGATGCCCCAGCCGGTGCCGGCCTTCTTGAACATCAGCGGCTCGCCCTGCACGGTGGTGTAGGTCGCGGTGCCGCCGTTCGCCTTCGCCTTGGCGGCGATGTCGGCGGCGGTGATCGTGCCGGGGACGACGTGATAGGTCAGCACGGCAGACAGCTGCGCCTTGTTCTCGGGCTTGAGCAGCGTGTCGACAGTGCCGGCGGGCAACTTCTTGAACGCGGCATTGGTCGGCGCGAACACCGTGAACGGACCCGGGCCCGACAGCGTCTCGACCAGGCCGGCGGCCTTCACCGCGGCGACCAGCGTCGTGTGATCCTTCGAATTGACCGCGTTCTCGACGATCGTCTTGGTCGGGTACATCGCGGCGCCGCCGACCATGGGATTGGTCTGCGCGGCGACGATCGCACTGCCGCTGACGGCGATGGCGGCGGCGACGATCGCGGTACGAAACACGTGATTCACGGCATGCTCTCCTGCACTGCGCCGGTCGGCCGACGCTTCTGCGGGAAGATACGGCCGGATCGAGGGAATGATGCAGCCGCGTTTCAGATCGTTGCGACAAGCCTGTCCCAGGCCGAGATCTCTTCGTCATGCCGGGTCGTGACGACCAGGTCGCTTGCCGTAGCCGTCGCGAGATCGACGTCGATCGACCCGCTCCATTCGAACGTCGCATTGCCCGACAGCGTGACCATCGCCGCCTCGCTCGCCTCGGCGCGGACGAGGCCGCCCTTGTTGAAGACGGTGGTCGGCGTGTCGTACGCGATCCGCCCGGTCAGGCACGCGGCATAGGTCGACGCCGCCATCGCGCTGCCGCAACTGTCGGTGAGCCCGACGCCGCGCTCGAAGGTGCGGACGAACAGATCGGCGCCGCGGACCTCGACGAAGCTGACGTTCGCGCGGTTGGGGAGCCAGTCGGGGGCAGTCTCGCAGGTCTCGCCGACGCGGACGAGTTCGGCTTCGTCGATGGCATCCACGAACGTCACGAGATGGGGATTGGGCATTGCGACGGCCGTGAAGGCACGGGTTGTCGGCAAGCGGGGGATCGGCGTGTCGACGATGCGATCCGCGCCGGCCTCCATCGGCCACGCAGTGACGTTTAGCGACGCCGGGCCTGCGATCTCGCGTACCGTGAACACGCCCGGCGCGACATCGGCATCGTGTACGACGACCGCATCGCTGGTCTTGAGCAACGCCGTTGCAGTCTGCGAGCCGGTCGCTGCGAACCCGGCGCGCGCGACGCATCGCAGGCCGTTGAGGCACGTCTCGGACTCGCTGCCGTCGGAGTTGAACATCCGCATGCCGAACGCGTGGCTCTCGTCGCCAGCGGTGAGCAGCAACAGACCATCGCCGCCGACCGGCCCGTCGCGATCCGCGAGCGCGCGCGCGACCGACGCCCAGGCTGCGTCGTCGAGCGTCGACGCACGCGCGTCGATCAGGGGGAAGTCGTTGCCGGAGCCGTGGCATTTGATGAGGTCGAAGCGCATGCCCGCCACTTAGGGCTGCGTGGCGGGCAAAGCGAGTGCGGACAGGGGGAGAGCGGCCCGGATGGTTGACCTTCAATCCTCCCCCGCCAGGGGGAGGTGGCTGGCCCTTGCCAGACGAAGGGGGAGGAAAGGTAACCTCTGTTTCGCGTCCTCCCCCTCCGTCGCCTCCGGCGCCACCTCCCCCTGGCGGGGGAGGATCGTGAGGTCGGGTTACCAGGTTCGGCGCCCCGCGCTACCCAATCCCGTAATGCGTAGCCAGGCGATCGAGCGCGAGCGTCAGGACCAGCCGCCCTGCCCGCGCTGGCCATTGCAGCGCCTTCTCCGCGGCAGGCAGGCTCTCTCCCGCGCAGACGACGCGCCACAGGATGTCCGCGAGCCCCGGCCCCGCCGCGGCGATCGCGGTGTCGAACCGGCGTTTCGCGGCGATCTGCGCGGACGTTGGATCTAGCCCGTCATGCCCGCCTCCATCGACCCGCTCGGCCCAGCGCATCGTCACGCTAGGCGCGATCGAGGCGCGTTCGTAGTCGGCGCGCAATTGTTCTCCCGCTGCGAACTGCCGCGCGTCGACCAGCCCGCGCGACCGGAGCCATCCGAGTGGCGATTCGGCCAGATTGACCGTCACCGTACGTCCGCGCCGCGCCCCCGATGGCTGCAGAACGCCCTCCGAGTCGATCGATCGTTCCACCAGCTCGCGCATCCGCCGTCTCCCTGCCGCTCCATATCACCTGCGCCGGTTGCCATATCGGCATGGTTGTAGGACAGAGGAATAACCCATCTGGTTTGGAGCCTCTTGATGATCACCGCCATCCGCGAAGTCCGCCGCGCCAAGGGCCTGACGCTGGAGGATGTCGCGCGGCGCTGTTCGCCGCCGACGACCGCGCAGACGATCGGCCGGCTGGAGACGGGCACGCGCACCGTGTCGGTCGGCTGGCTCAACCGGATCGCCGCGGCGCTGGGCGTCGAGGCGAGCAATCTCGTGACGTTGCCCGACCGCGCCGACCTGCCCGTCACCGCGATCCTGGACGGCCGCGGCGTCCACGCGCCGCGCCAGACCACGACCGTGCCGCCGCCCCAGGTCGCGCCGGGCCAGATCGCGGTGACGGTGGCGGGCGGGATCGGCGACTACCGCGCGGGCGACGTGATCTGGTGCGCGATGCTGGCACGGGAGGGCTTCGCCACCGCACTCAATCGCGACGTGCTCGTCCCGCAACCGGCTGGGCGGTTCGCATTTGGGCGGCTCACAGGATGCGACGGCGGCGTGACGCTGTTGCCGCCGGGCACCGGCACGCAACCGCTAGCAGTCGCAGACCCGACCTGGATCGCGGTCGCTATGCGGCTGGTCCGCGAACTGTAGGAAGGTGGTGGGCGATGACGGGCTCGAACCGCCGACATTCTCGGTGTAAACGAGACGCTCTACCAACTGAGCTAATCGCCCCTCTCGGGTAGGGATGCGATGCCAAAGCCGGGCGGCCGGGGCAAGCTAAAAGGGCGCGCACGATCACGGAATCCGCAGGTCGGCGCCTCTGGTGGCCACGATATACCCGCGCATCGCCTCGCTCGCGCGGTCCGACAGCACCATGAACGCGCGCCGTCGGTCGTGCATGTCGGGGCGGCGTTCGAACAATCCGGTGTCGGTCATCCGCGCGATCCAGCGCAGCGCGGTGGTCGGCGCGACCGCAGCGGCGATGCACAGGCTCGACACCGATACGCGCCCGCGCTCGAGTTCCGCGGCGTAGAGATCGAGCAGCATGTCCCAGCCCGGATCCTCGAACAGCGCGGTGCCGAAGAACTGGTCGCGCAGCCGCCTCGCCCGGATCGCCCGCCGGACGTCGGCGGCGCTCGGCTCGGCGAGGGACGGCGGCGCGCCGTAATGGTTCGTCCGATCCCCGACGATCGGCGCAGCAGGCGCATCCTCCTCGATCTCCGCACGCGTCAGCCGCGCGAGCGCCTCGGCGATCCGCGCGACCTCCGTGTTCAGACGTTCCAGTCGCGTACTGTCGGTTTCGCGCGTGACATCGAACACCCCGGCGGGGAGGCGCGCGGCTTCGGCGGCGACCACGATCGCCGCGACGCAATCGCCGACGGTGGGATCGACCAGCAACCGCGTGCTGCCGCCGAGCGTCGCCGCAGCGACGACGTCGATTTCATTCATGCCCAGAGCGACGACCAGCCCCGCCTGCGAGGCTGCCGCCTGATCGACGATGACGGGCAGGCGTTCGGCGAGCAGCGCGAGATCGACCCCGGCAGCCTCGACGACGATCACGTGCGGCGTCGCATGATCGCCGAATGCCGCTTGCCAGTCGAGCCGCCCGACGACCCGCCCACGCAGCGCGGCTAGCGCAACGGCCAACCGATCCGGCGCACTCGCCGCGGCAATCAGGATCGCGTCGATCCCGCTCTCGTAATCTGCCGCGTCGGGCGGGCCGGCCGGTCGAGTCATCACGGTCTCCGTTGTGATACGGAGACTAACCTGCGTCAGGCCAAGTATTATACCCGAACTGGATCGAGTTTCGTTGGATTCGGGAACTTCCTCTGCATGGCGCGATCGGGCGCTAGTCGAGCGCCTTGACGATGTCCTCGACCATCTTCTTGGCGTCCGCCAGCAACATCATCGTATTGTCGCGGTAGAACAGGTCGTTATCGACACCGGCATAGCCGACGCCGCCCATCGAGCGCTTGATGAACAGCACGGTCTTGGCCTTCTCGACGTCGAGCACGGGCATGCCGTAGATCGGCGAGGACTTGTCGGTCTTGGCGGCGGGGTTGGTCACGTCGTTGGCGCCGATCACAAACGCGACGTCGGTCTGCGCGAACTCGCTGTTGATGTCCTCCAGCTCGAACACGTCGTCATAGGGCACGTTCGCCTCGGCTAGCAGGACGTTCATGTGCCCCGGCATGCGGCCCGCGACCGGGTGGATCGCGTATTTCACGCGCACGCCCTCGGCCTTCAGCTTGTCGCCCATCTCACGCAGGACATGCTGCGCCTGCGCGACCGCCATGCCGTAGCCGGGGACGATGATGACCTGTTCGGCCTGGCTCATCAGGAACGCGGCGTCTTCGGCCGAGCCGCGTTTCCAGGGGCGATCGCTGGCTGCCGCAGGACCACCGGCATCCGACGACTGGCCGAAGCCGCCCGCGATCACGCTGATGAAGCTGCGGTTCATCGCGCGGCACATGATGTAGCTGAGGATCGCGCCCGAGCTGCCGACCAGCGCGCCGGTGATGATCATCGCGCTGTTGTGGAGCGTGAAGCCCATCGCCGCAGCGGCCCAGCCCGAGTAGCTGTTGAGCATGCTGACGACGACCGGCATGTCCGCGCCGCCGATCGGGACGATCAGCAGGAAGCCGATGACGAAGCTCAATATGGCGATCGTCCAGAAGATCCACGCCGACTGATCGGTGACGAAATACGCGATCAGGCCGAGGATGGCGGCGAGCAGCGCGATGTTGATGACATGGCGGCCGGGCAGCATGATCGGCTTGCCCCCCATGTTGCCGTTCAATTTCAGGAACGCGATGACCGAGCCCGAGAAGGTGATCGCACCGATCGCGACGCCGAGCCCGAGCTCGATCCGGCTGACCGGGTGGATGACCGCAAAGGGCTGGCCGATCAGCGGGATGACGAGGTCCGAAATCCCGAACGCCTGCGGGTTGAGATACGCGGCGACGCCGACCAGTACCGCGGCGAGGCCGACGAGGCTGTGGAAGGCGGCGACGAGCTGCGGCATCGCGGTCATCGCGATCCGGCGTGCGGTGACGAGGCCGATCGCGGCGCCTACGCCGATCGCTGCGAGGATTTCGACGACCGTGACCCAATCTATGGTGCGCACGGCTATCGTAGGCCCGGCGTCCGAAACGAGAAGATGCTGAACGACGGGCACATGCGTCACCAGCGTCGTCACGACTGCGATCGTCATACCGATGATGCCGAAGCGATTGCCGCGCTGGCTCGACGCCGGGCTCGACAGCCCGCGCAACGCGAGGATGAAGCACACCCCCGCGACCAGATAGGCGAGCGATGCCCAAGGGCTGACCGTCAGTTCATGCATCGTCCGTTCCCCCTAATCCTCTCCTGCAAGGGGAGGTGTCGCGCAGCGACGGAGGGGTGACGCGCTCTCGATAGCGCGATCCCCCTCCGTCAGGCTGGCGCCTGTCACCTCCCCTTGCAGGGGAGGATCGTATGTCGACCGCCGACTCAGCCCTTCGCAACGGGCCGTTCCTTCTTCTTGTACATCGCCAGCATCCGCGCGGTGACCGCGAAGCCGCCGAAGATGTTGATGCTCGCCAGCACCACTGCGAGCAGCCCGAGCGCCTTCGCGACGCCCGACCCGGCACCGATCGCCCCCAGGACCGTCGGCGCCGCGGCGGCGATCAGCGCGCCGACGATGATCACCGACGAGATCGCATTGGTCACCGCCATCAGCGGCGTGTGCAGCGCGGGCGTGACCGCCCACACCACGAAATACCCGACGAAACACGCCAGCACGAAGATCGACAGGATCGCGATAAAGTCCATTTTATTCCTCCTGCGTGGCGAGCCGCTCGACGGCAAGCGCCACGATACCTCGAACCATGGCGTCGCAATCGTGAAAAATCTCGACGGCGGGAATACGCAGAACGGCGATACCGCGTCCTTCGAACCAGCGATCGCGCGCAGCGTCGCGCGCTGGGCGATCACCAAAGTCATGCGCTTGGCCGTCGACTTCGATGATCAGGCGCGCGGCATGACAATAGAAGTCCGCAACGTACGGACCCGACGGATGCTGTCTCCGAAACTTCAGGCCGGCCGGCCGCTCACGCAATGCAAGCCACAATGCGATCTCGGGCGGAGACATCACGCCGCGGAGCTGCTTGGCTAGCGCTCCAGTCGATCCCGTACCTTGCAGCATCTCAAATCCTCCCCTTGCAGGGGAGGTGGCAGGCGCTTGCCTGACGGAGGGGTGTTGCCTGTAGTGATAGCGCGCACGATAACGACCGGCGATACCCCTCCGTCGCGCCAAGGCGCGCCACCTCCCCTTGCAGGGGAGGATCGATTATCAAGACAGCAGCCTTGGGTTCACGATCTTGCCGCCCTGCGTCAGGCGGATCGCGTCGCCGATTTCCGTGTCGAGAACGGGTTTGCCCGCCTCCTTGTCCCAGAAGGCGTTGAGGAAGTTGAACAGGTTGCGGCTGAACAACGCGCTGGCGTCTGCCGCGAGGCGGGACGGCACGTTGCGGTGGCCGACGATCTTTACGCCGTTCACGACGACGACTTCGCCTGCGACCGAACCCTCGACGTTCCCGCCCTGCTCGACCGCGAGATCGACGATCACCGAGCCCGGCTTCATGCTCGCGACCTGTGCCGCCGAGATCAGCCGCGGGGCGGCACGTCCGGGGATCAGCGCGGTGGTAATGACGATGTCCTGCTTGGCGATATGCCCCGAGACGAGCTCGGCCTGCGCGGCCTGATATTCGGGCGACATCTCGCCGGCATAGCCGCCCGTCCCCTCGCCTTCGATTCCCGCGATGGTCTCGACGAAGATCGGTTTCGCGCCGAGCGACTGGATCTGCTCGCGGGTCGCGGCGCGCACGTCGGTCGCGGACACCTGAGCGCCCAGACGCCGCGCGGTCGCGATCGCCTGCAAGCCCGCCACGCCGACGCCCATCACGAATGCCTTGGCGGCCGAGATCGTCCCCGCCGCGGTCATCATCATCGGGAACGCACGACCATATTCGGCGGCCGCGTCGAGCACCGCCTTGTAGCCCGCCAGGTTCGACTGCGACGACAGGATGTCCATCGATTGCGCACGCGTGATGCGCGGCATGAACTCCATCGCCAGCGCTTCGTAACCAGCCGCGGCGTACGCCTCGACCCGGGCGCGCCCACCATCCGGACCGGCGCCAAAGGGATTGAGGCTTGCGACGATCCACGCTCCCGGCGCGAGGCCGGCGAGCGATGCAGGATCGGGCCCCTGCACGCCGAGCACGATATCCGCCCCCGCCAGCGTCGCCGCACGATCGCCGACCGACGCGCCCGCCTCCGCATAGGCGGCATCGGCGATCGAGGCCGTCTCGCCCGCCCCTGTCTCCACTGCCAGCGTCGCGCCCAGCGCGATGAACTTCTTCACCGTTTCCGGCGTCGCGGAAACCCGCCGCTCGCCGTCCGCTTGCTCTTTGAGGACGGCGATCTTCATGCTGTTACGAGATCAGCCAGATGACGAGCGCGACGACCAGCGCGCATCCGATCGAGCCCCATTTCATCATCCCCGTCACGCTCGAATAGGTCGCGACGTGCGCCTTCATGTCTCCGTTGCCGGCCATGGTTCGTGCCCCAATCCTGTCAGTGCCATCCTCTATGCGGTCGACTTTAACCCGCACGTCCGGGATCGCCAAGCGAGACATTTAAGGCGCCCTTTACTCGATTGCGCTATTGCACGTGCCGGAACGGGACAGGATTCGCCATGACGCGTAACGGCCAGCGCCTAGTATTGCTGATCGACGACGAGCCCGCGCAACGCCGGCTGGTCGCCGCGCTTGCTGCGCGTGGCGGCTGGCGCGCGGTGTTCGCGACCGATGGCGAGATGGCGATCGCCACGCTGGGCACGCAGGACGGGATGCAACTCGACGCGATCCTGCTCGATCACTCCGCCCCCGATGGCGACGCGACCGCGCTGATCGCCGAACTCCGCGAACGCCGCCCCGCATTGCCGATCCTGATGCTCACCGCCAATGGCTCGGTCGCGCACGCGGTCGCCGCGATGCGCGCCGGCGCTACCGATTTCCTGGTCAAGCCGCTCGCGCCCGACCGCGTACTCGCCGCGCTGGAGGCCGCCGTCGCCGGCACCGCCGCCGGCGAACTGCGCCCGCTTACCGAGAAGATCCCCGCGTTGCTCGCGTTCGACGAGATCGTCGGCTCCTCCCCCGATTTCCGCGCCGCGCTGGCGATTGCGGCAAAGGCCGCCCGTGCGCGCGTCGCGGTGCTGGTCGAGGGCGAGAGCGGGGTCGGCAAGGCGGTCGTCGCCGAGGCGATCCACGCCGCCTCGCCGCGCGCCAAGAAGCCGATGATCACCGTCAATTGCGCGGCGATGCCCGCCAATCTGATCGAATCGGAGCTTTTCGGCCACGAGGAGGGTGCGTTCACCGGCGCCTTCGAGCGCAAGATCGGCCGGTTCCACGATGCCGATGGCGGCACGCTGTTCCTCGACGAGATCGGCGAGATGCCGCTCGAGGCGCAGGCCAAGCTGCTCCACCTGCTCCACACCGGTGAGGTCCAGCCGATCGGCGCGCGGCATGCGCGTGACGTCGACGTCCGGGTGATCGCCGCGACCAACCAGCGACTGCTCGACGAGGTGGAGGCGGGGCGGTTTCGCGAAGACCTGTATTACCGGCTGAACGCGGTCCAGGTGACGATCCCACCGCTGCGCGAGCGCACCGGCGACATTCCGGCGCTCGCCCGTCACCTGCTCGCGCGGATCGCCGAGCAACCGGGGCTGAGGCCGCTCGGGATCACCGACGCCGCGCTGAAGCTGCTGGTTCACTATGACTGGCCCGGCAACGTCCGCCAGTTGCAGAACGCGCTCTTCCGCGCGGCCGTGCTGTGCGAAGGCGCTGCGCTGACCGAGGAGGATTTCCCGCAGATCGCCGCGCTCGGCAATCGCCAGCGCGGCCCGGCAACCGTGGCAGCGGGCGGCGGCGGTGTCACGCTGTTCCGCCCCGACGGCAATTTGCGCGCACTGGAAGAGATCGAAGCCGACGTGATCCGCCTGGCGATCGGCCATTACCGCGGCCGCATGACCGAAGTCGCCCGCCGCCTCGGCATCGGCCGCTCGACGCTGTACCGCAAGCTCAGCGACCTGGGGATCGACAACGCCGCCTGAGGTGAGCCCGAGCTTCAGGAACGCGGCAAATACCTCGCCGACTTTGCCGCGGTGCGTAAGGATGCTTTGCTCGTTCGTCATCGAACGCAGTATAGCCTCCGCATGTTCACGAGCATCATCCGCAGTACCGCGAGCCCATCGACAATCCTGATCCGGTTAGCGGTCGGCCTCGTCGTGTTTTTCCCCGAAGGCATCCAGAAGCTGCTGTTTCCCGACATCCTGGGCGCCGGCCGCTTCGCGAAGATCGGCATTCCCTACCCCGAATTTACGGGGCCGTTCGTCGGCTTGGTGGAGCTGGTATGTGGGGCGCTCATCATCGTCGGGCTGTTCACCCGGCTTGCCGCCATTCCACTGATCGTGACGATGATCGTGGCGCTGATCACGACCAAACTCCCGATCCTGTTGGGACATGAGCTTGGACCGTTCAGCCTTCCCGACTTCAAGCGCTACGGCTTCTGGAGCGCACAGCATGAGAGCCGCGCGGATCTCACCATGCTGCTCGGATGCCTGTATCTGCTGATCGTCGGCAGCGGCCGCTGGTCGATCGATCGACTGCTCGACCGGGGCGGCGGGCGGCAGGTCTGAAGGGTCCTGACGTCCCACGCCGCACTGCCGATCGATCAGCCTACCAGAGCACACCCTTTTCGGGCTGCAACGGCTCGGGCGCGGGATCGCCGATCGCCTGGAGCAGGTCGATCTCGATCGTGCGGCACATCGCGTTCAAGGGCACGTCGTGGATCGTGTCCGCGAACGGATCGACCAGATCGTCGCCGATCTGCAGCACGGCCAGGAACATCAGGCCGGCGATCGTCGAGCCGACCGGGGTCGCATAGCCCAGCGTCTCGACCAGGCCGATCGGCAGCAGGACGCAGAACAGTCGCGTGAACAGGCTCGGGAAGAACCGGTACTGGTTGGGCAGCGGCGTGTTCTTGATCCGCTCCATGCCGCCCTGCGCGTTGGCGATATCGACGAGGATCGCTTCGAACTGCGTCTGCTGGATGGTGTCGATCCAGCCGTTGCGCCGCGCGACGTCGATCCGGCGGCCGGTGCCGTCGAGCAGGCCGTTGGCGATGTTGGTCCGCTCGAGCGCGAACGAGGCCTCTTCCTGCGACAGGAAGCGCAGCACCTCGGGCGCCGCCGGCTGCTTGCGCAACTGACAGCGGAGCGCGTTCACATACGCGATCTGGCGGAGGACGATGGTCCGCTTCATGTCGTGGCCCTCGGGCTCGGGCAACATGTTGCGCGCCATACGTGCCAGGCTGCGCGAGGCGTTGATCATCAGCCCCCACAGGCCGCGGCTTTCCCACCAGCGCTGATACGCCGAATTATCGCGGAAACCGAGGAACAGCGCGAGGGCGGTACCGAACAGGGTCAGCGGCAAGGCCGGCGCGTGGAACGGCAGGACGTAATAGGTGATCGTGACGACCACGTCCCAGACGAAGAGCCCGAGCAGCGGGCGCCAGACCTCGCTTAGGATCTGACTGAAGCGCGGTGTTGCAGTGACGATCAAACGAAAGCTCCCTTGTTTCCGTTGCGTTTAATGCGCGAAGAGGCGTTTCGCTGCAATGCAGCGATCATCAGCCGCCGATAAGCGACTGATCGCGCAGGCCGCGCCAGATCTTCACCGACTGTACCGTCTCGGCAACGTCGTGGACGCGCAGGATCTGGACGCCCGCCTCCGCGCCTTTCAGCGCCAGTGCGAGCGAGCCGGCTAGACGCTGGCCGACCGGCGCTTCGTTCGATAATGCCCCGATCAGGCGCTTGCGGCTAGCGCCGAGCATGATCGGGCAACCGAGCCCGTGGAAGATCGCGAGGCCGTTTAGCAGCGCGAGGTTCTCGGCGAGCGTCTTGCCAAAGCCGATGCCGGGATCGACCATGATCCGCGACCGCTCGACGCCGCCCGCGACGGCCGCAGCGATGCGGGTTTCGAGCCAGTCGAACACCTCGGTCAGGACGTTGGCGTAGCCGCCGTCGCCGTGCCCGCCCTTTTTCGGGTCGGGCGAATGCATCAGCACGACCGGGCAGCCGCTTTTCGCGACGACATCGAGCGCGCGGTCGTCCCAGAGGAGCGCGGCGACGTCGTTGACGATGTGCGCGCCGGCAGCGAGCGTCGCCTCCATGACGGCGGCCTTGCGCGTGTCGACCGAGACGATCGCGCCGGCGCGGGCGAGGCGTTCGACGACGGGGACGAGCCGCGCGATCTCGTCGCCTTCCCAGACCGCGGCCGCGCCGGGGCGAGTCGATTCGCCGCCGACGTCGATCATCGTCGCGCCGGCGGCGGCCATGTCGATCCCGGCGGCGGCGGCAGCGGCGGGGTCGTCGACATGCTTGCCGCCGTCGGAGAAGCTGTCGGGGGTGACGTTGAGAATACCGGCGATGATCGGCTGGTCGAAGCGGAGCGTGCGTTCGCCGAGCTGGACTGCGGCGCGGGGGGCGGTGATGGCGGCGTGGAGGTGCGCCGCGCGATCGCCCAGCGTTGCCACGTCGGTGACGGGGATCGCGCGGCGGGTGCGGCCTTCGATCACCTCGTACGCGGCGAACCACTGCAGGCCACCGGCCAGCCGCGCGACGCTGCCGTCTGCGTGGCCGATCGGGGTGTCGACGAACTGGACGGGGCGGAGGTGGATGATCGTTCTCCTGCTCCCCTCCCTGGAAGGGAGGGGTCGGGGGTGGGTCGGCCGGTTGGTTTACGTATTGCCCGACAAGCAGCCAACCCACTCCCAGCCCCTCCCTTCCAGGGAGGGGAGCAAGACGTCAGACCGTGGTCGCCAACAGATACGTCTGGCGGAGGTCGTCGATCGGCTTCAGGCCCTTGTCGCTCTCGTAATGCCAGAAGCTCCAGCCGTTGCACGCGGGCGCGTTCTGGAGCGTCGAGCCGAGCTTGTGGATCGAGCCGATCGTGCCGCAGTCGCTGAGCAGCGAGCCATCCGCGCGGATCGTCGCGCGCCAGCGGCGCTTCGAATCGGTCAGCACCGCGCCGGGCGTCAGATACGCGTTCTCGACCAACACGCCGAACGCGACCTTGGGCTGCGTGCGGGGGCTCATCATCGTGCGGATCGCCGATTCGTCGAGCGGCAACGCTGCCTCGATCCGCTCCTGCGCGGCCTCGATGTAATCGCCCTCGCGGTCGATGCCGATCCAGCTGCGACCGAGGCGCTTGGCGACTGCGCCAGTGGTGCCGGTACCGAAGAACGGGTCGAGCACGACGTCGCCGGGCTTCGTGCACGCCAGCAGGATGCGGTACAGCAGCGCCTCGGGCTTCTGCGTGGGATGCACCTTGGTGCCGTTCTTCTTCAGCCGCTCGGCGCCGCCGCAGGTCGGGAATTCCCAGTCGCTGCGCATCTGGAGCTCGTCGTTGAGCGTCTTCATCGCGCGGTAGTTGAAGTGGTACTTCGCCTTCTCGCCCTTCGACGCCCAGATCAAAGTCTCGTGCGCGTTGGTGAAGCGGGTGCCGCGGAAGTTCGGCATCGGGTTGGTCTTGCGCCAGACGATGTCGTTGAGGATCCAGTAGCCGAGATCCTGCACCGCCGCGCCGACGCGGAAGATGTTGTGATAGCTGCCGATCACCCAGAGCGACCCGTCGTCCTTGAGGATGCGGCGCGCTTCCTGGAGCCAGGCGCGGGTGAAGCGGTCATAGGCGGCGAAGGTGTCGAACTTGTCCCAGTCGTCGGTGACCGCGTCGACGTGGCTGCCGTCGGGGCGATAGAGTTCGCCACCGAGCTGAAGGTTGTAGGGCGGATCGGCGAAGATCATGTCGATCGACTTCGACGGGAGCGCCTTCATCCGCTCGATGCAGTCGCCCCTTAGAATCTGATCGAGGGGCAGCATCTGGTCGAGCGGAAGAACGGCCGGAACCGCGGGCTCCGCCAGCTTCTTGGCAGCCCGTGGCCGCGCGATCGTGTCGATCAAACCCATGTTTTCCGCCCCTTGTCGGCGCCTATAGCTGCGGAATTGTCCGACTCCGTCAAGCAAAGTTTCGTTAACGGCGCTTTGGTGCGAACCCGTCGCTGCGGCCAATCGAGTCGCCATTGCCCAGATGTTGAGTCGGGGGAGACTCGCGGCTCAAGCCCTTGGGGTGTGGCGCGAAAGGCTCAGCTCGTCGTTTCCGTCGCGAACAACCCCTCGCGCGCCAGATAGGCGGCGGCGACGGGCGCGAAACTGCGCCGGTGAATCGGCGTGGGGCCGTGATCGCGGAGCGCCTTCATGTGGTGCGCGCAGCCGTAACCCTTGTTCGAATGCCAGTTATATTCGGGGTGCACGTCGGCGGCGGCGATCATGATGAGGTCGCGGGTGTGCTTGGCGACGATCGAAGCGGCGGCGATCGACAGCGATTTCGCGTCACCGCCGACTAGGGGCGTGGCGGGGTAGGTCCAGCGGGGCAAGCGGTTGCCGTCGACCAGGACATGCCCGGGCGCGTGGCCGAGTTCGGTGGCGAGCGCATCGACCGCGAGGGTCATGGCCTTCATCGTCGCCCAGTAGATGTTGAGCGTGTCGATCTCGTCGGGTTCGACGATGCCGATGCCGACGATCGCGCAGCCCTTGAGGCGCGCGCAGAGCCGTTCGCGTTCGGCGGCGGAGAGCTTCTTCGAATCGTCGATGCCGCGGGGGACGCCTTTGGGCGGGAGAATCACGGCGGCGGCCACGACCGGCCCAGCGAGCGGTCCGCGGCCCGCTTCATCGACGCCGGCGACGGGGCCGACGCAGAGCTTTTCGTGTTTCATGCCGGGCATTCTAACTCCATCGCGCGGCAAAAGCCTGCGCATCCCAGCCGTCGGGGTCCTTTGCCGCAAGCAGGTGATAGAAGGGGGTAGTGTCGAGCGCGTGGCCCATCGGGCCGTGCCCTTGGCCGATACCTGGAGCCGCTGCAAGCGCGGCGCGGACGAACGCGATGGCACGGTCGGTTGCGGTGTCGAGCGTCATGCCTTGCCCCAACCCCGTCGCGATGCCGCTGGCGAGCGTACAGCCGGTGCCGTGCGCGTGGCGGGTTTCGATGCGGGGGTTGGTCCAGCGGGTTTCGCCCGCGTCGGTGACGAGACGGTCGACGATGTGGGGACCTTCGCGGTGGCCGCCCTTGATGAGGACTGCGGGGCCGAGCGGACGGATCGCGGCCTCGCCGCCAAGGGCTGCGAGTTCGGGGAGGTTGGGGGTTACGAGCGTTGCGATTCGCATGAGACGCGCGAAGGCGGCGATCGTGTCACTGTCCGCGAGGACAGAGCCGCTGGTCGCGATCATCACCGGGTCGAAGACGATTGGGATGCTGCTCCCCTCCCTGGAAGGGAGGGGTTGGGGGTGGGTTGGTTTGGGGCCGGTATCGCGCTCGCCCAGCGGCCTACCCACCCCCAGCCCCTCCCTTCCAGGGAGGGGCGAAAGACGTTCTAGATATGCGGCAACCGCATTGGCGGTTTCGGCCGAGCCGATCATGCCGATCTTCACCGCATCGACGCCGATGTCGGAGACGACGGAGTCGATCTGCGCGAGGACCATGTCGGTCGGGATCTGGTGGACCGCCTGCACGCCGAGCGTGTTCTGCGCGGTGATCGCAGTGACGGCGGTCATCGCGTGGCCGCCGAGCATCGTCACGGTCTTGATATCCGCCTGGATGCCGGCGCCGCCGCCTGAGTCCGAGCCGGCAATGATGAGAATTCTGGCGGTCATCACAATCGCTATGGCATAATCGCTGGGCTGTGGGACAGTGCAGGACTCAAGCCGATCGACATTCTATTCTAGTGCCGCCGCCCGCCGCCCGGCTTCTGTGGCGGCGCTTCGCCCAGGCGTGTCGGCCGGTCCAACAGCTCCCCGCCGCAATTCGGGCAACGCTCGTCGAGCGCATCCGCACATTCCGCGCAGAAGGTGCATTCGAACGAGCAGATGAACGCGCCCGGTGCAGCCGCGGGAAGCTCGGTGGCGCAGCGTTCGCAAATGGGGCGCATCTCTAGCATCAGGCGGCTACCTTCCGCACCGCGTCGCAGATCCGGTCGACCACGCGCTCGACCTGGCCGAGATCGTCGCCTTCGGCCATCACGCGGATCACAGGTTCGGTACCCGACGGACGGATGACGAGCCGCCCCTTGCCGGCGAGTTCGGCCTCGGCCTCGGCGATCACCGCCTTTACCGCGTCGTGGTCGAGCGGCTTGCCTCCCGCGAACCGCACGTTCTTCAGCAACTGCGGCAGCGGCTCGAACCGGTGGAGCACTTCGCTCGCCGGTGCCCCCGAGCGCTTCACCTCGGCGAGAATCTGCAATCCTGCAACGAGCCCGTCGCCGGTCGTCGCATAGTCGCTGAGGATGATGTGGCCCGACTGTTCACCGCCGACATTATAGCCGCTCGACCGCATCTTCTCGAGCACGTGGCGATCGCCGACCGCGGTGCGGACGAGGCCCAGGCCCTGCGCGGCGAGATGGCGTTCGAGGCCGAGGTTGGACATGACCGTCGCGACCAGCCCGCCCCCCGCGAGGCGGCCTTGCCGCGCCCAGCTGGCCGCGATCGTCGCCATCAGCTGGTCGCCATCGACGATCGTGCCGGTCTCGTCGACCACGATCAGCCGGTCGGCGTCGCCGTCGAGCGCGATGCCGATGTCGGCGCCGTTCGCGACGACGGCCTCGGCGAGCGCCTGCGGGGCGGTCGAGCCGACGCCGTCGTTGATGTTGGTACCGTTGGGCGTCACGCCGATCGCGACCACATCCGCGCCGAGTTCCCACAGCGCCGAAGGTGCGACCTTGTAGGCAGCACCGTTCGCGCAATCGAGCACGATCCTCATGCCGTCGAGGCGCAGATTCTCGGGGAAAGTCGACTTTGCGAAATGGATGTAGCGGCCCTGCGCGTCCTCGATGCGGCGCGCGCGGCCGATCTGGTCGGAGGTGACGAGCGGGATGTCCCCGTCGATCAGTGCCTCGATCGCCGCCTCGGCTTCGTCGGACAGCTTATAGCCATCGGGGCCGAACAGCTTGATGCCGTTGTCGGCGTACGGATTATGGCTGGCGGAAATCATCACGCCGATATCCGCGCGCATCGACTGGGTGAGCATCGCCACAGCCGGCGTCGGCATCGGCCCGACCATGACGACGTCCATGCCGACACTGGTGAAGCCCGCGACCAGCGCGGATTCGAGCATGTAGCCCGACAGTCGCGTGTCCTTGCCGATGACGACACGGTGGCGGTGATCGCCACGCAGGAAGTACGCGCCCGCCGCCATGCCGACCTTCATCGCCATAGCCGCGGTCATCGGCGACGTGTTGGTGGCGCCACGAATGCCATCGGTGCCGAAATATTTCCTTGCCATTCGTTCTGCTTTCCGTCCGGTATCCAGTCCTGAAGTCGCTGATAGCGCGGTGGAACACGAAGGGCGAGCATGTCGCAGGCTACACGGATTCTTACAGCCCTGGTCGGCGGCATCGCGATCGGCATCGCTGCGGCCGCCTGGTCGCCAGCGAACGCGCTGGCGGTAACGGCGGTGACCCAGCCTATCGGCTCGGCTTGGCTGCACGGATTGCAGATGGTGATCGTTCCGCTGATCGTCGGGTTGCTGGTCACCGGCATCGGCGCGACCGCAGAGGCGGCGCGGGCCGGACGGATCACCGGCCGTGCGATCCTGATGATCGTCGTCATCCTGTGGAGCACGACGATCATGTCGGCGTTCGTCATGCCGTTGCTGCTCGACCTGTTCCCGCTGCCAGAGAGCCTCAGCACGGCGTTGCGCGCGGCGCTGACGACGGCGGCGGCGATCGGCACGGTACCGGGGATCGGCGCATTCTTCGACGGGATCGTGCCGACCAACATCGTCGCGGCGGCAGCAAGCGATTCGTTCCTGTCGCTGACGGTGTTCGCGCTGGCGTTCGCGTTCGCGATCACGCGGCTTCCACAGGCGCAGCGCGCGATCCTGACGGGGTTTTTCCAAGCGGTGGTCGATGCGCTGCTGGTGCTGATCGGCTGGGTGCTGAAGCTCGCACCGATCGGGATCTTCGCGCTCGCTTACGGCGTCGGCGCGCGGACCGGGACGGCGGCGTTCGGGGCGTTGCTCCATTATATCGTCTGCGTCTCGGCGATCGGCTTCATCGTCCTGCTCGCGGCCTATCCGGTCGGGATGATCGGCGGGCGCGTGTCGCTGGGGCGGTTCGCGCGGGCGGTCGCACCGGCGCAGGCGGTGGCGATCAGCACGCAGTCCTCGCTCGCGTCGTTGCCGGCGATGCTCAAGGGCTCGGTCGATCTCGGTGCGTCGCCTGCCACTGCGGGCATCGTTCTGCCGCTGGCGGTCGCGATCTTCCGTGCGACCAGCCCGGCAATGAACCTCGCGGTCGCGCTGTACGTCGCACACTGGCTGGGCGTGCCGATCGGTCCGGCGCAGCTCGCCGCGGGTGTCGCGACCGCGGCGATCACGACGATGAGCTCTGTGTCGCTGCCGGGGACGATCAGTTTCGTCGCCTCGGTCGCGCCGGTTTCGCTCGCCATGGGGGTGCCGATCGAGGCTTTGGGGCTGCTCATCGCGGTGGAGACGGTGCCCGACCTGTTTCGGACCGTCGGCAACGTGACTATGGATACCGCCGTCACCATCTCCGTGTCTGCGCGGGCCGATCAAGGGGACGGCGCTCAGGAGATATCCCATGAAATATCGCACGCTCGGCCCTGATTTCGAGGTTTCTGCGCTCGGGCTAGGCTGCATGCCGATGGCCGGCATCGGCAAGGGCATGTACGGCGAGGCCAACGCCGACGAGAGCATCGCCACGATCCACCGCGCGATCGAGCTTGGCGTGACGCTGTTCGACACCGCCGAGATTTATGGCCCGCTGGTCAACGAGGAACTGCTCGGCAAGGCGATCCGGGGCAAGCGCGACGGCGTCGTGATCGCGACCAAGTTCGGCTTTCGCTACGACGAGAACGGGATGACCGGGGTGGACTCGACACCGGCCAACGTGCGGCGGGCGTGCGAGGGATCGCTGAAGCGCCTTGGCGTCGAGACGATCGACCTGTTGTACCAGCACCGCGTCGATCCGGGCGTGCCGATCGAGGATACGGTCGGCGCGATGGCGGACCTCGTTCGCGAGGGCAAGGTGCGACATCTGGGGCTGTCAGAAGCGGGGCTCGACACCATTCGGCGCGCGGCGGCGACGCATCCGATCGCGGCGTTGCAGAGCGAATATTCGCTATGGGAGCGCGACGTCGAGGAGGCGATCCTGCCGCTGTGTCGCGAACTCGGGATCGGCTTTGTGCCGTATTCGCCGCTGGGCCGCGGGTTCCTGACGGGGCAGATCACGGCGCGGTCGGACTTGCCTGAGGGCGACTACCGGCGGAACGACCCGCGCTATTCGGAGGAGAACTTCGCCAAGAACATGGCGATGGTTGCGGTGGTGAAGGGCATTGCGGATGCGCATGACGCTTCGCCTGCGCAGATCGCGCTCGCATGGTTGCTGGCGCAGGGCGACGACGTCGTGCCGATCCCTGGGTCGAAACGACGGATCACGCTGGAGGACAGCATGAAGGCGGCGGACATCACGCTGTCAGCCGACGATCTGGCGAAGCTGGATGCGGCGGCGCCGCGAGGCGGGACGGCTGGGCCGCGCTACGGCGAGAAGGCGCTGTCGATGACGCGGATCTAGCGTCCTCGCGCTGAGCGGGGCGATCGTGCGCGGTCGTCGAGAACGATCTCCCCGCTACAGCCAGGCGAGCCCAGCCAGGAGGGCGCCCACCAAGGCGGCGGTGCCCGCGACCCACAGCAACCACCGCCGCCCGGTCAGCGCGGTAATCGAGGCCAACGCAATCGCCACCTGGATCGCGGTGACCGCCAGCGCGAGCTTCGTATGCGGCCGCAGCGCTTGGTCCGACTTCGCGTTCGCCGCCGCCGATTGTCGGTCGAGCGCCTCCGCCTCCCGCTTCAGCCCAGCCCCCCGCGCCTTGTACCGCGCGATATCGGCGCGGTGTGCGGACATTTGGTTCGCATCGAACGCGAGCGGCGCGAGATCGACTTCCATCTGCGCGATATGCCGCTTCAGATCCTCGGCCTGGTAATAGCCCCACGCATCCGACGCTTGAGCCTTGATCAGCACTGCCTCGTTCTTGTGGAGCAACGCCTCGTTCTGCGTATGCCCACCGAGAAAACTGGTGACGGCGGCCAGGGTCGCCAGGATCGCGGTGAACAACGCGATCCGCTGGTCGAGCGCCTCACCACTGGCGGCTCGTTCCTCCGACAGCCGTTCATGCAACCCGCGCACTTCGAAATCATCGTCCATGCCCGCCGCTGTGGCGCTCCGCGCGTGACTGGACCCTGATGATCGGGTGACATATCCGTCAGCGCGCCATGATCCGCACCCGCTCGATACTGCTCGCTCTCGCGCTACTCGCCGGCTGCGCGGCGCCGTCGGTGGAGACCGTTCCCCCGAGCGATCACTTCAACGGCACGCGCTTCTTCAACCCCGACGGCGTGCAGGGCAGTAGCGGCGAACAGAAGCAGGGTCCGGTCGCGCTCCTTGGCAATCTGGTGAAGCCGCCTTATCGGAGTTGGCCCGATGTTCCCGTAGCCCCTTCGCGACCGCGCGCGCGCGTCGACGGGCAGACGATGCGCGTCACCTGGATCGGGCACTCGACCGTGCTGGTGCAGACCCAGGGGCTCAATATCCTGACCGATCCCATGTGGCTTGAGCGCTCGTCGCCGGTCCAGTTCCTCGGCGTGAAGCGCGTCCGCCAACCCGGCGTGCGGCTGGCGGACCTGCCGAAGATCGACCTGATCCTGCTCAGCCATGATCACCGCGATCACCTCGACATGACCGCGATGCGAACGCTCTGGCAGCGGGACAAGCCACTGATCGTGACGGGTCTCGGCAACGACCAGATCCTCGCCCGCAACGGCATCCGTGCGGTCGCGCGCGACTGGGGCGGGCGCGTAACATTGCGCCCCGGCATCGACGTGATCGTCGAGCGCGCATCACTGGAGCGAATACGACCCCGGCGACCGCGACAAGACATTATGGGCGGGCTTCACCGTGACGCTGCCGGGCGGGAACCTGTATTTCGCGGGTGACACCGGTCCCGGCGACATGCGCTGGGCGACCGAAGCGCGCGCCGCCGGCCCAGTCCGGCTGGCGATCCTGCCGATCGGCGCGTATCATTTCGAAGGGCACGAGACCGACAACCACATCGGCCCGGATCAGGCGGTGACGGCGTTCGAACAGCTCGGCGCGGCCTACGCGATCGGCGTCCACTGGGGCACGTTCGAGCTGACCTCGGAGGGCATCAACGAACCGCCCGACCACCTCCGCGCAGCGCTGGTTCGCGAGCATATCCCCGCGAACCGCTTCCGTACGCCAGAAGCCGGCGAGCCCTGGGTGATCGAGTAGAAGCGGGCCAATCCTCCCCCGCCAGGGGGAGGTGTCGCCGAAGGTGACGGAGGGGGAGGACACGGAACCGAGGTTTCCCTTTCCTCCCCCTCCGTCTGGCAAGAGCCAGCCACCTCCCCCTGGCGGGGGAGGATCGAGCGGTCGAATACCGCCCTCCCGTCATCCTGACGAAAGTCAGGACCCAGAGCCAAGCAGGACCGCGGCCCGATATCCTGCGTCCTCACTTTCGTCAGGATGACGGGGGGCGTTTCAAACCGTCCCGCGCAACTCCAGCGCCCGCTTGAACACCGCGTCGAACATCTCCGCCGTCAGCACGCCCGTATTCACATTGTACCGCGAACAGTGAAAGCTATCGATCAGCACACGACCATCGGGCATCACATGCTCCGCCCCATGCGCGAACCGCGCCTTCGGCAACCGCCCGCCGAGCATCTTCACCGCCGACTGGTGCGCGATATGCCCCAGCGCCACGAACACGCGTGCGGTCGGCACGGCATCCGCCTGCGTCTCCAGGAACGGCCGGCAGGTGCGGATTTCCTCCGGCGTCGGCTTGTTCTCCGGCGGCAGGCATTTCACCGCGTTGAGGATGATCGCACCGTCGAGCGCCAGACCGTCCTCGGCCTTCGCGCCGTACGTGCCCGTCGCAAGCCCGAACCGTCCGAGCGTCTCATACAGGAACTGCCCCGCATAATCCCCGGTGAACGCGCGGCCCGTGCGGTTCGCGCCATGCTTGCCGGGCGCGAGGCCGATGATGCCGAGCCACGCGGCGGGATCGCCGAACGCAGGCACCGGCGCGTTCCACCAGGTCGGGAACTCGATCCGCAGCTGTTCGCGCACCCCGACGAGGCGGGGGCAGAGCGGACAGTCATGCGGCGGCTCGGTCTCGGGCAGTGCGGAGACGGGCGCGAAGACGGTCGTGACGTCGACCTCGCCGGCCTCGTCGACGGTTTCGGTAGGCTCGGTGGTGTAAGGTGTGGAATCCATGGGATTGCGCTAGGCGGACCAAATGTCGCCTGCAACCCCGCTCCCGCCGATCGCGCAGGCTGCAACCTACGCGATCGCGCTCGGTTCGAACCGCCGCGGCCGTCACGGAAGCCCTCAGCGCGAGATCGCCGCCGCGCTGGAGGCCCTCGGCAATGTCCTCGCACGCTCGCCGACCGTTGCCAGCGCGCCGCTAGGGCCCTCCAACCGCCGCTATGCCAACGCCGTCGCGCTGATCGCGTCCACGGAAGACCCCGCTACCCTGCTCGTCCGCCTGAAGCGGATCGAACGCAGCTTCGGGCGCCGCCCCGGCCGCCGCTGGGGCATCCGCGTGATCGATCTCGACATCATCCTCTGGTCCGGCGGGGCGTGGGCGTCGCCCGGGCTGACCGTCCCGCATGCCGCGTTCCGCACCCGCAGCTTCGTGCTCGGCCCGCTCGCTGGGCTCATCCCGACATGGCGCGATCCGCTGACCGGGCGAACGATACGGCAATTGGCGCAATCGGTTGACCGAAAGCGGCCACGCGATTAGGTGCGCGGTCCACGATGGCGGGGGTCCGTAGCTCAGTTGGTAGAGCAAGCGACTTTTAATCGAGAGGTCCCGGGTTCGAGCCCCGGCGGACCCACCATCGACGGCACGCCGCCTGAAGGCGCGCGGCGACGCCTGCCCGCGGTTCTCGCCGGCGCATCCGTCGCGGCGGTCGGCATCGTCCTCATCCTGCTCGTCGGTCTCGCGGTAGGCCATTGGCCGTTCGCGTTCGATCGGTCGATCATCCTGGGGCTGCGCGCCTGGGGTGGCCCGTCCTGGCTACCGAAGGTCGCCGCGGACGTTACCGCGCTCGGCGGCGGCATCGTCCTGACGATCGTCGTCGTGATCGTTGCCGGCCTGCTGATCGTCCAGCGGCTGTGGCTGACCGCGATCGCGATCGTCGCAGCCAGCGTCAGCGGCAACATCATCGTCGAGCTGGTCAAACTGCACGTTGCACGCCCGCGCCCCGACATCGTCGCGCACCTCGTCACGGTGTCGCACATGAGCTTCCCCAGCGGGCATTCGGCGAACAGTGCGATCGTCTATCTGACGCTCGCCGGCCTCGCCTCGCAGGTGACGCGGGATCGTGCGACGCGGGCGTATATGCTCGTCATCGCGATCCTGCTGGTCGGCGCGATCGGGTGTAGCCGGGTGTATCTCGGCGTCCACTGGCCGAGCGACGTGCTGGCTGGGTGGAGCTTCGGCACGCTCTGGGCGCTCGCCTGGTGGCTCGCCACCGCCCGCGTGCGCACCTCAATCGGCGGCGAGCGCTAGCAGCGCCTTTGCCGCCTTCAGATGCGGCGCATCGACCATCCTGCCATCCAACTGGAGCGCGCCCGCGCCCGGATTGGCGGCGAACAGGTCGACGATCGCCTGGGCATGCGCGCGCTCTTCGTCCGACGGCGTGAAGGCCGCGTTGATCACCGCGACCTGGCTCGGGTGGATCGCCATCATCCCCGTGAACCCGTCGCGACGACCGCGCGCGGCATAGGCGGCAAGTCCGTCCAGATCGCGAAAGTCGGGATAGACCGTCTCGATCGCCGCCACCCCCGCGGCATGCGCGCCGAACAGCGTCAGCGACCGCGCGAGCTGATACGGCGCGGTGTACGATCCATCCGCCTCGCGCGAGGTCGCGGCGCCGATCGCAGCGGGCAGGTCCTCCGCGCCCCAGGTCAGCCCGACGAGCCGATCCGTGACGCCGCCATAGGTCCCGAGCGTGAAAATCGCCGCGGGCGTCTCGGTCGCGATCGGCAGGATGGCGATCTTGCCGCTCAGTCTGGCATCGAGCGCGGCAAGGCTCACGGCGCCCTCCGCCTTCGGCAGCACGATGCCATCCGGATTGGCCGAGAGCACGGCCGCGAGGTCGTCGTCCGCGAGCCCCGAATCGAGCGGGTTGATCCGCACGAACAACGGTATCGTCCGAGGCTCGGCAAGGAACGTCGCGACGCATTCTCGCGCCGCCACCTTGGCACCCGGCGCGACCGAATCCTCCAGGTCGAGGATCAACGCGTCCGCGCCCAGCCCGAGCGCCTTGACCATCCGCTCGGGGCGATCGCCCGGCACGAACAGCAGCGAGCGGAGTCTCACCGACCCTTCTCCGCCAGCGCGCGCTCCCACGCCAGCGCATCGCGCACGATCCCGTCGAGATCGGCATGGCGCGGCGTCCAGTCGAGCCTTTCCAGGATCGCGCGATTGTCCGAGATCAGCATCGCCGGATCGCCCGCGCGACGCCCCTCAAGGCGACGTTCGATCGTCCGATTGGTAACCTTGTCGACCGCGTCGAGCACGTCGAGCACGGAGAAGCCCTTGCCGTAGCCGGCGTTGAGAATGTGGCTCTTGGTCGGTTCGGCGATCAGCACGTCGAGCGCGGCGACATGCGCGGCGGCGAGGTCGGTGACGTGGATGTAGTCGCGCACGCCGGTGCCGTCGGGCGTGTCGAAATCCGTGCCATAGACACCGACCGCGTCGCGCTTGCCGGTAGCGGCCTCGACCGCGATCTTGATCAGGTGCGTCGCGCCGACCGTCGACTGGCCGCTGCGCCCCTGCGGATCGGCGCCGGCGACATTGAAGTAGCGCAGAGCGGCGTAATTCATCGGGTGCGCCGCGGCGACGTCGCGCAGCATCGCCTCGGTCATCAGCTTCGACATGCCGTACGGGTTGATCGGCACGGTCGGATCACCTTCCGCGACCGGCACCTTCTCAGGCGTGCCATAGGTGGCTGCGGTCGAGGAGAAGATGAAGTGCGGCACACCCTCGACCACCGCGCTCTCGATCAGTGCGCGGCTCGCGGCGGTGTTGTTGCGGTAATATTTGAGCGGATCGCTAACCGATTCGGGCACCACGACGGAGCCGGCAAAGTGCAAGATCGCGCGGACGTTGTGATCGCGGATCGCCGCGCGAACCTTCGCATCGTCGGCGATGTTCGCCTCGACCAGTGCCGCGCGGCGGTCGACCGCCCAGTCGAATCCCGTGACGAGGTTGTCGAGCACCACGACGTCATAGCCTGCGTCGAGCAGCGCCAATACCGCATGGCTGCCGATGTAACCGGCGCCGCCGGTGACCATAACCTTACCGTCGATCATACGCGTCTCCTCTTTGTTGCGCGGTAGCGGCTTCCTACATTGGCGGAAAGGAGATCGTTATGACGGATTATGTGACGCTGGCCGGCGGCTGCTTCTGGTGCACCGAGGCTGTGTTCAAGGACGTGATCGGCGTGGAGAGCGCCGAGAGCGGCTATATCGGCGGGACCGTGCCCAACCCAACCTACAAGCAGGTCTGCGGCGGCGACACCGGTCATGCCGAGGCGATCCGGATCGGCTTCGACCCCGAGCAGCTGAAGCTCGGCGACCTGCTCGACATCTTCTTTGCGACGCACGACGCGACGACGCTGAACCGGCAGGGCAACGACGTGGGTACGCAGTACCGGTCGGCGATGTTCCCGGCGGACGACGCGCAGAAGGCCGAGATGCAGGCTGCGCTCGAGCGGGCCCAGGCGGCTTCGCCCAAGCCGATCGTTACGACGATCGAGCCGATGGATACGTGGTACGAGGCCGAGGGCTATCATCAGGATTACTGGGAGACTTCGGGCCGCTCGAACCCGTATTGCATGGCTGTGATCCCCCCCAAGCTGCAGAAGCTCCGCAAGAGCTTCGCGGCGCGGTCGAAGGCTGCGGTGAACGCGTAAGGCAGAATGGGTTCACGCGAAGGCGCGAAGGCGCAAAGATGTAGAGCGTGGATAGCCCGTACCGGCCTATCAAAACGCTTGAAACCTCTTCGCGCCTTTGCGCCTTCGCGTGAACCGATCTTGTTTTAACGATGCGCAGCACGGCGAAGACGATCGTTGATCGCTTCGCCGATGCCGTCGAGCGGGATCGGTGCGACGGCGATCTTCGGGCTCTCGTTCGCATCGGCGGCGTGGAGCAGATCGAACAGCTTCGCGGCCGCTTCGACGAGGTTGCCTGAAGCGGATAGGGTCACGTCACCCGCAACGTCACCAAAACCGATCAGCCACTCGCCAGAATTTGCCTCTGTCGCATGCAACCGAAGCGCCTTGCTCGGCGCGTAGTGGCTTTCAAGTTGACCGGGCGCAGTAATCGCACTACCCCCCGGCGAAGGCCGGGGCCCAATTGGGGGACAATCATGGTGCAAGTCGTGCTCCGTTACATCCGACGTTCCAATGGGGCCCCGGCCTTCGGCGGGGAGGTGCGCTAAGAGCGCTTCGGCAGTGATCGGCCCTGGCCGCAACACAGTCCGGCCCGCCACGATCGTCGACTCAAGCCCAGCCTCGGTAGCCCCGTCGTCGATAATCAACGGCGCGTTCTCCCCGAGACTCCCCGCAACATGCGCCGCGGTGGTCGGACTAATCCCCCCGCTCGCATTGGCCGAGGGCGCCGCCAACGGCCGGCCCGAAGCGGCGATCAATCCCTGCATGGCCCGATGCCGGGGCACCCGGATCGCGATCGTCGCCAACCCCGCCGTCACCAGCGAAGCGATCCCCGAATCCTCCCGCACCGGCAGCACCAACGTCAGCGGCCCCGGCCAGAACGCCGCCGCCAGCGCGCGCGCCTCCGCATCGAACACCGCGATCCGCTCGGCCGCCGCCAGATCCGCCACATGCACGATCAGCGGATTGAAACTCGGGCGCCCCTTGGCGGCGTAGATCCGCGCCACTGCCTGGGCGTTGGTGGCGTCCGCCGCGAGTCCGTACACCGTCTCGGTCGGCACCGCGACGATACCCCCGCCGCGAATCAACGTAGCCGCCTCGGCGATCGCCGCCGTGCCGTAAGGTAAAATCACAGGGTGTGGACGGACCATTTCACAGGCCTATAGCGGGTCCAAACCGTAGCGATAAGAGGATGCGATGGCCTTCACCCCAGCAACCACCGAACAGCGATTCCTGCTCGACCATGTCGTGCGGATCGACCAACTTGCCGCGACCGAACGCTATGCCGCCGCCAGCGACGACGTCGTCGACGCGGTGCTCGAAGGGGTCGGGCAGTTCGCCGCCGGCGAATGGGCCCCGCTCAACCGCGCCGGCGACACCGTCGGCGCGAAGTGGACCCCCGACGGCGTTGTCATGCCCGACGGCTTCGCCCAGGCGTACAAGGATTATGTCGAGGGCGGCTGGGGCACGATCGGCGTCGAGGAAGAATGGGGCGGGCAAGGCCTGCCGTTCGCGATCCAGACCGCGGTGCTCGACACGCTCGGGTCGGCGAACATGGGCTTCGCGCTGTGCCCGACGCTGACCGTCGGCGCGATCGAGGCGCTCCAGCATCACGGCTCGCCCGAGCAGCAGGCGCTCTACCTCCCCCATCTCGCGACCGGCGAATGGACCGGCACGATGAACCTCACCGAGCCACAGGCCGGCTCCGACGTCGGCGCGTTGCGTGCGACGGCGACTCCCCTCGGCGATGGCAAGTGGAGCATCAAGGGCACCAAGATCTACATCTCGTTCGGCGATCACGACATGGCGCCGAACATCGTTCACCTCGTCCTCGCACGGACGCCGGGCGCACCGGCGGGGACCAAGGGCATCTCGCTCTTCCTCGTCCCCAAATACCGCCTCGACGAAGACGGCACGCCGGGCGAGTTCAACGATGTCCGCGTCGTCTCGATCGAGCACAAGATGGGGCTCCACGCGTCCCCCACCTGCGTGCTGAGCTTCGGCGACAACGACGACTGCGTAGGCGAGCTGATCGGCGCCGAACTCGGCGGCATCCGCGCGATGTTCACGATGATGAACAACGCACGCCTCAACGTCGGCCTGCAGGGCGTCCAGGTCGCCGAGGGCGCCACCCAAGGCGCGGTCGCCTATGCGCTCGACCGCGTCCAGTCCGCCCGCGCCGGCTCGCCGAACAAGGACTCGGTCAAGATCGTCGAGCATCCCGACGTCCGCCGCATGCTGATGCGGATGAAGGCGCAGACCCAGGCGGCGCGCGCGCTCGTCTATTACGCGGCGGGCCAAGTCGACCGCGCCAATCTCGGCGACCCCGCGGCGCGCAACCGGCTCGAACTCGTCACGCCGCTTGCCAAGGCGCACGGCACCGACATCGGCAACGAAGTCGCCTCGCTCGGCATCCAGGTGTACGGCGGCATGGGCTATGTCGAGGAAACCGGCGCCGCGCAGTATTTCCGCGATGCCCGCATCACGCCGATCTACGAGGGGACGAACGGCATCCAGGCGGCGGATCTGGTCGGGCGGAAACTCGGCCTCGACAATGGCGGTGCGTTCGCGGCTTTGATCGCCGACATCCGCGCGGAGGCGAAGGACGAACGGCTCTTGGCGCTGGTCGACGCGTGCGAAGCGATCGGGCGTAAGCTCGCCACCGCGGACGCCGACGACAAGCTCGCCGCCAGCTATCCGTTCCTCACCATGTTGTCGGTCGCAACCTGCGGCTGGCTGATGGAGCGGCAGGGCGAGGTTGCCGGCACCGACGATTTCGGCCGGATGAAGACCGCGGCCGTGCGCTTCTACCTCGACCAGATCGTCCCCGAAGCGATGGGCCTCAACGCCGCCGCCAACGCCAGCGCGGCAGTCCTCTACTCGATCGAGCCGGAACTCTTCGCCGCCTGATAGCCGCCTGACGAAAGCCCGGACCCAGCGTCCCGCTAATCCTCCCCCGCAAAGGGGGAGGTGGCGCCGGAGGCGACGGAGGGGGAGGACGCGGAACAGAGGTTCTACCCGACCTCCCCCTCCGTCTGGCAAGGGCCAGCCACCTCCCCCTGGCGGGGGAGGATTGAAGGTCGCGTCGCCCTACTCGACGGCTGCTCGCGGCAAACGGTATGGGGGCAGGGGAATTATGGGAAATCCTGCCTGATGTTCGACCTCGACGCCTATCTCCTCCGTGTCGCCATGCCCGCGCGACCGACGCTCGATTCGATCGGCCTCGGTCGCCTCCAGCACGCGCACCGTCTCGCCATTCCGTTCGAGGATCTCGACGTCGTCCTCGGTCGCGGCATCGCGATCGACAGCGAGTCGGTCTTCGCCAAGCTCGTGACCGCGCGCCGTGGCGGCTATTGTTTCGAGCATAATCGCCTGTTCCTCGATGCGCTCACCGAACTCGGCTTCACCGCTCGCCCGCTGCTCGCGCGCGTCTGGTATGCCGCGACCGACGTGCCGCCACCGCAGACGCATACGTTTGCGCTGGTGACGATCGAGGGACAGGACTGGATCGCCGACACCGGCTTCGGCGGCAGCTATACGCCGGTCCTCCCACTCGCCGACGGCGCTGAGGCCACCGCACCGGACGGTGCGCGATACCGGCTCGAGGCGACCGAAAATGGCTGGATGCTGCTCCGCGACGGCGATCCGATGACCACCGATGGTCGAGGATCGGGCGAGGGGTTTCAGCCGCAATACAGCTTCACGCTCGCGCAGGTGTTCAACGCCGATCTCGCGCTGTCGAACCACTGGACCTCGACCGCGCCGTCCAGCCGCTTCACGCACACGCCGATCGCCAGCATCGTCCTGCCGAACGGCTTCGCCTCGCTGATCGGACGCAATTATCGTCGGCGTTCGGGGACGGACACAACCGTCGGCGAGATCACCGACCCGCGCGTTTATCGGATCCGGATGAGCCTGTTGTTCGGGATCGACCTGAGCGTCGAGGATGTCGCCGCGCTGGGATTGTTCTGAAGTTCGACCACTTCCGTTCGTGCTGAGTAGCGGCCGAGTAGCTGCGTCAGCAGCGTATCGAGGGCGCGTATCGAAGCATGGGTTCCGTGCGCCAACCTGTCCTTCGATACGTCCTCTCGATACGCGGCTTTGCCGCTACTCGATGACTACTCAGGACGAACGGGGCTGTGAGTGGGGTAGAGACTCAAGCCCGCTCACGCTCCAGCAGGTCATGCGCATCCAACCCCAGCAGATCGATATGCCCCAGGATCCGCGGCCACTGCGTCGTCACGAAATTCTCGCGCTCGGCCACGCGCAACGCTTCCGCCGCACCCGGCATCACGAACATCCCGACGCCGCGCCTTACCTCGACATAGCCATCGTCCTGAAAGCTCTGATACGCTTTGGCGACCGTCAAAGGGTTCGCCCCCTGCTCGGCGGCGAACGCGCGTACCGACGGCAACTGGTCGCCCGCACGATAGTCGCCACGGAGTATCCCCGCCGCAATCGTGCTGCGGAGACGGATGTATACGGGACTGTCGTCGCTGCTGAGCGCTGTCATGCTGTTCTAATACAGCAATCGGGCGATTAGTCGAGTCTCACGATCCCCAGTGCGAGACGAGGCGTGCCATATCGGGGCGGGGGCGTTCGTCGAGCGCGCGCGACGGCGTGCCGATGAACATGAACCCGGCGATCCGCTCCGACGCGGACCCGAACGCATCGCGCACCGTGTCCGAGAACGCCGCCCAGCCGGTCAGCCAGCCGCCCGCGAAACCCTCGGCATGGACGGCATGGAGCAGGTTCATGCACGCCGCCCCCGCCGATAATTCCTGCTCCCACACCGGAATCTTGCTCTCCTTCGGCGACGACAGGACCACGACCAAAGTCGGCGCCTGATGCGCGAACTGATCGAGCGATTCCAGTTCCAGCCGCGACGCGCCGGGTCGCTCCGCGAGGTACGCATCGGTGACCAGCGCCGACAGCGCGGCGCGCCGGTCGTCCCCGACGACGACGAACCGCCACGGCGCCAGCTTGCCGTGATCGGGCGTCCGCGCCGCGATCTCCAGGATCGTCGCCAGCTGGTAGGAATCGGGCCCCGGCGCGATCAGGTCGCGCGGCTTGCCCGAGCGGCGGGTGGCGAGGAGCGAGAGCGGCGTCGAGCGGTCGTTGAGCATGCCTCGCCAGATAGGCTTTGGCGTCTGATATTTACAGTCCGGGCTTTGTCGTTAAGTTGCGCGCCATTAAGCGCCCGTCAGCGGCGCACACACGGAGCATCACCACCACATGGCCAGCGCAATCCCCCAGGCGAGCAGGGGCAGCGGCGTTCCTGCCGATGCAAAGACGTTTTTCGGGCACCCGCGCGGGCTGTTCATGCTGTTCTTCGCCGAGCTGTGGGAGCGCTTCTCGTTCTATGGCATGCGCGCGATCCTGGTGCTGTACCTCACCAAGCACTTCCTGTTCGCCGAGCAGCCGGCCTATGCGATCTATGGCGCGTACACCTCGCTGGTCTACATCACACCGATCATCGGCGGCTATCTGTCCGACCGGTTCCTCGGACCGCGCAAGGCGGTGCTCGCGGGCGGCGTGTTCATCACGCTCGGCCATCTGCTGCTGGCGGTCGTCGAGGCGCCGCAGGGCGTGCAGGGCACCGCGCTCAACGGCTTCTATCTCGGCCTCGCCTTCATCATCGTCGGCACGGGGTTCCTGAAAGCGAACATCTCGGTGCTCGTCGGCAAGCTTTACGCGCGCGACGACATGCGCCGCGATGGCGCGTTCTCGATCTTCTACATGGGGATCAACACCGGTGCGTTCGTCGGCCCGATCGCGGTCGGGATCCTCGGCGAGACGGTCGGCTGGTCGTACGGCTTCGGCGCCGCCGGGATCGGCATGGCGCTGGGCCTGGTCGTCTTCGTGCTGTTCCGGCGCGAACTCTACGACGTCGGCGAGTCCCCTGCCCCCGAAAAGCTGGCGTCTAAGCCGATCGCCGGCCTGTCGGTCGAATGGCTGATCTATCTCGGCGGGCTCGCCGGCGTCGCGGTATCGTGGTGGCTGGTGCGTAGCCAGGGCGTCGTCGGCACCGCGTTGATCGTCGCATCGCTCGCGACGGTCGGCTACATCCTGTGGACCGCCGTCGCGAAACTGCCGCGCGTCGACCGCGACCGGATCTTCGCCGCGCTGTTCCTGATCGCGCTCGCGCCGCTGTTCTGGGCGCTGTTCGAGCAGACCGGGTCGTCGCTGAACGTCTACACCGACCAGTCGGTCGACCGCGTCGTGTTCGGCTGGTCGATACCCGCCTCGGTGTTCCAGTCGGTCAATCCGTTCTTCATCATCACGCTGGCACCGGTGTTCGCCGCGATCTGGACGCGGCTCGGGCGGGCGGGACGTGAGCCGAGCGCGCCGTTCAAGTTCGGCATCGGCCTGATCCTGGTCGGTGCAGGCTTCTTCGCGCTGACGCTTGGCGCACCGGCACAGGGGCTGACCCCGGCGATCTTCGTCGTGCTGCTCTACATGCTGCACTCGATGGCGGAGCTCTGCTTCTCGCCGATCGGACTGTCGTCGATGACGCGTCTGTCGGTGCCGAGCATGACCGGGCTGATGATGGGCACGTGGTTCCTCGCGACGGCGGGCGGGAACTTCCTTGCCGGGCTGATCGCCCAGGCGACCGGCGGCGAGGGCGCCGGCGTCGAGCGGGTGCTGGAAGTGTACGGCCGGATCGGCTGGGTCGCGATCGGGATCGGCGCGGTCGTGCTGGTACTCGCGCCGTTCGTCACCAGGCTGATGCACCTCGACAAGCTGGGTTCGGTCGACCACGCGATGGCCGGGCAGAACGAACTGGGCGAGCCGGGTGCCGCCGGGCTCGATACGCGCGGCGAGCAGGTCCCGCGGGGGTGAAGCCCGCCCGCCCTTTAGCGGGGCGGGCGTTCGACGCGGTTCGTGCGGGGTATCAGATGTCCTGGACGAGGCGGCCGTACAGGTCGGGGCGGCGGTCGCGGAAGAAGCCGAAGGCGGCGCGGTGGCGCTTGACGATGTCGAGATCGATCGTCGCGGTGATCACGCCTTCGTCCTCGCGGCCCAGCTCGGCGAGGATGTCGCCGCGCTCGTCGGCGATGAAGCTGGTGCCGTAGAAGGTCTGGCCGTGCTCGACGCCGACGCGGTTGGCGGCGACGATCGGGACGACGTTAGAAACCGCGTGACCGACCATGGCGCGGCGCCACAGGCGGGCAGTGTCGAGCGAGGTGTCGTGCGGCTCGCTGCCGATCGCGGTCGGGTAGAACAGGACTTCCGCGCCCATCAGCATCATCGCGCGGGCCGTCTCGGGATACCATTGGTCCCAGCAGACGCCGACGCCTAGCTTGCCTGCCGGATGCGGCCACACCTTGAATCCTGTGTTGCCGGGGCGGAAGTAGAACTTCTCCTCGTAGCCGGGGCCGTCGGGAATGTGGCTCTTACGGTAGACGCCCTGCACGTTGCCGTCGGGGCCGATCATCGCGAGGCTGTTGTAATGGTGCGGGCCGTCCGCCTCGAAGAAGCTGGTCGGGATCGTCACCTTTAGCGCTTCGGCGAGCGCCTGCATCGCGAGCACGGCCTTGTGCTCGCCGACGGGAGCGGCGTTGGTGAACAGCGCCTCGTCCTCGACACGGCAGAAATACTCGCCTTCGAACAGCTCGGGCGGCAGGATCACCTGTGCACCTTTTGCGGCGGCCTCGTGGACGAGGCGCGACACGTTCGCGATGTTGCGGTCGATGTTGGGCGTGAAGCCCAGCTGCAGCGCGGCGACGGTGATCTCGGTCATGGCGGCGCATATAATGAGGGGGGACGCGATGTGCGAGCCTTCGCTTCGTATCGAGAGCGCACGGTCGCCGTTCCCCCGCGGAGGCGGGGGTCCAGGGTTGCGGGCGCTATCGCTTGTGATCCTGGGCCCCCGCCTCCGCGGGGGAACGAGGAGGGGCGATTGACACTGCCCTGCCCTGTCCGACATGCGGCGGGGATGATCGACTATCCTCTCCCCCCAAGCTGGCAGGCGCTCACTACCGAGTTCGAGGCGCCGTATATGCGGGCGCTGAATGCGTTTCTGGAGGCCGAGCGGGCGGCGGGGGCTCGGGTGTTTCCCGAGGATGCCGACCGGTTTCGCGCGTTGGAGCTGACGCCGCTCGATCAGGTGCGGGTCGTCATCCTCGGCCAGGATCCGTACCACGGCGAGGGGCAGGCGCACGGGTTGAGCTTCTCGGTGCGCGAGGGGGTGCGGACGCCGCCTAGCCTGGTGAACATCTACAAGGAGCTGGAGGCGGATCTCGGGATCCCGCGGGCGTCGCACGGCATGCTGGATCATTGGGCGGCGCAGGGCGTACTGTTGCTCAACGCCGTGCTGAGCGTGCGGACGGGGGAGGCTGCGTCGCACCAGAAGCGGGGGTGGGAGCGGTTTACCGATGCCGTTATTGCCGCCGTCAACGCGCAGGACAAACCGGTCGTGTTCCTGCTGTGGGGGGCGTATGCGCAAAAGAAGGCGGCGTTCGTCGATGACGTGACGAAGGGCGGGCGGCATCTGGTGATCCAGTCGGCGCACCCGTCGCCGCTGGCGGCACGGACCGGGTTCTTCGGATCGCGGCCATTCAGCCGGGCCAATGACTTTCTCGAAACCCATGGGCGCGCGCCGATCGACTGGGCGCTGCCGGAGACCGACCGATGAGCGACGAATATGTGTACGACGAAGCGACTGGCGAGTGGGTTGCGGGTGGCGCGACAACGGCTGTTGCGGCGGATGACGGTGCGGTCGTGGTGCGGGATTCGGTCGGGAACGTGCTCGCGGACGGCGATCAGGTGACGTTGATCAAGGACCTGACCGTGAAGGGCGCGGGGCAGACGTTGAAGCGCGGGACGCTGATCAAGTCGATCCGGTTGACGGGCGACGCGCAGGAAATCGACTGCCGGTACGAGGGTATCAAGGGGCTGGTGCTGCGGGCGGAGTTTGTCCGGAAGCGTTGAGGCTTTTCGCGTTGATTTTGCCGGGTTAATCGAAAAGAAGATTAGGCCGGGTTAGGCCAACACGCGGTCATTCTTCATCGTCGTAGTCGGGGTCGTCGTGATTGCCGTAAGGCGACGGCGGATAGCCGGTCGGCGGTGGCGGAGCGACGCCGATCTTTGCCCATTCGAGGCGGCGGTCGAGCTCTATGTCCGCCACGCGCTGCTCCTTGATGCGGTGCGAGCGGTCGCGGAGGATCTGGCCGGACGCGTCCTGCGGCAGGACGAAATCGGCGCCGCCGAGATCCTGGATGTCCTGAAGCCGGTCGCACAGGGCCTGTTCGGTCAGCAGTGCCGCGGGGTTGTCCGGCATGGCGGGTTCGAGCAGCGCGATGGCCTGCGCTACGGATGCAATGCGCGGCGCCATCGGGCGGTCGCTGTCATGCGGGGCGGAGGTCGTGCGGTGCGCGTGGCCGTAGCGTTCGGGCATGTGCGCGCGCAGGAGGAACATGATCATGCGGTCGCTGTATTTGTAGCGGCACGCGATCCGGCGGCCGCTCTTGTCGAACACCGGCACCTCCACCCCGTTCATCGCGCGTTCCAGCGCGAGGTCGGCGAGCCGCGTGACGCCCGAGTGCACGGCCGCGGTCCAGGCGGCGGCGAACTGTTCGGCACCGGGCGCGCGGCGCAGCGCGTAGCAACTGTTGACCGACATATCGACCTGCGTGGCGGCGGCGGTGACCGAGCCTGTGTCGGCGAGGTGTTCGATGAAGATGCGCTGCTTGGCGTGACTCCAGCCGTCGGGGCGGCGCTGGCGTGGGACGGGGACCCAGACGTAATCGGCGGGATCGAACCCGTCGAGGATCGCGCGGGGATCGTCCTCCTCGACCGTGCAGATCTGCGGAAGGTTGGCGTTGGCGGCGGGGGCGAGCGCGGGGACGGCGCGGTCGGACATCGCCATTTCCGGCTGCGGCATCGGCCGGAATTGTTGAGCGTCGATCGCGCGATCGGCAACGACGGTGGTGGATGTGGCGGGGGCGACCGGACGGCCGCGCGGGTCGGATGTCATGTTCATCCGCGACACGGATCAGGACGCGGGAGTGTAGGACAGCGATATCGTACCGTGTTGGACTTTTCGCGCGGCTAGTGTGCCGCTGGGGCATCTATCTTGGGAGGCAACCTAGGACCACTTTGCACGGATGTATAAAGTGACGGCAGCACTTTCCACGAAACACGGTTTTCGTTGAAAGTGGCCGCGCGCAAGACTCTCATCGCCGAACATGCTATACGCGTATATCGAGGAGGCCGATATGTTGGCAGTGCGACTGGACGAACAGATCGAAGCCAGGCTGGAAGCGCTTGCCGCGCGCACCGGTCGAACCAAGACCTTCTATGCGCGGGCTGCGATCGAGGCGCATCTCGATGATCTCGAAGACTTTTATCTTGCCGAGGACCGGTTGCGCGATTTCCGCGAGGGTGACGCTATTCCGCTCAGCACGCTGAAGGCCGAACTTGGTCTGGGCGATTGAGTTCCTGCCGGAAGCGGCAAAGGAACTGCGCAAGCTGGACCGGCAGGCCGCAGCTCGGATCGTCAGGACGCTGGAAGAACGTATCGCGCCGCTCGACGACCCGCGCCAGATCGGTAGCGCGCTGGTCGGCGAGCATGCCGGATATTGGCGTTGGCGGATCGGGGATTACCGGGTGGTTGCGCGGATCGAGGACGAACGGATCACGGTGCTGGTCGTGCGCGTTGCGCATCGCCGTGAGGTCTACCGTTAAGGTTGGCGCCGGGAATCCCGTATTCCATCACCACAATCCAGTGCCACACACGCTGATCGAGGAATGCCGCCGCCATCCGTTCAAAGGCACCGGCAAACCCGAACCGCTCGGCGGCAACCTGTCGGGCTGGTGGTCGCGCCGGATCAACCATGAGCACCGGCTGGTGTACCGTGTGACGGGCAGCGGCGATGCGCAGACCTTGCAGGTCGCGCAGTGCCGGTATCATTATTGATCGGTTGTCGCGCACACGGCGACGGCATAGGATCGGGACATGGGACAGATCAGTGTATCACTTCCTGACGACCTGATGGCTTGGGCCGAGCGGCAAATCGATGAACGCCGCTATGATAGTCTTGACGCCTATGTCGCTGATCTCATTGCGCGTGACATGGATGATGCCCGGAAACTGACGGTGTTGCAGGCTGCGGTCGAGGAAGGTCTTGGTTCCGAACCGACCGACGACTCGATCACCGACGTAATTTCAGGACGAAATGGCGACGGCGACAGTGACTCTCTTGATGTCCTGCGCCGATCCTGGGCTCAGGGTCTAGGCAGCGGCCCTCCCGTCGACGGCAATTTCAACGCCGCCGATATCGCACGCCGCGGTGGCCAATCCCGTGAGGCGATCCGCAAGCACGGATGAAGATCCGTCGCCTTCCGCAGGCGATACGCGATGTCGACGAAATATGGCTGTATATCGCGCGTCATGATCCGATTGCGGCAACCCGACTGGTAGAGCGACTTATCTCGAGTGTGGCGCGTTTAGCGGACTATCCAGAAAGTGGTCCGGCCCGACCTGAGATCGGGTTTGGCGCAAGAAGCATCACGGTTGGCAATTATCTCGTGCTGTATCGAGTGAAACGCGACAGCGTGGACATCGTACGGATCGTGCATGGCGCGCGAGAACTTTTGGGAACGCCCCGGCGGTAATTTACGTAAGACTGGCATAAACTATTCATGCATCGTGCTGGACATGACGGTAGCAGAATGACGATATTTTAGGGGCCAGACTGCAATTATGCTACCTTTCTGCACGTTGAGATTGTCTCACTAATATAATAATACAACAAACCGCAAAAGTATTAGGGCATCCACGAATGGGAATTTGGTCAAAAAAAGCGGCCGAGGGAATTAGCCGTATAAGAAAGCATTTTAAGAAATGCCTGATAGTACACTATGGGTGCCAAAGCCTATATGACGATCGCGAAGGTCTATCTCCACGAATTGGAAACATCGTAGTCCGAGACTTAGATAACGAGCAGACTTTTAGCTTTGCAATCCATCTTGTTGCCGAGAAAATGCATATTCCCAAAGACGACATATTTTTAAGATATGACGAGATAGAAACCGTCCTCCTTGAGGATTTTTATCAGTTTGTACGCGAGCATCCTGGGAATATTTGGCTCCACTGGAACATGATAAATCTACAGTTTGGATTTGAAACCATCGCTCATCGCTATAGCGTCCTTACAGGCCGCAACGCACCAAGCATCGATATGGATGACAGAATCAATATCGGAGGCATTGTAATTGGGAAATATGGCGAGAATTATGTAAGCAAGCCGCACATGCCTAATCTGATGAAGGTAAATGGCGGCCTAAAGAGGGATTTTATACCTGGAAAAGAGGAGATTGATCTTTTCAAAAATGGCGAGTTTGCGCGACTGCATGCCTCTACAATATCAAAAGTTAGCTTCTTTAGTGAAGTAGTCCACATGCTACTTGATGGAAATTTGAAAACACAGCGCGCCAGCATACTAATAAAAGCCGAAAGAACAGCCGATAATCCTATTGCCAAGTTGATTGGCTTGGCGGCTGCCATTTACACCATAATAGATCTTACAGTAAAGGCGGGGATCTGGAGTGCTTTAAATAAGGCATGGATATCCGTGACTAGCTAATTCTTAGGTTTTCAGAAGTCAGGTAGATTTCTTCCCCCTTCTCCTTAAACCGCTTGCTCATATCCTCCATCCCCGCGATCGCAGCTGCCTTACTCGCAGCCGCGGTCTCCGCGCCCAAAGGCCCGCTCGCAATGAAACCTTCGACCCCCTGATTCTGCTTCGCGGCGAAATCGCGCACCTCCTGCGTGATCTTCATCGAGCAGAATTTTGGGCCGCACATCGAGCAGAAGTGGGCGGTCTTGGCGCCTTCTGCCGGGAGCGTCTGGTCGTGGTATTGCTCGGCGGTGTCGGGGTCCAGCGAGAGGTTGAACTGGTCTCTCCAGCGGAATTCGAACCTTGCGCGGCTGAGGGCGTCGTCGCGCATCTGGGCGGCGGGGTGGCCTTTGGCGAGGTCGGCGGCGTGGGCGGCTAGTTTGTAGGTTACTACGCCGACCTTCACGTCGTCGCGGTCGGGGAGGCCTAGATGCTCCTTGGGCGTGACGTAGCAGAGCATCGCGGTGCCGTACCAGCCGATCATCGCGGCGCCGATGCCGCTGGTGATGTGGTCGTAGCCGGGGGCTATGTCCGTCGTGAGCGGCCCTAGCGTGTAGAAGGGCGCTTCGCCGCAGACTTCGAGTTGCTTGTCCATGTTCTCCTTGATCTTGTGCATCGGCACGTGGCCGGGGCCTTCGATCATGACCTGGACGTCGCTCTTCCACGCGCGGTGGGTGAGTTCGCCGAGCGTGTAGAGTTCGCTGAACTGGGCTTCGTCGTTGGCGTCGGCGATGCTGCCGGGGCGGAGGCCGTCGCCGAGCGAATAGGCGATGTCGTACGCCTTCATGATCTCGGTGATCTCGTCGAAGCGCTCGTAGAGAAAGCTCTCCTTATGGTGGCTGAGGCACCATTTCGCCATGATCGAGCCGCCGCGCGAGACGATGCCGGTGACGCGTTTCGCGGTCATCGGGATGTAGGCGAGGCGCACGCCGGCGTGGATCGTGAAGTAATCGACGCCCTGTTCGGCCTGCTCGATGAGCGTGTCGCGGAAGATCTCCCAGGTGAGGTCCTCGGCGACGCCACCGACCTTTTCGAGCGCCTGGTAGATGGGGACGGTGCCGATCGGGACGGGCGAATTGCGGAGGATCCATTCGCGGGTATCGTGGATGTTGCGGCCGGTGCTGAGGTCCATCACGGTGTCGGCGCCCCAGCGGATCGACCAGACGAGCTTGTCGACTTCGGCGGCGACGTTGCTGGCGACGGCCGAGTTGCCGATGTTGGCGTTGATCTTGACGAGGAAGTTGCGGCCGATCGCCATCGGTTCGGATTCGGGGTGGTTGATGTTGTTGGGGATGATCGCGCGGCCGCGGGCGATCTCGTCGCGGACGAACTCCGGGGTTACGTAGTCGGGGATGCTCGCGCCGAAGGATTCGCCGTCGCGAACGTAGTCCTTGAGCATGGCGCGGCCGAGGTTTTCCCGGGTGGCGACGTATTCCATCTCGGGGGTGATTATCCCACGTCGCGCGTAGTGCATCTGGCTGACGTTGGCGCCGGGTTTGGCGCGGAGGGGGCGCTTGATGCTGCCGGGGAACTGGGGGACGCCGCCGGAGCGGTCTGGGCCGAGCTGGCCATTGTCTTCGGGGCGGAGTTCTCGGGCTTCGTAGGATTCGACGTCGCCTCTCGCTTCGATCCACTGGCGGCGGAGTTGGGGGAGGCCGGCGTTGATGTCGATTGTCGCGCGGGGGTCGGTGTAGGGGCCGCTGGTGTCGTAGACGCGCAGGGGGGGCTCGGAGCAGTTTGGGTCGAGGACGATCTCGCGCATGGCGACGCGGACGTCGGGGCTGGTCGGCACCGCGACGTGGATTTTGCGCGAGCCTCGGATCGGGCCGGTAGTTACGCCGATGTCTGCTGTCGGGGTGCGTGCTTCGATGTCGGCCATGCGCTTGCTCCTACGGGTCTCGGAGCAAGGCTGCGGTTCTGTGGCGACCGCTCCCTCCCTCCGCCGGTATCAACCGGATCAGGTTCAGCGGGTCGAAGGCTCCTGCCTTCCTCTCAAGCGCGGATTAGCGCTCCCCCGGGGTGGAGTCAGCATAGGGGGCTTGGGGTGGGGTGCAATGGGGAATTTGGTGGCGGTGTTGATCGTCGATGCCCCTGCGCTTTGGGCACACCCTTCGACTTCGCTCAGGGCGAACGGGAGTGGGGGGGTGCCTCTTGCGATCCTCCCCCGCCAGGGGGAGGTGGATGGCGCTTGCCAGACGGAGGGGGAGGTAAGGGGTAACCTCTGTTGCGTGGCCCTCCCCCTCCGACGCCTGCGGCGCCACCTCCCCCTGGCGGGGGAGGATTGAGGTTGTGCGGACAAAGGAAAAGGCCGCTGCCCTGGTTGGGGCAACGGCCTTTTCGAAGTGTACAGTAATCGCGTCCCCCTCCCCGTTCGTGCTGAGCGCAGTCGAAGCACCCTTGCACGTGGGGCTTACCCTTCGACTTCGCTCAGGGCGAACGGGGTGGAGGGTGCGCTACCTCAGAACCGGAAAGAAACGGTGCCGCGGAGCGAGTGCCAGCGGAACTGGTCATCGCTGCGGCGGAAGGTGGTGCCGGCGGTGTTGGGAGCTAGCACGAACGGGTTGTTCGCCAGCAGGACCGGGCTGCCCGCAAGCGCGGTGCCGGCGGTGACCAGGACGCGGGCTTCGTCGTCCTTGTACTGGTGGTAGGTATATTCCATGCCGATCGAGATGTTGCGGGTCAGCTTCTGCTCGATGCCGCCGCCGCCGACATAGCCCCAGCGCTTGTTCGAGCCGGTGGCTGCGAACGCGTTGGCGGTATTGGTGGTGAAGAACAGGTTGTCGATCTTGGCATAGCCGGCGCCGCCGGTGGCGTAGAACAGCGTGTTGCGCGCGGCGAGGCCGGCGCGGACGCGGGCCGAAGCTTCCCACTTCAGCTTGCGCGCCATCGTGTAGCTGGCGGGCGTGGTCGAAAAGCCGGCGACGCTGTCGGTGATGTCGGACTTGCCGAATTCGCCGACCAAGCCGACCACGAACGGGCCGCTCTGCACGTCGAAGCCTGCGCGGCCGTAATAGGACCAGCCGTCGTCATCGTTGCGGCAGCCGTAATCGACGACCGCAGTGCGGGCGGAGCCATTGCAGAAGCCTGGCGAGAACGCGTTGCCGCCGGTGATCGTGTTGACGCTGTCGTTGAAAGTGCCGTCGCCGTTGCGATCGAACAGGATCGACGAGCCGACGTCGTTGCCCTGGACGTCGTAGCCGCCAGCTGCGCCGATATAGACGCCCGAGAACGGCTTGCTGTCACGGTCGGTGGTCATGTCCTGCGCGGCGGCGGGAACGGCAAAAATGCCCGCGGCGGCGAGGCCGGCGAGCATGGTGAGCGTCGTGAAGTGTTTCATGGTCATTCCCCAAACAAGGATCGCGGCGCTCCTGAATGCGCCGCGATCCGAGGTTTCTGTTTCAGTCCGTGACGGCGATCACGCGTTGGCGCCGCTGCTCCGAAGTGCGTCGGTGCGGTTGTTGGTCCCGTTGGGGAAGAAGCCCCCGCCGATCTTTGCGGTATTGGTCAGATAGGCGATGTTGTGCACCTGCGCGATCGACCGGCTATAGGCCAGGCCGTTGGCGTCGGTCGGGACGATGTTCGACATGGTCGCATCGGTACCGGTGATGCCCTGATCGATGTCGCTGCTGCCGTCGAGGCTGTCGCGCGCATCGCTGATCTGGCCCGCGATGGTACGCAGCGACGGGGTCTGCAGGCCCTTGCGGTACAGGATCGTGCGGATCAGGCCGGCGTGATAGGCCTCTGCCGCGAGGATGCCGGCGGCCGCCTCGAGATAGGTCTTGTTGGCGATCAGCGCCGCTGCGCCCTTATAGGCCGAGACGCCGACGTCCTCGAAGATGTACGCGCCGAGCAGGAAGCTGTTGTCGTCGGCATAGGGGTTGAACACCTGCGATGCAGAGACGACGCCGGCGGCGCGTGCTGCTGCCGTGAACGCACCGGGCGCGGCGACCGTGCCGACCGAGATGTCGATCGCCGGCTGGGCGACGGCGGCGGTGCCGAGCGCGGTACGCAGGAACGCGACGTGCGCGACCTCGTCGATCGCGATCTCGCGGGCGTATTCGCGGACGACGGCATCCTGGAACGGGACCTGCGCACCGCCGGTGACGGCGCCCTGCGTACCGGTGCCGGTGAGCAGGCTGGCGTTCAGCCCGACGCCGAATGCCGCGAAGGCGTAGAACTGCGCTTCGAGATATTCGAGGTTCAGCGCGTAGTTGAGGATATCCGCGTCGTTGATCGTCGCGGCCGGGGTCGGGCTCGGGGTCGGCGTAGGAGCGGGTGCGAGATCTTCATCGTCGTTGCCGCAGGCCGCAAGCAGGCTTGCGCCGCCGATGGCGAGGGCCGAGCCGCCGGCGAAGCGGAGGAAGCCGCGGCGCTCGTTACGGCGGGCGGCGATCGCGTCGAATATCTCGAGCTTGGTATTGAGATCGGTCATTGGGTTAATCCCTGAATAGCGAAGATGAGCGTTGGGCTGGGCTGAGGCGATCGGGCCGATATGATCGGGCCGATCGATCAGGCTGCCGCAGTGCTCGTCTTGATGTTGCCGGCCATGCCGTTCGGGAAGAACCCGCCGGCCGATGCCGCACCGCTGTTGAGATAGACGATGTTGAGCACCTGGCTCACCGAGCGGCTATAGGCGACGCCGTTGCTGTCGAGCGGGACGATGTTCGACACGGTCACCGCGGCCTGCGTGGTGGCGAGGTTGATCGGCGTCGCGCTGTACGACGAGATGCCCTGATCGATGTCGTTCGCACCGAAGATCGTCGTGTTGGCGCCGCCACCGTCGAGGCTGTCGCGCGCGCGCGAGATGGCATCGGCGGAGGTGCGCAGCGACGGGGTCGCGATGCCCTTGCCGTACAGCGTCGTGCGGACGATCGCGGCGTGATACGCCTCGACCGCGAGCAGGCCGGCGGCGGCCTCGAGATACGCCTTGCTGGTGAGCAGCGGGGCGGCGCCCTTGTACGCGGTCACGCCGACGTCCTCGAAGATGAACGCGCCGAGCAGGAACGCCTCGTCGGTGGCGTAGGGATCGAACGCGGTGCCGGCGGGGACGAGCCCGGCGGCCTGAGCGGCGAGCGAGAAGGCGCTGGTCGGCGAGACGCTGACGTCGATCACCGGCTGCGCGACGGCGGCGGTGCCGAGCGCGGTACGGAGGAACTTGACGTGGGCGATCTCGTCCTGGGCGATCTCACGGGCGTATTGCGCGACGATCGGATCGGTGAAATTGACTTGGCGACCGCCGCGGACCGCACCCTGGGTGCCGGAACCGCCGAGCAGGCTGTTGTCGAGCCCGGTGCCATAGGCGGCGTAGGAATAGAATTGCGCCTCGAGATATTCGAGGTTGAGTGCGAAGTTCAGGACGTCGGCGTCGGTGACGGACTGGGCCGCCGCGGCGCTGGACATCGACAATGCAGTCGCACCGGCCGCGGTGATCGCAGCGGCGCCAAGCGCATTCTTGAAGAACTCACGCCGCTCGCTGCGCCGTTCCACTCGCGCATCGAGGGCTTCGATCAGGTGCACGCTCTCGGTCATATCAGGGTCCTCCCCTTGTTGTTGCAGACGTCGGAGTTATTGAAACAATCGAACAGTCCGGACCGATCAGAGCAACACCCTGTCGCCAAGGCCCGACTCGTAACGCGCTCTATTGCGGGCAAAAACTTGCCGTCCAATTCGAGGAACGGACGCCAGGGGGAAATGGACGCAGCATTAACGGCAACGTCGTGAAATAAATTTCAGGCGGGGTGGGGGTTTGGTGGAGCGGCGGCGGGGTGGCCTTGCGGGGGCGCTCGGGGCGGGTTCGCGGGAGCGTTCGGAAGATCGGGTCGCGGCGGTTTTGCGGGAGCTTTGGTGGTTGGTGTCGCGGGAGCTTTGGGGCGCTTCGGCCGCGGCAGTTCTCGTGGCTGGCTGGCTCTCGTCGGTAGGAAGTCGCTGGCGGTTGAGGCTGCGTGGCCTACTTTCCCCTTCCCTTCAAGGCAGGGGCTTTTCGTCAGATCCCTGCCTTACGATCCTCCCCCGCCAGGGGGAGGTGGCGCCGTAGGCGACGGAGGGGGAGGACACGGAACCGGCGTTTGCGCTACCTCCCCCTCCGTCTGGCAAGGGCCAGCCACCTCCCCCTTGCGGGGGAGGATCGTGAGGTCCGGGGGTTTGGCTCTTGTTTGCCCGAGATCAGATCAGGCCGGGCTTGGATCAGCCGGGCCTGGATCAGAAGGTGTAGGTCAGGCCTACCGCGCCGAGCCACTGGTCGGCATCGCCGACGTCGGCGACGATCGGGCTGTCCTTGTACTTGCCGACCATGCGGCCGTAGAGCACGCCGGCACCGACGCCGAGGCCGTGGCGGAGATCGCCGGACAGGCTCTGCACCACGAACAGCGATGCGTTGACGCGGCGGAAACCGCTGTCGTTGACGTCGTAGGTGCGCAGGCCGCTGGCGAGCGAGCCGATCGGCGTCACCGCCGCGTAGGTGCGGCCGAAGCCCTTGCCGGCATAATCCGCCGACACCCCGAGCGAGACGAGCGTGCGCACCGACAGCGGCGTGGTGTAGTTCACCTGCGGCGTGATGACGTAGCTGTCATAGGTGCCCGAGACATCGTGGACATAGGCGACGCGCGCGGTGAGCGTGTCGTAGTCACTGGTGATGACGCCGGTCCGGGCGACGCCGACATAGCCGCCCAGCTCATAGGCGGTGTCGATCTTGCCGAGTGCGCGGACCTGGCGATTGTCGATATCGCCGGTGCGATCGCGGCGGACGCCGGCGATGACGCCGACTTCGTAGTTGATTCCGACTTCGCCCGTGTTGGGGATCAGGTTGAAATACAGCTGCGTGCCGCGGAGGAAGATGTCATGGCCGCGGACCGCGCCGACGAATGCACCGGCGGGCGTGAAGGAATTGCTGTCCGCACCTTCGTAATCGGGCATCGACACCACGCCGAGCGCGACCGTCATGCGGTTGTTGTCACGGGGATCGGTGATCGGCGGCGACGGGTTGGGGTCCGTCTGGGCGAGCGCCGGCGTGGCGATCGCGAGCACCGCGATTGCGGCAGACGTGAAGAGAGTGAGTGCGCGCAAGGAAATGCTCCGGACAAAAAGGTTCCCCGTCGCAACGCGGTGAAACCGTTTTCGGTCCGTTAGGATCGGTCAGAAGATGTAACGCATTTTCACCTGTTGCAATTCGGCATCACCGGCAACCATGAACCGGGCCGCCGAAAAACGTGGCGGACCGAACCGGACGGCGGCGTTGCGCGAGAAGCCGTACCCCTCGCGCGGGATGCCGGCGAGCGTATCCAGCTTGGCGTTGTTGTTCTCGTCGTGGATCACCGCGAGCGCATAGCCGCGCTGGGGCAACCCCGGGAAGCTGGTGGTGTGGACGCTGGCGGGCAGCGACCGGGTCAGCGCGTTGGCATCGTCGACGCAGGCGGGGAAATTGTCGGGATCCGCGGTGAGGCAGATCCGGATCATGCCCTTTGCCGAGCGGAGATTGTCGATCTCTACGTCAAGCCGCGTGACGGGGGCTGCTGCTGCCAGCGTCAGCCACGCCAGCGCGCCCGCCACTACCAACGGCAGGCGCGACACGGGCGGCAGCTTTCGCGTGCGACTTGGTGAAGTCGCCGAGCCCCTTGTCGGTGCCGCAGAGCCGATCCCAAAAGCGGAAATAGAGGCCATAGTTGCACCCGTATTGTTCGTGATGGCGCTGATGATGGCTCGCCGTGATCAGCCAGCCGCCCAGTGCGCCCCGCCACATGAACCGGGGGAAAACCTCCCACCCCATGTGATTGGTTACCCCCATAACGGTCATGATCGTCAGTACCAGACCCAGTGCGCCGACATGGATCGGAATCAGGAAGACCAGTAGCGGAATTATCACAGCGCCGGTGATCGCCTCGATCGGATGGAACGCCATCGCCGCCCAGGCGGTCGGCGGGCGGCTGGCGTGATGCACCGCATGCGCGAGCTTGAAGGGTTTCGGCCGGTGCATCCAGCGATGCGTCCAGTAGAACCACGTGTCGTGCGCGAACAGGAAGGCGAGCACCGACACCGGCAGGTACCAGAGCGGATAGGCGTGGACGTCGGTATAGATCTGCGTCCAGCCGCGATTCTGCCAGCCCCAGGCGACGATCCCCGCGGGTACGCCGTAGATCGCGGCGGAGGCGATGCTCCACCAGATCTCGCGCCGCATCTGCGCGTCGAGCCCGCGGTAGAGCCCGGGATGACGCGCGCGGGTGGCCGCGGCGAACGCGCCGGAGACGATGAGATAGCGGACCCCGACGATCGCGGTCATTGCCAGCGCGGAGAGGAGGATGGCGAGCCACATGAGGCGCTTATAGGGGATTTTGGGGTGTTGGGTAATGGGGGTTGTGGTGATGAGTGTGATGCAGAAATCGAAGCTTCTGCATCGATAGGGGCGCACCGAGATAGAGACGTGCCGATTTTTTTGGCCTCTATTCCCGTCCAAGCCGTCGATATCCACCCGGACTTCGAACCTGCTGGCGTGGCGAAACGCTTATGCTAGTGTCGGCCATGATCTTTATCGCGCTCGCAGTATTTCTTCAGAGTGGTTCGGGGCTGATGGCGCCGCCGGTGATCGTGCGACCGCCGAAAGACAGCGCCGTGTCGAAACCGCTCCGTGCAATGGGGGATAATCTCGAACTGGTCGGCCACTGCTCCCGCTTCATAGCGCCGGCCGACATGAACGAGCTCATGATCCTTGCCACATCGGTTCCGGCAGACGAACCGTATCTTATGAGCCGGCTTGGCAAGGGCTCGCAACGTCCCGAGAGCGACGCATGGTGTGCCGCGCGGATTAAATAGGCCGAGAAGCCGTTTCGCCAATTAGACAACAGCGCTATCGATAGCCTGATGGTACCCGGCCGTCGCAACAGGCTGCACGCATCGCGATGATTTTGGCTTTTCCAGAGAATCTCTCGGGGCTGCGATAGGCTCTATGCAGTGGGCGGAAAGATGGTAGCCTCACCTCCAGAGCAGGATGACCTGCCAATCGGAGAGTGATGCATGGCAGACCACAGCGCCGCGCGCGGGGATATTGGTGGCGAGACCGACCGGGATATTCGCGAGGATACCGGCAAGGACCACAAGGGGCTGATCTATGTGATCGCCGGGACCATATTGGCCCTGGGGCTGGTGTTGATGGCGTTCTACGACCGGGCGGGCGATCCGATGCCGATCGCTGCGGTGCAGACGCCGGTCGTCACCGCGCAGCAATAGCCGCGGGATTTCTCGCATCGGCGTGGCGGTCGAAGATCAGGATCGGCGCGTCCCGGTAGGTGCCCGTGGTGCGCAGGCGGTAGCCGAGGCGCTCGGCGAGGCGGATCGACGGGGCGTTGACGGGATCTATGATGCAGGTCGTCGTGGGGATGTGCGCGTCGGTCCAGGCGAGAATCGCGGCGAGCGCTTCGGAGGCGTAGCCCTGGCCTTGCGCGGCGCCGGTGAGGGTCCAGCCGACCTCTGGCGCAGCGTCGATCGAGGGCTCGATCGCGCGGCGGGCCTCGATCAGGCCGAGTTCGCCGATCAACGCACCGGTCGCGGTGTCGCGCGCGATCCAGCTGCCATAGCCGAACAGCGTCCATTGGCCGATCGAGCGGAGCAGGCGGATCCAGACGTCCTCGCGGGAGCGGGGCTGGCCGCCGATCATCGTGTAGACGCGCGGATCGGTCCACATCGCGGCGCAGTCCTCGAGGTCGGTCGCGGCGTGGCCGGTCAGGGTCAGGCGGGCGGTGGTGAGCGTGGGGGCGGATGCGGGCGTGAGCGTGGGCATTTGCAGGGTCTAGGGGCGATTGTGGTGGGGGGATATCCGTTGCGGGGGCGTTCTCCATTTCTCGGATGATGGGCGCGTTCGTTGCCGGATTCCCTTGCCGGGAATGAAAAGGGTATCCGTTGCCGGGCATGTGCAACCGGTCACGTGGGTGACGTTTCAGACCGGCCAGCTGGGTGACAGTTTTCGGGGGAGTGGCGGCGCCGTTTGCCCGGGCGCACACGGATCAGC
>QFMX01000023.1 GCA_003240625.1 Sphingomonas taxi
CTGGCGTCCGTCGTCGGCTATGCCGGCAGCGGCAAATCGGCGATGCTTGGCGTCGCGCGTGAGGCGTGGGAGCGGGAGGGCTACACGGTTCGTGGCGCGGCGCTGTCGGGCATCGCGGCCGAGAACCTTGAGGGCGGGTCGGGCATTCAATCCCGCACCATCGCCAGTCTCGAACACGCATGGGGGCAGGGGCGCGAGCAGCTAGGCCCGCGTGACGTGTTGGTCGTGGACGAGGCGGGTATGATCGGCTCGCGCCAGATGGAGCGTGTGTTGAGCCAGGCACGTGATGCCGGGGCCAAGGTCGTGATGGTCGGCGATCCCGAACAGTTGCAGGCGATCGAGGCGGGCGCGGCGTTCCGTAGCGTCACCGAGCGCCACGGCGCAGCCGAGATCACCGAGATCAGGCGGCAGCGCGAGGACTGGCAGCGTGATGCCACGCGTGCGCTGGCGACCGGGCGCACCGGCGAGGCGATCCACGCCTATGACGGCAAGGGCATGGTCCACGCGGCCGACACGCGCGAGCAGGCGCGGAGCGAGCTGGTGCACGGTTGGGATCGCGCACGCCAAGCCGAGCCGGGCAAGACCCGGATCATCCTCACCCACACCAACGCCGAGGTTCAGAGCCTCAATGGCGAGGCGCGCGACCGGTTACGCGCATCCGGCGACCTCGGCGACGACGTGACGGTGAAGGCCGAACGCGGCGAGCGTCAGTTCGCGACCGGCGACCGCATCATGTTCCTTCGCAACGAGCGCAGCATGGGGGTGAAGAACGGTACGCTGGCGACGATCGAGCGGGTATCGCCGGAGGGCATGGCGGTGCAGCTTGATGACGGGCGCAGCGTCGCGTTCGACACCACGGACTATGCCCATGTCGATCACGGCTACGCGGCGACGTTCCACAAATCGCAGGGCGTGACGGTCGATCGCGCGCATATCCTCGCCACCCCCGGCATGGACCGCCACAGCGCCTATGTCGGCATGTCGCGGCACCGCGACGACGTGCAGCTTCATTATGGCCGCGACGACTTCGCCGACCAGCGCCAGCTCGTCCGCGCTCTGTCCCGCGATCGGAGCAAGGATATGGCCAGCGACTATGCAGTCCCCGAGCGGGACCAGGCCCGCGCGTTCGCCGATCGGCGCGAAATCCGGTTCCCGGAACTCGCGCGCCAGATGGTCGAGAAGGTCCGTGCGAAAACGCGGGGCATGTTCGACGGCTTCCGGCCGAAACCGGCAGCGGAGCGGCCGATGTCGCCGGAGCGCAGCGCGGCCGACCGCCCGCTTCCACCTTCGCAGGCCAAGGCGATCGAGCGTTATGCGCGTGCCGGTGCCGATATAGGCCGAATGCTCGAGAAGGGGTTGCCGGTGTTGGCGCACCAGGAACAGGCTTGGGCGAAGGCAGGCGATGCGCTCGACCAGATCCGGGCCTATGCCGCCCGGGATCTCGCATCGGCGCTGGCGCGCGATCCCAAGCTGATCGAGCAGGCAGCCAGGGGTAACACCAGCGGCGCGGCGAAGGCGATGGAGACGGAGCGCCAGGTCCGCATCGATCCGGAGAAGCGCGCGGGCCGGTTCGTGGAGCAGTGGCAGACTATGAAGGAAGAGCGCGCCGGCATGGAGCGTGCCGGCAACCACGAGGGCGCGGAGAAGCTGGCTAAGCGGATGGAGGGCATCGCGGGCGGGTTGCACCGCGACCCGCAGCTTGAATCCGTGTTGCAGCGACGCGCTCCCGAATTGGCGTTGAGTATGGAGCGGAGCCGGTCGATCGGGCAGGAATTGGCGCAGTCGGTCGCGATCGAGCGTGACCGCGATCGTGGCATGAGCCGGTAGGATGAGCATGGATGACGATATGCAGGAAGGCGGCGATCCGGCGGAGGCGTTCGACCGGTTGCGCGCCGTAGTAGAAGGCCAGGACCGCGAGCTGGCGTTGCTACGCCGTGCCGTGGAGGGTTTGGCGGCCGAGCGGGCCGCGATCGACGTGCCCGACTACACCGAGACGTTGGGGCATCTGCAACAGGGCGTGGACCGCGCAACCGGACGGCTCGACCATATCGGCAAGATGCTTACCGCCGCTCCGGTCATGGCGATGACGCCCGAGCAGATGGCGCAGCGCATCGCCGCAGCAGGCAACGCCGCCCGGCGCGAGGATCAGGCGGCGCTCGCCAAGGCAGGCGAGGACAAGGCCCGCGTCATCGCCGAGCTTCGCGCCGTCGCCGGATCGGCATGGACGCGGGCCGACCAGAAGAACCGGCAGCTGTGGTTCGGGCTGGGCGGGGCGGCGATCGGCATCCTTGTATGGTCGATCCTGCCCGGCCTCGTCGCGCGCGATATCGCGCCGGCGAGCTGGCAATGGCCGGAGCGGATAGCCGCGCGGACGCTGGACTTGCCGAAATGGGAAGCGGGGCAGCGCCTTATGCGGGCCGCGGCGCCGGATGCTTTCGCCAACATTGCGGTGGCTGACCGGATCATCACCGCCAATCGCAAGGCTGTGCAAGCCTGCTACACGAAAGCTGTGAAGACGAAGAAAACGGTGCGCTGTACCATTGAGATCAACCGGGATGACGAGGCGGCAAGAAGTCCGATCGTCAGCTCCACGGATTGAAGTGCCCAAGTGCTGCAAGTCCGACCATTCCACCGGACAGCCGCCACCACGGGAATCCACGTAGAATAGCAATCGCGAGCGCCGACTTGCAACGCTTGGCTCCGTACCGGCGATCTGGCCGGCGTTGACGATCGCAACAGGCGGTCCGATGCCGCTCACTGCCGCAGTAGCGCCCGTAATCGTGCCTGACTGTTGTTGCCCCCTAAAGGCCTGACAGGGCCTCGCAGGTTTGCGCGATGAACTCGCGGGGTGATCGATAGCGCAAAGCGCGGTGCGGATGCACCTCGTT
>QFMX01000024.1 GCA_003240625.1 Sphingomonas taxi
TCGCTTGCTCATCTTGCTTCCTCTTCGCGGCCAGCATGGCCGCTGTCAGATCGGCAATCCACTTATCCCCGCTGTTCAGATTCCTAGAACCACCTCTCTGGGCAGCGCCACGACGTCGGCGTAGGCCCTTGAGGGCGGCGCGGACGATGCCGTGGCTGGTGGGCGCTGCCCCCTCTCGTGCAGGCCTAACAGGCCGTGTGCGGTGGCGAGACTGGCAACCCGCCGGGCGACCGTCGCGGGCTTGGCGCCGCGCGCCTCGAGCATGGCGAATTAGCGGACCAGGTTTTCGGGCTCTGCGGGCAGCGGGGCGACACGGATGTCCTCACACAAACACAGATAGCAGGCCAGGTCAGAAGCCAGCGCGGCCTTGCTCGCTGCTGCCATAGCGCCAAGTTGCGCGTCGAAGCCGATCTGGCTGACAGGGCCGGCATCAGCGGGCAGCGCAAGACCCAGCAACCGGGTGACGCGGACATCGATCGGCTCGACGATCCCCCGCCGCGCCCGGATCGGCAGCCCCTCCCCGTCGGTGCGATGGACGACGATCTCGCTCATGAGGGCCGCGCCCGCTGGTCCGACTTACCCTGCATTCCGGCTTCGTAGCACATCTCTGTAGTTAGCATAATTTTCGAGAATAGCGCTGATCAAACGTAGAAGCGGTTGCGACAGATGAGTCTGTATTGCGGGTAAACTGTCATCGACACGGCTTTGTGTTCGGGATGTCAGACCCGCTCGAGCAACAAGCCGATCCCCTGCCCGACACCGATACACATGAACGCCATCGCGTAGCGACCACCCGTACGATGAAGTTCCTCGACTGCGCTCATCGTGATCGGGCGCCGGACATGCCAAGAGGGTGACCAAGCGCGATTGCACCACCGTTAGGGTTCACGCGCGGGTCGTCGAACGGATCGATGTCGAGGTCGCGCAAAGTCGCGATCGCCTGGCTGGCGAACGCCTCGTTCAGCTCGATCACGTCGAGTTGCTCGATCGAGATGCCACCCAGCGTCATCAGCTTGCGTGCCGCCTCTATCGGCCCCACGCCCATGATCCGGGGGGCGACGCCCGCCGCTGCCATGGCAACGATCCGCGCGCGCGGGATCAGCCCGTGTCGCACCGCTGCGTCTTCCGACGTGATGAGCGTCGCGGCCGCTCCGTCGTTGAGGCCGGACGCGTTGCCGGCTGTCACGGTGCCATCCGCCCGCACGACCGGCTTCAGCTTTGCGAGCGCCTCAAAGCTGGTTGCCCGCAGATGTTCGTCGGCGGAGAAGACGATCGGATCGCCCGTCCTCTGCGGGATCGTGACGGGCACGATCTCGACGGCGAACCGTCCGCTCGCCTGCGCAGCAGCGGCCTTTTCCTGGCTGGCCAGGCCAAAGCGATCCTGATCCTTTCGGCTGACATGCCACTGATCAGCAACGTTCTCGCCCGTCTCCGGCATCGAGTCGACGCCATAAGCATGCCGCATCGCTGGGTTGACGAAACGCCAGCCCAGCGTGGTGTCCTCTAGCTTCTGCGCGCGATCAAAGGGGCTGTGCGCCTTGCCCATTACATAGGGCGCGCGCGTCATGCTCTCGACGCCGCCCGCAATCATGAACTCGGCATCACCGCTGCGGATCGCCCGTGCTGCCGATCCGATCGCGTCGAGGCCCGAACCACACAGCCGATTGATCGTCGATCCCGACACGCCCTCGGGCAATCCGGCGAGCAGCACGGCCATGCGCGCGACGTTGCGATTGTCCTCGCCCGCCTGGTTCGCGCAGCCCAAAATCGTGTCGTCGACAGCGCCCCAGTCAACGCCGGGATTGCGGTCCATCAACGCCTTCATCGGGATGGCGGCTAGGTCGTCGGCGCGGATGCTGGCGAGCGCCCCGTTCAGTCGGCCGATGGGCGTGCGGATCGCGTCGCAGAGGAAAGCGTCAGTGATGAGTTTAATCCTTGTCGCTGCCGGAGTCGATGTCGGCGATGATCTTGCCTGCTTCGGCAAAGGCGGTGTTAGCGGCGGGCACGCCAGCGTAGATGGCCGATTGCATCAACACTTCCTTGAGCTCCTCGCGCGTGAAGCCGTCGCGCATCAACCCGGTACGCACATGGAGCGCGAACTCCTCCCAGCGGCCGAGTGCTACGGTGATGGCGAGCACAATGAACCGACGGCTGCGATCATCAAGACCCGGCCGGCCCCAGACTTCGTTCCAGGCGATCCGCGTGATCATCGCCTGAAAATCGGCGGTGAAGTCCGTACGCTTGGCGAGCGACGCATCGACCCACGCATCGCCCAGCACGCGACGCCGGTTAAGCAGCCCTGCCTCGAACAATGTATTTGCGGCATCGTGAGTATCGGTCGGTACCAGAAAATCGCGAAGCATCGCCGCCAGCGCTGCGGGCGTCTCGATCGGCGCGAGATGCGCGGCGTCGAGATGCACCACGCGCGCGCCGGGCACCGCCGCCGCGATGTGTTCGCCATGCCCCACAAACGGCGTCGAGGTGTCGCGATCGCCCGCGACGATGAGCGTGGGAATACCGATCGCGGGCAACCGATCAATAAGGACCATGTCACGGATCGCGGCACCGCAACCCGCATAGCCCGCATCGGCCATAGCAATCAGGCCCTGACGCACGCTCTCGGCCGCGCCGCCATGCGTCGCCACGAAGCGCGGTGACAGGAACCGCCCCATGACCATGTCGGCGATCGCCGGCGTACCCCTTGTGCGTACCACCTCGATCCGATCATGCCATGCGCCAGCATCCATCGTCGCTGACGTGCAGACGAGCGCTAGAGCGGTTTCTCACCGTGCTGAATCATAAGGGGATTCCCGTCGCTGCGGTTTTCTGATTCAGGTGCGTGCCGGTGCAGGAGGCTGGCATGGATGG
>QFMX01000025.1 GCA_003240625.1 Sphingomonas taxi
CTTCTTCAAGGGGCAGGACATCGTCCGGGGCTTCAAGTACCAGGGCATCGGTCCGCGTCAGAACGGCGTGGCGCTGGGCGGTACGAACTATGCCAACGCCTCGGCGGAAGTGACCTTCCCGCTTCCGTTGATCTCGCGCGACTTCGGTTTCCGCGGCGCGGCCTTCGCCGATGCCGGTTCGCTCTGGGGGCTTGACGGTTCCGGCTCGCAGCTCGGTATCCAGGGCGAGGACTTCGCGCTCCGTGCTTCGGCCGGTATCGGCCTGATCTGGGCCTCTCCGTTCGGTCCTCTGCGCGTGAACTACGCTCAGCCGCTCGCGGAAGAGGAGTTCGACCGGACGCAGGAATTCTCCTTCGGCTTCTCGTCGCGCTTCTAAGATGCGGATGGCTCGCGCGGCTTGCGGCCGATCGTGTCCGGCTCTCGCATGACAGCGCAAACCTTCTTCGCGATCGGGCAGGGCCTTACCCTGTCCGAGCTCGCGAGTGAATGCGGCGGGTTGCTGGAAACGCGGGATCTGGCGGAGCGGCGCATCCGATCCGTCGCCGCGCTGGAAACGGCCGGCGCGACGGATCTCGCTTACTTCGACAATGTCGCCTACAGCGACGCGCTGTCGTCCACGAGGGCTGGCGCGGTCGTGACCAGCGGCCGCTGGCGGTCGCTGGTGCCCCCCGGCGTCGGTCTCGTCGTCGCCGAGAAAGCGCAACTGGCCTTCGCGCTCGCCGGCCGGAAACTTCATCCCGAGGCGATCGCACCTCGCACGGGTCTGAAGCGAGGCGAGATCTCGCCGCAGGCGTTCGTTCACCCGCAAGCCGTTCTCGAGGACGGCGTGACGGTGGAAGCATTCGCCTCGATCGACCGCGACGTGGAGATCGGGTCCGGAACGGTCGTCTTCTCGCAAGCCTCGATCGGGCAGGGAAGCCGCATCGGTCGCGACTGTCGGATCGGCCGTTCGGCGACGGTGGAACATGCGCTGATCGGCAACCGGGTCATTCTGCACCCCGGCGCCCGGATCGGTCAGGATGGATTCGGCTACGTTCCCGGACCCACCGGACTGCTCAAAATGGTGCAGATCGGGCGCGTCGTCATACAGGACGACGTCGAGATCGGTGCCAACACGACGATCGACCGGGGTGCCGTGCGCGACACGGTGATCGGCGAGGGTACCAAGATCGACAACCAGGTCCAGGTCGGCCACAACGTCGTCATCGGGCGCCATTGCGTCATCGTCGCGCAGGTCGGGATCGCGGGAAGCACGACGATCGGCGATGGTGTCGCGCTCGGCGGTCAGGTCGGCGTCAACGGTCATGTCACGATCGGTGACGGGGCGCAGGTCGCCGCAGCCAGCGCGGTCGCGGGCGATGTCCCGCCCCGGGCCCGCTGGGGCGGAACACCGGCCCGCCCCATTCGGGAATGGGCGCGCGAGACGGCCGTGTTGCGAGATTTGGCGAAGGCGGGACGGGGAACCAAGCGTGACGACAGCAGGTGAAACGACGCTCGAGAGCGTCGATATCGGTCAGATCATGCGGCTTCTGCCGCACCGCTATCCCTTCCTGCTGGTGGACCGCATCGTCGAGATCGACGGGGACCGCCGCGCGGTCGGCATCAAGAACGTAACGGCCAACGAACCTCACTTCCTGGGACACTTCCCGGAAATGCCGGTCATGCCGGGCGTTCTGATCATCGAGGGAATGGCGCAGACCGCCGGTGCCATCTGCCAACTGGCGACCGGGGGCACGTCGACGTCGATCGTCTACTTCATGACGATCGACAACGCCAAGTTCCGCAAGCCGGTGGTTCCGGGAGACCGGCTGGAATACCACGTCGTCCAGACCAAGCGCCGGGGCGCCATCTGGCGTTTCGACTGCACCGCCATCGTCGACGGCGCCAAGGTCGCCGAAGCCACCATCAGCGCGATGCTGGCCGAGAAGGACGCCAAGTGATCGGCGTTCCGCCGCGCATCCATCCCACGTCGATCGTCGAGGATGGCGCGCAGATCGGCGACGGCTGCGAGATCGGGCCCTTCTGCCATATCGGCCACCGCGTCGTTCTCGGAGCCGGAGCGAAGCTGCGTTCGCATGTGGTTCTCGCCGGTCACACCGTGATCGGGGAGAATGCCCGGATCTTCCCGTTCGCCTCGATCGGCCATGACCCGCAGCACCTCAAGTATCAGGGCGAGGACACCCGTCTCGTGATTGGCGCCAACTGCCTGATCCGCGAGCATGTGACCATGAACCCCGGGACGATCCAGGGCCATTCCGAAACGACGGTCGGCGACAACTGCTCGTTCTTCACCGGCGCGCATGTCGCCCACGACTGCGTGGTGGGCTCCAACGTGACGCTGATCAACAACGTCATGCTGGCTGGACACTGCGTCATCGGCGATTTCGCCACGATCGCCGGAGGCTCCGGGATCCATCAGTTCACGCGCGTCGGCCATCATGCCTATGTGGGCGGTCTGGCGGCGGTCGAGGGCGACATCATTCCTTTCGGAATGGTGCTCGGCAACCGTGCCTATCTGTCCGG
>QFMX01000013.1 GCA_003240625.1 Sphingomonas taxi
CCGTATCGGCAAGCCGGACGCGTTCGCCTATTTTCACGACCGGGGCGAAGAACCGGCGCTGATGGCCGAGAAGCGCATCACCGCGCTGCTCGACGAAACCGTGAAGTATGAGACGCGGAAGGATAACATGCAATGAACGACACCGAGTTCAAGCGCTACGTCCAGCAGCGGCTGGCGGACCACGGCCACTACACCATGAAGGTCGACGGCATCGTCGGCCCCGGCACGCTTGCGGCGTTCGACAAGGCGCTGCCGGCGCTGGTCACGATCCGTCCCGCGCCGAAGCCCGAGGACGATCTGCCCGAGAGCGCCGAGGCGAAGCTGAAGGGCGTCCACAACGAGCTGGTCGCCGTCGTCCGGCTCGCCAGCGTCAAGTCGCCGATCCCCTTCACCGTGATCGAGGGGCTGCGGACGAAGGAACGGCAGGCACAGCTCGTCAAGGCGGGCGCGTCGAAGACCTCGAACAGCCGCCACCTGACCGGCCATGCCGTCGATCTGTGGCCGCTCGACCCCAAGACGATGAAGACGATCCCCAGCGACGCAGCGTTCCCGCAAGGGTCCAACGAGGCGCGCGCCGCGAGCGCTCGGCTCTGGTCCGATCTGCGCAAGATCGCGGGCTACATGCGCGAGGCCGCGAAGGAACTCGGCGTCATGATCGAGTGGGGCGGGGATTGGGGCTGGGATGCCGTGCACTTCCAGCTGAACCGGAAGGCGTATCCCTGATGTCGTGCGGGGCGTGTGGCGCAAGGCGACACCGGGTGCGTCGCGCTGCCGGAACTGCGTTTTCCACTTTCAACGCTGGCGCTGCTGGCGCTATGGTGGCAGAGCTGGCGAAAGGCGCGGCGGAACTCGTCGGGCTGAAGGACAAGACCGCGTTGGCGGAAGACGCCGCCGACGCAGAACGTAAGGGCGACAGTGAAGAACACCGCTGAACTGTTGGCACGATTTTCCGTCGACGCACAGGATGCGCTGCGGAAAGCGCTGCGCGCGGACATGAACGTGGCTCTGGATGCACTGGCAGGGGCGTCCGATCTACGAAGCATGGGCCGCGCGCAGGCGCTGTATCTGACGACCAAGGAACTGCTGGCTGCGGTGACCCCGCCCGGCGATAGACAAGGAACCCTGCCGTGACCACACCGAACCCCGACATCGCCGCGCTGCCGGCCGCGCTGCAGCAGCAGCTTGCCAGCATGACGCCGCCGGCCGGCGGACAGCCGCAGCCGCAGCCCCAGAACCCGCAGCCCCAGCAGGCGCCGCAGCCGCAGAACCCGCAGCCCCAGCAGGCGCCGCAGCCCCAGAACCCGCAGCAGCCCCAGAACCCGCAGCAGCAGCAGCCGGCACCGGCCCCGCAGGCGAGCGGCATGGACGACGCCGAGCTGGCCGAGTTCTTCGTCGACGCGCCGCGGCCGGGCCAGCAGCAGCAGCAGCCGCAGCCCGTTCAAACCTACGGGTTTGATCCGGCGCCGGCGCAGCAGCCGCAGGGCTACCAGCCGGCGCCCCAGAACCAGCAGCCCGGCAATCTGTCGCAGGCGCAGCTCGATCGCATCGAGCAGGCGCAGCGCATGATGTTCGAGGCCATGCGCGGGAACAGCGCCGGGCAGCAGCAGGCGCAACCGCACCCCGGTCAGCCGGCGCCGCCGCAGCAGCAGGCCACGCCTGCGGTGGAGGTTGCGATCCCGGCCGTCGAGCTGTCCGACGAGGAAAAGAAGTTTCTCGGTGACAAGCTGCCCGTGTTCGAGAAGCTGGCGGCGAAGTATGCCAAGACGACGCTCGAACCCATCCTGAAGCAGATCGCCGAACGACAGGCGCAGGCTGCGCAGCGCTTCGACACGCTGGAGAACAGCCAACGGGCGCAGCAGCACATGACCTTCCGGCAGGTGCTGTCGGCGCGCATCCCCGACTTCGAGGTGCTGGCGCGTCAGCCGCAGTTCGCCGAGTTCCTGCGCCAAGACCTGCCGGACGTCGGGGCGACGCGGGCCGACGTCCTGCGCTCCGCGATCAACGCCGGAAATATCGGCTTGATCGAGCGCCACATCATGAGTTACAAGCAGCAATATGGTGGGGCAGGCGCGGACACGACGCAAATGCTGCAGCAGCCTACGACGCAGAACCGCGGGGTGAACCCGCAGACGGCGCCGCAGGCGAAGGTTGTGACGGACGATACGCTGATGGCGGCGGAACGGGCTATGTCGCGGGGGCTGCTCGCACCCGAGAAGTTCGAGAAGCTGATCGCTATCTACCGGGCACAGACGCAACAGCAAGCGCCGCAGGGCGTGCGCTATTCGTGAGGCAGGTTGCCCGGCAGGGCGTGACAGCAGCGCAGGAGAGACGAAATGGTCGCGCATAACAACGGGTTCGTGAACGGGTGGGGGTTCGACCAGCGAGGCATCCCCGCCGCGTCCGGTTACCCGCAGTATCAGGGCGGGCCGCTGATGCCCCCCACCGTGTCGATGAACATTCTGGCACGGTATCACGCAACGTCGATCTTTCCGCAGATCGCGTCGACGGAATACGAGGGCGATCTCCGCAAGAGCGGCACGATCTACTTCATGAAAGAACCCGACCCGATCATCCGCGACTACACCAAGAACGGACGGATCGAATACGACACCGCCGAGATCGAGATGGTGCCGCTGACCGTCGGTCGCGCGTTCCACGCCGGTCTGAAGATCGACAAGATCGACTACCGGATGATGTCGATGTGGCCGCGCATCGAGCGCCTGCTGATCGACAAGGTTCCGCTGGCGATGATGCGGAAGATCGACTACGCGGTGTTCTCGGGTCTGCACAACGAGATCGCGCCGTTCAACCGCGGCAGCCGCGCAGGGCGCAACGGCCAGATCAACCTCGGCGACTTCGGCGCCCCGCTGTCGGTCGATCGCGACAACATCATCGAGGTGCTGTGGCGGCTGGCCGAGGTGCTGGACGAAGCGGGCATCCCGCGCGAGGGTCGCTTCGCCGTCGTGCCGCCGTCGATCTTCACGCTGATCGCGATGTCCGATCTGGGCTGCGCCTACTGCGCGGGCGGCAACACGTCGATCCGCCTGACCGGCCGCATCCCGCCCGACATGGTCGGCTTCAACATCATCTCGTCGCCCTACCTTCCGGTGTTCGACGACCAAGGCCGCAACGCGTTCTTCATCTACGTCGGCCTCAAGTCGGCGATGGCGTTCGCGACGATCATCAACGACAGTGAAGTGATCGACAAAGACCCCTTCGAGTATACCCGGTTCATCCGCGTGATCGGCGCGTATGGCTTCGGGGTGCTCTACCCCGAGGCGTTGGCTGCGGCCTACGTGACCATCCAGTAATGGGCCACCCCCGGCGCAAGCCGGGGGACCGAACCGAACGCCAGCAGGAGACACGCAAGATGGCGACGTATGATCTGACCAAAGGCGGGCTGGCCCCTGACTGGCCGAACCGCATGTATGCCGAGCTGCCCTCGACCGAGGTCGGCCCCTACGAGTTCATGGAAGCCGCGGCGCACTTCCGGCCGACGCAGCTGACCATCAACCGCTACCTGTGGTTCGGCGGCAACAACTACTACGCCAACATGGACTACGAGGCGAACCACTCGCCGTCGCTGGCTGCGTTCATGCGCAACCTGCGCGCGTCGGGCCGCACGATCACCACGGCTGACGTCCTTCGCGTCATCACGCTGCCGATCGACCATGTCGCGGAACGCATCTTCATCCGCAACATGAACCCGATGCCGGGCTTCGCGATAAACGTGACGATCCGCGACAAGGACGAAGACGTGATCTTCGACGTGGGCACGTTCGATCTGTCGCTGCCCCATCTCGACTTCAACCCCGAGACGGGCGTCTACACCGAGAACACCATCCAGCCGATCTGGGTGCCGTCGACGACCGCTGCTGCGCAGGACAACGCTGTGGAGCAGGCGCAGGCGCAGCTCGACGCGCTGCAGGCGCAGCTTGCCACCGCGCAGACTGCCCTGACCAACGCGCAGGCTGCCTCGACGGCCGCGGGTGGCGCCGGGGGTGCGACCGTCACCGCTGCCGAGCAGGAGGCGATCGACACGGCGCAGGCGCAGGTCGACGCCCTGACCGCACAGGTCGACGCCGCGCAGGACGCGCTGAACGAAGCGCAGTCCCCGGCGGCCGGCACGACCGCCAGCGGCTACGGCCTCTACCTCGGCCACAACCACGAGCTGTGCATCCAGTTCACCGCGATCCCCGAAGGCGCGAACCCCCTGTCCGGGTCGTGCCTCGGCGGTGGGCCGTGCATCGACAACCTGAAGCTGATCGTCGCCTGCCAGCTGAACCACCCGTGGCTGGGGGCGTGGTGATCGGTCAGGGACAGTGACCGCCTGCCGGGCGAGCATGACGCCATAACGGCAGATAGCGCCGCCCCTTAACCGGGGCGGCGTTTTCACTAGGGGGCTGCGATGGCGACGCTGAACACGATCCTCGAACGGGCTACGACGATCCTCAACGACCACGAGGAAGGGTTCATCAACACCACGTGGTCGAAGGCAGAGCTGCTGGGCTGGGCGCAGGAAGCGCTTGAGCACATTGCCGAGCTGCGCCCCGACAACTTCACGACGACGATGAATATCCCGCTGCGCCCCGGTTCGGCGCAGGAAGCGCCCGAAGGGGTGCGCGCCGTGCTGGACGTGTTCGGCAACGTGCGCGCCAACGCGGACGGGTCCACTGAAATCAGCGACGACGTGTCGTCGGTGGACCAGAACCTGATCCGCCGCTTCAAGAAAAAGCGCTGCCTGCCGGAAGACGACGACGGCGTGTGCGGCGATCCCGGCGACAACTACCGCGTCACCAACTTCATCCGCGATCCGTTCAACATGCGCCGGTTCCGCGTCGAGCCGCCGGTGCCGGAGGGCGCCAACGTCGAGGTGTCCGCGTCGGTGATCCTGATCCCCTCGGTTGAGGAAGGATCGCTGGACGACGAGATCGGCGTGAGCGCCACGGCTGTGCTGCATTGGGTGCTGATGCGCGCCTACGCGAAGGACATGGAAAGCGAGTTCGCCACGCGCGAACGGGCGTTCTACTACAGCGCGTTCTACAGCGCGCTCGGCGAAGGCTACTTCGCGGACAGCCGTATCTCGTCCGGGTTCCATCTCGGGCTGGAAGGCCACGGCGACCCGCGGTCGGGTGCGCCGCGCGAACTGCGCAAGATCAGTGGAGGTGCAGCGTGACCGAGCTGACGGAGATCAGGAACGAAAAGCGCGCGGCAGCCCGGCAGCAGATGGGCGCCGAACTGGTGGAAGCGGCGCAGCGCGCGGCCGAAAGCAACGAGGTCGTGGCGTGGGCCGTGGTTGCGTTCCGCGCCGACGGCCGGTCGTTCCGCTCGTTCGACACGGGCGGCATCATGCCCCTCTGGGCGTTCCCCGAGGCGGTCAAGGGGGCGGTTGACGAGGTGGCAGTCGGCGTCGACGACGACTTCGACGCACAGCGCGCGGCCGAGATATGGACGAGGGGGCGGAAATGAGCGACTGCAGCTGCGACTTCGGCGAGACGGTCCCGTGGACCGAGTTCCTGCCCTACATTCTGCCGTCCGCGGGTGACGTGCCCGACGTCATCGCGGCGCACATGGCGCGGCTGGCGGCGATCGAATACGCGATCGTGACGAAGGAGCTGAAGGCGTCGATCGGCATCAAGGCGCAGCGCGGCGCCTGCTACTTCCGGCTCTGCACGAGCGACGACTACACGGTCGAGAGCATCGACTACGTGGACGTCGGCGGGCGCGAGCTGCAGGTAAACCGCCAAACCTACGGGTTTGGTCGCAGCGGCGAGTTCACGTTCGACCAAAGCGAAGGACGGCTCATCATCCCCGGCGGCTCGCCGTGTGACGGGATGATCGAGGTGCGCGCCACCGTTCTGCCCGGTCAGGACAGCTGCTTCGTGAACCGCATGGTCTACGCGCGCCACGCGGAGACGATCGCACACGGCGCGCTTATGCGGCTCTACCGCATGCGCAGCGAGAAGTGGTATGACCCCACGCTGGCGCGCGAGGAAGAACGGCTGTTCCGCGACGCGCTGCGCTGGGCGCGGGTCAACTCGCTCAAGGGCGGATCGTCGAAGCCGCTGGTAATGACCGCACCGAGGGTGATCTGACATGCGCCGGATCGACATTCCGCACTACGTGCTGAAGCTCGGCCCCGATACGTGGGAGACGGCCTTTCCGATGCAGAACGGCATCGCGGCCGAATACCTGTCGCGGGTCCGTATCGAGGTGTTCTCGCTGGACTGCTGCCGGCCGTGCGGGCAGAACCCCGGCTGCGTCGTCATGCCGGTCGTCTTCGAGCCAACGGTCATCTTCCGCGACAACGACGACAGTTACAGCTGCGGCCGCACCGGCCCGGTCGATTGCAACGGGATCGGCGGCAGCTACGTCGTCCCGGTCATCGGCCACGTCTGGTCGCGCGTCCCGCCCGTCATCAAGGTCGTGAACGACCGGCCGGTCTACGGCGACTACTACAGCGCCAACCACCCGCTGCTGGTCTACCCGGCCTTCCGCGTGGACGAGCGCGGCCGGCTCGCGGTTCGCTGGGATCAGAAGCTGCACGAGCTGCCCGCCGGGCGCTACGAGGCGCGGATCGTCGTGGACGGTCTCGTGTGCGGATCGTTCGAGCTGAACAAGGACTACTGCTGCCCGATCACCCCGGCCAAGATGACGTCGATCGACATCAGGGACGTGCGCGAAGTCGGGCCTAAACCCGAGGGGATCACCGACATGTTCGACGCGATTGCCGACTGGTCGTCGGTCACCACCTGCCAGCTCGAAGCGGGCGACACCATCGTGTCGGTCGAGGACGCCGGCAACCTCTGCACCTCGGTCTTGTGCCGCCAGCCCGAGTTGGTCATCAATGACGGGATCACGCGCGAGATCGTCACCTTCCTTGGCTGCAGCGAGGGCAAGCTGATGATCGAGCGCACGGGCACTACGACGATCCAGCAGGGCGCGATCATCCGGTTCGAGTGGACCGTCGAGAACGTCCGCAACGCGATGGAGGGCTGCTGATGCCGACCCCGGAACAGGTTGTCGGGTTCTGCTCCGGGCTTGAGCAGAACCTCACGTCGTCGGACACGCGGCTGCGTCTTCCCGCAGACGACACGGCGTTCCTGCAGACCGTGTTCGCCGATCCGGCGCACGTGTTCGCTGAAATCTACACGCTGCGCTACCACGAAACGGTGATGATGTATGACACCGAGGTGGACGGCGGCATCACCTACATCAAGGTGCAGCGCGGCATGGAAGGCACCGAGCCGCGGCCGTGGCCCGACGACGCCTGCGTGCGGGTAACGGACTACGTCGAAGGGCGCCCCTGCGGCACCGACGAGGATACGCCCGAGGGTCAGCTCACGGCCCGGCTGCGCGAGCTGCTGTCGCTGCTGAACATCGGGCCGGGCCTGCTGCTTGAGCTGGACGCGCCGGGCGGGCCTCGCCTGTCCCTGCGGCCGACCGGCGCCGTGCCGGGCACCTATGGCGGGGCCGAGATCAACGCCTACGGCCAGTTCACTCACGTGCCGCAAGGCTGGCCGGCCGCCGCGGTGCCCGCCTTCGACAATTGCTGCAGCGAGCCGGGCGAGGGCGGCGGGGTCGATCTGCCCCCGGACATCGTGCAGGCCGTCTCGGGGCTGGTGCCCGATCTGGCGGGCAACGTGGACTTGTGCAGCGGCGCGGCCGGGCCGACCAACGCCATCTCGCAGGCCACCCCCGTTTTCATCTGCCTCGGCGGCGGCCTCGCCAAGACCACGGCCGGCGCGATCGCAGGGCTGGCCGACACGGGCACGGTCGACGTCACCGGGCTGGTCCGCTCGGTCGCGGGGATCGAGCCGAACGCCAGCGGCGACATTCCCCTGCAGACGGCCCCGCTGACCACGACGTTCACCGCGGCCTCGCACGTTCTGGTCGTGACGCCGGATGGGCTGCGCCGCACGACGGTGGGCGCGATCGCGAACATGGTCACGGTTGCGACGCCGAACATCGACGCCGACTACAACCCGATGAACGGCCTGTTCGAGATCACGGTGAACGGCAGCCCTGCCACGTCGCTGACCGTGCTGCCTGCAGCGGCGCTGTCCTACGCTAACGGGACGCTCACGCTGCAGCTGGGCGGGGTTTCTACGTCGGTCACCCTGCCGCCAGTCTCGCACTCCATGAGCTACAACGCGCAGACGGGCGACCTGACGATCAGCATCAACGGCACCGACGAGACGATCCGCCTGCCGGTCTTCAACAACGTCCCCGTCGTGACCGAACGGCCGGCCGGCACGATCTACCGCTTGGTCAAAGCCCCCAACGACACCTACGTCTTCATGCCCGACAGCATCGCAACGACATGACCTCGACGCGCGTCACCACCTTCGCGGGCATCCGCCCTGCCATCAGCGACCGGCTCCTTGACAGCCGGTTCGCTACGGTGGCGCATAACACGCGCCTGACCAACGGCGAGCTGCGGCCGTTCAAGTCGCCGCGGGTCGTCGCATCCGGTTCGACCGAGCGCAACACGATCTTCCTCGCGCCGGACATGAACGGCGAGTGCAACGGCCTGATCGCGATGGACCTGTGCGCGAGCATCGTGGTGCCGTCGCGCACGGCCTGCGCCGGCTTCGCGCTGCTGGCGGTGTTCCCGATCGAGGGCGACCCGTTCTTCATGGACCCGCAGACGAACGACCGCTATCGGCTGGGCGTCCGCGGGCCGCGCACACGGGTGATGGTGAGCCAGCCGATCGCGGTGCTGGGCGCCGACGTGCGCACCAGAGCCGGGCTGGACTACCGGGTCTACACCTACACGTGGGTCGACGAGCTGGGCATCGAAAGCCCGCCGGCCCCGGCGTCGGAGCCTATCGTGGCGCACGACACCGACCACGTGCGCCTGACCCGGTTCGACACCCCGCCGCCCAACGCGCGCTTCGTCCGCATCTACCGCACCGGGGCGAAGTCCGACGAGGACGCGGCGAGCGAGAACCTGATCGTCGACACGCAGTTTCAGCTGGTCGAGGAAGTGCCGATCAGCGAGATCGACGGCGGCTACACCGATACGCGGCGGCTGGTCGAGCTGACCTTCGGCACCCTGATGACGACGGAAGCCTGCCTGCCGCCTGACGGCATGGACGGAGTGATCGCCACCGACAGCGGGTTCTACGTCGGCTACCTCGGCAACACGATCTTCATCAGCGAGCGACACGAGGTCTGGAACTGGCCGGCGTCGCAGCGCATCGAGCTGCCCGACCGCGTGACCGGGATCGCCGAAACAGGCGACGTGATCTACGTGGCGACCACGGGTTCGCCTGCGCGGATCAAGCTGGCGCTCAAGCAGGACGAGCTGCTGGGCGAACAAGACCTCGTGCTTGAGACGGAGATCGTGCGGTCCGACGCCTTCTATCCGGGCGTCGGCGCGCGCTCCATGACGGCCACCGGGTTCGGCGCGGTCTACGTCTCGCCTGTCGGCCTGATCGGCCTGCAGCCTACGGGCGGCCCGGTCAACATGACGCGCGACCTGATCGGCGAGACACAGTGGTCTGACTATGCACCGTCGCTGATCGTCTGGCAGCAGGGCCGGCTCTATGGCTGCAGCCCGCACAAACCCACGGGTTTGATCGTCAATATGCGCACGGACGCAGAGGGCGAGCCTGATCTGGGCGACGTCATCACGACCAGCATGCAGGGACACGCGCTCCACGCCGGACGTGACGGGCGCGTCTATTACGCCAACGGCTCCACCGTATTCCGCTGGGATGACGGCGACGAGCTGTTGCCGTGGGTGTGGCGCAGCAAGCGGTTCGTCAACCGCCGCCGTGTGCGCTACGCTGCGGGCAAGATCGTGGCGGACTACAGCCGGCCGATCCTGTTCACGCTCTACAAGTTCGACGACGCGGGTGCGCGCCACAAGAGCTTCGAGCGACAGGTCCGAAGCGGAGAGCCTTTCCGCTTGCGCGGCGGGGCGCGCGTGACCGACTACATGTATGAGATGCGGGGCGGCGGGTCAGTGCAGGAGCTACACATCGCCAGCTCGATGGTCGAGCTGGCAGAAGGAGAAGACCTGTGAACACCGCCAACATCACCGCGGCCATCGACCGCTACCTCGCCAGCAACGCGGCGCGCACCGTCGCGGCCAACCTTATCGTCTCGCTCAAGACGGCCGAGACGCTGCTGGTTACCAAAGAGCTGACCGCCGACACCCGCGAGGGCATCCTTCGCATGGTCATCGGCCTGTTCCTCGATCTCCCGGCCAACCCGTTCTGGGTCGAGCACGGCGCCTACATCTCGGCGGTCACCGGCAGCGCCGTCAACGCATGGCTGGACGCCCCGAGCTACGGCGCCCGGATCGGCAAGGACGGGATCGACGAGACGACGGCCGAGGCTGCCGTCCGCATGGCTGGCCTGCGCGGGTCACTCGCCGAGATCGCACTGGCCTGCCTCTACTGTGAGCAGGGGATCAAGGGGCTGCGCGACAAGTCGCTGGCGTTCCGCGACGATCTGCTGAAGGAGCTTGAGCAATGACCGTGCGCCCCGCCATCGCGAACGACGTCACCTTCGTCGCCGCAGCTATCCGGGCTGCGGCGAAAGAGAACGCCACCTTCGCCGAGGTGCCGGTGACCACGACCGATCTGCGCAACCACGCGGCGCGCTTCATCAGCCACCCCGACACGCTGCTGTTCGTCGCCACCGAGGACGACAAACCCGTGGGTTTGATCCTCGGGCAAGGCACCGTCTACATCGGCTCGTCGGTGCCGTTTATCGCTGACGTGCTGCTCTACGTCGTGCCCGAAAAGCGCACGGGCGGACACGCGAGCGACCTTATGGCGGCGCTCACGGACGAGGCGCGCAAGCGCAACCTGCATGCGATCAACTTCCCCGTGGTGGACAGCGCTACGGCAGAAGCTGTGAATGGACTGGCGACCAAGTTCGGGTATACTGACAAGGGGCGGGTATACAGGTTGGTGCTATGAGCGGCGGCGGGATCATCGAGAGCGTTGCGGGCGTCCTCGGCATCGGGGGCGGCGGCGGCGGCGGTGGTGGTGGTGGCTCCAGCGGCGGGGACGACGGCTGGCACCAGAAGACCATGAACCCGGCCTCGTGGGGCGGCATCCAGCTGGGGATCGAGACCCAGCACCTCACGTGGATGAGTATCCTCGCCGGGCTGGTGGGCACCTACTCGCTGATCCGCGACTACCAGCTTCGCCGGCGGATGGTCGACCTGCATGAGCGCAGCGTCGATCAGGCCGAGGAATATCTGGAGCTTGCCAAGCGGCACTACAACGAGATCGCGCTGCCCGCCTTCAACCGGACGCGCGACCACTTCGACTACGTGCGCAACAACTACCGGCCGTTCATCGACCTCTACCTGCGCGAAGCCAAGCGTTGGCTGGTCTACACGCCGGACTACGAAACGGCCATGGGCCGCACGATGTCGGTCGTGCAGACCCAGCTGGACCGCGCGCGCAAGCAGCGCAGCCGCATGCGCGGTAAGTTCGAGATCGGCCGCTCGTGCCACGAAGACCTGATCTTCTCCATCCGCGGCGCGGAGCTGCGCGCTTCCGCGGCCGATCGCGGCTTCCGCTACGAGGACGCCAAGAAGCAGAAGATGGACGAGTTCTACTGGAACCGTCTGTCGGCCGGCGCCGAAGTCGCGGCGAGCGCGATGGCGAACGCGATCAGCGGTCTCAACCAGAGCAGCGCGATGGTGAGCACGGCGCTTGGCCGCGTCGGCGACGCAACGCAGGGGATCGCACGTGCGACCAGCCTGCTGACCGGCGCGATGGGCGAGCAGTCGGACTTCTACAACGGGCTGGGCAACGTCGGCTTCGGCGCGATGCGGCAGAACATGCGCCGCACCGAGCTGTCCACGAAGGTAGGCGCCGATAGCATGGTCAGCACGGCGAACATCTCGTCCATCGCCAACGGCGCGCGGTCGGGCTTCGGCGGACTGTCGACGATCACCGGCAGCGTGGGCAGCCAGCGCCCCACGGCGCGGCCGTCGCACCTCAACACGACGGGGCCTGCGGTCTGATGGCTCTGCGTGACCCCTTCGCGATGAACCTGCCGGACTACGTCGACTACGCCGAGCGCGATCTGGCGATGAATGATCCCTACGCGCTGTTCGGCGGGTTCGAGAACTTCGTCGCCGGACAGCAGCGCCAGAGCGCGCGGGCGGCGCAGGGCATCGGCCATACCGACAGCAGCGACGTGCTGGACTATTTTCGCGGGACACGCAACGCGCGGACGAACCGCGCGAACAGCTACGTCGACGCGCTGCTCGGGCCGATCTCGGGCGACGTGGCGTCCAGTCCTTACGCCGACTTCAGCATCGTGGGGGGCGAGGCGCCGGCAGGCTACGACCTGTCGGGGGTGGCACCGGCGACGTTCAAGGGCAACGAGCGCGAGATCATCGGCGGGCTGGTGCAGACCGCAAGCGCCATGCAGGCCGACCCGCTCGATCTGCTGACCGCGGTCAGCTATGAGACGGGCGGCACGTTCAACCCGACGCAGGCTGGCCCGACGACACAGTGGGGGCAGCACCGCGGGCTTATCCAGTTCGGTGAGCCGCAAGCGCAGCAGTATGGCGTCGACTGGTCGAACCCGATCGCGTCGCAGGTTGGGGCCGGCGGCGCGATCCACAAGTATTTTCTGGACCGCGGCTGGCAACCGGGTATGAGCGGGATGAACCTCTACTCGATCATCAACGCTGGCGCCCCCGGCCGCTTCGATGCGAGCGACGCGAACAACGGCGGCGCACCGGGCAGCGTTGCGGACAAGTGGAACAACCAGATGGCGGACCATCGACGCAAGGCGGCGTCCATGCTCGCGGCCTATTACTACGGGGGCTGATGATGGCGTTCACTATGTTCGACGAGTTCCTGCGGCAGAACGATCCGACGCTCTACCTCAACGACCTGCAGGCGATCCGCCAGCAGCGGGCGATGGACCTTGAATACACGCTGGGTGTGATGCAGCCGGCGATCGACTATGAAACGCGCAACCACACGTTCCGCCAGCGGCTCGACGAGATCGAGCTGCAGGATCGTCTCGGGCAGGAGCGGCAGCAGCGCGAGCAGCGCTACGCTATGGAGCGGGCGATGCTGGGCGCCGGCTTCTTCGACGTGGCCGCGCCCTACGGGATCAGCACCTACGGCACCGCGCCGCAGTATGACGCGAACGGCAACCTGATCTACGCGCCGGCTACGGCCGGCAATCTCGGCCCGGTGTCGATCGTCAACGGTATGCCTCGCGTTGCAGGACTGCCGGCCACCCCGAACCCGGCGCTCGATCTGGCGCCGATCGCCACCGCCCCGCCGATGGCCCCGACGTCGCAGCCGGGCTACATGGTCCCGGCAACCCCGCCCACGAGCGTGCCCACGAGTGTGCCCACGAGCGTGCCGGGCGCCAGCCTTCCGCAGTTCGAGGCTCCTGCCGCGCCTGCGCCGGTCGCGGTTGGCCCTGCGCTGTCGCCTGCTGCGGAGGCTGCCGGCTACCAGCAGCCGAGCCGCCCGCGCGAAGCTGTGCGGCCCGCGCTCGCGGCGGTCGACGCAAGGACCGGGCGCGTCCGCGCGTTCCGCGAAACCCGGCAGATGCGCACGTTGACGCAGGAAGACCTCAACATGTGGATGATGCCCGGCATGCTCGATCCGAAGATGCAGGCCGCGGTCGCGGCGAACCCGACCGAGTTCTTCACCGACGGCTTGTCCGTGTATTACAGCCCCACGGGTCCGTTCCAGAACCCGCAGTTGAACGTGCCGTTCAGGAGGTAACGAGATGGCCTACCCCGACTACATGGCACTCGGGCTGCTGCCGCCCGCGAACGACCAGCCTGTCGCCTACGGGCGCGACGTAATCAGCGAGGCGCATGAGCGCCAAATCCTGCTCAACCTGCTGTTCGGCCGGCTGACGCCGGATGACATGCGCGCATGGCGCAACACCTACACCCCGCACGGCGAGACGGTCGTCGCGCACTACGGCCCGAACGCACCGGAGCTTACGACCGCCGGCGCCTTCGCCGGGCACATTGCGGCTACCGCACAGCTTCCGGCCTCGGCCGTCGGCGGCGACGAGCTGGGCGTGTTCGACGAAGTGCTGGGCCTGCTGGGGCTTGCCGACGACGAGGACGGGGACGGGGACGAGGACGAGGTTCAAACCCCCGAGTTTGACCCGTTCGCGCACCCCAGCGGTGTGTCGACCGATCCCGATATGGGGCTGCAGGGGCGACCGTTCTTCGACGCATCGTTCGAGGCGCCGGCACCGATGCCCCCCGTGCTCTACGCGCCCGGCCGCAACCCCGCGGATCGCGCGGTCTACGGCTGGCAGGACGACACCCTTGCGGGCTTGGCGGACGCGCTGGGACCGTCTATAACGTCGGTATCGCGTCTCGGTGGCCCGTTCGCGGGCTACACGCCTGATGCGCTGACTGCACGGCTGCGGGAACTCGTGCGCCGCGCTTAACCAAGGGGCGGTCGATGGCGAGCACGATCCAAGAGCTGATGGCACAGGCCGACAAGGAGCCGACCACGCTCACGTCGGGTCAGTTCGAGCCGGGCAACGGACCGTCCACGCCGTTCACTCTCCTGCCGCCGGGGCCGCTGCCCCAGAGCGATTACCAGCCGGCGCCGCTCGCGCCGGTCAGCGTCGACCTCTCCCGCCGCGTGATGCTCGATCCGCCCCGGCGTGCGAGCGGCGCGGGTGGTGGCACTGGCGGGGGCGACGACCTCAACTCGCTGCTGGGTGACCCGACCCTCTCGGGCGCGGGCGACGACCCGGACGAGAGCAGCTTCTTCGGCCGGCTGGGCGGCATGATCGTCGGCAGCGTCGGCGGCCTCATGCGCGGTGCGGGTGACCTCGCCGAGCTGGGCGCGGATGCGGTTGGCTTGAGCGATCCTGCGGACGACATGGCGCTGACCGGCTGGCTGTCGAAGAACGGCAAGGGCCTCGTCGACTACGGCGACGAGCTGGTCGACGAGAGCACGTCGATCAACGCCAAGAACAAGATGGCCGAGATGAACGCCATCATGGAAGACGCGGACGACCCGTTCCTCGTGCGGCTCGCCAAAGGCACCGGCGCGCTGTTCACGGGCGAAGGCGGGCGCGAGGTCGCGACCAACATGGTGCTGGGGTCCGTCGTCGAGCTTGGCGTCGGTGCGCTGGGCGGCGGGGGCGCTGGTGCTCTGGTCAAGGCCGGGGCGCGCACGGCCGCTCGCGCAACCGGGGCGAAGGTCGCGGCGCGCACCACGGCGGACAGCCTCGTCGAAGCCAGCGTGGCGGGCAACGTGGTCCGCCGGTTCGGCTCCAAGATGGTCAGCACCGCAACCGATCCGCGCATGATCGGCATCGCCGTGACCAGCGGCGGGCGCTCGGGCGCGCAGTCCGAGGACGCGTTCGCCGAGCAGCTGACCGCGATGAACCCGGCGCAGAAGCAGCAGCTCCACGCATGGCAGACCATGCGCGACGCGATGATCGCCGACACGGGCACCACGCCCACCGACGCGCAGGTGGACGCGCAGCTCGCCCGCTCGCTGTCGCGCGCCAACACGGGCCTCGCGGCCGCGGGGACGCTGGGCATGATGGCCGTCTCGCCGCTGTCCGAGGGCGCCTTCAGCCGGGCGATCACGAAGATGCGCGTCGGCCCGCTCGCCGTATCGGGTGGCCCCGGCACCGCGGCCGCGACCAGCTTCGCCGGGCGTCTCGGACAGCGCGCCAGCGGGGCGCTGGGCGGCGCGATCATGGAAGGCGCGTCGGAGAGCGTCGAAGAACTCATTCAGTCGGGCGCGGCCACCGCCGCGGCGGCGCAGGCGCGGCTGCAGGGCCAGTCGGCTCTGGGCGCGCTGATGGTCGGCATGGACACCCCCGAGGCGCGGGCGCAGGCCGGCATCGGCGCCCTGTTCGGTGCGATCATGGGTGGCGGTCTGGGTGCCGCCCGACGCGCCGACATGGGCGGCGATGAAATGGGCGACGCGATCACCGAGAGCGGGCGCCGGGTCCGCACGGGTGAAGCGACCGGAGAGGCGCGCGCCCAGCAGATCGCGGCGCTTGAGCGGCAGGCGGCACGAGGCGACACGCGCGCCACCGCGCAGCTCGATCTGATCCGGCAGGACGAAGCCGCGGCCGCGAGCGAGCGCCAGCGCGCCGAAGCCGACAAGGCGCGGATCGCCGACGAGTTCAAGCGCAACGCCGAGCGCAACGCGGCCGAGACGCAAGCCGCCAGCGCCCGCGTCCGCAACGAGACGGGCTACAGCACGATCCTCGGCCTGACCGCGGTCAACCCCGAGGCGATCGGCCGGGCGGCCACGCTGGGCGTCGGCTCGACGCATGGCGTCTTTGCCGACACCGACACCCGCAAGGTGGTGTTCTCGACCGAGAAGGGCGCGCTGGCCGTCGACACGTCGAACCCGGCCGAGCCGCGTGCGCTCTACGCCAGCGCCGACAAGCCGCAGGACTGGAACGCGGTCAAGGACGCCCCGGCCGAGTGGCGCCGCATCTCGCGCGTCGCCGTGGCGCTGGGGTCGAACGAAAGCTCGTCGGACCTGTCGTTCGCCGAGGGGCTGACCACCGCGGCCGCGCTGCCGATCGAGTGGGCGGGCATCGAGCTGGGGACCGAGACCGAGGCTCTGCGCGCGACGATGGCGCAGCAGGCGCAGAACGTCGCCGACATGATGCAGGAGCGCGCCCGGATCGTGGCCGACGCCGCGACCGAGCAGCTTGCCACGCTGTCCGATACCTATGTCGCGCTCGATGGCATGACGCGCGAGCAGATGCCGGCAAAGGTCTGGCAGAGCCTGTTCCGCCGGGCCGAAAACCGCGGGCTGCTGGCCGCGCCCGAGGGTGCGTTCGACGAGAGCACCAACCTCAATCTCGGCATGGAAGACTACCGGCGGCAGGTGATCGAGAGCTACGAAAAGCGGCTCGCCACGCTCGATGCGATCCTCAACCCGCAGGATCAGCGCGCGATCACCAACATGCTGCGCGCGCACCCCGAGTTCGCGGCCACGGCGCGCGACGCAGGCGGCCGGTTCCTGATCGCCCACCGCGACAACCTGCCCGTGCTCTACGACATCATGACCGGGCGGCAGCGGCTCGTGGCCGGCACCCGCAGCCGGTTCACGCCCGAGCACCGGGCGCTGGCGCGCGAGCTGGTCAACCGGCACGAGCTTCGCGCCATGCTGCAAACGGCGCTGGCCGAGAACGGGGCGGTGCGCGCCGGTGACCTCGCCGCGCTCAACACGGCCGTCGACGCGATGGGCGCTGTCATCGCGCCGGACGTGCAGGCGAACTTCACCTCGACCGTCGACCAGCTGATGAACGCCACCGGCAACGACCTTCGGGCGTGGCTGGGCCAGAACCCGAACGTGCTGACTGCGAACGACACGCGCACCCTGTCCGAACGGATCGCGCTCGAAAACAGCATGGCCGACGCGCAGACCCGGCTCGAAGCGGCGTCAAACCTGTCGGGTTTGGCGAACACGCTGGACCCGAACGCACGTATCGAGGAACTGTCGAAGTTCGTCTCGTTCACCGCGCCGACAGCTCTGCGGCAGTTCGTGTTCGACATGCGCCGCCGCGACGCCAGTGCGCTGCCGCCCGGCGATACGGACGAAGGGATCGCCAACCTGATGAAGTCGCCGGGTGCGACCGTCGTGGGCACCCGTGACACCGCGCGGGTGGCCCGGTTCCGCAACGCGATCACTCGCTACGCCGAGGCGAACGAAGGCCCGGCCCACGCCTACGGTGCCGATCGGATCGGATCGGGCCTCGTCATGCTGACCGACACGCGGGCGGACTACGACGCGGCCCTGCGCCGCCTCGGTGTCGCCAAGCTGGCGAGCCGCCTGCATTGGGCGTCGGACAGCGACGAGACGCTGACCGCCATGCTCTACGACATGGTGCGCGACTATGGCGTGACGCTGGACGAGGCGTCGGTCTACTACCAAGAGGTGATGAACGCGCTCGATGCCGCGGCGCGCGAGGCGGAAACGACCGGCGCCCCGATCGCGACCGTGCTCAATGCGCGGGTCGACAGCGCCAGCAACACGCTCGATGGGGTGATCCGCGGCGCGATCCGCGAGGCGCATGAGGCGCGCTTCCCTGCCGCCGCCCCTGCCCCTGCCGCCCCTGCCGCCGCCGCCCCTGCCGCCGCCGCCCCTGCCGCCGCCCCGGCGGCACAGCCGAGCGGGTTGAGCGTCGAGACGCTGATGCGGGCGGCGCAGGCCGCACCGCAGCCCACGGCCGGGACCGGGACCGAGGCGAACGTGGACCGCTCCAGCATGGCGTCCATGGCGGCCGAGCTGGACATCGACTATGTGCCCGAGCCGATCGGCGCGCTGTCCTTCGACGCGGTCGAGCGCTTCGCGGCCGAGCAGCGCGAGCGGCTGGCGCACCTGTCGGACACCCTGCAGATCGTCGTGCACCGGACGCTGGCCGACGCGAAGGCCGCGGTCGACACGCCGCACGACAACTTCGCCGCGCTCTACACCCCGCCGGTCAGCGGCGGCAGCCAGTCCACCATCCACCTCGTCGCCGATCGCATGAGCAACGAGGCGCAGCTGCAGCGCAAGTTCCGCCACGAGCTGGTCGGCCACTACGGCCTGCGCCGTCTGCTGGGGCCGGCGATCCGCAACATGCGCGACGTGATCGCGGACATCGCACAGCGGCCCGGCAACAGCGAAGGCGACAAGCTGCTCAAGCGGTTCTGGGACGCCAACTACAAGCTCTGGGCAGCGCGGGCGCGCGAGCACCTGCAGGCCAGCGGCGAGACGGTGACCGATCAGATGGTGCGCAACCACCTCGACACCCGGCTGGGCTACATCGCCGAGGAAACGCTGGCGTCGCTGGTCGAATACGGCGCCGAGCACAACCTGACCCTCGACCGCCTCGGCGTGTTCAAAGAGACGCTGACGCGCATGTTCGGCGACGCCGGGCTGCCGGTCAACAACGTGGCCGACATTCGCGAGCTGATCCAGAAGGCCGAGGGGTTCCTGTCGGATCGCACCGCGGAGCCGATCAAGCGCTTCATGCAGGCCCACGCGCTCTATAACAAGCGGGTCCACGACGAGGTCAACAAGCCGTTCGTCCGCATCAGCAAGGCGGCGCGCTGGGCCGCCTACGCGCTGTCGGACATGGCGGGCATCCGCGCGCTGGAGCCTGTGCTGGCCCGGATCAGCCCCGATCTGGCGCCGCGGGCGGCGAGCGTCCGTCGCATGCTTGAGCAGGCCCCCGACATGGTCGTGGCGCGCGAGCGCCAGATCACCCACGATCACATTGCCCCGCTGACCCGCTCGCTGGGGCAGATCGGCAAAGAGCTGAACCTGCAGGACAACGAGGTCTACGCCTACTTCTCGGCGATGGCCGTCGCTCGTCACGCGATCGAGCGCAACCGCTCCTACTGGCTGATCCACAACCGCAACGGCATCCCGCAGACCGTGCTCGATCAGCGGCAGGCGATCTTGGACCACGCCTACTCGCTGACCGAAGACGACGGCACGTGGGATCAGGTCGTGCCGCGCATCGAAGCGCTGTTCGCGTCGGTGCCGCAGTCCAAGCACATGATGGACGAGACGATCAACAACCCCGACTGGCAGGGCGGCGTCTCGGGCATGACCGAGCGCGAGGTCGGCGAGATGCTGGCGAGCGTCCCCGACGCGTTCCAGAAGGCAGCGATGAACCACCGGGACGTCAAAGGCTCCGGCGGCCGCAACGTGTTCCAGATCAACGACGACGCGCAGCGCCATATCCTTGAGGTCCGCCGCGACAACGGCGACTACGGCACCGTCGGATACGCCAAGGTCCGGTCGCACGGCTGGAAGCACTATATCCCGATGTCGAAGATGGAAGGCGCGCTCTACACCGGCGACGTCAACGACGACGCGGCGCCCAAGAAACGGGACATGGAAGCCTACCAGCTGCAGAAGCTGGAGTTCCGCAACGATCAGGAAAAGTTCTACGCGACCATGAGCAACGCGCGCGTGATCGAGGGGGTCAGCGGCGACCTGATCCCGCAGATCGTGCACACGATGGCCGAGGATGCCTACTACGTGTCGCAGTCCATGGTGACGGCCGAGATCGGGCGCGAGTTCATCAGCATCATCGAAGCGGCCCGACGCGCCTCGCCCGAGCACGCGGATCGGATCGACAACTCGCTCGTGTCGCTTGGCGACGTGATGCCCTACGAGGTCGACCGCCCCAACGACCCCGGCCCCAACGCGCCGAACCAGTGGGTCGTCGGTCTGCCGGACGGCTCCTACCGCATCATGACGTTCAAGGACGAGCTGCTGGCCCGGTCGTTCGGCTCGCGCTTCGACAATACGCTCGACGTCAACGCGGTGACGAGCAAAATCCACGGCTTCACCCGGTTCATGGGCATGGGCTTCACCGTGTTCAACCCCGGCTTCGTGTTCTTCCGCCAGATGCTGCGCGACGTGCAGTCGAACATCTACATCGCCGTGGGCGAGCATAACGTGCCGCTGGGCAAGGCCATGTCGATCAGCAGCCGGACGCTGGGCTACCTGCCCGCGTTCGAGCGCTTCTTCTTCGCGCAGCCCGACGAGCAGCAGCGCCAGCTCGAAGCTGCGCGCGAGGCGAACAAGGCCGGCAAGAGCCATCCGCTGTCCAACTTCGTGAAGCGCTACGACGAGGGCGGCTTCGCGCTGTTCGACCAGCAGCTCATGATGAACTCGCGCGATCGGCGCCGCCCCGGCTACGAGTTCCAGACCACCCCAAACCCGGAAGGTTTGAAGCGGGTGCCGGGCCGTGCCTACGAGTGGCTGAAGTCGAAAGCCAACGCCAACGCGTCGGCCGTCGACCACGCTGCGCGGCAGGCGCTGTTCGACGTGCTGCTTGAGAACGGCATGTCCGTCGAGCAGGCCGCGGACGTCGCGCGCAACACGATGAACTTCTCGAACCGCAGCCAGCTCGGCCGCAAGATGTCGATGTTCTACGCGTTCGCGCAGTCGGCGCTGACAGCGATCGACGCGACGTGGGAGCACCGTATCTGGAAAGGCGGGGAAATCCCCCGTGTGTCCGAGCCGGACGCGCAGGGCAACTATCGGGTCCGGCTGGCGCCGGGCTGGCACAACCAGCTCAACATGCCGTGGATCGGCGCCCGTATCGCGATGGGCTTCCTGACCACGGCCGCGGCCTCGGCGCTGCTGGCCTCGTCGGGCGACGACGATGACCCGGAGCGCAGCGACTTCGACCGCATGGACCTGCGCACCCTGATGTCGAACATCGTGGTGCCGAACCCCACGGGCGGGCAGCCGCTCCGCATCCCGGTGCAGGTCGGGTTCGAGAGCGTCCTGCACTCGATCGGCGCCGCGGCGTTCCTTGGCACGATGGACGATCCGCGCAACCACAACGGCCACATGATGAGCGAGCTGGTCGGCCAGATCGTGGGCGGCCTGACCCCGTTCTCGACCGAGTATGGCGAGCCGGTCGACCCCTCGGCCTTCATGAACGCCGTGCTGCCGACAGCGATCGCTCCGCTCTACAGTGCGTTCGGATCGCGCGACGCGCTGGGCGACGCGATGGAGAAAGACCCGCAGCGCTACGCCAACACCAGCACCAACGAGGCGCTGATCGACCTCTCGCGGGCGCTGGCCGAGATGACCGGGTTCGAGGTGCCGCCCGAGGCGATGCGCGAGCTGACCAACGAGTATGGCGGCGGCCTCTGGCGCGCGATTGACAACGTCACCCGGTTCGCCATGTCGACCGAGGACAACATGCAGGCGGTCGATCAGGGCGGCGTCCTGCCCGCGCTCAACCGCTATCTCGGCGGCACCACGACCGATGCGCGCTACGACCCGGTGCAGTCCTACTACTTCTACCGCGACATGCACGAGCGGCTGAAGGGCATGGTCGAACGGGCGAAGGACATGGACGCGCTGCCGCGTGGCGCCGACGGGTTCTCCTACCGGCCGGATACGTTCGTCCCGTCCACGCGGACGCCGAACCTCAACCGCTTCCACGCCAAGTATGGCCGCCTCTACGGCGAGGCCAACCAGCTGACCGGGTCCGTCTCGAAAGAGCTGACCCGGATCAAGGGGCAGATCGACGTCCGCCGCACCTCGGGGCGCGATCGCGGCCAGATCGGCCCGCTGCTGGCGCAGGAGCGCACGATCTACACCAACGCGTCGATCAACATGCGCAACCTGTTCAGCGGCCCCGACGGGGTGATGGACCTAGAGGAACCGCGCTACGAGCGCTGGTGGGTGAACTGATGAACGAGTGGGCCGAGGACGAGCGCTACAACCCGTTCAACCGGCCGCGCCCTCGCCCCGACGAGGAAACGCTGCGGCGCATCGCCGAAGTCCGCGCCTACCTCGCGGGCTTCAACGACCCGGTGTCGGACTACGGCGCGATGCGCATGGGGCTGGAACGGGTCAACGTCACGGCCGATCCGCAGTCGATCCTCGCCTACTCGGAACTGGACCCCGAGCTGGGCGTAACGATCCGCGAGGACACCTACGTGCCGTCTGTGCTGGCGCACGAGTTGCGTCATGTCGGCCTCGCGGCGCTGGACGTCGACGGGCGGATACCCGAGCCGATCCAGCGAGACGTGCCGCCGGCGCCGGGCGTCCGCGCAGCCGTCAACGAGGAAGACTTGATCGAGACGCTGGACGAGCTGACCAACCTCTCAACCGTGCCCGACGAGCGCGGGTTCTTCGGCCGGCTGTTCCTCGACCCCCCGGCCCCGGTCAACCGGGCGATGGCCTACGCCGGGCAGATCGGGGCGCTGGCCGAGAACCCCATGCTGGCGCGATCCTATGGCTTCGCCAGCGCCGACGACGCCGTGCGCGCGATCCTCGACCCTCGCTATGACGAGCGCTATGGCGGCTACCGCAGAGAGCCGCTGCTGGACCCGGCCGACCCCGTCGCCTATCAGGCCCGCCGCGACGAGATGGAGCGCCGGGCGCGCGTCCTGCAGCGCGCGGCCGTGGGCGTTCTCGACTGGTGAACTCAAACCTGCCGGTTTGACTGTCGCGTTCCCGACAGCAGGAGCTGCAGCGTCTTCACCCGCATCGCCGACATCACCTCGTCGACGTCCATGAACCCGATATTGTCGAAGCGCACTTCGTCGAGCGCTTTGTGCACCCGACGCATGTCGTCGACGCTCATGTCGCCGATGTGAACCTCTGCCGGGTTCCGCAGCCCCATCACGGACCCCATGAGCTGATAGACCGTGTTCCGGCGCGCGTAGCGGACCCGGCTGGTCTCCGCGGCAGCGAAGAACGGGTCGATCCGCCGATGCAGGACGAGCCGCGCGTTGCGGGTTTCCCGATCCGCCGGGCGCCCCAAGGCGCACCACGTGTCCTGACCCTCGTGCTGGTGGCACAGCACGTAGGCAGAGCAGGGCTGGCAGGCCCACACGTGACGATCGAGCAGATCGGCGCGCGTTTCCTCGGTGATCGCCCCGGCGACGTCTCTGAACACCGCTCTGGTTGCCGGCTCGTTGCAATGCAGGCAGGTCGGAACGAAGTATCGAAAGTTGATCTCGTTCTTGAGCGGCTTGGTGTAGGAGCTTCGCGGCTGTTTTGCGTGGCGCGGCCGACTGTCAGGTTTGAACTTTCTCTTACCCATGTTCTACGCTTTCTTCCTTGGTGCGATCATCGGCGGGATTGTCGACAGACCGATTTGTAGCGGGTCAGTAACGAACTGGAATTGGACACAGCGAACGGGCGGCAGCGCAACGCTAATGCTCTTTACGTTGTCGCGGCTAGGCAGGTTAATGCCGTCGCTGATTACCGCCGTCACGAAGTCGAACTTGTATCCGCTCGCCCGCATCTTGTTTACGATGTAGTGCTCGCTGATATTGTTTTCTTCAAGGAAACGACGGAACGCCGACAGCTCGATCGTGACGGTGACGTGGCCCGTTCCAGACACGAACTCGATCCGCTGCTTCAGCTCGAAACGCGGCTCCGACAGGACGCCCGGCGCCAGCTTCGACATCGCTTGAATACCCGGCGGGACGATGTGAACCAGCGCGGTGTTGGCCTGCAGCCGGTGCACCAGCGTCGGCAGCACCTCAAGCGGATCGCGCGTCAGCTTCCCGCGTTCGGTGATGACGGCGGCATGCGCCCGGTCCACGACGGCTTGAATGTCGTGCATCGAGCAGTTCCAGAACCCGAGCTGGCGCATGATGTGCCCGCCGAGGAACGCAGCCGTCTTGACCGAGCGGTCCGTCCGGGCCGTGCCGTCCGTCGTCGTCTCGCTCTTGATGATCGTCTCCATCAGCTGGTCGGCGATCACCTCAAGCTGCTCGCGGTTGGCCGAGATATACTGCCCGATCAGGAAACCGGCCACGCCCTCACAGCTGTGCAGGGTGTTGCCGAGCGCCGTCATGCGCGCGTTGCGATCCGCGGCGGGCAGCTGCGCGTAGGCCGCGGGCTGGTGCAGGCCGATCTCATAGACCCGTGCCAGCTGCGCGTCCGTCGCGTCGTCCATCGCGGTCACGACCGAGCGGAGCGACACGTTCGACGTGCCGAGCAGCAACGTCGACCACCGCCGCATCTCCTGCAGCCCGCCCGTCTTGGTCGAGCGGTTCTTCCCGTTGCCGTTGACCACCTCGTAGATGTAGTGCCCGCAGTCCGGTGAGTAGTTGAACGAGCGGAACAGGTTGGTGATCTCGTCGTGGATAACGGGCAGATTGTGCATCTGCTCAAGCACCGCATAGCGCGCGTTGGTCGTGTCGTTGGTCGTGATATGCGCGGCCGACGTGTCGCCGTTGCCCCAGATGCCCGAGACGGTCGACGCCACCAGCGACTTGCCCTGCCCGGTCGAGCCGTAGATGGTCACGAAGATGCCGTTCACTGACGTCTTGTAGGTGAACGGTGCGCCGACACCCAGCATGACGCAGAGCCGGAACTCGTCAGACCCCTGATCCCAGACCTCCTGCAGCGCCCGCTTCACCGTCTCGACGCTGCCGTTCAGCTTGAACATGCGCTCGCGCAGAGACCGCAGGTTGTCGCCAAGGCTGGCGACCTCTACCTGCCCGTCGAGGAAGGCGAAGTTGCCGGTGACAAACGCCTTGCCGCGTGGCGTCTGGTTCCAGCCGAAGTGCTGGAACTGCGTCAGCGTGTGACGATCCTGCAGATCACCAACCCGGCGGCGGAACAGCCCTTGGAACGCGCGCTGCGCGCCCTGATGCTGGGTCAGCATGACCTTCAGCCCGCCCAGCTCGGTGACGAAGCTGTCGGTGCGCGAGCCATAGACCTTGTAGTCGAGGATCGCGTAGCGCCCCACCCACACGTCGTTCTCGACGCGGGCGATCGCCACCTGCAGGTTCGCTCGATCGCTGCCCGGCACGGCCACGTAGCGGATCGGCCAGATCACGCCGTTGCAGACCTTCACGGGGTCCGGGTCCGGGTCGTCCTCGCTGGCTTTCTTGTCGCGCGGCGGATACCAGAACAGCTCGCCGGTGACCTCGTTGACCTTGAAGCCGAGTTCATGCCCCTCGAACAGCCGGTGGTCGAGCTTCATCCCGATCATGTCGACCGGCAGGAACCCATCGGCTTCGAGCGTCGCCGCGGCGAGCTTGAGCTGGGTGACGAACTGGTCGTCCTGCCGCGCCGGCACCAGATCGGCCGGCGGCAGGGCCGCATGCCCGAGCTGCGGCACGACGACCGCGTTCAAACTCGGGGGTTTGGCGATGGTGTCGCGCGCCTGCGCGGCGGCGCGGTCCGTCTCGACCTTCTTCCCGGCGTTGTAGGGCGAGTATTTGTCCGGCTCGGCGGGGTTGTAGAACGGGCAGCCGACGCAGAGATCGCGGTGCTGGCCCGAAGCGCAGCCGCGGTAGATGCCGACCTCTTGGGCCAGCGTCTCGCAGAAAGGCGGGCCTGCATCGCTCTTGTGCTCGATCAGGTAGCCCATCTGCTTTTCGGTGTCGGCGGGCGCATACTTCGGCGACGTGGCGAACCAGTCGTGCACCTTCTGCGCGCCGTCCTTCGTGTAGGACAGCAGCTTGAGGATGCGCCACCACGCGTTGTAGCCGATGATGTCGTCGCGCGTGCGGACGAAGCGCAGCAGGTTACAGCCCGTCGACAAGTCCTCGGCCGTGTCCAGATCGGCGGTCGGCTGGGTGATCGAGCGCAACGGCCCGGCCGCGCCGGGGAACGGCACGATGTTGGTGAGCGCGCCCCCGCCAGCCATGGCGGACGGGTTCGGGTCCGGCGCCACGTCGTCGGGATCATAGATCGGGCCACGCATGAACACGTCGCCGTCGGGCAGGCGCAGATGGTCGACCCGCGCGCCGTTGTTCGGGTTCACCGATCCGGGCAGGCGCAGCAGGTTGACCCCGGACTTGGTCACGGCCGCGTCCTTGCCGAGCTTCGCATCGAGCGCGACGATCTTGTCGGCGAGGGCGGCGGCGCGGCGGCGATAGGACAGGTTGTCGATCCCGTCTTTGATCGCCCAATAGACGTGAAAGCCGCGGCCGCTGTCGATCATGTAAGTCGGCTCGGGCAGATTGCCATTGGCGATCTGCGTAACGAGAGCGGTCAGCGCTTCGGCTTTCGTGGAATAGACGAGCGGTTCATTTTCGCGGACGTCAATGTCCAGCATGAACGCTTTATTCGAGTGTATGGACGCGGTCTTGGCGCTAATTGCGCCGGGCTGATAGGCCGCAACCCGGTAATACTCATTAAGCCCTGTGTCGCCCGTTTGCTGCCTGTCGTTAGCTACGCGGATCAGTTCGTCAAGCGTCGTGCCAATAACTCGATCGGGGTTTTTCCCCAATTCGCCACGCGCGATGAAGTAAACCCCGTTTTCTATTGCGGGCAGAACGGCGCGGAAGAACGTGCCCCAATCTTCCATCCCATTCCTCGTGTCGATTTTTGTAGGGTGCCCGCCCGTTATAGCACGGGCGGGCGTTTTGCCTATCACATGTTCGGCGTCAGCCCCTGCAGGCGCCCCATGATGTCCGCGATGTTCCCCGCGGCCGGGGCCACCGGGGCGTCCGCGGCCGGAGCCGGGGCCGGAGCCTGCGCGGCCGGAGCCGGAGCCTGCGCGGCCGGAGCCGGAGCGGGCTGGAACTGCGCCGGGATCGGCTGCTCGCCCGCCTGCTGAACGACAGGCTGGGCCTGCTGGACGGCCGCCGGGATCGGCGCCGCGGGCGCAGGGGTCAGAGCCTGCGCGGCGGGCGCCATCTGGCTCTGCGCCGGGACCGGCGAGTTCTGCGGAGCCTGCGGCGGCACCATGTTCGGGTGCGCGTCAGGCAGCGCGGCGGCCGGGTCCGGCTGGACCGGCTGCTGGAACTGCGGCGGCTGGAACTGCGGCTGCTGGACCGGCTGCTGGACCGGCGGCTGGACCTGCGGCGGCACCGCGTGGGCGCCACCCGGCAGCTGCGGCTGGGGCTGACCCGGCGCCGGGGCGAACTGCCCGCCCTGCTGCGGCTGCAGCGCCGCCAGAGCGGCCTGACCGGGGGTCTGCGGGGCCACACCCTGCGCGGGCATCATGGGCGGCTGCTGGGCCGGCTGCTGGGGCTGCGGCTGCAGAACCTGCGGACCGCCCGCATACTGCGCCGCCGGGTGCCCCATCGAGACGGGGGCCTGCGACGCGGGGAACTGGTTGGTGTCGGTCCCCTGCGGGTTGTCGTTGGCGGTCCCGGCCAAGCGGAAGTCACCCGAGACCGCGTCGGTGATCTCCTGATCGTGCCGCTGGCGCAGGTCCATCAGGTAGGCGAGCGTGTCGGCGTCGACATAGGGCTGGCCGTCCGCGCCCACACCGAAGCCGGCGTGAAGCGCAGCAACGGTCTGCGCCGGGTCGAACTGCAGCTGCGTCCACACCCACGACGGGTCGACGCCCATGCCCGACAGCATCTTGCCGTAGCTCTCGAAGTTGAACCGGCCCTGCTGGGGGTTGTCCTTCGAGAAGGACGAGATGCCGCCCATCTTGATGACGAACGCTTCGTCGTAGCCCGGCACCCACACGACGACGCGCCGGCTGTAGGAACACGCCTTGCCGCGGCCGTTGCGCGCCGAGTTCTTCTCGTTCTGCGGGCAGACCTGACACAGCGTCGACTGCCGCTCGGGCGCGTGGGGGACCGGCGCACGCCCGTCGACGGACCAGCAGGCCGGCATCACGTTCTTCACGCCGGGGACGTATTCGTTCTTGTAGAACACGCGGCCGATCGCGGGCTGGAACGCGAGGATCACGCAGCGCAGCGGCGAGGGCAGCGCCATCGCGACGCCGTTTTCCTCGATCACGAACTGACCGTTCTTCAGCGCGATGTAGCGCAGGTATTCGCCAGCGACGGCCATGCTGCGGGGGGCTTGCCCCTGCTGCACGAGCGCCTGCAGGTGCGCAGGAAGCGCGACCTGACCCTGTGCGATGTTGGCAGGAAGGTTGCTCATGGGGTTCTCCTAGTGAGCGTTTGCGGTATATCCCCACGCCACTACCGCAGCAGCGTGGGAATGAGTGGTCAAACCGGGCGGGTTTGAAAAGGCTTGGCGATCTCGTGCGGCACCAGCGACGGCGCGTATGGCACCAGCGTGGCGTGAACGACACGCAGCGCTTCGGCCAGCTCGTCGTTGGTGAACGTCGCTTCCTTGACCAAGAGCGTGAGCTGGGCGATGACCGCCAGCAGCACGATGTTCGGCGCCGCCCCGTCCGTGTCGAGCGACACGTTGGCCTCGGTCGGGTCGTCGACGGGCCGGAAACTGATGTGGGTGCTGATCTCGAAGTCGCTGCGGGTCAATACTTCTTCCCCCCTTCGGCGGCGCGGGCGTTCTGCTTGTGGTCGGCGCGCTCGCGGTTGTATTCGTTCTTGGCGATGACCGCCCCCGGCACGTCCATGCCGAGCGACACGGCCGTGTCGAAGATGCGGATGATGCAGTCGGCGAACTCGACCTCGCGCCCGTCACGGTCCGGCAGCTTGTCGTCCTTCAGCCCCTTGCGGTCGGCCTCCAGCGCCTCGGACAGCTCGCTGTGCATCAGCGCCACGACCTCGCCGAAGTTGCGGGCGACCGGCTCGCCGGTCAGCGGGTCCAGATACCAGCCCGCTTCGCGCGCCGTCTGGTGGGCCATGTAGCTCGCAGCCGTCATGCCGGCATAGGCCAGCGTCTCGGTGAACTTGGTGGGGCCTTTGAGCAGCAGCGTCTTCAGCAGCGTCGAGATCATGTCGACGGCGGCCAGTTCAGGCGAGGCGTTGTCCTTGGCCTCGTCCTCATCCGCGTTCGGTGCGATATGCTCAAGCAGAGCCGCAGCACCGCAGGCGACGGCGAACGTCGCGGCGCCGTCGCTTTCCTCGTTCATGTCGAGGTGGGTGGTGACGTTCACGAGTTCGCCTTTGGGCTGCGCCTCGATCGTCAGGGTGATCGTGCTGGTCATGTTTCTCTCCGGGTTATGCGTAGCGGTCAGGAACGGGTTTCAGTTCTCGTCCGATGAAGGCGGGCGGCGCCGCCTTGATCTTGTTGTTCGGGTCGGCCCACGCCAGCCATTTCTCGACGTCGAGCGGCGTGGTCGGTTCGCGATACATGACCGCGTCTGCGATCACGTAGCGCAGGATCGCGATGCTCTCCGCGCGAGACGTCTCTATGGCGTAGCGCTCCGCTTGCAGCGACGAGACCAGCCCGATGGCATCCTTGCGCGCCCTTCTGGCTTCGTCATTGGCGCGCGCTGTCGCAGCGGTCAGTTCCGCTGCGGCAGCGTGCATGATGTCCACGTCGGCTTTACGGCGCTCGATGGCTTCTGCCAGCTCTTTCAGCGCGAGTTCCTTATTCGCGTTCTCGACGCGGATAAGGGCGGGCCTCACGCGGTGCAACGCGAACGCCAGCACACCGAGGTTCACCGCGAGTGCCAGCAACGACATGCCGGTCATTTGCGGTAGAAGGTCACGACGCGGGTCGGCGACAGCTGCACACCGGGCGGCAGCTGCTTCGTCTCGTCGAAGTATTCGCGCACGACCGACGCCGAGAGGCGCTTCTGCAGCATATCAAACCTCCCGGTTTGAGCGAGGAAGTTGTAGAAGGCGCCGGCGTCAGGCATCGACGCGTTGTCGCGGGTCGTGATGGTCGCGCGCCAGCCCGTGCCGCTGCGGTTGGTCTCGCCCGAGCTGTTCATGGTGGCGAGGAAGGCAGCCTCGATCTGCTCCTGCACCCCTTTGAGGGGGGCAATGGCCCGCTCCATCTGCTGTTCGATGTCGAGCCGCTTCTGGCGCACGTAGATCGCGACGAGGGCCTGTTGCTCCGTCGTCATGCCGCCCAGCAGCTGGTCGATCTGCCACTGTTCCGCGCCGCTGGCGCACAGCGCATACAGCTGGTTCGACAGGTCGACGATCAGGTCAGGCGTGTTGTCGGTAGTCATGTGTTTGTCTCCTGTAGTGTCTTGCCTGCGCTTGTGGGTAACGCATGCGTGGTGTGTGGAACGTCTGTGTAGCACGTGGCTGTGCTTAAGTCAACGCGCAGTCAGTAGTGTCCGCGTGTGTATTCGCCTACCATATCTAGTAGGTCGTTCTGGTAGTCGACCCGCCCTTGGCAGACCTTGAGCGAGGCGTGATCCTCGGGGCACCGCAACAGGTGGATGACGATCATCCGCCGGGTCTGGCCCGGCCGGCGCATCCGGGCGTTCGCCTGCTCATAGGTCTCGGCGTCGCTCGTCACCCCGAACCAGATCGTGACGTTGACCATCGTCAGGTTCAGCCCGTGGGCCATCGTCTTGGGTGTCGCCACCAGTATCCGGCACGCGGGGTGGTTCGAGAAGCGGTCGATCTCGGTGTCCCGGCCGCTGCCCTGCCCGCCGATCGCCATCGCCACCGCGTCCGGGCCGAACTCTTTGCCCAGATCGGCCACGAGGCGGCGGACCGTGCCGCGGAAATTGGCGAACACCAGCACCTTCCCCTCGGCCTGCTCGATCATGTTGACCAACACGTCGAGCGACGTGCTGTAGTCGAGCTGGTCGAACTCGTCGTCGCCGATCTTGACCACACCCTCGGCTGCCTGCAGCACCTTGTTGCGCACGTCGCTCGCGTTGGTGATGCTGACCGTCTGGCCGGGCGTCTGGTTGAGCGTATAGACGAATTGGTCGATGATCTGCTTGCGGGCGTCAGCCTGCGCCTTGGTGAGCGGAACCTCGAAGTCCAGATAGGACGTCTCGGGCAACGACACGCAGTCCTCGGTCTTGATGCGGATGCTCGGGTTCAGAACCTGCAGCACGATGTCCATCGCGTTCGGCCGGTCGACCCACACGAAGTCGTTGACCTGCACCATCGTCGCCGACTGGAACGCGATCTTGGACTTGGGCAGCTTGCTCGGGTTCACCAGCCGGCCCAGCCCCCACGCGTCCATGCTCGACCGGGGCCGCGGCGTCGCGGTCAGCGCCCAGCACCACTTGTTCTCGCACAGTTGGCGCGTGGCCTTGGACCGCTCCGTTGTATCGTTGCGATACACAGTCGCTTCGTCGAGGATCACGAGGTCGAAGTTCCCCTTCATCAGCGCGTCGAATGTCGACTTGACCCCGTCGTGGTTGATGATCGTGTAGTCGGCGCCGCTGGCGATACGCTTGGCCCGCTCGTCGCGCGTTCCGCGAACGATGACCCGCGATCGGTGCGGGCACACGTTCTGAAGCTCGCGCTCCCATACCTGCTTGAGCGTCGACAGCGTGGAGACGATCAGCACCCGCCGCACGACGCCGATCGCCCGCAGGTATTCCGCCGCCCATATCGCCGACGCGGTCTTGCCCGTGCCAAGCCCGTTGAAGCAGTAGAACCGCCTGTTCTGCGTGAACAGGTCAACGGTCAGGCGCTGCTCCGGGCGAGGGGTGAAGCGGCCGGTGAAGTGCGGCCCGTCGAACGCCGGGCCGCGCACGTATTCAGTCAGCTTGCTGTAGAGGACGCCGCAGTTAGCCGCCGTCCAGTCGCAGGAGATGAACGTCTCGCCTTCAAACTCGAAGGTTTGACAGTCCGTAAGCAGCGGCATGAGCGGCGCCACGTCCGGCGTGTAATGGACGATCAGCCGGGTCATGTCGTTGGTGACGACGGTATGTAGCATCAGTGCATGGCCTTACGCTGTTCCGCGGCGAAGTTGCGCGCCCACAGGAACATCTGCTCCGGGGTCGTGCCGGGCAGCGCGGCGTTGCGCAGCGTCTCCATGGTGAAGAACAGCTGGGCCACGACAAAGGCTTTCTGCTCGCGTTCAAGCTCGGTCGTAGCGCCGAGCAAGGTGGTGAGCATGCCGAGCGGCCCCTGCATGCCCTTGAGCAGCATCGCTATACAGGCGTGGTCGTCGTCCGCGCCGCAGTCGCAGAGGGCGCGGTGCAGCTCTCGCATGGCCTCGCGAACCTCGTCCGCCGTAAGGTCGTGTGTCGGTGATCCGAACATCATGGCGTTGCCCTTTCTTTCATGGTCTCGGGCAGGCAGTCCACCGCCGTGAACTGCGCTGCGTGATCGTAGAAGGACCGTATCGCGTTCGTCATGTCGTTGATTGCAGCGATGTTGGTCTCGTTGATGACGAGCGTCGATATGCCGTTCTCGCGCATGGTTTTCATCGCCAGCACCTGCGACTTACGCGGCTTGTTTGTTCCCGCTTTCGCTTCGATCGAAAACGGGATGCCGAGATAGACGCACAGATAGTCCGGGGTGCCGGCCTGCGTAAGCCCGCGTTGCGTGGGCATGTGATACCAGACGCCCAGCTCTTTGAGCCGGGCGCTGATCTTGCGCTTCACCTTGCTTTCAGGCGTCGCCATCAGGAGCTTCCTCGTCGCTGGTCCACGGCGGTATGAAGTCGTGGTTACGCATGGCGCGGAACGTGCGGACGGTGAACGTGTGGCCGCCGGAGTTCTGCCATGCGTCGCAGGCCCCAGCCAGCGCCTCGATCAGCCGGTTTTCTTCCTCGGGGGTCACGACGAATACGCCCGTGTCGTCATAGGTGTAGTCGGCGCGATCGTTGTCAAACAGGTTCTCGTCGGCCCGTTCGAGCAGGGTGTCGAAGTTGCACCAGTCGGACAGCTTGAGCGGCGGGTTCGTGGCCTCGGCGACGTAGAAGCCGACATCATCGCCATACGCATAACGGGCGTCGTCGATCGCATCGTCGCGGGTGTCATACGGCCCGGAGTAGGGGCCTTCGTCGCTCGTGGCGTGATACCAGTGCCAGCCTTCCGTTTCGTTCTCCATCACGCTCTCCTGTTCCGCCAGCCTTTGGTGGCGTGAAGTTGCAGCTCGCGGCCGCCGACCTTGGTGGTCTTGAGGATGCGGCCGAACGGGGTTTTCTTGCTGATCGAGAAGCCCTTGCGGTGGCGTTCGATCATTGGACGCGCCAGTAGCCGGGCGGTGCGATCCAGTTTCGCCCGTTCCTCGGTGGACCGCGCTTCATACCGGGCACGAGCCTCGGCTTTGGCGCGGTCAAATGCTTCGTTGTCCATGACCTGTGGTTCCTACGTTATGATCTGCAGCCGACCGAACTGATCGGTCGACAGTTGGTCGTCGGCAAGGGTGAGCCGATCGAAGCGGGTGTTGGGGTGCGACGTCGCGCCGCTCTTGTAGAGGCGGTAGAAGCGGCTGCCCTTGCCCGCGAACAGGTCGTTGCCGATGCGGTAGACGTTAGCCTGCTGGTATACGCCGTTGGACACGAGCAGGCACGTCTCACCCATCAGTGTCGTGAAGACGTTGTCGCTCATCACGCCGCCCCCGACGCGATCTGCTTGTCGATGGCGGCCACCAGTGCGTCGAGCTTCGCCTTGACCGCCAGCAGATCGGTGCTGCGGAAGTAGCCGATCTCGCCGGTGAAAGCCTCGACGATCTCGGACACCTCGGTGTCGAAGGAGTGGTCGTTGAGCGCGTGGGCCAGAACGTAACCGAGGTTAGCGGGGTCTCCGTCACGCAGGCTATAGGCCACGCTGTCGCGCAGCACTTCAGTGGTGAAGGTGTAGTCTGTCATATCAAACCTCCGGGTTTGAAAAGGCCCGCCCCGATAGGCGGGCCTTCACGATCAGCGTTTGGCGGTCGCCGCGGCGGCCTTCTGCGCCGCCGTGACGGCGGGCTTGGGCGCAGCCGCGGTGTCAGCCGCCGGAGCCGGAGCGGCCGGAGCCTCGGCCGGAGCCGGAGCCGGAGCCGGAGCCGGAGCCTCGCCGGCCGGGGCCGCCGCGGTGCTCTTGGGGGCGGGCGCCGGGGCGTCGGGGTTCACCTCGGTCAGCCAGACGCGGACGACCTGCGCGCCATCTTCAACGCGCTGCAGCAGGTTGAAGGTCTTGCGCTTGTCGCGCGCGTTGCGCGCCGACACGACGCTGCGCATCCGCTTGTAGGTGTTGGTGTCCTTGCCCTTGTCGGTCTGGCTTTCCTCGTAGGGAACCGCGAACGACTGGCCGACCGCCGTCATCTGGTCGAACGGATACGGCGACGAGCCGGACCCGCGGCGGGACATGGCGGAAAAGTCGGGCAGGGCGACATCATTGGCGATGTTGAACGTCATGGTTACCTTCTTTTGTTGAACTGGCAGCGTGTCACGGGACAGTAACCGCAAAGGCCAGAAGGGGTGGGGTGCCATGCGTCGTTTGCACGGCACGTCTCGATCTGTCGAATGACGTCGATCGTCGGTTCGACATATTCCGCCAGCTTGTCTCTGACGAAATGCTGTGTATCTACCTTGCGCGCAGCAAGGTAGATGAATTGCGTGGTCACCTTCGTGACCTCGGGGTTGGCGGCGAACATCATCACCGCGTTGACCGCCGCTTGGCCCGTGTCGCCACGGTATTTGCCGAGCTTCCAGTCGACCGCCGCGGCTTCGTTGCCATCGACCGAGTAGACGTCAACGATGCAGCGGCCCCAAACGTCGGGCGCGAAGAACTCTGTCGGCTGCCACGACACGCTGACGCCGAGCCGGACTTCCGCCCGAGCGTTGGGCAGCTGCTTGGCGAGCGTCGCCCACGGCGCATACTGCTGCATGTTGGGCGGCAAGGGTATGTCGGCGTTGATGTAGTATTCGATCGCCTTGTGAACTTCCTCGCCCCACACCGTGGTCGGGTGCTTCGGTCCGTCGTCGCGAACGTCCTTCGCCACATACATGTGGTAGAACTGCTTAGGGCAAACCTTATAGGTTTGAAGTCGCGAGTGCGACCAAGACATGGGCATCCATGCTGGAGCTACGTCGTTCATCGTTCTCTCGTTACGAAGGCTATCGCTCGGTGTGTGAAAGCGACAGCGTCCACGTTATCATCGCCGGTTTTCGGTGTCAACGCGACATAGTGCTGACCTTCGAGAACGACGTGCAGATACCACCAGCTCGCGTCCGACAGCAGAACCTCGTCGCAGCACGACACTTTGTGCCCCAGCTTGGTGAGCGTGTTGAACATGCTGGGGTTGTGGCGACGCCACTCGACGATGGGCATCCCGCCCGGCTCCGTGCGCACGCTCACCCTTCCGTCGCTCGACGCGCCAGCACTTCGGCTGCGGTCAGGTTGTCCTGTCCGATCTGGTAGTCGCGGCCCGGCTCCTGCAGGCGCGGCTGCGGCTGTGTGCCCATGCCCGGCTGCGGCACGACGACAGGGGTGTCGCCGGGAATGTCGTCGACGATCTCGGCGCCGATGTCGTCGCCCGGCTGGGTCAGGAAGCCGGGGCGCGGCTGGAGCGTGGCGGCGGGGTCGTAGGGCGCGGGCTGCACGGCGATGGTGACCGGCTGCGCCGTCACCACCCGCGTCTCGGGGTAGTCCGCGGCCAGCTCGACGGCGGCGGGGTCGGGCGCCTCGGCCGGTGCCTCGGCCGGTGCCTCGCCCGGCGCCCTGCGCGCCTCGCGCACGGTGCTCCCGACCAGCGACTGCGACACGTCGAGCGCCTTGGCGATCTGCGTGTAGCTGAAGCCCTTGGCGTGGGCCACGACGATCGCGCGCCGCTTGATCTCCAGCGGGTAGATCATGCCGCCATAGGCCATCAGGCCCGCGACGAACCGGATCACGCCCGTGGTCTGGCCGGCCGTGGCCGTGTGCAGGCCCGACTGAAGCTCGGGCATCTCGATGTAGAGCTGTTCCATCGCCTCGGTCGTGATCTCGGACAGAGCGACGGCGTCCAGTTGCTTGTTCATTTCTGCTTCTCCTTTGTGTCAAACCGCTGGACGACGCGCTCGAAGCGTCCGTCCAAGAACTCGCGCCCGTTGCGCGCCCACACAGGGCCACCCTCGGTGTTCCGGTAGAGCACCGCGGCCTTCTGGTTGGCTTCCAGAACGCACACGCCCTGCACGACGTAGACGCCACCAGAACGCCGGTGGCGCCAGCGAGAACCGAACGGCGCCGCGTGTTGCAGGTGAGCGCAGTCGTCCATCAGCGCTGTGACGTCTTGTCTCATGCGTCCTCTCCCGTAGCACGGGTCTGCTCGATCCTGTCGAGGCGTTCGATCTCGGCGAGGATCAGCGCCCCCGCCTTGACCAGATCGCGGCGTCGGTCGGTCGGCTTCCACCACTTGGTTTGCCACGGCCACGAGAACGGCACCCCACGGGTGTCGTCCATCGCGGGTTCCGGGTGACAGTAGCACGCCGCTGCGGCCGCAAGCTGGCCTTCCCGGTATTCGTCGTCGTGGGCTTCGGACCAGCCCTCTCGCGCGATCTGGCGCTGGCGCTCGCCCATCACGTCCCGTGCCGCGTTCATCAGGTTGTCAGAAATCATTGTTGGTCTCCTTCGTGTCAAACCCGCGGGTTTGAGCCGTGATGGCCCGGTGACGCAGCCCCGCAGGGCTGCGCTTCAAGGACATCAGCGCTTGGGCATCCAGCAGCCCTTGCCGTCCCACTTGGACCCGGCCGGGCAGGTCGGCACGGGCTGCGCGGACTGCGCGGTCACCCCCTTGCGGCACACCAGCTTGTCGCCCCGGTCGAACAGGGTGGTGCCTGCCGGGCACGACAGGGTCTGCGTAGCGCGCGGCTGGGTCTGCGGCTGGGTCTGCGCCTTCCGCACCGCCCGCACGTCGACGGCCAGCCCGTTGTTGACCAGCGCCTTGCCCACGTTCGGGTCCATCTGGGCGAGATAGGCAACGGCGGCTTTCGGCCCCATCAGTTGCACGAGGGCGCAGACGTTGCTCGCCTTCTGGCTGTTCGCCGTCGCGCCCCAGCCGAACGTCTGGATCGAGGCGCCGAACGAGCCGGAGGGGTTGGTGTCGCCAAAGCAGTTCTGGACCCCGTAGCCCGGCATGTGGATGCCCGCCGCGGTGTTGGCCGCGTGCTTGATCGTGGTCCGCTGGCTGGCGTCGATGCTGGTGTCCCCACCACGCACCACGTTGCCGCCCGAGTTCGAGCTGCCCCCGGTTGCCCGGCCCCCTGCGCCCCCGGTTGCCCGCGAGGTGCTGGCCCCGGTCACCGCACGGCTGGAGCCGCCAGAGGCGGTGGCCCGGCCGTTGCCCGACCCGACGACGCGCGAGGTGCTGGACGAGCTGGTATCGCCCACCGATCCGCCGGCACCGCCAGCACCGCCCGCGCCGCCCGCGGTCTGGATCGACCCGCTGTTCGTCGTCGCCGCGCCGCTGGACGTGCTGGCCGGCCCGCTGGTCGTGGTGGCCGTCCCGCCGTAGGTGTCAGCCTGCCCGCCTTGGACGTCGGCCGAGGACGTGATGTTGCCGCCGGTCACGTCGTTCGTGATCGCGCCGTTGGTCATGGTGTTCGTCGCGCTGTTGTTCGCGGACGACTGGTTGTTGTTGGTCGAGGTGTTGCCCGTCGCGGATGCCGTCGAGGCACCGCCCTGCCCGACCGCGTCGACGTCAATCGCTCCGGTCGTCGCCGAGGCGCTGGCGCTGTCGGGCGAATAGGTGGGGTTGATCGTGTCGCCCACCGTCTGGCTGCCGTCATAGTCCCGGTCGCCGATCTCGGTGATGTTGCAGGAACCGCCGGTCATGCCGGGCGGGCAGGCCGTGGTGGTTTGGGCGAGTGCGCCGGTGACGCTGGCAGACAGGGCCAGCGCGGACAGGAGCAGCGCGAGGCGGTTGGTGGTCGTGGTCATGGTGGTCCCCTTGGGTTGGTGGTGGTGGTGGTGGTTCACGGCGAAGGCGGCGTCGCTTAGCGTGCGCAGCGCGCTCACAGCATCCAACCGATCAGGATGCCCAGCAGCAGCACGACGACGACCACAACCCACACGATCACGCCGCCGTCGTCGGGTCCGTCATCATACGGCGGCACGAGGCGATCCTCGTCGCGCGCCACCAGCTTTCGTTTGTCGCGGTTCATAGCTCCCTCCCTTATTTGACGTCGCCGTAGCTCGGCCCGTCATGCACTTCGCAGTCGACCGGAAGATCGGGCCAGAACGCCGGCGGCGTCCGCATGTGCTGCTGCATCATGGCCTTCACTTCGTCGGTGTATTCCTCTCGCGCAACGACGACGCTTTCGTCGTGGACCGACATCACCATGCGCGCAGTCGGATCAATGTCAGGCAGGTCGCGCCGGATTTTCTCGGCGGCGACCATGTTGACGTCACGACAAACCGACTGGATCAGGTTGTTATTGAGCACGCCGGCATGAACCTTGGCGTAGCCGCCCGGCCGGCGCTCGTTGCGGTAGGCGAGGCCGACGTTGCTGTCCCGCCCGGCCACGTAGTCGCGCGGCACCGGGCACTGGTTGTCGAAGTCGTAGCGGGTGAGGCCGGGGTAGGTGACCTCAAGCCCGCTCGGCAGGACAAACCCGTCAGGTTTGAGCGTGATCGGCAGGTTGATCGGGTGGTCCATGTAGGGCGTCTCGCCGCGCAGCATGATCTGCAGCCAGTTGTCGTAGATTTTCCACGCCTGTGCGATCATCGGGTGCGTCTGCCGGTAGAGGCGCACGATGCGGATCGCCTCGTTCGGGTCGATCCTGATGTTCGCCATGGCCCGGAGCATGATGCGGAACGTGTCGGCCCACGACTTGTAGCCCAGCGAAAGCTCGCTGATCTTGCCGACCGTCCGTTCCTCGGGGTTGTCGTGCTTGTTGAGTGACGGGTCCGCGTAGATTTCCTTGGCGAAGCGAATGTAGACGTCGCCCTTGTTCCGCAGCTCGTCGAGAATGTCGGTCTGGCCCGACGCCAGACAGTTGCCGCGCAGCTCGATCTGCGACAAGTCACCGGCGATCACCCGGTAGCCCTTCGGCGCGACCAGCGCTTTCCGCAGCAGCGATCCGCGGGTCATGTTCTGCACGTTGTCGCCGCCCCCGCCCGACAGGCGATGCGTGTTCATGGCGCCGCTGTAGTTGAGATGCACGGGGAACAGGCCGTTGGCCGACTTGCCGAGCAGCTTGTGCGCCCGCGTTTCCTTGATCGTGGACTTCACGGCGAGGCGCGCTCGGATCAGATCGAACACGCGATCGTCCTCGTGCTCCAGCAGATCGAGGAACTTCTCGTCGTTCTTGGCGAACGCGAATGTCTCTTTGCCCGTCGTCTTGGACACCTTCACCGGCGGCTCGACACCCAGCCCACGCAGCAGATCGGCGAACTTCTGGTTCGAGGCGATGTCGGTCTGCTTCACGCCGGTCTTGGCAACCAGCTCGTGCTTCAGCCGCTTCTCGTCCAGCTCAAGCTGGCGCAGCGGCACCGGGTCGAGGAACAGCATCGGGTTCACGGCCATGTCGATCGTCCACGACAGCGTGTTATACTCGCCGGCAGGGAACAGCTGCGCCAGCAGCTTGAACAGGGATCGGGTCAGCTTCACGTCGTCGATGCAGTAGCTGCCGAGCAGATCGGACTGCTGCTGCGTCAGGTCGCGCACGTCCTTCACCTGCGACAGCGCCTTGCCCCCATCGAGCTTGCCGCCCAGCCCGAACGCTTGGCCGAGGCTATCGAGCGACAGTGACTTGATCCGGGTGCCGACGATGGCTCGGGCCATGCCGAGCGTGTCCAGCCACCGCCGGGCCTGCCGCCCGTAGCGCTGGGTCACGATCATCGCGTCGAAGGCGAGGTTGTGGCCGACCATGTCATACTGGTCGAGGGGGAAGTCGCGGAAGAACACGTCGACGTCGGCGCCGGTCAGCCAGATCACCGGCCCGTCACCGACCGCGACCCCGACGCCGTGCACCTTGAACCGGGCGTCGGTCACGTATTCCTTCGACGACATGGAGCGCAGGCTGTAGTCGGTGCCGTAGAAGGTCTCGAAGTCGATGTAGATCGGGTTCAGGTCCATGCCTGTCAAACCTCCGGGTTTGGTCTGGTTCGGGTCTAGGTGCAACCCCGCTAGTCTACACAAGCGGGGTTGTGTTTGTCAACGCACCAGTGGAGCGCCGTTCGGCACGAAGAACCGGACCTTGTCGCCCGCCCACTCATAGCGCACGTCGTAGTGGGGGTCGCCGTTGTTGGTGCGGTGCCGGCGCCACGATCCGAGCGCGGCGATCGGCCGCGCCAGCGACGGCTTTTCCCGCTCGTTGCGATCCGCGGGCACGTCGAAGTAGGTGCCCGGCCGCAGATCGTCGAACGGGTAGAGGCGCCGCTTGCGGCGCGACGCCCGGCCGCGGGCACGTTCGATCTCGACCTTGTCCTGTTCCAACCCCGCCACGGCGGCGGGGTCAAGCTGCGTGATCTCGTAGGTCATCTGGTTCCCTCTCGTTACTCAAGCCCTGCCAGCGCCCGGATGAAGTCGGGGTCGATCAGCAGTTCCTCGTCCTTGTCTTCCATCTCGTCGACGACCGTCGCGCCGTCCATGATGCGGTTGTTCTTGCCGACCGACGCCTCGACGGTGCAGCCCTCGCCGATAACGCAGCCGTCCAGCACGGTGCCGCCCGCGATCTCGCTGGTCTGCCCGACGATCGCGTCATACATGTTGATCGTCTTGAGCGCCTTGAACGCGCCGCCCGCCTTGAAGGTGACCGCCCGCCCGATGGTGCTGCGCCGTATGACCAGCTGCATGTTCGCGTCGAACAGGGTCACGACGTCATACAGCTTGACGTTCTGCAGCTCGATCCGCGTGACGCCGCCCTGCTTCGCATGGCACACGATGCTCGCCCCGTATTCCGCGTCCAGCAGCTGCACGTCGTCGATGCTGATCTCGTAGCCCAGCCGGGCGCTCTTGAAGTGCAGGGTGTCGTAGCTGCTCACCTCGAACGTGTCCGTCTCGAACTTGATCTTAACGCGCTCGTTCTCTTGCTCGAAGGTTAGAACTAGCATGGTTGGTTTCTCCAGGTTGTTGGTGTGTTGGTGTGTGGTGCCACCCTTATAGGGTAGCACCTTGCTCATGTCAAACCCGTCAGGTTTGGATCGTCGTTCGGACGACGTCGCCGAAGTTGGGTCTGAAGGTGGGGTTGCCGTCGTAGACCAGCCACACCACCGGCATCTTAGGCTTCAGCCTGTCGGGGAACTTGTCGGTCGCGTAGCCGTCGGTGAGGAACAGCAGCAGGTCACCCTTCAGCTTGTTGTCGGCGATATGCTGGAACACAGGCACGAGGATCGTGCCGCCGCCGCCCATCGGTTTCAGCTTCAGCGGCTGGTTCCGCTTGAAGGTCTGCACCCCGGCGATACGCGTGTCGCAGTAGATCACCGTGATCGACGTCGGCCGCATCACCCGCTTCACGGCTTCGATGTCGGCCCGGTATTGCGCCAGATCACGGTCGCCCACCGATCCCGACGTGTCGATCGCCACGAGCAGATCACCCACCTCGTCGCTGCGCAGCGTCGGCAGCAGCATGTTGTGCGCCATGCCGAACTTGCGGGGACGCCGCATGGAATAGTCCGACCGGGCGGTGCGACGGCGCACGTAGCGATCGAGCAGGGTGCGGGGGTTGATCGCCGGTTTCTTGGCGGCGTCGACCATGCGCTTCAGCCAGCCGGGCGCCTTGCCCTGCCGCTTCTCCATCTCGGCGATCGCCGCCTGCGCCACCGCCTGCTCGGACACCGCCTGCTCGGCCGCGATCTCGGCCTCGGTCGCCTCGCTGCCGTCCGGGTTCTCGGGCTTCAGCCCGGCGTCGTCGCGCCCCATCACCGCCTGCGCCAGTGCCTTCGCCAGCGCGTCCATGTCGGGCTGGCCCTGTCCCTGTCCCTGTCCCTGTCCCGGCTCGGGCTGGCCCTGTCCCTGTCCCGGCTCGGGCTGGCCCTGCCCCGGCTCGCCCTGCCCCGGCTCGGGCTGTCCCGGCCCCGGTGCGCCCTGTCCCGGTGCGCCCTGTCCCGGCTCGGGCTGGCCCGGCCCCGGCTTGGGCTGCCCCTGCTGCTTGCCCTGCTTCTTGTCGCCGCCGTCGCCTTGCGAGGACGACTTCGGCATGTTGGCGAGCAGCCGGGCCAGCACACTCTCCACGCTGTCGTTGTCGCTGACGCTAGGATCGTAGAGCTTCATCGGCTGCCGCAGGGCCTGCGACATCATGAGCGCCGGCCAGAAGCTGTCGATCGTCACGTCGATATGCTTGGCGTTCAGCCGCTCGTCGGCCGGCGGGAAGTGGTCACCGATCTCGCCGACGACGATCTTGTTGACGATGAAGTCCGCGGCGACGTTGGACAGCAGCCGGTCCATCTCCGGGTTGCCGGTGCTGCATTTGCCGCGCACTCCGTGGTTCCCCATCTTGTGCACCAGCTCGTGCATGATGAGGAACGCGATCTGGTCGTCGTTCATTTGCAGGATGCGGCGCGCGTCGAAGATGATCTGCTTGTAGCAGTCGGTCGCCGCAGCGGGGATGCCGTCGTCGGGTCCGGTGCTGCACACCATCTTCAGGTCCATGCGGGTCATGGCCGCGGCGAACACCCGCTGCTTGCGCAGGATGAACGTCTTGGCCGCAGTCATGGCCCGCTCTGCGGTGTCCATCATGGTCTGCTTCTCGGCATTATCCATTGTCAAACCTCCAAGGTTTGGGGGCGGGCCGAAGCCCGCCGGTTTCGTCACGCGGCCTGCATTTTCTGCATGCGCTGGTTCAGCTCGGTCATGGTCGCCGCCAGCTCCTTGTAGGCGGCGCTGTTCTTCACGTCGGCCAGCGCGAAGTCGCTGAACATGGTCGGCACATAGGCAGCGCCCGTCACGTTCTCGCCCACGTCCAGCTTGGTCTGCTGCAAGGTGGTGAGGAACGTGATCTGGATTTCCGTGGGCAGGCGCAGCATGTAGGCCAGCACCGCCGTGTGGATTTCCTTGCGCGCCGCCACGTCGTCCTTGTCCTTCGACTTGACGTAGCGCCCATCCTCGGCCTGCCAGAACTGCGTCATGCCCGACACCAGCGACAGGCCGGTCATGTAGCGCGCAGCGAACCGATCCGGCACCAGTGCCGCCGCCGGGTCCGCGACGACGTCGCTGAAGCGCGGAAGCTGCCCGAACATCTCGACATAGGCCGCGAACTGGTGGCCCAGCTCGGCGCCCACGTGACCGTTCGCCGCCTGCATCATCTCGCCGAGGTCGCTCGTTTCCTTGAGCACCGACGACAGGTCGGTCCACGAGCGCGGCGTCGGCGACACCTGCTCGTCGGGATCGAACGCGTTGAGCTGCGTCGGGTTGTCCTGAAGGAACGCCCGGATGATCGGGTGGATGCCCGCAGCGGCCGCATAGGCATCATACTCGTCAGGCGTCGGCCCGGCGAACTCGACGACCCAGAAGCGGTCCAGCAGCGCGCGGCTCATTTCCTCGCTGATCGAGCCGGTCCCTTCGGGGTTGCCCGCGGCGATGATCCGGGTGCCGGGCGGCAGCGGGTAGCCCGCCGACTGGCGGTCCAGCACGATCGAATAGAGCGGACCCTGCACCTGCTGGCCGGCGTGGTTGATCTCGTCGATGAACAGCCCGACCGGCTTGCCCGTCGCCTCGTGGACGGCCCAGCACTTGGCGACGATGTCGGGCATGTAGCGTTCGACCCGCTTCGTCTCGTGGTCCGGCCAGCCGATACCGGCGAAGTCCTCGGGCGGGATATTGCCCGGCCGGGTGTCGACCATCGCATAGCCCGCCGCTTCCAGCCCGGCCCGCACGGTGACCGACTTCGAGATGCCCGGCGAGCCGAGGATCAGCAGCGGCCGGTCGGCGCGGATCGCGAGGTTGATCGTGGCAACCAGCGCGTTGCGGTTGATCGGCTCCAGCCCGGTCAGCGAGGTTTTGTTCTTAGCCATGGTAGGTTCCTTTGTGTGTCAAACCCGTCAGGTTTGGTGAGTTGGTGGTGTTGGTGGAACGCGGCACGAACGGCGCACAACGCGCCATTCATGTATTATGTGTAGCACATGTCGGTGCTTATGTCAAGCCCACACGGGACAGGAAGCGCATGACTTTCCGCGCCTCTGTTGCGTCCTTCACGCGGATGCCCAGCTCGCTCAAGAACGTCGCCTCGTGGGCGCTCGGCACGTAAGCGTCCTTGATCGTGGATGCGTAGGCTTCGCGCGCTTCCTTCATGCCTCGCCAGTCTCGGTGGTCGAGCGCGTCGGCGTATTCGTCGATGCTCTGACCGAGGCGAAAGCCAAGGGTGGCTGCGTCGTTGGCCTCGTAGTGGAACTCCGCGTAGCGTTCGAGATCGCCCTTGAAGTCGGCTGCGCACTCACGCAGCTTTTCCTGCACGTCCTGCAAGGAGTATCGGTTGGCCTCACGGGACATGACTTCGGCCGGCCGCCGCAGCACCATGATGCTCGACGTGTTGCTTTCGTTGTTGTAGCCGCGCCGCCCGCCTACAGGCTGGTAGAACGTGATGTAGTTGAAGATCACCCATTTCCCGTCAGGGGCGCGGAACGCCAAGGCCCCGGCCTGCGCCGCCTCGTCGCCGTGCGCGTCCATGTAGAACTGCGACCTGTCGTCGACGTAGTAGGGGGGGTCGAAGGTCCGGCGCAGCGCAGTCCAGTTGTCGAACCACATCACTTGACTGCTGAAGAAATCGCTGTAGCCGGTCTCAATCGCATACATGCGGTGCCGTAGAGCGGGCCGCTTTACCGGCTTATAGACGGGCTTCGCCTCAAGGAACGACAGCATCTCTTTGCGGATACGGCGTAGCGCGCTGTGCGCTTCGTCATGGCCGCGGTTCATGAAGGTGTCGACCTGCTCGCGGGTTAAGCTGGCGACACTGTTGCGCCGCTCCACTTGCGTCTGCGTAAGTTTCATTGTCGTGCTCCGTGTCAAACTTGTGGGTTTGAGACGCCGGGGCCGAAGCCCCGGCGGGTTGTGTCATGCGGCCGGGGTGTCGGCCGGGGTGTCGGCCGGGGTGTCGGCCGGGGCGAGCGTGGACACCGGGGCGAACCAGATCGGCGCGTCCTCGGTCTGCGTCGTGCTCGGCGCCCGGCGCCCGATCGAACTGGTGACGGTGATCGCCAGCACCAGCACGTGGGTCGCCCACTCGGGGCGCTCGCCGCCTTCCTGCATCTTGATCCGGCCCAGCTCGCGCCGCTTGGCCCACAGCTTCGCCGCGCCCTCGCCGTAGCCGGGGTCGTCGCCGGTCAGGGTCATGGTCTCGACGTGCACCTTGCCGTCCGCCGTGCAGATCACGGCTTCCAGCAGCGCCTGCTCGCTCGGCTGGACTTCGATCGTCGGGTTGTCGGTCATGTCAGTCTCCTTCTTCGTGAATGATGACGCTGTCAACGACAGCGAGGTTGATATGGACGGCGCCAAGCTGCGGGTGTTTGACCAGCAGCCAGCCCTTCGCGCCGTCCGCAGCAATGACGGGGCACCGGGCGAAGTATACGTTCGCCTTGTAGACGCTGACCGTGTAGGCGGTGCCTTCACGGTCCAGTTGCCTCATGCGGTCGATCGGGGCGGCCAACATCACAGGCCCTCGATTGCGACCAGCACGCTGACGAACGGATACCGCTTGCGCGTGTCGATCGGCACGGTCTTGTCGCCGACCATGACATGCTGCTCGTGGTCGCGCTGGCACACCCCGCGCAGCTCGCTGTCCCCTAACAGGTCGATCAGTCCGTTGACCCGGTCCCTCGTCGTATGGCTGCCCCACCCGGCCATCGTCCAGAACGGCGGGGTCGCTTTCACGTTGGCGATCAGGTTGCCGTGAAGCCTGACCTCACCCGTGTCGGGGTCGTAGCTGGTGTTCTGCCCCTTGAACTTCTTGCCTTCCTTCACGGCTCGGATCATGTCGGCGGTAACTTGTCTCATTGTCAAACCTCCGGGTTTGGTGTGGTCGGTAAACGGCGGCACAGTATGCGCCGCCATTGATTATGTGTAGCACGACACGTAGCTTATGTCAAGCCTTCGGCCACGCTGTTCATGGTGTCGGACAGGTAGTCCATCACGTCGTAGGTCACCTTGAACTTGCACCCGCCTAAGCCCTCGACACGCAACCCCGCGTTACGCAGCGTGTCTACCTCTGCTCCGTAGAGAACGGTTTTGTATTCTTTTCCGGGGTTGTCGAACGGTCGACGGCTCGTGAGCCACACTGGCGCATAGGTGCCGTCGTCGGGCATGTAGTTGCGCGGGTCCGACTGCATCAGTCAACCAGCATGAAGTAGCGCCACCGCCCGTTGCGCGGCTGCTTGCGGAACAGGTTGCTGTTGCGCAACCCGCCCCGCCTGTAGAACTCCCGCTTGGTGATCTCTCGGCGCATCTCTACCAATCCCATTGCGGCAGGTTGGTGTCGCCCGCGTCACGGTCGATCTCCACGCGGTGGCAGCCTTGGGCGATCGCCATCCAGAACAGGCCGAACAGCTCGCCCGGAATGTCGGTGTCGTCCAGATGCTCGCCCAGCAGCCGGCGCTCCGGCACGTTGATGAACCAGCCGTAGTCGCCCTTGGCGTAGACGGTCAGCGTGGTGCCGGGCCTGCCCGTGGTCGCCTCGCGGGTCAGCCATTCGGCGGTGCCCTCCCTGATGTTGCAGGTTCCGACGACGAGCTGCTTGCTGATCTCGGGTTCGTATTCAGTCATGGTCAAACCTCCGGGTTTGAGGGGTTGGTGTGTGGTCAGGGGGTGTGGTCAGGGGGTGTGGTCAGGGGGTGTGGTCGGGGATGCGGTGTTCGCACCTGTCGTCCGGGCACGGCAGGCTGTCCTTGTCGGTCATGATCCAGCCGATCACCACGAACAGGACAAGAAGGGAGCCAGCGATGCTGGCCCCCATGATCTGCCACAGGGTCATGCGGTGCTCGATCACGGCAGCACCGGGTTCTGCACCCACTCGCCGCCGATCGGCAGGGTCAGGGTGTTGCGCTCGTGCTGCGTGAACAGGTCGTGCTCGCCCATGTGCGGGTCCACCCACCCGAGCTTGTTCGACCAGCGCATCTTCACGTCGTCGTCGGAGAAGCTGGCCTGCTGAATGTAGTAGGTCGGCTCGGTCCCGTCGTCGATGGGGGTGTTGGTGTGGTCCATGATCTCGTAGAACTCCCCACATGCCTCGGCGTCGGTGAGCGGTTGCAGCGCGCCGCCGTTGGCATATTGCCAGTCGGCGAGCGTCGTCGTGTTGTTGTAGTGCAGACTGCGCAGCATCTCGGCCACGGCGTCTGCGGCTTCGGCCTCGGCCTCGGCCAAGGCGCTGTCGTTGACCTCGATCAGCAGGCTGACCGTCGCTTTGAAGTATCGTTTCATCGTCAAACCTCCGGGTTTGGGTTGGTGGGGATTTTGTAGGCGCCGAACGGATCGACGCTTACGACGGTGGCGATGGCGAGGTCGCCGCCCACGTAGCCGACCAGCGTTTCGAGCAGGTCGCACATGGGCGAGGCGAAGCCGTTGTTCCTCGGGATCGGCAGCAGCAGGTTGTTCGCGTCAGGCTGCACATACATGCGGGTGTAGGACATGACGTCCACCCCGTCGACGGCCAGCGTGATGCCGACGTGCAGCTTGTCGTCGACAAGTTCGAGGCTGGTCAGGCGGAAGTAGCCGCCGAACCCCTCGTCGTCATAGCCCACTTGCTGGATATAGTCAGCGACCAGCCCCGAGAACGGGCGGTTAGACACGTCGCTGGCGATCTTGTCGTCGTTGTCATACCAGTCATAGAGGACGGACAACGGCAGGGTGAAGGTTCCCTTGATCTGCATGTTGATTACTCCACCATGGTGATGCTGACGCCGAGGCTGCGCGCCGTGACCAGCAGGGCGGCGATCCGCTCGTCGCTCGGTGTGCCGCGGAACAGGTAGACCTCGGGGCGCGTGGGCGGGGTCGGGAACACCGCGCCGTCCTTCTCCATCACGACCGCCTTGCACGCCACCTCAAGCGTCTTGGCGACGCCCCGGTGCCCGTTCACGATGTTCTGCAGGGCGCTCCGCGAGTAGCCGACCTTGTCGGCCAGCACCGCCGCCCCGCACAGCTCGACCGCCAGATCGAAGAACGGGTGCACGTCCACCATCTCGCGGTTGCGGGTCAGGGCCGGAGCCGGGGCAGGGGCAGGGGCAGGGGCAGGGGCAGGGGCAGGGGCAGGGGCAGGGGCAGGGGCAGCGGCCGGGGCAGCGGCCGGGGCCGTGCCCGCCTTGTCGGTGATCGCCTTGGCGATCTCGTCGAAGGACTTGATGGTCTTGTAGTTGGTCATTGTCAAACCTCCGGGTTTGGTCTCCGTCTGGCGGCACACCATGCGCCGCCATTGATTATGTGTAGCACAGCTACGCTCTTATGTCAAGCGCAGCAGCGCGCGCTATGCCGCGGTTAATGGCGTCACGTGTCTCGTCGGCGTTTCTGTCGTCGATGATACGATGGTAGTGGCCTAGCGGCCGGCTACGGCCGAACCTGTTAGGGGTGCAGAGGATCGTGCCTACCCACGAGGCCAGCCCGGTGTAGGCCAGCGGCGACGGATAGCTCTTGCGCAAGGCCGTGACGACGGACGGCGTCTCGCTCATGAACTGCGCGTTGACCAGTATGTGGCACACGTCGTCCTCAAGGTCGGCGAGCAGTTGCTCTAGTGGAACCATGGCGCCAGCACCTCGGCGGCAGCGGCGTCACGCCCGATGCGCTGCACGTGCCGGGCGAAGTAGGCGCGGCTCTTGTCGCGCATCGCCTCGTCGATCTCGTCCAGATCGGACAGCACTGCGCTCGCCTCGTCGCCCGTGAAGGCGCGGGTCTGCATGGCCCCGTTGGGGTAGCGCCGCACCACGACGCAGGACAGCCCGCCTGCCGTCACACCCACGGCGTAGATCGTCCGCTCGTGAGTGTAGGTTTCTTCGTGGACGCTCTGTTGCATTGTCAAACCTCCGGGTTTGGTTGGTGGTGGCGGCGAGACGTGTGTCCCGCTGCCGATTTGTATACACTACCCCATGTAGCAGCTTATGTCAAGCCCACGGTCAGTAGTCGGCGAAGGCTTCGCGCAGTTTCGCCAGCAGCGTGTCGCCCAGCGATGCCCGCAGGCGCAGGCCGATCGACAGGCACTCGTCGTAGGTCGCCTTGGCCTTGATGCTGTCGCTGTCGTAGCCGAACTCGCTCGCCCAATCCTCGAACGTGGCGTAGTCGATCGCCGCGCCGTCCGACAGCAGCGCGTTGACCACGTCCAGCCTGTTCGGCTGGATGATCTTGCTGCCGGGCACCGGGCCGTCGCCCCACGAGAACTCGCGGTGCGGCTTGCCCGTCTCGGCTTCGAGCCGCAGGATTTTGTCAGCCCACAGTTTCTTGCGGTCCTTCTCCAGCCGCTTGTAGGACGGCAGGTAGTAGGCGCCCGCCGTGTAGTCGGCCTCGACCACGGGCTTGCCGTTGTGGGTCAGCGTCACCTTCCAGTTGGCGGTCGGGTATTTGTTGTCGGTGCTGCGCGACTTGCTCAACGGGACGAACACGCTCTCGACCGCGATCTTCTCGGCGTCGAGCATCAGGTTGATCGCTTGGGTCTGGTCCATTGTCAAACCTCCGGGTTTGGGTGGTGTGTGGGTGGTGATGGTGACGGGGCCGAAGCCCCGCCTGTCAGATGCGGATGCCGCGGTTGCGCAGCCATGCCTTGGCGCCGCGATCGAAGTGGTTGTAGGCGTCGGTGAAGTCGCGCTGCTCATAGTCGTCCATGTGGGACAGGGGGATGATGCTGGCCTCGGTGCAGCGCCACGCGCTGCCGAACGCCGTCGCACCGCCCGGCCCCTCGTGCCACGTCAGGCACACGTCGGCCATGCTGTCGTCGACCGTCGGCTCGGTGCTCATAAAGAACCGCCGCGTCTTGTGGCCGGCGATGTAGCGGTTGATCTCGAACGCCCACGTCAGCAGCGTGAAGCCGTCGTGGCCCGAGCCGGTGAACTTGCTGTCGGCCTTCATGATCCAGTCGGGCACCCACAGACGCCCGGCCACTCGGGTGCCCTCGTTGCCGTCGCCGGTGCGGAACTGGACCGGGGTCTTGGCGCGGAGCTGCGGGTGGCGGATCAGCAGGTCGCTGCTGACGGCGTTGACGGTGTCGAGGGTCATGGTGGTGTTGGTGTCGGCGTCGAACATGGTGTCAAACCTCCGGGTTTGCTTGTTGCATCATATACAGGACGGCTCCTGCCGGGGTGATCTCCACCCTGCACGGGGTGAAGAACTTGTTTATGGTGTCGGGCAGCGGCGTGACGACGAAGCCCTGCGCCAGCAGCCACTCGCGCTCGTCGTCGCTCAACAGCCAGCTCTGGCGCGGCTCGGCGTCGTCCGGGTCAGGGTAAGGGTCGGAGCTGCACACCCGCTGGGCGAGCAGCTTCACGTGCATGGGGACGAGCACGTCCACGGGCACGGTCATGTCAAACCTCCGGGTTTGCTTGTTGCATCAGATACAGGACGGAACCTGCCGGGGTGATCTCCACCCGGCAGTAGGTGAACACGCCCGCCACGCGCAGCAGCGTGACGATGAAGCCGTGCTGCTCAAGCCACACGATCTCGTCGGACATGAGCGCCCAGCGGTCGCGGTCTTGGGTGCCGCCGCATATCATCTCGGCTATCAGCTCGGTGTGTGTCTTGTCCGTCACGCTTCTGCGGCCTGCGCCTCGGCCTCGAAGTCGTCGAGGATGCGGCCGACAGCGGTGGCGATCTGGTCGTCGGTCAGGTTCTCGGCCTTGTAGAGCCGGTCGATCCACGCACCGCGACCCTTGAAGGGGACGTGCCGCAGAGCAGCGAAGCGCACGATCCTCGTGCCGTCCGGCGCCTCGCTCTCGCCGTCGTTGAACCGCGGGTGGCTGTCGTCGAGGTCGGTGTTCAGCCACAGGCGGCGGAACACGCCGTGCGCCCCGCCCATGTCGCCGCCCGCCATGCGGGTCAGGATCGCCCACTCCATCGGGTCGGTGCGCTCGGCGCTGTTGAACAGCTGGCGCAGGTCCGCCGCGAGGTCGTTGTAGCAGGCGCGGCTGATCTTCATCGAGTTGCTGTAGGGCATGTCGTCAAACCTCCGGGTTTGGTTGGTGGTGGTTGGTGGCGGCAGCGAGACACGTGTTGCCGCCGATTTATGTAGACTACCCCATGTAGCACCTTATGTCAAGCCTAGATGTAGGGCACCTCGGCCTCGGTGAGCACCCGCTTGGCGCTGCGCTCAAGCACGTCGGCGAGGGGCACCGGCTCGATCTCGGGGCGCGTGGTGCCCGCGGTCAGGTCGGCCAGAAGGAACCGCTCGTCGGGTGCGTCCGGGTGCGGCGTGGGGACAGGGGCGCTGCCCCCATTGTAGGGGACGTGGGGAAGGACCGGCGGCCGCAGATCGAACGACAGGAACAGCGACGTCGGGTCGCCCACGCGCTCAACCTGCGGCGGCGTCCGAGTGACGCGCCGGTAGAACGCGTTGTATTGGGGGAACAGGTCGGGGCGCCAGACGGCCGGCACCGCCTGCGGGTAGCGGTATTGCGGCCCGGCGAACTCACTGGCCTCGCGTCGTGCGGCGAACAGGCGGGACAGGGACGACATGACCAGCGCCCGCGCCACGATCAGGAGCTGGGCGTCGTCGTAGCCTTCCGGCAGGATCAGGTTGTGCTCGTGGACCGGGGTGCCGGGTCCGATAGAGAACTGGTAGACGTTCATGTCAAACCTCCGGGTTTGAATTGGGGTCGGGGATGGGCGGCATCAGGGCGATCAGCTCGTCCAACTCGGTCGGCCGCGGGGGTTCCTCGATCCGACAGGCGAACAGGTAGGGCGGCGGCAATTTGACGGACGTGTCGTAGCCCCCCTCGATCGTGACGATGTAGCCGGTGCGCCTGAACGCCTCGATCTGCTCCATGGTGTAGTAGTAGTACATCATGTCAAACCTGCGGGTTTGAGATGGGGTCGGGGATCACGTCGTGAGCGTGTTGCAGCGCCCGGTATTCCAGCGCCTCCGGCTCGGTCACGCACATGGGGTCGTTGATGATCTGCTGGCGCGCGAAGTCGACGGCCACCATGGCCCGATCGGCGATGTGCGGCTTCGCCCGCCCGCGGCTCAAGATCAGGTCTCTCGTCTGCGGCACCCACCGCGTCGTGCTGCGGATCAGAGAGGGGAACTTGCTGGTGCCGCCCGCCGTCGCCGGGAGGATCGCATCGAGATCGTGCAGCTTGACGTGGCCGGGCAGGGGCAGGGGACGCGGGGTGCGGGGATCGAGCCGTAGTTCGCGCTCGTGGATCGCTTCGGGGCTGATAAGGAAGTCCAGCCCGGCTTGGGTCGTGCGCGGCGTCTTGAGCCGGTCTGTTGCTGGTAGCGTCACGATGTTCGGCGGGTTCGCCGCGCTCGATGCAGCAGTCCAGCCGAGGGCGTCGCGCATGAGCGGGGCGAACACGTGCGCTAGGTGGTGCACGAGAAGATAGGGGTTGGCGGGCAGCCAGCCCTCGACGCGCGTGTGCGGCGAGCTGAACGACTGATCGAGCGCGAGGTCCATCACGATGATCGCGCAGTTCTTTGGGGTGTATTGCTGCGGGGTGGGCACGTCCTGCTTGAAGTAGCCCCACAGCATGGCGCGGCCGCGTGGCCCGCGCAGCGCGGGTGTGCGAGCCAGTTGGTCCATCGCGTCCGGCGTGGTGTTGCGCAGAGGTTGAACGACCAGCCCGCAGTTCGTCTTGGTCTCGACACCCATCATGCGCGCGCCGAACAGGCTCTCTTGGCTGCGGTCGGCGAACACGGAAACGCGCAGACGGGCAGGGCTGTTGCTCGCCCGGCGCAGGGTGGCCCACGCGCGCCACGCGTCGGGGAACGGGAACCACAGCTCGGACGGATCGCGGCCGGCGGCGGGCTGTGAAGCCCACGACGCGAGCTGCATGACATCGCGCACGGCTTCCGTGTCGCCCAGCGCCGCGACCCGTTCCATATCGGATGCGAACAGGGATCGGTCGGGCATCACCATGTCGGTGATGTAGGATCGGTGGCGCTCAAGGCCGGTGAAGGGCGAGTGCATGGGGTTCTCCGAGTTTAGTTATAGCTACTGCGTTGATAGTAGGCGCCGCGGATTGGGTCAAGTGTAGATATTCCTAGGTTCGCCGACCAAGTCACGGTGGTTTGCTCGAAGGGTAGGTATTAGTAAATAAAATCTGGCTAAGTATTTGTTGTTTAGGTTCGATTTCGTAGGTAAAACGCGGTTTTGCTCCTCGCTCTGACCCACCCCCGGCGCTCGGGGTGTTCTGATAATTTAGTTCGCCGCCCTAAAACTGCTATTCTTTCCGATCCAAACCACCACACGCCACTAAACCCACCCTTTACGTCAAGCCGCGCAGCGCGTGCAGCGCCGTCAGTCAAGCCCTCAAACCCGCAGGTTTGACCCACTAACCTCGTTTGTAGCTCTTTCCGATCCGGGCACGAGAGACTAATCTCGATTGTAGCTTTCTCTTAGCCTGCGCGCCTACGCGCCCCCGCGCGGGCGCCCACGTGCGCCCATCACGCCCGCCCCTCACGTGCACGCCGTGCACGCCCCGCGCGTTCCTTTAGTGGCCGGGGTGGAACCTCAAACCGGCGGGTTTGACGCGGCACGCTGCGGCCGGGCGGAAAGCTCAAACCGGCGGGTTTGACGCGGCAGGGGTGCACGGGCTTGACCTAAGGTGCTGCAAGCCATATCTAGGGGTCAGGCGGCGCCGCTGTGGCCCCGCCCTGCACACAAGGGACTGACACAATGACCACCACCAAAACCAATTCCGCCCCGGCGCTTGATGCGCTGCGCTGCATCAAGGCGGACCCGGCCGCCGCGCTTGCGAACCACGCGACCGGCGCGGGCGCCGTGCTGCATAAATCGCTTTCCCTGCGCTGCGCCGCGCATTGGCTTGCCGGTCACGGCAAGCAAGAGGCCACCCGCGACAATGCCGCGCGCAAAGCTCTGGGTGAAACCCCGGTCACGGGTGACCTGCTGCGGCTGGCGGTCAAGCTCGGCGCGGATCACGCCACGGCCGCCGGCGCCAACGCTGACAAGTGGAGCGCGACCGACAACGCTGCGAAAACCTACCGCAATAAGGTCTGCAACGCGGCCGTCGCGGCGCTGGCATTGCTGACCTACGCGAGCGAGGCCGTCGCGGCTGACCTGCTGACCGGCAATCAAAACCAGCTCGCCACGCTGGGCGCGATCCTCGTTGGCACCGCCAAGGGTGACGCGGCCGTGCTGGCGACGTGGGCCGAACTCGATCAGACCGCGCGCGACGTCGTGGCGGCCGCGGCCGCCAAGGCGGATGAGGGCAAAGCGAAACGTGCCGCGCGCCAACCCGTCGCGGGTGAGGCTGGCGAGGCTGGCGAGGCTGGCGAGGCTGGCGACGCGGGCACGCCGACGGGCGCGGATGCCGACCTGCGCGCGATCGCCGACGCCGTGGCACTGGCGATCGCGCGCGTGCAGGAATTGACCGCTAGCGGCAAGATGCAAGCGGCCGTGCGCGCCAAGCTGGCCCTGATCGTTTCGGACCTGACCAGCGCGGGCGCCCTGACTGGCGAGGACATGGGCGCCCTGACCGCCAAGGCCGTCCGGCGCCTGACCGCCTGACCGCCTGACCGGCGCGCGCCACCCGGCGCGCGCCGGTTTTCTTTTGCCCTGCCCTGCCCTGACCGGCGCGCGCCACCCGGCGCGCGCCGGTTTTCTTTTGCCCTGCCCTGCCCTGCCCTGCCCGGCCGCCCTGCCCTGCCCTGCCCTGCCCTGCCCGGCCGCCCTGCCCGGCCGCCCTGCCCCGGTATTACGACACCACCTCAAACCAGCAGGTTTGAACTACCGATGGACCAACCCCCAAACCCCCCGGCCCCCGTTGTGTAGGTGAAGGGTTCGACATACACCGCAGCTGGGGCCAAAACAGGCGGGGGTGGGGCGCAGCTCGGGCGGAAATCGTGGGCGCGGCACCACGGCTGGGGCCAAAACAGGCGGGGGTGGGGGGTGTGCGGGACCGACCCGCCCCCGATTGACGCGACAAGCACACCCAGATAGTATTTTTTGTGCACAAAAAACCCGAGGAACCCCCGAAATGCGACCTGACGACCCCTGCGACGGCCCGGATTGCCCCGAAACCGAGCCGCGGAGCGCGGCGCCCGAGGGTTTCCTGCGCAGCAAGACCCCGATCACCCCGCCGCGGCGCTCCAACATGGACGCGCCGGGCTACGAAGCGCTCGCGAACGCGCTCAAGCTGGCCTATGACCAGTCGGCCTACGGCAAAGGGGCCGAGCGGCACGCGGATGACCGACCGTTCCACGAGCAACCGATCCTCGACATCGCGCGGAACGGCGCCGGATACGGCTTCCTCGCGGGGCAGGCCAACAAGAAGGTGCGCGAGCTGTCCAACATGCTCCGTCGTGCACAACTGCCGCACGATCGGAACGAGTTCTCGGTCAAGGCCATGCACGAGGCGCAGGGTGCGATTGTTTATCTCGCGGCACTCCTTATTTATGTGCAGGAGTGCCTTGACAACGACCGTCAGTTCTGACACAAGAACCCTACGCGTCTGTGCTGCCTGCCTGCGCGCCCTGCCTCTGGCCCCTCACGTCCCCGCGTGAGGGGCCTTTTTTCTTGCGCAGCGGCTACCGCACACCTATCGTGTGCACATGATGACGACGCCTCTATCTGCGCTGCCCGCGATCCGTGACCGGCTGGACGCTCTGTCGTCGCCGGGGCAGCATGCCGTCAACCTGCACCTCGTCCCCGAGGACGTGATGCTGCGCAAGCTCGACACGACCGGGCCGCACTTCATCCTCGACCTGATCTCCGCGGGCTACATGGCGCCCGAGATCGCCGAGATGCTGACCATCCGCGCCACGGTGCTCGATCGCTGGATGCGCGCGAACCTCGATCCGAGCGACGTGGTGGCGGTGCGCCGCATCGCGGCCGCGCGCTACCGCGCACAGGCGCGGCAGGTGCTGGAGCAATTCAACCCGCGGAGCGAGGACCGCACCATGCTCAACTGGCGCAAGGCCATGCGCGACGAGTATGCGAGCCTCGCCGCCGTCATGGACCCCGGCGACTGGAACCCGGCGCCGAACCAGCAGGGCACCACCAGCATCGCCGCGGTCACGATCAACATGCCCGACCCCTACTCGTTCGGCGGGGTCAGCACCCAGCAGGTGGGCGCCGTGCGCCAGCCGACGACGATCGAGCAGACGGCCCCCGCGGCCACGGCCCCTGCGATCCCGACCGGCCCTGTCGATCCGGGCACCGAGGTCAACAGCATACTGCAGCTGCTCCATGCGCGGCGCCACACGATGATCGACGACACCGACACCGACCCCCACACAGGGCACGCGCATGAGTGACCCGCTCGTCTACTCGGCCACGCCCACGGGTGCTGCGCTCCATAACAGCACGGCGCTTGAGCGCTGGCTGATCGGCCCTGTCGGCTCGGGCAAGACGACGGCGATGATTATGGACATGTTCATGCGGATGCTGCACCAGACGCCGCATCCGCGGACGAAGAAGCGGCAGACGCGGTTCGTCGTCATCCGCGAGAGCTACCCGCAGCTCGTGAGCACCACGATCAAGTCGTTCATGGAGTGGGTCGGGCAGTATGGCAAGCTGTCGGGCCAGTCGCCGATCAAGTGGGCGTGGAACGCGCAGCTGCCGGACGGCACCTTCATCGAGACCGAGATACTGTTCTACGCCATGAGCGAGGGGTTCGACACGAGCAAGCTGCGCTCGCTCGAAGTCACGGGCGTCTACCTGTCGGAGTTCGCGGAACTGGCGCGCGAGATCGTCGACGTGGCGGCTACACGCTTGCGCTACCCCAAGACACACACGAAGCTGGTCGACGGCTACGACCACGGGCCTAGCTGGCTGGGCATCGTCGGCGAGAGCAACGCGCCGCCCGAGGCCAGTCACTGGTATGAGCGGTTCGAGATCAACCGGCCGGCCAACTGCGCGGTCTTCAAGTATCCGCCGGCGCTGATCCGCGAGTTCAACGAAGCGACGGACAAATACGAATACACCGACAACCCCGAAGCAGAGAACATCGCGCACCTGCCGGGCGGGTTCGCCTACTACCACAACATGATCGCGTCCATGTCGGACGAAGCGATCGACAACCTCGTGCTTAACAACTACGGGCGCGACCTGTCCGGGCGCCCGGTCTACCCGCGGTTCTCGCGGGTCAAGCACGTCGTCGACGCCGACACGCTGCTGCCCAACGTCAACTATCCGGTCATCATCGGGCTGGACCCCGGCCTCAACGCGGCCGCCATACTCGGGCAGATGGGTAACCTCGGCTCGCTCAACGTGCTCGACGAGGTCGTGACCGAGGGGCTGACGTTCGAGACGTTCATCGACGAGCATCTGATCCCCATGCTGAAGCAGCGCAAGTATGTGAACTGCAAGTTCCAAGCGGTGATCGACCCAGCCGCCATCGCGCGCAACGCGATGAACGAGCTGACCTCGCACGAGATGCTACGCAAGAAGGGCATCCCCACCAAGTTCGCGGTGACCAACAAGCTGCAGCCGCGCATCAAGGCGGTCGAGCACTTCCTGCAGCGGGACGGCATGCTGCGCGTGAGCAGCGGGTGCACGGTCCTGATCGGCGGGTTCGAGGGCGGCTACCGCTACCAGCGCGTCCGCGGTGCTGCCGGCCGGGTCTACAAGCCCGAACCCGAGAAGAACCGCTTCTCGCACCCGCATGACGGGCTGCAATACATGTGCCTTGAGTATATCGCCGAGACCAGCCTGCAGGGCGCGCGGGACCGTGAGCGGGCGATGCGGCAGCAGCCATCCGGGTCGCGGCGCTTCGCCTGAAACGAAGAACCCCTGCACACCCGGAGAGGATGCAGGGGTTCAAGGCGCTCCACACACCAGACACACAACCGAGACACGCCGCGAGGGTGCCGCGAAAGGGTCGTGCTGACCGTATAACCCCGTTGAGCCGCGAGGTCAACAGTGGTATTCCGGCTCTAACCACGAGGACGCGCCATGAATGATCTCGGCTTCGACATCGACGATATACTGTCCTCGTCCGGCACCGGGCTGCTGACCTACCAAGACGAGGTGCGCGACGAGCTGGCAGAGTTCGACAGCATCATCCGCGACTACGACCTCTCGGCGATGCAGATGAAGCTCGCCACCTACGTCGAGGAACGCTTCTTTGAGGCGCGCAACGCGCGTCGCGCCGAGGGCGTCGACGAGGAAATGGACAAGAGCGCGCGCGCCTACAACGACACCTACAACCCCGAAGACGCTGCGATGGTGGCCGCGACCAGCGACATCTACGCGCCGATGACCAAGACGAAGTGCCGCGGGCTGCAGAACTGGATCATGGACATTCTCGCCAACGCCGAGGACAAGCCGTGGACCATGACGGCCAGCCCCGAGCCGGACGTGCCGGGCTGGATGCAGGAAGAAATCGTGCAGCGCCTCGAAGCCGAGGTGCTGGCGAACGGCGTGACCGGCGACCTCGCGCAAATGGCGAAGCAGATGAAGGAGCTGGCGAAGAAGCACAGCGCCGAGCTGGCGAACGAGGCGACCGAGCGCATGGAGCAGCGGGTCTATGACCAGCTGCTGCAGTCCGGGTGGCGCGACCAGTTCCGACAGTTCATCGACGACCTGTCCTACATGCCGTCCGCGGTCATGTTCGGGCCGTCTGTCGAGATGCGCCGCAAGCTGCGCTACAACGGCGACAAGGCCGAGGAAATCCACGTTCCGGTCCACGTGCTGCGGCGGGTCAACCCGCCGGACTTCTACCCGGCGCCCGGATCGAGCGACACGCAGACGGCACCGTATCTGTGCGAGGTGCGCGTCATGACCAGCAGCCAGTTGCTGGACGCCACCAACCTGTTCGGCGTCGACCAGTCGGCCGTGCGCAAGCTGCTGCAGAAGAACCCCAACGGCCACACCATCGCCGATCGCCAGAGCGCGGACCGGCCGGCCGGGGTGACGAACACCAGCGGCCCCGCTCGGGTCTACGAGACCATCGTCTACTACGGCGCGGTCGACGGCCGGGTGCTGATGGAGCACGGCATCCTCGACGTGGACCCGCAGGGTCACGAGGAAATGGAGGTGTGGGTCTGCGACGGGCTGGTGCTGCGCGCGCTGCGCAACCCGTATCCGCTGCAGCGCCGACCCTATCACAGCTCGTCGTTTCTCAAGCGCTCGGGCAAGTTCTGGGGCACCAGCCTGCCGTCCGTGCTGGGCAACCTGCAGCGCATCGTCAACGGCGCGGTGCGCAACCTCGTGCGCGACATGTCGTTCTCGTCGGGGCCGATCGGCGAATACGACATCGAGCGCATGGTCAGCGAGGATCGCGTCGACGAGTTCAGCCCCTACCGGCTGTTCGCGGTGAAGCCCGACTACACGCAGGGCGGCGCGAGCGCGATCCGCTTCCAGCGCCTGCCGTCGAACGCGCAGCAGTTCGTATACGTCTACGATCGCTACGTGAAGGAAGCCGACGACGTCTCGGGCATCCCGGCCTACGTGATCGGCAACCCGAACGTGGCCGGCGCCGGGCGGACGCTGGGGGGCCTGTCGCTGCTGATGGGCAACGCGGCCAAGGGCGTGAAGCGCGTCATCGCCGATCTGGACAAGGACATGATCGAGCCGATCGTGACCATGTTCTACGAACTCAACCTGATCTACAGCCCCGACGACAGCATCAAGGCCGACGCGGTCGTGGTGGCGCGCGGGGCGTCGGGGCTGCTGCAGCGCGAGCTGTCGCAGAGCCGGGCCGCCGAGGTTCTGCCGATGCTCACGCAGGGCGCGCAGATGGGTCTGGTCGAGCCGGCGGCGATCTCCACCGTCATGCGTGACATTCTCAAGTCGCTGGGCTACCCTGAAGACCTCGTCATCGACCCGGACCGGGAACGTCTCTTGGAGATGCTGGGTCAGATGGCGGGATCAGGCGGCGGTGCGGGGCCGTTGACGGACGGTCGTGCGTCCTCCAGCCCCGGTATGTCGCAGCCCATGCTGCCAGCCCCCTCGCCGGGCGTGGCGCTTGACGGGCGCTCCATGCCGCCGCCTGATCCATCTGCTGCAGAGCGCATCTGACTTTCCGCGTGACACGTCGCTACCGCCGCGCTATCTTCGCCGCGAGGCAACGGCGCGTTCAAACCCGCGGGTTTGGACACAGGGGCAACGGACGGGGATCGGGATATGGCTGGCACACTACCGCGCATGGACAACGAGGACGTTGACCGTGGCGCTGTCGTTTACGACATCGTCAAGGGGTCGGGAACGGTCCGACACATCTACCCGGACGGACGGGTAGGGGTCGAGTTCGCCAGCGAACCCAACAAGCTCGCGGTCTACAGCACCCGCACCGGGCAGCTGTCCGGCGCGCGGCAGCGCACCCTGTTCTGGTCGCAGCCCTACATCGTCCCGCCGCCGAAGCAGCGCAGCAAGTATGACGCGTATCAGCAGATCGCGTCGACGCTCGCCGCGCTCGTGTCCAACTGATAGGGAGCCGCGACCATGGCAAAGCAGCCCGACGTCCGCAAGTCGCTGCGGCACACCAACAACGCGCGCGGCGACACCAGCGTCGAGTTCAACCACACCGAGCAGAACACCGACGGCTCGCTGATGGCGCGTCACGAGCGCATGTATCGCAACGTCGGCCTCGACGCGACGCCGACGTTCTCCGTCGCGGCCGAGTTCGACGAGATCGTTCGCATTGTCGCGTTCAACTTCCCGGCCGGCGTCGCGGCCACGCTGCAGTTCGTCATCGGCTGCCACAGCGGCGAGGACTTCAGCGACGTCGTCCACGAGGGCATCCCCGTGGTCGTGTCGGCCGACGACACGATCATCACGATCCCCTTCAGCGGCCGCTTCCGCTTTCTGTTCAAGGGCGGCTGGCCCGAGGAAGCGCGCATCGGGGTCGTGCGCCAAGAGCGCATCCCGACCGAGGACTTCGGGTTCGGCGGCGAGCTGGACTGGCAGCCGACCGGGCTGCTGGACTGCCGCGCCGCGGGCCTGTTCCAGCAAGAGGTCAACCAGCACGGCCGCTTCCGCTGGGTCGACACCGGGCGGGACTGCGGCTGGCAGAGCACGGGCGAGCTTCAGTGCCGGGCCGACGGCCTGTATGAGCGCCAGCGCAACGAGGCGGGCGACTTCCGCTGGACGCGGATCGCCACCGACTGCCAGTGGGTGCCCACGGGCGAGCGTCAGTGCCGCACCGATCACCGCGAGTGGCAGCTTGAGCGCAACCGCGCGGGCGACTACCGCTGGACGCAGACGAGCGACGCCTGCGGCTACGACCCGACGTATCCGCTGCCGTGCGGCGGCTGGGCCTTCGGGCCGGGCGACGTGCGCGATCCGGCGGCGACGGTCGAGCTGACCGACTGCGTCGACGACGTGGGGCAGGGCATCTGGCTCTACCCGACACCGGGGCCGGGCCACACGGTCCCGGTCTACGACTGCACCGCCGACTTCTACTGCTTGGAGCCGGACGACATCGAAGGCTACGCGTCGAACACCACGATCACGGGCGTCCGCAACATGTGCTACGACGGCACGTCCTGCGGCTGCGACAACAACCACGCCGACTAAGGCAAACACAGGAGAACCAACATGGGCTTCGTTACTTGCCGCCACGTCGGCGAAGCGCTCATCAACTGGCTGGAAACCAACA
>QFMX01000026.1 GCA_003240625.1 Sphingomonas taxi
ACACACCTCCCCGCGGCCGGACGGCCAGATGGGACGCAGTGTCGGCAGCGTCGCCGGAGGCGGCCATTGGCCGAAGGTACGATGCCGCCGGCAGCGCCTGCTCCCTAGTCTTGCCGTCGGGCGGCAGTGTGCCGCACGACCTGGCGACCCGTGGGAGGGGACACATGAAGCGCAACACGATCCGGTATTCGACACTCGGTCTGGCCATCGGCCTCGGCCTCGCAATGCCGGCGGTCCACGCCCAGCAGGCGGCGCCGCAGACGACCGCCGCGCAATCGAACGCGGCCACGACGCTCGATTCGGTCACCGTCACCGCACGTCGCCGCAGCGAGTCGATCCAGGACGTGCCGGTCGCGGTCAGCGCCTTCGGCGAGGAACAGCTCAAGGACCTGCAGGCCAGCAACATCGACGGACTGCAGGGCGCGGTGCCCAACCTCAACATCGTGCAGGGCCGCGGTTCGGCCAACAGCGTCAACGCCTTCATCCGCGGCATCGGCCAGCCCGACGCGCTGCAGACCTTCGATCCGGGTGTGGGCCTGTACGTCGACGACGTCTACTACTCGCGCATCAACGGCGCGCTGTTCTCGCTGTTCGACGTGCAGCAGGTCGAAGTGCTGCGCGGCCCGCAGGGCACGCTGTACGGCAAGAACTCCACCGGCGGCGCGATCAAGGTCACGACCAAGAACCCCTTCGACGATACCGGCGGCGCGGTCGAACTCACCGGCGGCGACCACGGCCGCGCGGAAGGCCGGTTCTACGTGTCCGGCCAGCTGAGCGACACGGTGGCCGCCAGCATCGCCGGCGCCTGGCTCAACCACGACGGCTTCATCCGCGACCGCGCGACAGGCAAGCATTACAACGACGACGACACCCGCGCGCTGCGCGCGAAGATCGCGTTCCAGCCCACCGACGTCTTCCGCGCGACGCTGTCGCTCGATCACACGAAGCAGGATGCCGCGCTGTCGCTCGGCCAGCCCACCGCGCCGCTTCGCCGCACGGACCTGGCGCTGGGCACGGTGACCCTGATGCCGGCGCCGACCGGCGAGTTCGACTTCACCGCGCGGACCTCCTTCCGACCCGACCAGGGCCAGTCCTTGAAGCACTCGGGGATCTCGCTCGCGGCCGAGTGGGACTTGAGCGACGCCGTCCTGTTCAAGAGCATCACCTCCTACCGCGAGCTGGAAACGAATTCCTTCATCGACATCGACGCGTCCGAGTTCGAGCTCGGCGACGTGCTGGTCGCACTCGACCAGAACCAGTTCAGCCAGGAGTTCCAGCTGCAACTCGACAACGGCCGCAACCTGCAGACGACGTTCGGCGCGTACTACATGAAGGAGGACGTGCCGTCCTACCAGGAGGCCTATGCGGATGATCTGTTCGCGTTCGCCGGCGTGCCGATCTCGTTCCTGCGCACGATCGGCGACGACCTCAGCACCGAGAGCATCGCCGCGTTCGCGCATGCCAACTGGGAATTCGTGCCGACCTGGACGCTGGCCGCCGGCCTGCGCTGGACGCGCGACACCAAGGACTACGACCGCAGCACCAGCACGTTCTGGGGCGTGCCGTTCACCGCGCTCGGCGAGACGGTGGCCTTCAGCGCGAAGAAGAGCTGGACCGCGTGGACGCCGTCGGTGAGTCTGCAGAAGGCGTTTTCCGACAACCTGATGGGCTACGTGTCGGCCAACCGCGGCTTCAAGTCGGGCGGTTTCAACGGTCGTGCGAACAGCGCCGCGGACGCTGCGGCGCCGGATTTCGATCCCGAGTTCGTCTGGACGTACGAGCTCGGCATGAAAGGCAGCTCGGCCGACAACCGCCTGCGCGGCGGCGTCGCCGCGTTCTGGAGCGAGTACAAGGACTTCCAGGCGCGCGTGTCGCAGGACGTGGGCACGTTCCCCGTGCTCAACGCCGCCGAGCTCGAGATCAAGGGCATCGAGCTCGAGGGAAGCGCGCTGCTCGGCGAGACCACGACGCTCAGCGCGCAGCTCGGCTATCTCGATGCGCAGTACAAGTCCTTCGAGGATTTCCGCCTCGATCCGGCGTTCCCGGGTTTCGATCCCAGCGTCAATCACGACCACGTGCCGTTCTCGCCGGAATGGACCGCGCGCGTGGCACTGCAGCACGGGTTCCCGCTCGCCAATGGCGGCCTGGTGAGCGTCGGCGGCGACGTGTCCTATCGCAGCGAGACGTGGCTGTCGGTCGACAACCGCGCCAACCTCAGCCAGGACGCCTACACCCTGGTCGGCGCCTACGGCGTGTGGGACTCGCCGCAATACGTGTGGCAGGTGCGCGCGGGCGTGCGCAACCTGACCGATCGCACCTACAAGGTCGAGGGCCAGGAGTTCGCCAGCGT
>QFMX01000006.1 GCA_003240625.1 Sphingomonas taxi
GACGATCCCGACCAAGAAGTCGCAGACCTATTCGACCGCCGACGACAACCAGGGCGCGGTGACGATCCGCGTGTTCCAGGGCGAGCGCGAGATGGCGGCCGACAACAAGATGCTCGGTAATTTCGATCTCGTCGGCATACCGCCCGCACCGCGCGGCGTGCCGCAGATCGAGGTTACGTTCGACATCGATGCCAACGGCCTCGTAAGCGTCTCGGCCAAGGACAAGGGCACCGGCAAGGAGCAGCAGATCCGCATCCAGGCATCGGGTGGCCTTTCGGACAACGACATCGAGCAGATGGTCCGCGACGCAGAAACCTTCGCCGAGGAGGACAAGAAGCGTCGTGCCGGTGCCGAGGCGAAGAACAACGCCGAGTCGCTGATCCACACGACCGAGCGTCAGCTTGCCGATAACGGCGACAAGGTCGACGACGCGCTCAAGACCGAGATCCAGGCCGCGATCGACGCGACCAAGGCGGCGGTCGAGGGCGGCGATGCGGATGCGATGACCGAGAAGAGCACCGCGCTCGCCCAGGTCGCGATGAAGCTCGGCCAGGCGATCTACGAGAAGCAGGCCCAGGCGGACGCTTCGCCTTCGGCCGACGGCGACGCGGCGAAGAAGGACGACGACGTCGTCGACGCGGAGTTCTCGGAAGTCGACGACAACCCGAAGGCGTAACCGAAACTCCCTCTCCCCTCCGGGGAGAGGGCCGGGGTGAGGGGCAGCCACGAGCGTTGCCGCCCGGAACTGCCCCTCACCCAAACCCTCTCCCCAGAGGGGAGAGGGCTTAAGAGGGCCGGTATGAGTACCCAGACAGATTATTACGAACTGCTCGAATGCGAGCGGACCGCGGATGCGGGGACGATCAAGTCGTCCTATCGCAAGCTCGCGATGAAGTATCACCCGGACAAGAATGCCGGCTGCAAGGATTCGGAAGCGCAGTTCAAGGCGGTCAGCGAAGCATACGACTGCCTCAAGGACCCGCAGAAGCGCGCGGCCTATGACCGGTTCGGCCACGCCGCGTTCCAGAACGGCGGCGGTGGCGGTCACGGCGGCGGCGCGCAGGATTTCGGCGGCTTCAGCGACATCTTCGAAAGCGTCTTCGGCGAGTTCATGGGCGGCGCACAGCGCGGCGGTGGCCGGTCTGCGGCACGACGTGGTGCGGACCTGCGCTACGACATGGAAGTCAGCCTGGAAGAAGCCTTCCACGGCAAGACGACCGAGATCACGATCGATGTCTCCGCGCTCTGCGATACCTGTGACGGCTCGGGCGCCAAGGTCGGAACGCGCGCGAAAACCTGCCAGCATTGCGGCGGTCACGGCAAAGTCCGTGCGCAGCAGGGCTTCTTCGTGGTCGAACGCGCCTGCCCGGTCTGCAACGGCGCGGGCGAGGTTATAGCCGATCCATGCCCCGACTGCCGCGGCGAAGGTCGTGTCGAGAAGACCAAGACGCTGTCGATCAACGTCCCCCCGGGCGTCGACGAAGGCACGCGCATCCGCATGTCCGGCGAGGGCGAGGCGGGCGCCCGCGGTGCGCCGGCGGGCGATCTCTACATCTTCCTGCACGTGACCAAGCACAATCTGTTCGAGCGCGAAGGCACGACGCTGTTCGCGCGCGCGCCGATCAGCTTTACGGTCGCGTCGCTCGGCGGGTCGCTGTCGATCCCCGGCCTCGACGGCCGCACGCACGAGGTGAAGATCCCGGCCGGCATCCAGTCGGGCAAGCAGCTCCGCCAGCGCGGCGCTGGCATGCCCGTGTTGCAGGGCCGCGGCTTCGGCGACCTCGTCGTCCAGATCGATGTCGAGACGCCCACGCGTCTCAGCAATCGCCAAAAGGAACTGCTCGAGATGTTCCGCGAGACGGAGACGGGCGACGAATGCCCGGCGAGCCAAGGCTTCTTCGCCAAGCTCAAGGGCGTGTTCGCGGGGGAATAAGCTGCGCGGAGTGTCTGGATCTACTCGCCCGGTCGCCGCTCTCTTCCTGGAGCCTCGATAAAGGAAATGAGCGGCGATTGGTGATGGCGATGCGGCCGGGTTAAGCCGGATTAAAATGGTGCGATCACGAGGAAGGCAGGAATAAGCAGATACCTGGGACGTACGCATTGGTAGCGCCCTTCCGATGAGCGTCAGCACATCCGCCGTCGATTCAATGGCCCCCCGAGTCGCTGCTAACGATTACAGTCGCTACGGCGGCGCGCTTTTCGCTTTCGTGATCGGCATGCCGGGAATTTCTGTATGCTCGGGTTCACTGCTTCTATCCCGGTTGGACTAGCTCCGGCATTGCAATGCTTGGTGCTTATCACCACCGTCATTGGCTTCTTGGCCGTCCCTCGGGTGTTGAAAATTTGATCGACCACTTCGTTGTATCCAACGTCAAGCTCGTGCTGCGCAATTAGCATCAGCATTGACGTGGTAACTCTTGACTATATGGTGCGTTGAATAGTCCTTCCCGTTTGCTTCGAGGTAAAACCATGAAGATCGCGTATCTGGGTTATATCTTGGCAATGGCGTTGGGCGCGACAGTTGTAGGGGCGCAAGAGCGACCTGCTCCGACGTTGCCAACCGCTGCCGATTCCGACGAGATTATCGTCGAGGGTCTCCGCATTCCGCGCAGCCTGCTGCCGACCGGCGTCTACTGGGACTATTCGACGCTTTTGGGGTCGCGGATAAGGCGTGAAAGGGCAGACCTGTATTTAGGTTGCGCCGTTCGCATCGGCAATGTGCATTGGCTTCGCAATGCCGTCGATGGTGAGCCCAACAGTGCGCGCGCTCGATTCGCGCAAGGTAGGATGCTACAGTATGGCGGCTGTCATCCGCCACTGCGCACGGAAGGAGCCGTCTATTCGAACCGCCCTATCGGCAGTATCGATCTGGGTGTTTCGCAACTTGATCGTGGTGTGATCATGGAACTGGTCATGCGTACCTATGCACCGGACGCTGCGCTGACACCCGAAATGGTTCGCGATCCTGCGGTACGTAGTCGGTTCATGGCGCGCGAAGGTCTTCGCAACCGGTTGCGGTTGCCGGAGGATCGCGACTCGTTGCTGTTCGCCTCTTGCTTAGTCGAGGAGCAGCCTGTGCTCGCCACGCGTCTTGTCCGGTCGGAACCCGGATCGCCGCTGGAGCGCGGACTGACCCAGGCGCTGATCGTCGAGGGGCGAACATGCGTGGGTAACACCAAGCGAGTAACCATCGATCCCTCGATGATCCGAGCGTACATCGCCGACGCCTTTTACCGATGGGTCGTGGCGGCACGGGGAACCGATAGTCTCATTCCGCCAAATCCCAAGGTCGGTTGACCCGTCTGGCGCAGGCCAGACTCTAATTGTCAGGCGTCAGGGAGCGATCCTGATGAAGAGTTGGCTGGCATCTATCGCGTTTACCTTGGAGTGACCCGCTTCGAGATCGTAAGGATGGTACCCGGCATCGTGGCGATCGGTTGTTCGTCAGCGCACCCTGGGCGTTGATCGACATGATCCGCTATCTGATGATGTCGGACGAGGAGTTCGCGGCACGCTATCTGCGGACGCGGTAACCGAGGTCGGTCTCGTTTTTAGGCGAGGCGAGAGCAACCTCGTCAGTGGAGGCCCTAAATCCTCCCCCGCCAGGGGGAGGTGGCCGGCTCTTGTCGGACGGAGGGGGAGGTAAGCGATAACCTCGGCTCCGTGTCCTCCCCCTCCGTCACCTTCGGCGACACCTCCCCCTTGCGGGGGAGGATCGATCGAGCCGCCGTTTGCTTGGTTGGACTGGCCGCCGCCGTCACTTGGTGCGAATGATGACGCCGCGTGCGCTCCATTCGGACCGGGTCTCGCAGATCGTCTCGGGCAGCGTCTTGTCGACCTTGCGACCCAGAATGGTGCGCGGCATGCAGACGCGGCTGGTGTCGTCCTTGAAGACGCTGGCGGGCATGGTGACGGAAATCGGCTTGTCGCCGGCGGCGAATGCGGGTGCGGAGGCGCCACCGAGCGCGACGATGCTCGCTACCAGCAGAGCGGCGGGGCGGAACGAGTGGATCTGGAACATGGAATGCCTTTCACAGAGCATGACGCCGAACTGCGCCACATCTGTGTCACTGCATTAATGATGCCAAACACCTAAGCCCCTGAGATCGCAGTGTTTGACTGGAATGGCCAGGTTTTCTGACAAGGCCGGCAAGCCAAAATGCAGGGCAGGCCACCAGATATTGGCGGATCTCGCGCTGCTCCGACGGCCTAGCCGCGCCCCCTCGGAAGGGGGCGGGCGGGCCGATGGATCAGAAGGCGGTGACGACCACCCCGACCACCAGCGCTTGAGCCGCGATCGCCAGCATGGTGCTGGTCACGGTTTCGAACATGCGCATGGGTAGGTCTCCGATGCCGGAAGAATATCCGGCAAGGGCGATATCGCTATAGTTGCGCGTTGTCGCAATTTTGTAACACGTAATCGCAATTGCGTTGCGTGCATCTTGAGCGTCGCGGGGACACCGTATTCGCTCGAACACGACGCTCTCCCCTCCCTGAAAGGGAGGGGCAGGGGGTGGGTCGGCTTCCGCGAGCTCCAGACGTGGTGGCTCAAGCGGGCCTACCCACCCCCAACCCCTCCCTTTCAGGGAGGGGAGCAACGTTTGCCGAGTCCTCAGGCCGCGCCGAAAACTCGGGCGAAGATCGTGTCGACGTGCTTCAGGTGATAGCCGAGGTCGAACTTGTCCTCCAGTTCCGCATCCGACAGCGTCACTTCCGGATCGGCCTTCAGCAGCTCCAGCAGCGACAACGCGCCATCCGAATCCCACACCTTCATCGCGTTGCGCTGGACGAGGCGATACGCATCCTCGCGGCTCACGCCCGCCTGGGTCAGCGCCAGCAACACGCGCTGTGAGTGGACGAGGCCACCCATCTTGTTGAGGTTCTTCAACATCCGCTCGGGGTACACGACCAGCTTGTCCATCACCCCGGTCAGCCGCGCGAGCGCGAAGTCGAGCGTGATCGTCGCGTCGGGCCCGATGTACCGCTCGACCGACGAGTGCGAGATGTCGCGCTCATGCCACAGCGCGACATTCTCCATCGCGGGCGTGACGTAGCCGCGGACCATGCGCGCGAGGCCCGTGAGGTTCTCGGTCAGCACCGGATTGCGCTTGTGCGGCATTGCCGACGAGCCCTTCTGGCCGGGCGAGAAGAACTCCTCCGCCTCGAGCACTTCGGTGCGCTGCAGATGCCGGATCTCGGTCGCGAGCCGCTCGATCGAGCTGGCGATCACGCCCAGCGTCGCGAAGAACATCGCATGGCGATCGCGCGGGATAACCTGGGTCGAGACCGGCTCGACCGACAGTCCGAGCTTGCCCGCGACATAGTCCTCGACGAACGGATCGATGTTCGCGAACGTGCCGACCGCGCCCGAGATCGCGCAGGTCGCGACGTCCTCGCGCGCCGCCACCAGCCGCGCGCGATTGCGCGCGAACTCGGCATGCGCCTGGGCGAGCTTCAGCCCGAACGTCACGGGTTCTGCGTGGATGCCGTGGCTGCGGCCGATCGTCGGCGTCATCTTGTGCTCTCGCGCGCGGCGTTCGAGCACCACCAGCAGCGCGTCGAGATCGGCAATCAGGATGTCGCTCGCCTTGGCCAGCTGTACCGCGAGGCAGGTGTCGAGCACGTCCGACGAGGTCATGCCCTGGTGCATGAAGCGCGCCTCGGGGCCGACATGCTCGGCGACGTTGGTCAGGAAGGCGATGACGTCGTGCTTGGTCTCGCGCTCGATCTCGTCGATCCGGTCGACCTCGAACGCACCCTTTTCCCAGATCGCGGCGGCGGCTTCCTTGGGCACGACGCCGAGTTCGGCGAGCGCGTCGGTGGCGTGCGCCTCGATCTCGAACCAGATCTTGAAGCGCGCTTCGGGCGTCCAGATCGCGACCATGTCGGGGCGGGAATAGCGGGGGACCATGGGTTTCCTCGGGGCTGGTGAATGGCACGGTTCGTCGCGTGCTCCCCTCGGGAGACGCCTGCGGAGCGCCTAGCAGGCCATCGACGGGGGTACAAACGGCAATGCGTTCGGCCTATATCCGCCTTCGACGGTCGGTGTGCCGCAGTATCCGCCCAGTATCCCCGGGGCTGCTGCGGTGATCGTCCAGTAACGATTTCGATTAGCCGATGGAGAATGGCAATGCTCAAATATGCTCTGCTCGCAGGCGCGATGACGATTGCTGCGCCGGCGCTCGCGCAATCCACCATGACATCGCCGCAGACTGCGCCGACGGCGACGACGGGCGCGGCCGATCCTTCGATGTCGCCCGCCCAGACCGCGCCGGGCCAGACGCCACCTGCTCAGTCCGGGCCGACCCAGTCTGCGCCCGCCCAGTCGGCACAGACCGCACAGGCGACGCAACCCGCGAGCAGCGATCAGGTCGCGCAGGTCATCGACACCGAATTCCCGACCTACGACAAGAACGGCGACGGCAAGCTCAGCGCAGCCGAGTTCGGGGATTGGATGGTCGCCCTGAAGACCAAGACCGATCCGGCGACGAAGCCCGGCACGCCCGAGACGAAGAAGTGGGTCGCCGCAGCGTTCGCACAGGCCGATACCGACAAGAACAAGTCGCTGTCCAAGCCAGAGCTGACCAGCTTCCTGTCGCAGGGCTGATCTTTCACGCTTCACGCAAATGCATGGCCGTCGGGTTCTCCCGGCGGCCTTTCGCGTGGCAGTCTTCGCGTGACTGGCTCAGATCGCTCCGGTCTGCATGATCGACAGGAAGCGCGCGCGGACATGGGCGGCAGCGCGCGACATCAGGCGTTGCATCCGGACATCGTAGAGATCGGCCGCATCATCGGTTCGGCGGTGCGCCATCGACCAGCCACCGAACTGACGTTCGGCAATCCGTTCGTTGTGCAGCAGAACGATGTCGTGATGGCGGTCGTCATTCAAAATTCGTGCGAACGTCGCCTCCACGCTCCGCGTCGGTCCTTCGAACACCTGCAGGAAATGCACGCCGTCCGACCAGAGCAGACCGGTGATGCCGTCGATCGCGTTGTTGTGGCGGGACTGTTCGAGGATCGTGGCGAGATCGCCGCGGTCACCCCGTACCGTGCTCGAACTGAGATAGAGAATCTGGCGCATTGCGTCTCCGGTTCGTCACGGTAGCGAATCGATACACGGTTCGTGACGGGGAGACGTTGCGCAAAATCAGTATCGGCGATGCGCCTTTTGTTCGACGGTAATGCGGGTTGTTACGATCAGCCGGCCTTCCGCGCGGCCTGTTCCTTTTCGGCGAGCGTCTTGGACAAGATCTGGCCCTGCGCTTCGACGGCGGCCTCCAGGAGCCGGTCGGATGTCTCGACGGCGGCATCGGGCGTCAGCGATACCGCAACGCCGTCCGGCCCATCGACCAGAACCTGACCATGCTCGGCGGTTACGGTCGAGGCTTGGTCGTGTAGCTTGTTGTCCACATGCAATTCCTTCGACCGGACAACGAAGGCGCGGGGCAAACGTCGCGTGCTTCCATGGAACTATTGGGTTGCCTCAGATCAACCCCTGCGCGCGCAGGCTGACATGGCCGCCGGTGCCCATCACGATATGGTCGTGAACGGTGATGCCGAGCCGCTTGCCGGCCTCGGCGATGGTGCGCGTGATCTCGATGTCGGCGCGGCTGGGGGAGGGGTCTCCGCTCGGGTGATTGTGGACGAGGATGATCGACGCCGAGCCCAGGTCGATCGCGCGGCGGATGACTTCGCGGACATAGACCGCAGCCTGGTCGATCGAGCCCTTGCTCATCACCTCGTCGCGGATCAGCATGTTCTTGGTGTTGAGGTGGAGCACGCGGAACCGTTCGATCGCGTGGTGCGCCATGTCGGCGCGGAGGTAATCGAGCAGCGCCTGCCAGTTGGCGAGCACCGGGCGGTCGCTGACGTGCGACTGGAGCAGGCGGATCGCGGCGGCATGCGCGATCTTGATCGCCGCGGTCGAGATCTCGCCCATGCCCTTTACCCGGCCGAGCGCCTCGGCATCCGCGGTGAGGACGCCGCCGATCCCGCCGAACTCGCGCATCAGGGCCTTGGCGAGCGCCTTCGTATCGCCGCGGGGAATCGCGATCGCGAGCAGATATTCGATGAGTTCGTGGTCGAGCAAAGCGTCGCTGCCGCCTTCGAACAAGCGTTTGCGGAGGCGCCCTCTATGGCCCTTCAGATCGTTCCCCAAGGCAGTGGCGTCATCGTCCGGTTCGGCCATTCCGACAGGCTAGCACATCCGCGCGCAATTGCATGACGCCCCTGCTCACGCCTATGCAGGGCGCCTGAGCGTGGCGGAGTGAGTGGGTGAGCGAGACGAGCGAGACGGGGGCCGACCCCGGCCCCAATCCTCGCCGTCCGGTGCCTGTCCGGCGCATCATCCTGATCGTCGCGCTGGTTCTGCTCGCCGGGTTGATCGCGCTGTGGCTCGCGCGCAAGCCGATCGCGGAAGGGTTCATCGATCGCGAGTTGGCGAAGGCCGGGGTGCCTGCGCGGTACGAGATCGCCAACCTCGCGCTGGGTGGCCAGCGGCTGACGAACGTCGTGCTGGGCGATCCGGCGCATCCCGATCTGGTCGCGGACTGGGTCGAGACGCGGACCGGAGTCGGGTTGTCGGGGCCGTATCTGGAAGGCGTTCGCGCGGGCAAGGTCCGGCTGCGCGGACGGTTGGTCGATGGAAAAGTCTCGCTTGGCGCGATCGACAAATTGCTGCCGGCCTCGACGGGCAAGCCGTTTTCGCTGCCCGCGCTCGACGTGGCGGTCGCCGATGGGCGAATGCGGCTGGAGACCCCGCAGGGCATCGTCGGACTAAAGCTCGCCGGATCGGGCAAGCTCGACGACGGTTTCCGCGGTACATTGGCGGCGATCAGCGAGCGGCTCGACATCGGCGGGTGCGTGATCGACCGGCTGGCGGCGACCGTGAAGCTGCGGATCGACGCGGCGAAGCCGACGATCACCGGACCGGTGCGCGTGTCACGACTCGCCTGCGGGACGACTCGGGCCGACCACATCGTTGCGGACCTCGACGTCGGGCTATCGGCTGCGCTCGACCGCTGGCAGGGCAAGGCGACGCTCAAGACCGGGGCGGCACGCGCACCGGGGATCGCGCTGGCCGGGGCGGGAGGCGCGATCGATTTCACCGGCAGCGCGGCCGCGACCAACGGCAAGGCGGACATTGTCGCCGATACCGTCCGGACCGCGGAAGGCCGGGCACGACGCGTTTCGATCGCGGGCGCCTACCGGATCGGCAAGCAGATCGCATTCGACGGACGCGCGCGGGCGAGCGGTGCCGCGGTGGCGCAGGCGCGGCTCGCCAGCGTTGGCGGCCTGGGCAGTGCGGCGGCGGGAACGCCGGTCGCACCCCTCGCGGTCGCCATGACGCAGGCTGTCGAGCGTGCGGGCCGTGGTTTCGCGGCGGACGGCGACGTGTTCGTGCGGCTCGCGGATGGGCGCGGCTCGGCGGTGCTGTCCCGCCTCGCGCTCGCCTCGGCCAGCGGCGCACGCGTGGCGCTCGGCGGCGGGAGCGGGGTCGCGTTCGGTTGGCCGAACGGCGGCGTGCGGCTCGACACGACTCTGGCGCTGCAAGGCGGTGGCCTGCCGGAGGCGCGTGTGTCGCTCGCGCAGGCAAAACCCGGCGCAGCGATCCGCGGCGTGGCGCGCATCGCGCCCTATGCGGCGGGCGGCGCTCGACTGGCGCTGACCCCGGTGACGTTCAGCGCGACGCCCGGCGGCGCGACGTCGATCACCACGCAGGCAACGCTCGACGGGCCGATCGGTAACGGCCGCGTCGACGGCCTGTCGATGCCGGTCGCCGCGCTCTGGGATGGTCGTAGGCGGCTGGTCGTCAACACCGGCTGCGCGCCGCTCGCCGTCCGGCGCCTCGCGATATCCGGACTGGTGCTCGATCCGTCGCGCCTGACCCTGTGCCCCGTCGACGGCGCGCTGGTGCAGGTTAATGGGGCGCGGATCAGCGGCGGCGCGACGATCGCTGCGGCAAAGCTAGGTGGGCGACTCGGCACCACGCCAATCACGCTCGCGACCGCCGGGGCGACCGTGCGGCTCGCCGATCGCGGCTTCCGGATCGAGGGCGTGCAGACCCGGATCGGCGCGCCCGAGCGTGTCACGCGACTCGATTTCGGCACCATCACCGGCCGCATGACGGGGCAGGGCGTGGCTGGGGCCTTCACCAACGGCTCGGGGCAGATCGCCAATGTCCCGCTGCTGCTCGGCGAGGCGGCGGGCGAGTGGACGCTGGTCGGCGGCGCGCTCAACCTCACCGGCGCGATGGGCGTGTCCGATGCCGCGCCGACGCCCCGGTTCAAGCCTCTTGCGGCGCGGACCGTCACGCTGGCGCTGGTGAACGGCACGATCACCGCGGCGGGCACGCTGTTCGAGCCGACCACCAACACAAAGGTCGCCGACGTAACGCTGGACCACGCACTCGCGACGGGGACGGGCAAGGCCGACCTGAACGTGCCCGCGATCGCCTTCGCCAAGGACCGGCTGCAACCCGACGCGCTCACCCCGCTCACCTTCGGCGTGATCGCCGACGTCAACGGATCGGTCAGCGGGGAGGGCCACATTGCTTGGAACCCCGACGGCGTGACGAGCAATGGCGTGTTCCGCACCGCCGGCACCGATCTCGCCGCCGCGTTCGGGCCGGTCACCGGAATCGCGACCGAGATCCGCTTCACCGACCTGCTCAACCTCCAGAGCGCACCGGGGCAGGTGGCGACGATCCGCACGCTCAACCCCGGCATCCCGGTGACCGACGGCACGATCCGCTACCAGACGCTGCCCGGTGCGCGCGTGCAGGTCGAGGGTGGCTCCTGGCCGTTCGCGGGCGGATCGCTGACGCTCGACCCGACTTTGCTCGACTTCTCCGCGCCGAAGGAGCGCCGGATGACGTTCCACATCGCCAACATGGCCGCCGACCAGTTCCTCCAGCAGTTCGATTTCAAGAATCTCGACGCGACCGGGATCTTCGACGGCGTCCTGCCGATGATCTTCGACGAGAGCGGCGGACGCATCGAAGGCGGCGACCTGCGCGTCCGGCCCGGTGGCGGCACGCTCGCCTATGTCGGCGACCTCAGCCAGAAGGACCTCGGCATCTGGGCGAACATCGCGTTCCAGGCGCTGAAGTCGCTCCGCTACCAGTCGCTGCGCGTCGGCATGAACGGGCCGCTCGCGGGCGAGATGGTCACCGACGTGCGCTTCGCCGGGATCAGCCAGGGGGAGGGCGCCAAGGCGAACTTCATCGTCCGCCGCCTGCAAAAGCTGCCGTTCGTGTTCAATATCCGGATCAAGGCGCCGTTCCGCGGGCTGCTCGACACCGCGCAGAGCTTCTACGATCCGAAGCGGCTGATCGAGCGTAATTTGCCCGCACTGATCCAGCAACAGTCGGCGCCACCTTCTCCCAAACCTCCAACCATTCAGCCCACGGAAAGCAGTATCGTGCCATGACCGAAACAGGATTGAAGAAGCTGGAGCAAAGGCCGATCTTGCAGGTGATGAGGACGATCGCTTTTCTGGTGACGACCGCCGCCGCCCTGCCGGGCTGCATCAGCGTGTCGGCCCCCGACAAGCCGATCGAGATCAACCTCAACATCAATGTGACGCAGGAAGTGGTCTATCGTCTCGATGGCGAGGCGAAGTCGCTGATCCAGCAGAATCCGGGGATATTCTAAGATGAAAAAGGTCATTGTCATGATTGCCGCAGCCGCGGTTCTCGGCGGCCTTTCGGTAGCGGCCTCGGCGCAACGCGATCCGGCCTATGCCGCGGCGCGTGCCGGTGGCGAGGTCGGCGAGCAGCCCGACGGGTATCTGGGGCTCGTCGGCGCGGCGAGCGCGGACCTTCGCGCGCTGGTCAACAACATCAATATCCAGCGCAAGTCGGCGTACACGCAAAAGGCGCAGGCGAGCGGCGCGACGGTCGAGCAGCTGGCGTTCACGAGTGGCTGCAACCTGATTGCCGCGACTAATCCTGGCGAGAAGTACAAGACGCCCAACGGGGTGTGGAAGACGCGTACCGCCGGTGCACCGGAACGCGATTCGCGCTGCGTTTAAGCTAAAGTGCTCCCCTCCCTGACAAGGGAGGGGCTGGGGGTGGGTAGGCCGCTTGGGATCCGTATCGCCAGCCAACCGGCCGACCCACCCCCGACCCCTCCCTTCCAGGGAGGGGGGGAGAAGTCGGCCTTCGTCGGGATGACGAAGAGCGTGGGCGTATCGACGTTCGGCTCTGAAATCCTCCCCCGCCAGGGGGAGGTGGCTGGCACTTGCCAGACGGAGGGGGAGGTAAGGGAAACCCCTGCTCCGTGTCCTCCCCCTCCGTCACCTGCGGTGCCACCTCCCCCTGGCGGGGGAGGATCGAACGGCCCCATTGATGACGCGTCTGTCACACCGGTTGACTTGCACCCCCCCCTTTTCTAAACGGACCGCGCCTTGGCGGGATCGCTCGTCGCTGCTTGCTTCCTCCCCGATGCGAAATCAGGTGGAGGAACGTGCGTGGCGGAGATCGAACCCGGACAGGACCCCCAGGGTGTTGACGATCCGCGACTTTCCGCGCTCGATGAGCGATTGCGAGAGGCGCAGCATCGGGAAACGCTCGCAAAGGGGCAGAAGGGGCCGGACGCCGAGCGAGGATACTCGCAAGGCAATCGCGTCATTTCCGCCCTCATCGGGAGTCTCGTCGGCAGTGCGCTGATCGGGTGGTTGATTGACCATTGGTTTGGCACTGGCCCTTGGGGACTGATCGTGCTGCTGTTCCTCGGGATAGCGGTCGCGTTCAGGCAGATCATTCGAATTTCAGGCGAACGCCCGGAGTAACCGGGCGTTTGTCGTATCAAGACGGCAGGGATTCCACGTGGCGGCAGAACAGGGCGGCAAGATCGATCCGATGCACCAGTTCCTGATCGAGCCGGCGTTCGGCTCGCACTGGATCGTAGGTGGCTATGACCTGTCGTTCACCAACTCCGCATTGTGGATGGTGGTGACGCTGGTCGCGCTTTGGGCGTTCATGATCGGTGGCATGAAGCGCGAGCTCGTGCCCGGTCGCTGGCAGATGGCGGTCGAGGGCTTTACCGGCTTCATCTCGGGCATGCTCGAGCAGAATGTCGGCCCCGGCGGCAAGCGTTTCGTGCCTTACGTCTTCTCGCTGTTCATGTTCATCCTGTTCGCGAACATCATCGGCCTGCTCCCGTTCGGCATCGTCCCCGGCGTGCATCCGTTCACCGTGACCAGCCACATGACCGTCACCGGCGTGCTGGCGCTGATCAGCTTCGCGATCGTGCTGCTCGTCGGCTTCGGCAAGCACGGCTTCCACTTCTTCTCGCTGTTCGTGCCGAGCGGCACGCCGGCGCTGATGATCCCGCTGATCTTCGTGGTCGAGCTGATGTCGTTCCTGGTGCGTCCGTTCTCGCTCGGTCTGCGACTGTTCGTGGCGATGACCGCGGGGCATATTCTGCTCAAGGTGCTGGCCGCGTTCGTGATCAACGGCCTGAACCTCGGCGGGATGTATATCGGTCTGGTGACCGCGCCGAGCATGTTGCTGATGATCGGCATCACGCTGCTCGAGCTGCTGGTCGCCGCGATCCAGGCCTATGTGTTCGCGTTGCTGACGTCGGTCTATCTGAACGACGCCGTAAACCTTCACTAAGTTTTCCATTACCAACTGATTTTCAAAGGGAATTTACCATGGACGCACAAGCAGCAAAGATGATCGGCGCCGGCCTCGCAGCGATCGGCATGGGCCTCGCAGCCCTCGGCGTGGGCAACGTGTTCGCTCAGTTCCTCGCCGGCGCGCTCCGCAACCCGGGCGCAGCCGACAGCCAGCAGGGCCGTCTGTTCATCGGTTTCGCAGCAGCCGAGCTTCTCGGTCTGCTCGCCTTCGTCACCATGATCATCCTGGTGTTCGTCGCCTAACCACTCGGTGATTTGGCCGGGCAACCGCGCCCGGCCGGATTAACGCAGGACAGACCAATGCCCCAGATTGCCCAGATAGCCGCTACCTACGCCTCGCAGATCTTCTGGCTGCTCCTCACCTTCGGCATCCTGTATTTCGGGATCGGTAAGGGCATGGTGCCGAAGATCGTGTCCAACGTGGACTCGCGCGAAGGCAAGATCGCCGGCGATCTGGCGGCGGCGGTCGCTGCCCGTGCGCAGGCCGATACGGTCCAGGCGAACTGGCAGGCCGAAATGGACGCGGCCCGTACCGCGGCGCAGGCCGAGACCGCTGCCGCTGCGAAGCGTGCGGCGACCGCATTCGAGCAGCAGGTCCATGCGGCCGACGCCGAACTCGCCGAGCGTCTGGGTCATCACGACCTGGCGGTAGCGAACGCAAAGGCCGAGGCGCTCGCGAACCTTCAGGGTGTCGCCGCCGAGGCAGCACAGCAATTGGCCGCCAAGGTTGCCGGGCTCCAGGTCAGCCTGGACGCGGCGAGCGACGCGGTACGCAGGACGACGGCGCATGGCTAATCCAGATTCGGCCGCAAAGGTCATCCACGAAGAGGGCATGGCGCCCGAAGGTGCGATCGACAACCAGGGCATTCAGGGCCACACGACCGCGCCCGGCGGTGTCGAGCACGTCGCCGATCCGACCGCGCTCGGCCTGACCTCGACCGGCTGGGTCGCGGTGGCTATGATCGTCGTGATCCTGCTGATGATCTGGAAGAAGGTTCCAGGCATGATCGGCAAGATGCTCGACGCGCGCATCGCCGGCATCCGCACGCAGCTCGACGAAGCCAAGGCCCTCCGCGCCGAAGCCGAGGCGATCCGCACGGAGTATGAGGCGAAGGCGAAGACCGCGCACGTCGAGGCCGAAGCGATGAAGGCCCACGCCCATCACGAGGCTGCGGCGATCATCGCCAAGGCGAAGGCTGGCGCCGAGGACCTGATGGCCCGCCGCGCGAAAATGGCCGAGGACAAGATCGCCGCCGCCGAACGCGCCGCGATCGCCGAAGTCCGCGCGCGGGCAGCCGATGCTGCGGCCAAGGCTGCCGGGATCCTGATCGCCGAGCACCACGACGCCGCCGCCGACCGCGCGATGGTCGACCGCTCGATCTCGGGCCTCAGCCGCCTGAACTAAATCTTCTCCTCTCCCCTCGGGGAGAGGAAGGGGCCTGCTGCGAAGCAGTGGGAAGGTGAGGGCACGTCCCTCCCGCCACCCATCATTATCGACGGCCGTCTCTTCCCGGGTTTCCGGCGGCCGAGTCTCCAATCTGAGCCCGTTGGAGAACATTCATGTCCTGGCTCATCCTCGCGGTCGCCGTCGTCACCGAAATCTGCTGGGCGCTCAGCCTCAAATGGGCGGCCACGATCGCCACGTGGCAGGCCTCCAGCGTCCCGATCATCCTCAGCTTCGTCAACATGGGCCTGCTCGCGCTAGCCATGCGCGGCCTACCCGCCGGCACCGCCTACGCGATCTGGACCGGCGCCGGCGCGATCGGCGTCATCATCGGGGGCGTCATCCTGTTCGGCGACAAGGTCAGCGGCATCCAGGCCTGCTTCATGGCACTCACCGTGGTAGGCATCGTCGGCACCAAGGTCTTCGCCCAAACCTGATCGACGGCCTTCGCCCGCAGGGCATTGAGAAGGTTGATTCGCGCGAAGGCGCAAAGGCGCGAAGAGAAGGTGGGTTCACGCGGAGACGCGGAGACGCGGAGGTGTTGCGTCTCGGGTTGATGTATTGAGCAGCCACGAGTGGATGTAAGCCTTCGGCGGTTTGAGCGATCGATGCCCGTCTAAACTTCTCTCCGCGGCTCCGCGTCTCCGCGTGAACCAAACTACTCCTTCTCTTCGCGCCTTTGCGCCTTCGCGTGAACATCACTGTCTTCAAGCAAAGACGATCGCTGGCATAACCCCCTTGCACTCCCTAGATTCCGCAGCGATGTCCTCTCCCAATTCCCCTGACCGGTTCAACGAAGACAAATCCACCTTCGCCGTCCGCGGTGGCGGTGAAGCGCCCGATCTTGCGGCCGGCGTGGCGGCGATCCGGAACGTGCTGGAGACGCTACCGATCCGCCCCGGTGTCTACCGCATGCAGGACGCGCGCGGCGACGTGCTCTACGTCGGCAAGGCGCGCGCGCTCAGGAACCGCGTCGCCAACTACGTCCAGGTCGAGCGGCTGACCAAGCGCCTCCAGCGAATGGTCTCGCAGACCCGGTCGATGACGATCGTCACGACCAACAACGAGGCCGAGGCGCTGCTGCTCGAATCGCAGCTCATCAAGCGCTATCGCCCCGCCTACAACGTGCTGTTGCGCGACGATAAGAGCTTCCCCTTCATCCTCCTGCGCGACGACCACGCCTTCCCGCGCGTCCAGAAACACCGCGGCGCGCGTCGTGCGAAGGGCAATTACTACGGGCCGTTCGCCAGCGCCGGGTCGGTCAACAACACGCTCAACGCGCTCCAGAAGCTGTTCCTCCTGCGCAGTTGCACCGACAGCTTCTTCAAGACCCGCGATCGGCCGTGCCTGCTCTACCAGATCAAGCGCTGCTCCGCGCCGTGCGTCGGGCGGATCGACGAAGCGGCGTACAAGGAACTGGTCGAGGATGCGAAGGCGTTCCTCGGCGGCAAGTCGACCGGCGTTCAGGCCAAGCTCGGCGCGCAGATGCAGGCCGCGGCCGAGAACATGGACTTCGAACTCGCGGCGCTGCTCCGCGACCGGCTCCGCGCGCTCACCTTCATCCAGGGTACGCAGGCGATCAACGCAGAGGGCGTGGGCGACGCCGACATCTTCGCGATGGCGTGCAAGGATGGCCTTATCGGTATCCAGGCGTTCTTCATCCGCGGCGGCCAGAACTGGGGCCATCGCAGCTTCTTCCCGCAACACACCAACGACGTCCCCGAGGACGAGGTACTGACCAGCTTCCTCGGCCAGTTCTACGAGGAAGTCCCGCCCCCCAAGCAAATCCTGCTCGATCGCGACCTCCCCGAAGGCGCGCTGCTGGTGGAAGCGCTCGGCGAACGCGCCGGCTACAAGGTGGCGATCCAGGTCCCGCAGCGTGGCGATCGCCGCCGTTTGATGGACCAGGCCAAGCGCAACGCGATCGAGGCGATCGAGCGTCGCCAGGCCGAATCGACGACGCAGGCCAAGCTCCTGCGCGAGGTCGCCGACCTGTTCGACCTCGCCGAACCGCCGCAGCGCATCGAGATCTACGACAACAGTCACATCCAGGGCACCGCCGCGACCGGCGCGATGGTCGTTGCCGGCCCCGAGGGCTTCCGCAAGGGTCAGTATCGAAAGTTCAACATCAAGAACAAGGATACCGCGCCGGGCGACGATTTCGCGATGATGCGCGAAGTCTTCACCCGCCGGTTCTCGCGCGCGCAGGCGGAGGATCCCGATCGCGATTCGGGCGACTGGCCCGATCTGGTGCTGATCGACGGCGGCAAGGGCCAGCTCAACACGGTGAAGGCCGCGCTCGAGGAGATCGGCGTCGAGGACGTGTGCCTGGTCGGAATCGCCAAGGGACCGGAACACGGCCGCGATGGTCGGGAGGTGTTCCACATGCTCGACGGCCGCGAGTTCCAGCTTCCCGTGAATGCGCCGGTGCTGTTCTACCTCCAGCGACTGCGCGACGAGGTCCACCGCTTCGCGATCGGCGTCCACCGCGACAAGCGCAGCAAGGCGATCGGCGCCAGCCCGCTCGACGAAGTCCCCGGCATCGGCCCCGCGCGAAAGAAAGCGTTACTGATGCACTTCGGCACCGGCCGAGCGGTCCGCAATGCAAGCCTGCAGGATTTGCAACAGGCGCCGGGCGTGTCCGCCGGGGTGGCGCAACAGGTCTACGACTTCTACCATTCGCGCTGACCGGCGGGCGCTCGGCAATACGCACGGCCTGCTATCGTAAGGAAAAGAAACCCTATCTTCATTATCCTCGGATAGAGATGACGCGGTGACTACGCCCGTCTTCCTGACCATCGACACCGAGTTCGCATGGCGGCATCACGTTGCCGGGCTCGATTGCGACGCGATCTACGCGCGGTCGCTCGAGCCGGCCGGGGTCGGGCTCGCCTACCAATTGGCCGAACTCGCACGACACGATCTCAAGGCGTGTTTCTTCGTCGACCCGATGCCAGCCATCACCTTCGGCCTGGCCCCTATCCGTCGCATGATCGAGACGATCCTCGACGCGGGGCAGGAGGTCCAACTTCACCTCCACCCCAATTGGACGACCGCCAAGGCCGGCGACCGCGGCGCTGCGCACGATCGGTTCGCGTTGTTCGACTATAGCCTCGCCGAGCAGACAGACCTGCTTCTGCGCGCCACCGAATTGCTGGTCGAGGCGGGGGCGCCGCATCCGATCGCCTTCCGTGCCGGCAGCTATGCCGCCAACGACGACACGTTGACCGCGCTCGCGGCACTCGGGTTCAGCTACGACAGCAGCCACAACGGATCGGAAGCGCCGGGGACGAGCCGCATCTCGCTACCCGCGCATCAAATCTCGCCGGTTCGCCGTGCGCAGGACAAGGGCGTGATCGAAGTACCCGTCACCGTGATCGAGGACCGGCGCGACAAGATTCGCACCTTCCAGCTTTGCGCGCTGTCGGCTGGCGAGACGTATGACGCGCTGGAGCATGCCGCGGTGTCGGGGCATGCGGTGGTGACGATCGTCAGCCACGGTTTCGAACTGGCGAACCGGAGCGGTACGCGGCCCAATGCGGTCCATGTGCGGCGCTTCACGGCATTGTGCGGGATGCTGTCGGAGATGCGCGAGGTGTTGCCGACGCATCATTTCGCGGATCGGCCGCCGCTCGCGCTCGACCGCGCGGATACGCCGCTCGCGCCGGATCAGTTGCGGACCCGCTGGCGACAGGCCGAACAGCTCTGGTCGAACTGGTTCGAGGAACGGCCGCGGTCGCGCGGGCTGTAATGGCAGATGGTGCGGTTCGCCGCCTGCCGCTGAAGTTCCAGATCGGCGCCCGGACCCTGGCGACCATTCCCCGGCGATTGGTGCGCGTGTCGTTTTCGCTCGATGCCGTGCTTGCGGCGACGCCACCGATCCTGCCGCCGCTGCCCGATGACGCCGATGGTTACGTGGTGACGTCGTTGCCCGCGACGATGCTCGCCAGTCTGGACCGCCACGGCCTGCTCGCCTTCGTTCGGCAACGCTATGTGCGGTATCATGTCGACCTCGCGGCGGGCGAGGCGGCGTGGCTCGCCGGCCTGTCCGGCAGCGCGCGGTCGGGAATCAAGCGCAAGGCTAAGAAGCTCGCCGCGGCGAATGGCGGCGTGCTCGATATCCGGCGCTATCACGATACGGCGGCGTTCGCGGGTTTCTACCCGCTCGCTCGCGCGGTGTCGGCGACGACCTATCAGGAGAAGCTGCTGGGATCGGGGCTGCCGGAGGATGCGGTTTCGGTGCGTCATCTCGAATCGCTCGCGGGGGAGGACGGTTTGCGGGCTTGGCTGGCGTTCATCGCCGAGGTTCCGGTCGCGTATCTGTGCTGTACGGCCGACGGCAAGTCGTTGTGCTACACCTATGTCGGGCATGATCCTGCGCATAACGATCTGTCGCCGGGCGCGGTCTTGCAGGTCGAGGCGATGCGCGATCTGTTCGCAGATGGGCGTTTCGCGCGGTTCGACTTCACCGAGGGGGAGGGGCAGCACAAGCGGCAATTCTCGACCGGGGGAACGGCGTGCGTCGATGTTCTGTTGCTGCGGCCGACGCCGGGCAATCGCGCGACGATCGCGGCGTTGCGCGGGTTCGATAGCGCGATAGCCCTGGCAAAGCGCGCCGCGACCCATCCGGCCCTGACGAAGCTGGCAAAGAAGATCCGCCGCTGATCTGCTCCCCTCCCTGGAAGGGAGGGGCTGGGGGTGGGTCGGCTTCCGCATAATCGGACGCCGGGTGGCCGAAGCCGGCCGACCCACCCCCGGACCCCTCCCTTCCAGGGAGGGGGGAGAAGGCACTTTTACCGTCTCCCTTCGGAGGGAGAGGCGTATAGCCCCCCCATGCACCTCCGCGCAGCCGCCATCGTCGTCGCCGTCCGCCAGCATGGCGAGCACGGCGCGATCGTGCGGGCGCTGACCCGCAACGACGGCGTCCAGCCCGGTTATGTCCGTGGCGGTCGGTCGCGTGCGATGCGGCCGGTGTTGCTCCAGGCGAACGTCATCCAGGGCGAGTGGCGCGCGCGGACCGGCGAGCAGCTTGCCTCGCTCACCGCCGAGCTCATCCACAGCCGCGCGCAGATGCACGGCGAGCCGCTCGCCGCGGGTGCGCTCGAATGGGCGACCGCGCTGACCGCCGCCGCGCTGCCCGAAGCGCAGCCCTATCCGCAGATCCACGACGCGCTGGACGGGGTGCTCGGCGCGATCGAGGTGGCACCATCGGCGCGCGGCTGGGCGGCGGCGCTGGTCCGGTACGAATTATTGGTGCTCGCCGAACTCGGCTTCGGGCTCGATCTCGACCGCTGCGTCGCGAGCGGCACCGAGGACGATCTCGGCTTCGTCAGCCCCAGGAGCGGCGCGGCGGTTTCGCGCGGGGCGGCGTTCGGCTACGAAGCCAAGCTGCTGCGATTGCCGCCCTTCCTCCTCGTCGGCGGCGAGGCTGCGTGGTCCGACATCTTCGACGGTCTGCGACTGACCGGCCATTTCCTCGCCCGCGATATCCTCGTCGACCGTCGCGCCGACCCGTTGGCGGCGCGCGACCGGTTGGTCGATCGCCTCAAAAGGGCGGTTGCGTGAGCGCGCACCGCCCGGCAAGGGGCCGCGCAGGAGGAACGCACATGCCCTTGATCGCGATACTGGCCGGCGACGGCATCGGACCCGAAGTCACCGCGGAAGCGCGGCGGGTGCTCGATACGCTCGGCCTCGACCTCAGCTACGAAGAGGGCCTCGTCGGCGGCGCCGCGTACAAGGCCGCGGGGCATCCACTCCCGCCCGAGACGCTCGACCTCGCCCGCCGTGCGGATGCCATCCTGTTCGGTGCGGTCGGCGATCCGGACTGCGATGCGCTCGAACGCCAGTTCCGCCCCGAGCAAGCCATTCTCGGCCTGCGCAAGGACCTCGGCCTGTTCGCCAACCTGCGCCCCGCCAAGCTGTTCGCGGGCCTGGAGGACGCCTCCGCACTCCGTCCCGAGATCGCCCGGTCGATCGACATGGTCATCGTCCGCGAACTGACCGGCGACGTGTATTTCGGCGCGAAGGGCATCCGCACCACCGCCGATGGCCTGCGCGAAGGCCATGACGAGATGCGCTACGACGAAACCGAGATCGCACGCATCGCCCGCGTCGGCTTCGAGACCGCACGCACCCGGAAAAGCAAGCTGCTCTCGGTCGACAAGGCAAACGTGCTGGAGACCTCGCAGCTCTGGCGCGACGTCGTGATCGAGGTGTCGGCCGACTATCCCGACGTCGACCTCAGCCACATGTATGTCGACAACGCGGCGATGCAGATGGTGCGCAACCCCGGCCAGTTCGACGTGATCGTCACCGGCAATCTGTTCGGCGATATCCTGTCCGATGAGGCGTCGATGTGCGCGGGCTCGATCGGCATGCTGCCGTCCGCCGCGCTCAACGACTCCAACAAGGGCATGTACGAGCCGATCCACGGCAGCGCGCCCGACATCGCCGGGCAGGGCAAGGCCAATCCCTGCGCGGCGATCCTGTCCGCGGCGATGATGCTGCGGCATTCGCTCGATCTGGCCGACGCCGCCGACCGGATCGAGGCAGCGGTCGCGGCCGCGATCCTGGGCGGCGCGCGCACGCCCGATCTCGGCGGCACGCTGTCGACCCGCGGCATGGGCGATGCCATTCTCGCCGAACTCGGCTGACCTTGTGATCGCCGACCTTCTCGAACTCGCGGTCGTCATCCCCACATTCAACGAGAAGGCCAATGTCGCGACGTTGATCGCCAAGCTCGACCAGGCGCTGGCTGGGCGAAACTGGGAGGCGATCTTCGTCGACGACGACAGTCCCGACGGCACCGCCGACGCCGCGCGCGAAATCGCCCGGCTCGACAAGCGCGTGCGCGTGATCCAGCGGATCGGCCGCCGCGGGCTGTCGTCGGCGTGCATCGAGGGTATGTGCGCCACGGCCGCGCCAGTCGTCGCGGTGATCGACGGCGATCTCCAGCACGACGAGACGCTGTTGCCGGCGATGCTCGACCTATTGAAGAACGAACAGACCGACGTGGTGATCGGCTCGCGATTCGTCAGCGGCGGCTGCACGGGCGAGTGGGACAGCGACCGCGTCGCCAAGTCCGCGCTGGCGACCAGGATGTCGCGCCGCGTGCTGAAATGCGACCTCAACGATCCGATGAGTGGCTTCTTCATGATCCGCACCGACATCGTCCGCCGCCTCGCGCCGTCGTTGTCCGCGATCGGCTTCAAGATCCTGCTCGACCTGCTCACCGCGTCGCCGACGCCGCTGCGCTTCGTCGAAGTGCCCTACACCTTCCGCTGCCGCACCGAAGGCGAGAGCAAGCTCGATCACGTCGTCGCGATGGAATATCTGATCGCGATCTACGACCGGATGTTCGGGCGCGTCGTGCCGGTGCGGTTCGCGATGTTCTCGGCGATCGGCGTGCTCGGCGTCGGTATCCACATGGCGGTGCTGACCGCGCTGTTCCTCGGGTTCGGGGCGAATTTCGTGGTCGGCGAGATCGTCGCGACCTTGGCCGCGCTGACCTTCAACTTCTTCCTCAACAACGCGCTGACCTATCGCGACCGGCGCCTGAAGGGGTGGCGGCAACTGGTCGACGGCTGGGTGTCGTTCGCGGTGATCTGCTCGGTCGGTGCGGTCGCCAATGTCGGCATCGCGGCGTTCTTGTACGAGATGCGCGACGGGGCGTGGGCGGCGTCGGCGCTAAGCGGCGTGTTGGTCGGCGCGGTCTGGAACTACGCGCTGTCCTCGAAATTCACCTGGGGGCGCTACTAGGGGGAACCTGCTCCCCTCCCTGGAAGGGAGGGGCTGGGGGTGGGTAGGCCAGCTTTTGTCACGACCGTTCCACGATCCGGAACCCGACCCACCCCCAACCCCTACCTTCCAGGGAGGGGCGAACGAAGCCCCCCGACACCCGCAAGGCTTGTCCCCGGGCTTGTCATCCCGGCTCCCCCCCGGCAAAGCGGCGCGCATGAAGCGCAAGACCGGCCAGGATCGTTCGATCACCCAGAATTGGCGTCCCGCGACGCGCGCCATCCGCGGCGGCACCGCCCGCAGCGAATATGGCGAGACGTCGGAGGCGTTGTTCCTCACCTCGGGCTATTGCTACGACAAGGCCGGCGACGCCGCGGCGCGCTTTGCCGGCGAGCAGGAGGGGATGACCTATTCCCGCCTCCAAAACCCGACCGTGCAGATGCTCGAGGAGCGGATCGCGCTGCTGGAGGGCGCCGAGGCGTGCCGGACGATGGCGACCGGCATGGCGGCGATGACCGCCGCGCTGCTGTGCCAGCTCCAGACCGGCGATCACCTCGTCGGCGGGCGTGCGGCGTTCGGCTCCTGCCGCTGGCTGACCGACACGTTGCTGCCGAAGTTCGGGATCGCCACGACGATCGTCGATGCGCGCGACCCGCAGGCGTTCCTCGACGCGGTCCGCCCCGAGACGAAGGTGTTCTTCTTCGAGACGCCCGCCAACCCGACCATGGACATCGCCGACCTGACCGCGATCTGCGCCATCGCGCGCGAACGCGGCATCACGACGGTGGTCGACAATGCGTTCGCGACGCCGGCCTTGCAGCGACCGATGGAGTTCGGCGCGGACGTCACCGCGTACAGCGCGACCAAGATGATGGACGGGCAGGGCCGCGTGCTCGCCGGCGCGGTCTGCGGCACCGAGGATTTCATCACCAACACGCTGCTGCCGTTCACGCGCAACACCGGCCCGACGCTGTCGCCGTTCAACGCCTGGGTGGTACTCAAGGGGCTCGAAACGCTCGACCTGCGCATCCACCGCCAGTCGGAGAACGCGATGAAGGTCGGCCAATTCCTCGAAGGCCGTGTCCCCCGCGTGCTGCATCCTTTCCTGCCGAGCCATCCGCAGCATGAACTGGCGATGCGCCAGATGGACGCGTGCGGACCGATCTTCGCGTTCGAGGTCGAGGGACGCGAGCAGGCGCATGCACTGCTTGACGCGCTGGAGCTGGTCGACATCTCGAACAACATCGGCGACTCGCGCTCGCTGATGACGCATCCGGCCTCGACCACGCACGCGAGCGTCTCGCCCGACAAGCAGATCGAGATGGGCGTGACCGAGGGGCTGCTGCGGATCAACGTCGGGCTCGAGGATGCGCAGGACGTGATCGACGACCTCGACCAAGCCCTGAGTAAGGCTGGCCTGTGAAAGCGCTGTTCCCCAACGCGGCGACGACCGATGGGGTGACGGTGCGCGTGTCGGTCAGCTACCTGCCCGAACAGTCCGAGCCCGAGCGCGGCCGCTGGTTCTGGGCCTATCACATCCGCCTCGAGAACGAGGGCGCGGAGACCGTCCAGTTGCTCACCCGCCACTGGGTGATCACCGACGGCCGCGGTGCGCGTCATTCGGTCGAGGGCGAAGGCGTGGTCGGCGAACAGCCGGTGATCGAGCCGGGCGCGAGCTTCGACTATGTCTCGGGCTGCCCGCTGGCGACGCCGTCGGGCGCGATGCACGGCAATTACCGCATGGTCCGCGAGGACGGCGCGATCTTCGACGTCGAGATCCCCCGCTTCTCGCTGTTCGCCCCCGCGGTGCTGCATTGAGGAGCCCGCGATGAAGCGCACGCATCTTCCGCTCAACGGCCTGCGCGTCCTCGATGCGGCGGCGCGGCATCTGTCGTTCACGCGGGCCGCGGACGAACTCGCGGTAACGCCGGCGGCGGTTGGGCAGCAGATTCGCGCGCTGGAGGATACGCTGGGCGTCGTCCTGTTCCGGCGTACGACGCGCGGGCTCGAGTTGACGCCTGAAGCAGAGGCCGGCCTCGGCGCGCTGCGTGGCGGGTTCCTCCAGTTCGAGGAAGCCGTGCGGGCGATGCAGGCGGGGCAGTCGTCCAAATCCCTGACGATCGCCGCGCCGCGCGACCTGACCGAGAAGTGGCTGATGCCGCGGCTCGCGCAGATCGCCGAGGCCGATCCCGAACTGCGGTTCGTGCTGATCACCGCCGACGAGAATGTCGACTTCACCGAAGCCAATCTCGACCTCGCGATCCGTTGGGGCGATGGCCCGGGCGAGCATGAAGGCGAGGCGCTCGAATCCGAGGGCATGGTGACGATCGCCAAGCCCGGTACGGACAGCGACTCGGTGATCGCGTGGTCGGGTGAGGATGGCGTGGCGCTGGTCCGCGTCACCGACGCCGGGCTCGCGATCGATGCCGCGGCGGCAGGTCTCGGCCGTGCGACGGTGCCCGAATTGCTCGCCCGCCGCGATCTCGCGCAGGCCCGTGTGCGGCTGATCGGCGAGTCGCAGCCTTCGAAGGGCGGCTATTGGCTGGTCGCGCCCCTTCCGCAGTGGCGCCAGAAGAAAGTCCGCGCGCTCGTGGATGCCCTGACCGCGTGAGGCAGCCTGGACGTAGGCCTCGGCGCGCCGGCGTATCGCCGGTGCTGAAGACGCGGCGGCTGCGGTTGCGGCCGCTCGTCGAGGGCGACGCGACCGCGTTGCACCCGATGCTCGCCGATGCGGAATTGATGGCCTATTCCGCCGACGGTCCGCTCGGCAGCGTCGATGACGTCCGCACCTACCTCGCCGAGGAGGCCGCGCCCGGCAACCAGCGCACCTGGGCGATCACGCGCGCCGGCGACGACCGTGCGATCGGCTGGGTCTCGGGGAGCGAGGCCGATGGGGCCGGGGTGACCGAGATCGGCTTCATCCTCGCGCGCGAAGCCTGGGGGCGGGGTATCGCGCGGGAGGCGGTGTCCGCAGTGATCGACCGGTTGTTCGCGGAAGGCCGCAAACGCGTGTTCGCGGATGCGGATACCGAGAATACTGCATCGATCCTGTTGCTGGAGCGGCTGGGTTTCCGCCGCGAGCGGCTGCTGCGCGACGAGTGGGAAACGCATCTGGGGTTGCGCGACAGCCTCATCTACGGGCTGTGCGCGGATAGCTGGCAGGCGGCTGGGCGGGCTTAGACCTCGTCCAATGACCGTTCTCCTGCGAACGCAGGAGCCCAGGATCACACACGTCACCCTCGGTTACCCTGGACCCCCGCCTTCGCGGGGGAACGGCATGAAGTGCGCGCGTTACGTGTTCCAATCAGCGCTTTGTGCGTACGTGGTACGTCTACCGCGCCGCCAGCAGCGCCAGCGCCCGCCCCATAAGCCCCGCAAACCGCACCTCGTTCACCGCGTCATCCGCCCGGTGCCAGTTCCCGGTGGCGGCATACCAACGCCCGTCCTTCGCCTGCACGAGGTAGTTCAAGCTCAGCACCCCAGGCTCGCCGCCGCCCTTGAACCCGACATACCCAAACCGCTTGGCGATCGCCGGATCGACCCCCGCGTTCACCGCCAGCACCGCCCGAGTCGTTGCATCCGCGCCGCGCAACCGATCGAGCAGCCCCGCCATCGCCGAGGGGCTCGCGAACCACTCGACGCTGTCGATCGCCACCGGCTTGCCCGCGAACACGGTCGGATCCAGCTTAGTCGTCGCGATCTTCACCGCATTGTCGACCAGCAACGCCCGCCGCTCGTCCACCGAGCCCGCGATCCACGCCTTCATCAATGCCGGATCGCCCTTCAGTGCGAACATCTCGCGGGTGGTCATCACTGGCACGCTGCCGCTCGCCGCCTCCGCCATCGCATCGATCTTCGCGCGTCCGAGCGTGGTCAGCAGCGTATCCGTCGCGGTGTTGTCGCTGATCGAAATCATCATCGTCGCCAGCGTCTGCACGGTCACCGGCGATCCCGCGGGCCAGGTCTGCAACACGCCGGAGGGGAGGGACGGCGCCCCGACCTTGACGACGTCCGCCCAATGCCGCTCGTCCGCCGCCACCTGCCGCGCCAGTTCGGCCAGCACCCACAGCTTGAACGCCGACCCGAGCGGCGCGGCAACATCGGCACGGTATTCGAGGATCGGTTCGGGCTTGCCGTTGCCAAGCGCGTAAAGCCCGAACCCGCTGGCTCCGGGCAGCGCACGAAACTCGGCTTCGAGCTTGGCCAGGCTGTCGTCATGCGGGGCCGTGCCGGTAATCAACAACCCGGTCGCGGCATGCGGCGCGGCAGGGTCGATCACGAGGCGGACACTCGCGGTGCCGCGCGCGTACCCGACGGTGAGATCCGCCGACCATGCCGAGGTCGCGGTCAGCGTCTCGATCTTTTGCGGCGCACCCAGCGTCGCCTTCAGCTTCTCGGCGATCGTCGCGAATTGCGCTTTCGGCACCTTCTCGCGAAAGCTCGCAGCGAAATAGGCGTCATACGCGCCGCGCCCATCGAGGATCGCGATCAGCGCGTCCGCCTTCGCCCGCAACGCCGGGTCGGCCACATTCTGTGCCGAGGCCCCCACCGGCAGTAACGCCATCAGTACCGCCATCAGCCAGAGTGCGAGCCTACGCATCAGTTTTTCAGCTTCCAACCCGTCTTCAGCAGACGATAGCATAGCACGGCCAGCGCCAGATCGATCACCAGGATCACGATCCCGCCGATCATCACCGGCGAGTCGGCGATCCCCAGGAACCCGTAGCGGAAGCCGGATATGACATAGAAGAACGGGTTCGCATGGCTGAACGCGCGGAACGCCGGCGCCAGCTTGTCGACCGAGTAGAACGTCCCCGACAACAGCGACAGCGGCGCGATCACGAAGTTGGTGACCGCGGCCGCATGATCGAACTTGTCCGCCCAGATCGACGTCAGCACGCCGAGCAGCGCGAGGAACACCGCGCCCAGCAACCCGAACCACACGATCGCCAGCGGCGCGTGCGGGGTGACGTGGACCCCGGGATACAGCGCCATCGCCGCCCACACGACGATACCGACAATGATCGCGCGGGTTACCGCACCACCGACCAGCGCGGCGAGCAACTCACCGGTCGACAGCGGCGGCTGGAGATAGTCGACGATCGTCCCCTGCATCTTGCCCGCGAGCAGCGAGAAGCTCGCATTGGCGAACGCCGGGCCCATCATCCCCTGCGCGATGATCAGCCCCGGCGCGATGAAATCGGCGAACGCGACGATCTGTCCGTCGACCGGCACCGGGCTTTTCGCGCCGGTCGCGATCGTGAACACGATCAGAAACAGCAGCGTGGTGATCGCCGGCGCCCACACCGTCTGAAGCTGCACCTTGAAGAACCGGCGCACCTCCTTGATATAGAGGGTTCGCAATCCCTCCCAGTTCACGCTCTTTATGACGGGAACGCCGGGGGCGGAGTGTACCGCCGAATGGATTTCACCGATTGGGGGCTGGCTGCTCATACGGGTTGCGGGTAATCGCTGCCGCTGCCGCCCGCAACCCGGCTGACGAAGACTAAGGAACGAACATGTCCTGGACCGACGAGCGCATCCAGACGCTCAAGACGATGTGGGAGGCCGGCCAGACCGCCAGCCAGATCGCCGAAGCCTTGGGGGGCGTCAGCCGCAACGCCGTGATCGGCAAGGCGCACCGCCTCGAGCTGCAGGCGCGCCCGTCGCCGGTGAAGCCGAACGATCCCGAGGCTAAGGCGGCGGCTGCGGCGGAGGCATCGGCCTCGATCGCGACTGCGGCTCCCGAGCCGGTCGAAGTCGAAGCGCCCAAGCTGGCGCCCGTCGCACCGCCCGTCGCCGCTGCGCCGAAGCCCACGGCACCGGTCATGGCCGAGCCGGTCGTCGACGAGCCCGAGGACGACGAAGACGAGGATGAGGTCGCTCCGGTTGCCGCGCCTGTACGTGCGCCGCAGCCGATCCTACGCTCGGTCGGGCCGGGCGGCTTCCTGCGCCAGGCTCCCGGCGAACAGCAGCCCCCGAGCACGCCCGCGCCGCCGCGTCGTTTGGTGCCCGCCAAGCCGTCGCCCGAAATGGCGAACAAGACGAGCCTGCTCGAGCTGAACGACCGCATCTGCAAATGGCCACTGGGTCATCCCGGCGAGCCCGACTTCCACTTCTGCGGCAAGGCGGTGAACCCCGGCTTCCCGTACTGCGTCGATCATTGCGGCCACGCGTACCAGGCGCAGCTCCCCCGCCGCGATCGCCGTCCGACTCCGCCACTCCCGTTTGGCGGTCCGCGGCCGAGGTGAGGCGCAGGGCGGCCTGCGCCAAGCTGGTGCAGGACTCGCCCAAGCCCGGCCGGCGCGGCTAGCCGCGGCCGACGACATGGGCTTTGCCCATGGCTAGCATGATAAAAAAAGGCCGCTTCCTCGGGTGAGGAAGCGGCCTTTTTCAAAACTGCTACCACCTCGACTTCAAGAGGCACCACACCGGCCTTCGCCGGGGTAGTCCGTATGTTTGCTGGCGAGCATCCTTACCTTGTTCTCCCGCGAAGGCGGGAGCCCAGTCTGGGTCCCCGCCTTCGCGGGGAAACATGATTGCCGATAGGCAATAGATCACCGTCATCTCGGAGCACCTCACGCCGGGCGGGCGCGGAGGTTTAGCGAACAAGAAAAAGGCCGCTCCCTCGTCTGAGGAAGCGGCCTTTTTCTTATCACGCTAGCCATGGGCAAAGCCCATGTCGTCGGGCGCGGCGCGCCGCGCCGGCCGGGCTTGGGCGAGTCCTGCACCAGCTTGGTGCAGGCCGCCCTGCGCCTCAGAACCTAAACGCAGCCGTGGCGCGCAGGCTGTGCCAACGGAAGTCCTGCGAATCGCGACGGAAGTCGGTGCCCGATGCGTTGCCGCGCGTGAACGGACCGCCAGCCGGGCCGCCGGCTGCGCGGACGCGGTAGTCGTTGTCCTGATACTGGTGGTACTGATATTCCAGACCGACCGAGAAGTTGCGACCCAGCTTCTGCTCGATGCCGCCGCCACCGACGATGCCCCATTCCTTGCTGCCACCGTTGGTGGTGAAGGTGTTGGCGGTGTTGCCGGTCGTGAAGCTGTTGTCGATGTTGGCATAGCCGACGCCGAACGTGCCGTAGAACAGCGTCGTGTTCGCCGCATAGCCCAGGCGGCCGCGTGCCGATGCTTCCCACTTCAGGTCGCGCGTCATCGTGTAGAAGGCAGGCGTGGTGCTGAACGCCGAGACGCTGTCGCTGATCTCGTTCTTGCCGAACTCGCCGACCACGCCGACGACGATGTTGCCGCGCTGGTAGTCCGCGCCGACGCGTGCCGAATAGCCAATGCCGTCCTTGTCGCTACGGCAGCCACGGCCACCGACGGCGGGTGCGGTGTTGCTGGTCGCGCGGCCGTTGCAGAAGCCCGGCGAGAACGCGTTGGCGACGGTCGCAGTCGAGATGGTGTCGCCGAAGACGCCATCCAGATTGCGATCGAATGCGATCGACTCGCCATTGTCGTTGGGCTGCACGTCATAGCCGAACGAACCGCCGACATAGAGGCCGCTGAACGGCGCATCGTCGATCATGTCCTGGGCGGCGGCGGGTGCCGCGAACCCCAAAGCGGCAACGCCTGCAAGCGCCACCATCATCGTCTTAGTCATATTCACTCCCGGAAACTTCATGACAGGTTTTTCATAAACGGCCGATCGCGGAAAATTATGCAGCGCGCACAACAATCTGCGTCGATGTGGCTTTCTCGCAACAGGGAGAACAAACGGAGCCTGTGGCTTTGTCCAACGCGTCCGGCTACGCTCGCGCCATGGCTGAAGATCTGTTTGCGTCCCCCTCGACGCCCGGCGCCGGCAAGACCGCCGCCAATACCTACGATGCCTCCTCGATCGAGGTGCTCGAAGGCCTGGAACCCGTCCGCCGGCGGCCCGGCATGTATGTCGGCGGCACCGACGAGCGCGCGCTGCATCACCTCGCCGCCGAAGTGCTCGACAACGCGATGGACGAGGCGGTCGCCGGCCACGCGACGCGGATCGAGGTCACGCTGGAGGCGAACAACCGCCTGACGATCGTCGACAACGGCCGCGGCATCCCGGTCGACCCGCATCCGAAATTCCCTGACAAGTCCGCGCTGGAGGTGATCCTCTCGACGCTCCACTCGGGCGGCAAGTTCGCGGGGAAAGCCTATGCGACAAGCGGCGGCCTGCACGGCGTCGGCATCAGTGTGGTCAACGCGCTCTCGTCGGACACCGTCGTCGAAGTCGCGCGCGACCGCCAACTCTACCGCCAGCGCTTCGCCAAGGGTCAGACGCTCGGCCCGATCGAGCATCTTGGGGCCACGCCCAATCGCCGCGGCACCAGCGTCGCGTTCACGCCCGATACCGAGATTTTCGGCAGCGAACTGAACTTCAAGCCGCAGCGACTCTACAAGCTCGTCCGTTCGAAGGCGTATCTGTTCGCGGGCGTTGAGATTCGCTGGCACTGCGCACCCGAGCTGATCGCAGACGACACACCCCCGCAGGCCGTGTTCCAGTTCCCCGGCGGCCTAGCCGATCACTTACGCGACCAGATCGCCGGCCGCGAATGCGCGACCTCCGACTTCTTCTCCGGCTCGCAGGATTTCCCGAGCGCGAACGGCGAAACGCAGGGCCGGGTCGAATGGGCGGTCGCGTGGCCGCTCTGGAGCGACGGCTCGTACAGCTGGTATTGCAACACCATCCCGACCCCCGACGGCGGCACGCACGAGCAGGGCCTGCGCCAGGCGCTGGTCCGCGGCCTGCGCGCGTTCGGCGATCTCGTCGGCAACAAGAAGACCAAGGATATCAGCGCGGACGACGTGATGGTCGGCAGCGAGCTGATGCTGTCCGTCTTCATCCGCGAGCCGCAATTCCAAAGCCAGACCAAGGATCGCCTGACCAGCCCCGAAGCGGCCGGCCTCGTCGAGAAGGCCGTGCGCGATCATTTCGACCACTTCCTCAGCCACAACATGGAGCGCGGCAAGGCGCTGCTGAACTATGTGCTGGAGCGGATGGACGAGCGCCTGCGCCGCAAGCAGGAACGCGACGTCAAGCGAAAGACCGCGACATCGGCGCGTAAACTCCGTCTCCCCGGCAAGCTCACCGACTGCTCCGCCAACTCGCCCGAAGGCACCGAACTCTTCATCGTCGAAGGCGATTCGGCAGGCGGCTCGGCCAAGCAGGCGCGCGACCGAAAAACGCAAGCGATCCTCCCGATCCGCGGCAAGATCCTCAACGTCGCATCCGCCACCAGCGCCAAAATCTTCGCCAACCAGGAAATCGCCGACCTGACGCTGGCGCTGGGTTGCGGCACGCGGAAGGACTGTACGCCGGACACGCTCCGCTACGAACGGATCGTCATCATGACCGATGCCGACGTCGACGGCGCGCACATCGCGACTTTGCTGATGACGTTCTTCTTTCAAGAGATGCCTGAACTCGTCCGCCGCGGGCACCTCTACCTCGCGCAACCGCCGCTCTACCGCCTCACCGTCGGCACCAAGAGCATCTACGCAAGGGACGACGCGCACCGCGCCGAACTCGAACGCACCGTGTTCAAGGGCAAGAAGGTCGACGTCGGCCGCTTCAAGGGCCTCGGCGAGATGAACCCGAGCCAGCTCCGCGAAACCACGATGGACCCGGCGACGCGCGGCATGCTCCGCATCACGCTCCCGCAGGAATACGAAGAGCGCGCGCAGGTAAAGGACCTGGTCGACCGCCTGATGGGCAACAACCCCGCCCACCGGTTCGCGTTCATCCAGGAGAATGCGGGCCGGATGGACGAGGAAGCGATCGACGCTTAGGGCAAATCGTATTGACAATTTGAGCAGGGGTGCTAGATGGAGATCGCGTTCGATCCAGAGAAAGACGCGGCGAACATCGCCAAGCACGGGCTGTCGCTTGCCGATTTCAAAGGGTTCGAAAGCGAGCCCGAAATTCGGTTGGACGATAGATACCACTATGCCGAAGTTCGGTATCGCGCATACGGCCGGATCGCTGAGCTAGGATTTTGCGTAGTCTTCACGATGCGGGCGACGACTATGCGAGTGATCAGTTTCCGACGAGCACACGATAAGGAGATGCGACGCTATGAGTAGAACGCCTCCACCAGCCGATTTCGACGAGAACCCCGAATGGACGGAAGAAGATTTCGCGCGCGCGCGGCCAGCGTCTGAAGTGCTGCCTCCCGAGGTCGTCGCGTTGCTGGTCCGTCGTCGCGGTCCGCAGGCGGCGCCGACGAAAAAAGCCGTGACGCTGCGACTGGATCCCGATGTGGTTGAAAAGTTCAAGGCGACCGGGCGCGGCTGGCAGACACGGATAAACAATGCGTTGCGGCAAGCCAAAGTCTGACCGCGCGTCGCGCCAGCCGAGGTTGACGCGTCTCCCTCTGCGACCGTATTAGGCCTTCCGGGCGGCCATTGGGCCGCCTTTCTCGTTTCGGAAAGGAAGCGCTTGTGACCATCACCCCGCTCATGCCCGTCTACCCGCGGTGTGGCGTGCGTCCGGTCCGAGGCGAGGGCGCGTACCTCTATGGCGAGGACGGCCAGCAATATCTCGATTTCGCCAGCGGCATCGCGGTCAACGCGCTCGGCCATGGCCATCCGCATCTGACCAAGGCGATCGCCGAGCAGGCCGCGACGCTGATGCACGTGTCGAACCTGTACGGGTCGCCGCAGGGCGAGCATCTCGCGCAGCGCTTGGTCGACAACACGTTCGCGGACACGGTGTTCTTCACCAACTCCGGCGCGGAAGCGGTCGAATGCGCGATCAAGACCGCGCGGCGCTATCATTTCGCTAACGGCAACCCGCAGCGGCACACGCTGATCACGTTCGACACAGCATTCCACGGACGCACGCTCGGGACGATCTCGGCGACCAACCAAGCGAAGATGCGCGACGGGTTCGAGCCGTTGCTGCCGGGGTTCGCCTATGCGAACTTCAACGATCTCGAAGGCGCGCTGGCGCTGATCGACGACAACACCGCTGGATTCCTGGTCGAGCCGATCCAGGGCGAGGGCGGCATCCGCCAGGCGAGCCACGAGTTCCTGACCGGCCTGCGGAAAGCATGCGACGAGCACGGCCTGTTGCTGGTGCTCGACGAGGTCCAGTGCGGTTATGGACGCACTGGCAAGTTCTTCGCGCACGAGCTGTATGGCATCACGCCGGACATCATGGCGGTCGCCAAGGGTATCGGCGGCGGCTTCCCGCTGGGTGCTTGCCTTGCGACCGAGGAAGCGGCGAAGGGTATGGTCGCCGGCACGCATGGCTCCACCTATGGCGGCAACCCGCTCGGGATGGCAGCGGGCGAGGCCGTGCTCGACGTGATGCTGGAGGACGGTTTCCTCGACAACGTCACGGCGATGGGCGACCGGTTGCGGCAGGGGCTCGAACAGATGATCCCGAACCACGATCACCTGTTCGACAGCGTCCGCGGCACCGGGCTGATGCTTGGGCTGAAGCTAAAGAGCGACAGCCGCGCGTTCGTCGCGTTCGCGCGCGATCATCACAATCTGCTGCTGGTATCGGCGGGCGAGAACGTCATCCGCATCCTGCCGCCGCTGGTGATCGACGAGAGCCACATTGCCGAGTGCATCGACAAGCTGTCGACTGCGGCGCGGGTGTATGTGCCGGCTGCCGACGATTGAACTGATCCTCCCCGGAACGGGGAGGGGGACCATGCGAAGCATGGTGGAGGGGGATCGCCCCGAAGTGTTGCGTTCGTGGAGGCCTCCTCCACCATTCGCTAATGCGAACGGTCCCCCTCCCCGTGCCGGGGAGGATATTATGACCCGCCATTTCCTGAATCTCACCGATGCCGGAGCCGGCGGCATCGCCGCGATGCTGGCCGACGCACTCGACCGCAAGGCGGCCCGCGCGGGCTTCCCCAAAGGCCGCGCCGATGATGATGCGCCGCTTGCCGGTCACACCCTCGCGATGGTGTTCGAGAAGAATTCCACCCGCACGCGCTTTTCGTTCGACATGGCGATCCGCCAGCTCGGCGGCACGTCGATCGTGTCCGACGCCGGCTCGATGCAACTCGGGCGTGGCGAGTCGGTCGCCGACACCGCGCGCATCCTGTCTGGCTATGTCGACGCGATCATGATCCGCACCGACGATCACGCCAAGATCGAGGAGATGGCGCATCACGCCAGCGTGCCGGTCATCAACGGCCTGACCGACGCCTCGCATCCGTGCCAGATCATGGCCGACCTGCTGACGATCATCGAGAGCGGCAAGGCGCTGCCCGGCCTGAAGGTCGCGTGGCTGGGGGATGGCAACAACGTGCTCGCATCCATCGTCGAGGCCGCCGGGCTGATGCAGTTCGACGTCGTCGCGGCGTGCCCGCAGGGGTATATGCCGACCGAAGCCGACGTGGCGCTGGGCAAGGGCCGGGCGAAGATCGTGTCGACGCCGCGCGAGGCGGTCGAGGGGGCGGATATCGTCGTCACCGACACCTGGATTTCGATGGGGCAGGCGCATGCCGAGACCAAGCTCGCCGCGCTGACCCCGTATCAGGTCGACGCCGCGCTGATGGCACTGGCCAAGCCCGACGCGAAGTTCCTCCACTGCCTCCCCGCGCACCGCGGCGAAGAAGTCACGCCCGAGGTGATCGACGGCCCGCAGTCGCTGATCTGGCAGGAGGCTGAGAACCGCCTGCATGCGCAGAAGTCGGTCCTGCGCTGGTGTTTCGGCCAGATCGGCTGAAGGGGCGTGTCGGTTGAAGCCACGGGCCTAGCTCCCCATTTTCGTCATTCCCGCGGAGGCGGGAACCCATAAACGCTACCGGCTCGGCTTTCACGGTCGTTTGCCATGATGGATCCCCGCCTGCGCGAGGATGACGAAGGAACGATGGTGAACGATCCCAACATGACCGATCTCGACCGCGCGCTGGCCTTCGCGATCCCCGCGCGGAGTGCCCGCGGCCGGATCGTCCGGCTCGGCACCGCGCTCGACGAAGTGCTCGCCGCGCACGCCTATCCCCCTGCGATCGAGAAGTTGCTCGCCGAGGCGCTGACGCTCGCTGCGTTGATCGGTTCGACGCTCAAGGATTCGAGCGGCCAGCTGACGATGCAGACGCGCACCGACAACGGTGTCGTCCAGCTGCTCGTCTGCGATTACCGCGGCGGCGAGGTGCGCGGCTACATCGAATACGACGCGGACAAGCTAGCCGACGCCCCCGCCGAGCCGTCGCTGTTCGCACTGTTCGGCGCCGGTTACCTCGCGATCACGTTCGACATGGCGAGCAGCAACGAGCGCTACCAGGGCATCGTGCCCCTCGACGGCGACACGCTGTCGCAGGCCGCGCAGAGCTACTTCACCCAGTCCGAGCAGATTCCGACGATGATCCGCACCGGCATGGCGAAGGGCCCGGACGGCCGCTGCATCTCCGGCGGCCTGTTCCTCCAGCATCTTCCCGAGGGCGAGGATGGCCGCGAGCGGCTCCACACCAAGCTCGATCACCCGGAATGGGAGCATGTCGCCACGCTCGGCAACACGATGGGTGCGGACGAACTGACCGACGCGACCTTGCCGCTGGAGACCTTGGTATGGCGGCTGTTCAACGAGGAGGAGGACGTCCGCATCCTCGCGGATATCCCGATCGTCCGCGGGTGCCGCTGCGATCCCGAGTATATCAAGGGGGTGATCTCGAAATTCCCGCTGGAGGAACGCCAGTCGATGGCGGACGAAACCGGCTTCATCGTCGTCGACTGCGCGTTCTGCGCGAAGAAATTCCCGGTGCCGGTGGAAGGTTAAAACCCTCGCCCCTCCGGGGAGAGGGAGGGGCCCGCGCGTACTTGCGCGTGGGAGGGTAGGGGCGTGAGGCTCGGGACACCATTCCCAACTACCCTTCACCCTTCCGCAGCCAAGGGGCTGCTCCCTCCCTCTCACCGTAGGGGAGAGGGAAAAGACGACCGTTAACGTCCTTTTCACCCCTCTTCGCTACCCCTGATCACGTGCTTTTATTCGGCACGTTTTTTCTCCCTTGTGGCGCAATCTGCGCCAACCTCAGGGCCGCTCCACCGGGCGGCCCTTTCTTTTTGCGCGCCGCTGGCCTAGCGGACTCCGCATCATGACATCTCCTGCTCCCTTTGCGGTCGCGCTCGTTTCGGGCGGGCTCGACTCGATGGTATCCGCCGCGATGGCGCGCGAAGCCGGCCAGCGCCTGCTCGCGCTGTCGTTCGACTATAACCAGCGCCACCGCGTCGAACTCGCCGCCGCGCGACGGATCGCCGACGCGCTCGGCGCCGAACGCCATATCGTCCTGCCGATGGACCTTTCCGCGTTCGGCGGCTCCGCGCTGACCGCCGATATCGACGTCCCCAAGGACGGCGTGGGCACCGAAGACGGCGGTGGCATCCCCGTCACCTACGTCCCCGCCCGCAACACCATCTTCCTCAGCCTCGCGCTGGGCTGGGCCGAGGCGGCGGGCGCACGCGACATCTATATCGGCGTCAACGCGCTCGATTATTCGGGCTATCCCGATTGCCGCCCCGAGTTCATCGCCGCCTTCGAAGGGCTAGCCGAACTCGCCACCAAGGCCGGCGTCGAGGGCGATCCGTTCCGCATCCAGGCGCCGCTCCAAAACATGACCAAGGCGGATATCGTTCGCGAAGGCACGCGCCTCGGGCTCGATCTCGGGCTGAGCTGGTCGTGCTACGATCCGGCACCCGGCTCGCTCCATTGCGGCGAGTGCGACAGCTGCCGCCTGCGCGCGCGCGGTTTCGAAGAGGCGGGGATCGCCGACCCGACGCGCTACGCCGTGCCCCCGGCATCTGGGCCGGCCTGACGCCATGAGCTACGCCGTCAAGGAGATGTTCCTGACGCTGCAGGGCGAGGGCGTGAACGCCGGCCGCCGTGCGGTGTTCGTAAGGTTCGCCGGCTGCAACCTCTGGTCGGGCCGCGAACAGGACCGCGCGACCGCGGTGTGCAAGTTCTGCGATACCGAGTTCGTCGGCACCGACGGGCTCGGCGGCGGTAAGTTCGCCGATGCGCGGGAATTGGCGGCGGCGGTTGCGGGCTTCTGGGGGGAGGGCATGCGCGACCGCTTCGTCGTCCTCACCGGTGGCGAGCCGATGCTCCAGATCGACGATGCGATCGTCGACGCGCTGCATGCCGAGGGTTTTCGGATCGCGATGGAGAGCAACGGGACGATCGTCGCGCATCCCGGTATCGACTGGGTGTGTATCAGCCCCAAGGCGGGCAGCATCGTCGTCCAGCGCACCGGCGACGAATTGAAGCTGGTCTGGCCGCAGCCGGGCACCGATATCGCCGATGTCGAGACCTGGGACTTCGCGAACCTGCTGCTCCAGCCGCTCGACGATCCACAGGCGGACGCGAACCGCGAGGCGTGCGTGGAGATGGTGATGGCGCGGCCGCAATGGCGGTTGTCGTTGCAGACGCACAAGCTGCTGGGCCTGCGCTGAGCGGTTGGGGCGGGGGGCTCCATGTGGACCCGCCACCCGCCCAATGCCCCCCGCCCCCCAGTCCGTCATCGTCATCCCAGCGAAAGCTGGGATATCCCCGTGGGGCTCCTGTCGCCCGCCTAGTGAGATACCCCAGCGTTCGCTGGGGTGACGGTAGGGCGGGGCGAGCGTTCGTCCCGCCTTGTTCCCGATTGTTCTTACCCATCGCCAGCCCCGGCGTCTGACCCTCTCCCGATGGAAGAGGGAGGCGTAGATCGGTAAGGGGTGAGACGTTAACGCCCGGCAATCCCCACACCCGCCGGCGGCCAGTTCTGCGCGCCGCACTTCTTCGCGACCCATTCGCCCTTCTTGTTCCAGCAGATCGGGTCGAGGCGTATCATCATCGGCGCCGAGCGCTCGCTGCCTATGTAGCGCGGGAAGCGCTGTTCGCCCCACGGGATCAGGCTGTTGCGCAGCTCGCGCGAGCGGGCCAGCGCGACCTCGGCGAAGTGGCCGCGGGGTGCGAACACCGCGTCGCGACCGATCGAGGCGGCGGTCTGGCAGAAGCCATATTGCGCGGCGACCGTCGCGAAGCTGGAATAGGTGCGCGTCCCGAACTGGTCGAGCGCGGCCTGCCCGGCGCGCGCGCCGGCGGCCTTGTTCACGCGCAGGAAATACTTGGTCAGCGTATCGAACGCGCCCTTCAACTCTTCGCCGTGATCGGCGAGGATCGAATTATAGTTGGGCACGGTCAGCAGCGTCGGCTCGAACTGGCATTGCAGCGCAGCGACGTTCAGCGCGGCGCGCATGTGCCATACGAGGGCCGCCCGCATTTCCGCCGATGTCGCGCCCGGCAGGGGTTGGCCCAGATCGGCCTCTTCGCCGGTAACGGCCGCGCCCGAAAAATCGCGCGACTGCAAAAAGAACTGCGCCGACGCCGACTGCGCCACAGCGAGCCCGCTCGACGCCACGCATAGCGCGAGCGCGGTACGCAACACCTTCATTCCAACCTCCCCAGGGCACACTTCAAGTCCGCGAATCTAGAGCGTTTCCGCAAAACTCCCAAGCGATTTTAACCTTTTCCGGTGATCGGCGGAACATCCTCCGTAGGCTCTCTCTCAGCTCGATTCGCCGCGCCCGAAACGATCCCGGCACACGGCGCAAATCCGCCCTCGAACGCAGCCCCTAGAACGCCGGGATGCGCGACAACGAAAAAGGCCGCCCGGTTGCCCAGGCGGCCTTTCACAACACGTAATTCCAGTCGGAGGCTGCCCGCCGAGACGGGCAATCTCCGCGGAGATTACATTGCGTTGTTGGTCATCATGGTGTCGTTCGACATCATCGTGTCGTTCGCCATCATGGTGTCGTTGGCCATCATGCCACCGTTCATCGTGCCGTCAACGGCAGTCATGTTGTCGGTCATGGTGTCCATGCCCTCGGTGGCGTTCATGTCGGTGACCATCGTGTTGTCGGTGGTCGTCTCGGTCTTCGGACCGCACGCCGAAACGGCGAGTGCTGCGCTGGCGATCAGCGAACCGGTCAGGACCTTGGAAATGAGTGCACGCATGTGGAAGCTCCCTAGATAGAGGATTTGGCTGGCTGCTCGCCCTTAATACCCAAATCGTAGTGGACATTAATCCGATAACGCTTCGTCCTCAAGCCTCGTTTTCCTGAGGACAAGAAACTGTTTCAAGGAAAGCATCGACCGTCAACGCAAGGGCGGCGTCGAAAGTTGCAAGGTCGGCCGGAATGCCGAGCGATTGCAGGCTGGTAACGCCGTACTCGGGCAGGCCGCACGGGACGATACCACCGAAGTGCGACAGGTCCGGGTCGATGTTCACCGAGAAGCCGTGAAGCGTCACCCAGCGTTTTACGCGCACGCCGATCGCCCCAATCTTGGCTTCCCGTCCCCGATCGAGCGTCCAGATGCCGACCCGCCCATCGACCGCGAACGCTTCCACGCCGAGTTCGCCGAGCGCCGCGATCACCCAGGATTCGAGCGCGTGGACGTAACAGCGCACGTCGCGCCCGCGCTTGGTGAGGTCCAGCACGACATAGCCGATCCGCTGCCCCGGCCCGTGATAGGTGTATTTGCCGCCGCGGCCGGTCGGGATCACCGGAAAGCGCGCGTCGATCAGGTCGGCCGGCTCCGCGCTGGTACCCGCGGTATAGACCGGCGGGTGTTCGAGCATCCACAACAGTTCGCGCGCCTCGCCCGCGCCGACCGCCACCGAGCGTGCCTCCATCTCGGCCAGCGCGTCGGCATAGGGGGTCAGGCCGGCACTGGTGCGCCATTCGATGTCGGAGGCGGCGGCGGAGGGGGGCAGGGTGGTCACGATCCCCAATTGCGCACCCGCGCGCCGACTTGCAACCTGTGGTCAAGCGCGGGGGCTTGGGCTAACTCGCGCAGAGCAGGAACCGGGGGAGCAGGGCACATGGTGAAGATGGGAACGGTCTGGGATCGCACGGTCGAGGTGCTCAACGGACGCACCGGCGTGATCGCGCCGATCGCGGTGCTCGGCATCTTGTTGCCCAGCGTCGTCCGGGACGGCTTCGTCGCCTTCTCGACGCCGGGGACCGCGATGTTCGCGCTGGTCGGCGGCGTGCTGACGATCGTGGCCTTGGTGGCGATGATCTGGGCGCAGCTGGCGATCGTCGCGATCGCGACCGATCCGGCCACCGACGCACCCGCGGCCCGGCGTCAGGCCAGCGCGCGCGTCTGGCCGGCGCTCGGCATCACGGTGATCCTGATGATCGTCGCGCTGCTGTTCGTGGTGCCGCCGATCGTCGTACTGATCCAGTCGGGCTTCGACTTCACCGCCGCCGCGAGCGGGTCGAGCGTGCAGATGACCCCGCCCAGCGCCGGTGCGGCCGGGTTCGTCGGGCTGTACGGCCTCGCCTACATGCTCGCCTACATGATCGCCGTCATTTGGATCGGCGCGCGGCTCGTGCTGCTCAACCCGGTCGTCCTCAACGAACGTCTCGGGATCGGCGCGATCCGGCGTTCGGTCCGGCTGACCAAGGGGCTGACGTGGCGGATCATCGGCGTGATGATCCTGTTCGCGATCGTGACGCTCGTCTCCACCTGGGCCGCGCAGGCGGTCACCGGGATCCTCTTCCGCCTCGCACTCGGCGCCGACGGGATCGCCACCGCGACCTTCCTGTCGGGGATCGCCGCGACGATCGTCACCACCGCCTTCACCGCGCTCGCCGCCGTCTTCACCGCGCAGCTCTATGTCGCCGTCAGAGAGAAATCCGTCACCCCATGAAGCTCGATTTCGCGACCGTCCTCTCCGATGCCTGGACGTTGTTCAAGCGCGACCGCGACCTGTTGCTGCGGATCGCCGCGCCGTTCCTGTTCCTGCCCGCATTCGCGCTCGCCCTGGTCGTCCCCGATCCGCCGATGCCGGTGGCGGGGGCTGGCGACAACGAGGCGCAGGCGATGGCCTGGGCCGACGCGGTGCAGACCTGGGCGGGTGCGCATGGCGGCTGGTACCTGCTCGCCTATGTGACGAGCTTCTTCGGCACGTCGCTGTTCTACGCGCTGTATCTCGACCGCGATCATCTCGACCTGCGGCAGGCGTTGACGCGCTGCCTGCGGATCTTCCCGCGCTTCCTGCTGGCGATGGTGATCGTGTCGCTGCCGGCGGGGGCGGGGCTGTTGCTGTATGCGATTCCCGGGCTCTACATCCTCGGCCGGACGATGCTGACCGGCCCGGCACTGTTCGCCGAAGCACCGCTCGGGGCGCTCGGCGCGATCCGCCGCAGCTTCATGCTCAGCCGTGGTTCCGGATTGCCGCTGATGGGGCTGGCCGCGTTCAGCTACATCAGCGGCTGGATCGCCGGCGCGCCGTTCATGATGCTCGATCGTGCCTTGCGCGAGGCGGGCGAACCCAACCCGGTCGCGCTCGCGATCGTCGACGCCGGCGCCGCGGTGGCGGCGATGGCAGCGGGTATCGCGATGGCCCTGATCGCCGTCTCCGCTTACCGCCGTTTGGCGCGGTAGGCCTGCCCCACCACCCCCGTCATGCCGGGCTTGTTCCGGCATCCACCGATGCGCACACTCGACAAAGCTTGGTTTGCGGAACGGTGGACCCCGGAACAAGTCCGGGGTGACGGAGTGGGCGAACTACCCCCGCTTCCCCAAATATGGAATCTGCGGCGCCGTCTCGACCGGCAGCACCCCCGTCGCCCGAGGATCCGGAAACGTCTCGATCGTCCGCTTCACTGCCACGAACCCCTGCGCGCGATAGAACCCCAGCGCACTCGGATGATCGAGCGTGCAGGTATGCAGCCAGACCCGCTCCACCCCCTTTGCCCAGGCTCGCGCGCAAGCCTCGGCCATCAGCCATCGGCCATGACCTTGCCCGGCAAGCTCCGGGATCAACCCGAAATACGAGATCTCGCACGCGGCCGCCGCGCGGAAATCGAGTTCGAGCATCCCCACCTCGATCCCCGCCGGATCCAGCACCGCATACACCGCGATCCCCGGATCCTGCACGATCGACGCCAGCGCATCGTCCGCCATAACCAGCCGCGAGTACCAGAGCCATGGGCTGCCCACCCGCCGGAACAGCGCGCGATATTTCTCCAGCGCCGGCCGCTCCCACCGCACCAGCCGCAACCGCGACCCCGGGCTCGGCCGTAGCGGCGGTCGCTTGCGCATCTCCAGCGTCGTGACGATCGTCGCAAGGACGTCGTCGGCAACCGGGATCAGCGCCATATCATGACCAGGTCGCCCGTGGCGGCAGGCTCATAAGGATCGCATCGATGTTGCCGCCGGTCTTGAGTCCGAACAGCGTGCCCCGGTCGTAGACGAGGTTGAACTCGGCATAGCGCCCGCGCCATTCGAGCATCTGCGCCTCGTCGGCGGCGGTAAACGGCGTATCCATCCGCCGCCGCACGATCCACGGATACGCATCGAGGAAAGCCTCGCCGACATCGCGTGTGAACGCGAAATTGGTCTCGAAATCGCCATCGAGATGATCGAAGAAAATCCCGCCCACGCCGCGACTGACCTTCCGGTGCGGGATGTAAAAATAGGTCTCCGCCCACTCCTTGAACCGCTCGTAATAGGCCGGGTCATGCGCATCGCACGCCGCCTTCATCGTCGCATGGAAGTCGGCGGTGTCCTCCTCGATCGGCAGCGGCGGGTTGAGATCGCCGCCGCCACCGAACCAGCGCTTGGTGGTGTTGAGGAAGCGGCAGTTCATATGCACCGCCGGCACGTGCGGGTTGGTCATGTGCGCGACGAGGCTGATCCCGGTCGCGAAGAACCGCGGGTCGTCGCCCGCACCGTGGATCGACTTGGCGAAGTCGCCCTCGAAGGTCCCGCCAACGGTCGAGACGTTGACGCCGACCTTCTCGAAGACCTTGCCCTTCATCACCCCGCGGACCCCGCCGCCACCGGGTTCGCCCGACGGATCGATCCGGTCCCACGGGGTGTACTCGAACGCCGCGTCCGACCCCGCCTCCCGCTCGATCGCCTCGAACTCGGCGCAGATGCGATCGCGCAGGGATTCGAACCAGGTTCGGGCGGCGGCTTGCTGGGGGTCGAGTTCGATCATGGGGGCGTCTCTACCAAATCCTCCCCGGAACGGGGAGGGGGACCGTTCGGCTACTTGGCCGAAGGGTGGAGGGGGGGGCTCCACGAGCGTGCCGGTTGTGCTGACGAAGCGGTGCGTTCGCGGTGAACCCCCTCCACCAGCTTCGCTGGTCCCCCTCCCCGTGCCGGGGAGGATTAGCTCGGCCAGCCCCCCGTCTGCCGCAAAGCCTCCGCCGCCACGATCCCCGTCGCCACGGAGATATTCATCGACCGCAACCCCGGCCGCATCGGGATCAGCACCCGCACGTCAGCCCGCGCATGCACTTCATCAGGAACGCCAGCCCCCTCGCTCCCCATCAACAACACGTCGTCCTCGCGAAACGCGGCCACATCCAGCCGCACCGCGCCCTTCGTCGTCAGCAGCACGATCCGCCCGGTCACCTGTCCCAGGAACGCGTCCCAATCGACATGCCGCACCACGTCGACCACGCCGACATAGTCCATGCCGGAGCGCGCAACGGCCTTGTCGCTCCAGGTGAATCCCATCGGTTCGATCAGGTCGACGCCGATTCCCATGCATGCGGCGGTACGCAGGATCGCGCCGACATTTCCGGCAATATCGGGCTGGTAGAGGGCAATACGCATGCCCGATCTCCTAGCTCAGCGAGGGCGCGGGGGTAACCCAAAGCAAAATGCAGTTGGCAAACCGTCGTCCCGCCGTCTATCAGATCGCAGCCTCCGTGGGGACGGTCGGGCGGAATGGGCATGTGGTTTCGCGAAACCGAAAGCCCAGTCGGCCACGAAAAAAATAACGTGCAAGGGCGAGATGAATGGCGACAGTCGACGACATGGTTCCTCCCGGCGAATCGCCAGAGCCGTTTCACGAAGAGGCCCATGACCCTCGCCGCCGTGATTTCATCAATATCGCCGCCGTCTCGTTCGCTGGCGTCGGCGCGGTCGCGATCGTCCTGCCGCTGATCAACCAGATGAACCCCTCGGCCGACGTGCTCGCGCAGTCGACCACCGAGATCGACCTGTCGAAGATCCTCCCTGGCCAGGCGATCAAGACCAGCTTCCGCAAACAGCCGCTGTTCGTGCGCAACCTGACGCCGAAGGAAATCAGCGAGGCCGACGCGGTCGATATCGCGACGCTGCGCGATCCGCAGACGCTCGAGGAGCGCACCAAGGCGGGCAAGAAGAACTGGCTGATCACGCTGGGCGTCTGCACGCATCTCGGCTGCGTTCCGCTCGGCGCGGGCGAGGGCGAGAACAAGGGCCCGTTCGGCGGCTATTTCTGCCCGTGCCACGGCTCGGCCTACGACACCGCCGCGCGCATCCGCAAAGGCCCCGCACCGACCAACCTCCACGTGCCGGATTACGCCTTCAATTCCGACACCGTCGTCACGGTAGGCTGAGGAAAACGACATGAGCTTTCCCTGGGCCAAGCAATACGAACCGAAGCTGCCGCTGACGCGGTGGCTGGATGAGCGGCTTCCCGTTCCCCGGCTCGTCTACAATTCACTCGGCGGCGGCTATCCCGTCCCGCGCAACCTCAACTATTTCTGGAACTTCGGCGTCCTCGCCGGCGCCGCGCTGGCGATCCAGATCATCACCGGCATCGTGCTGGCTATGCACTACGCCGCCAACGGCGCGGTCGCCTTCGATTCGGTCGAGAGCATCATGCGCGACGTCAACGCCGGCTGGTTCCTGCGCTATGCGCACGCGAACGGCGCCTCGATGTTCTTCATCGTCGTCTACACGCACATCTTCCGCGGGCTGTATTACGGCTCGTACAAGGCACCGCGCGAGATGGTGTGGCTGCTCGGTGTGGTCATTTTCCTGCTGATGATGGCGACCGCGTTCATGGGTTACGTCCTTCCCTGGGGGCAGATGAGCTTCTGGGGCGCGCAGGTCATCACCGGGTTCTTCTCGGCGATCCCGCTGGTCGGCGACACCATCCGCATCTGGCTGTTGGGCGGATTCGCGCCGGACAACGCCGCGTTGAACCGCTTCTTCTCGCTGCATTACCTGCTGCCGTTCGTGATCGCGGGCGTCATCATCCTGCACATCTGGGCACTGCACATCCCGGGCTCGAACAACCCGACCGGCGTCGACGTGAAGGGCGAGCAGGACACCGTCCCGTTCCACCCCTATTACACGGCGAAGGACGGCTTCGGGCTCGGCATCTTCCTGCTGATCTTCGCCAGCCTGTTGTTCTTCTTCCCGAACTATCTCGGCCACCCGGACAACTACATCCCGGCGAACCCGCTCTCGACGCCCGCGCACATCGTCCCCGAATGGTATTTCTGGCCGTTCTACGCGATCCTGCGCGCCTTCACCGCGGACTTCATCCTGCCGGCCAAGCTGTGGGGCGTGCTGGCGATGTTCGGCTCGATCCTGCTGCTGTTCTTCCTCCCCTGGCTGGACAGCTCGCCGGTCCGCTCGATGAACTACCGCCCCAAGGCACGGATCGCGTTCTGGGTGCTGGTCGCCGACATCCTGGTGCTCGGCTATTGCGGCGGCGCCCCGGCGAACGCGTTCTACGTGATCCTCAGTCAGATCTGCGCGGCCTATTACTTCGCGCATTTCCTGATCATCCTGCCGATCATCTCGCGCTCCGAGCGTCCGCGGGCGCTGCCCAACTCGATCACCGAGGCCGTCCTGGCCAACCACGGTGGCACCAGCCCGGCCAAGACCGCGCTTGCGACGTCCACGACGTCGCCTGCACCGCACGCCGCGCACTGATACGAACTCGAGGACACACACATGGTTCGTCTCATCGCATCCATCGTCGGCGCGGCCTTCGTGCTGGTGCTCGGCATCGCGCTCTTCGGCAGCGTTGCGGGGGTCATCACCGATCCCGTCGCGCCGACCGCCGAGAGCGTCGCGCACAAGCATCCCAAGGAACTCGAGCTCGCCTCCAACGGCGTGTTCGGCAAGTTCGACCGTCGCCAGCTGCAGCGCGGGTTTCAGGTCTACAAGGAGGTCTGCGCCGCCTGCCACTCGCTGCGGCTCGTGTCGTTCCGCGACCTGCAGAAGATCGGTTATTCGGAGCCCGAGGTTAAGGCGATCGCCAACCAGTGGGTGATCGAGCAGCCCTCGATCAATCCGGAAACCGGCGAAGCGGCAACGCGCAAGAACATCCCGTCGGATCGCTTCCCGTCGCCATTCGCGAACGAGGTCGCCGCCCGCGCCGCGAACAACAACGCGCTGCCGCCCGATCTCTCGCTGATCACCAAGGCGCGCGAGGAGGGCACTGCGTACGTCCACTCGCTGCTGACCGGCTACACGACGCAGCCAGCCGCGCTGCTGAAGGAATTCCCGGACATCAAGACGCCCGAGGGTCTCCACTACAATCCGTATTTCGCGAACCTCAACATCGCGATGCCGCCGCCGCTGACCTCGGACGGTCAGGTGACGTATGCGGACGGCACCAAGCCGACGATCGACCAGATGTCGACCGACGTCTCCGCGTTCCTGACCTGGACCGCCGAGCCCAATCTGGAGGCACGCCACGCCGCCGGGTTCGCGTCGATCATCTTCATCCTGATCTTCTGCGGCCTCGCCTGGGGCGCGTACCAGAACGTCTGGCGCGACGTTAAGCATTGATGGCGGCCGGGCTCCCGCGGTAGGGGCGCACGGGTAGAGGGAGCGGCGGACGGGTGATAAGCCCGATCCGCCGCTTTCGTTTCGGCCGGGGCGCAGCGTCGCGTCTCGGCCCATCCGCCGCCGTCGTGCGGAACGAAGGGAACGATCCATGTCCGATTTCGCCGAGCAGAATGCCGACCTCAAGGCCCTGATCCGCACCATCCCGGACTTCCCCAAGCCCGGCATCCAGTTCCGCGACATCACGACCTTGCTGCTCGACCCGCACGGCTGGGCGACCGCGATCGAACGCATGGTCGCGGCGGTTTCCGGCCCCGTCGATCTCGTCGCCGGCATCGAAGCCCGCGGCTTCCTCTTCGCCGCAGCGCTCGCCGCACCGCTCAAGGCCGGCGTCCTGCTGATCCGCAAGGACGGCAAGCTCCCCGGCGCGACCATCGCCGAGGACTACGCGCTCGAATACGGCACGGACCGCATCGCGATCCACGCCGACGCCTTCGCCCCCGGCGCGCGCGTCTTGCTGGTCGACGACCTGATCGCCACCGGCGGCACCGCCCGCGCCGCCGTCCGCCTGCTTCACAAAGCTGGCGCGATCGTCACGCAGGCGCAGTTCCTGGTCGATCTCCCTGAGCTCGGTGGCGCCGACGCGCTACGCTCGGACGGCATCGAAGCGACGGCCCTGATCCACTTCCCCGGCCACTGATCGCCCGCCACGAGACTGCTGCGCGCCCGCCGCTCGCATATCGTGTGCACGGCGCCCCATACAGCTCCCCCCCGGCGAAGGCCGGGGTCCAATTGGGGAACGTCCCTAACGAAGGACGTCGCGCCGTTACCTCAGCCATTCCAATTGAGCCCCGGCCTCCGCCGGGGAGGAAGCATCCCTCCCAAACCGTTCCGCCAAACTGTTCCCCCGCGGACGCGGGGGAACAGCTAAGTACCGCGGCGCTCCGTTACCCTGGACCCCCGCGTCCGCGAGGGAACAGTAAGGAAGGGCGTGCCGGTTCCTCTCCAAGCTCCTGCCGAACCCAAAACCCTGTCAGACCCCATTCCCACCCCCGGTACGAAACCCCGTCAGACCTCGTTCATGGAACTTGCGACATAGTGTCTCCGTTGTGCGACGAATGGCGGCGCGTTGTGTCCGCCCTCCGCGTACGGGAGAATTTCCATGTTTATGAAACGCTTCGGCATTATCGGCCTAGCCCTGGGCCTCGGATTGGGCGTCGCTGGCTGCACAGACGGTTACGGCTATGGCGGCGCTGGCCTCGGCTATGCGAGCGACCCCTATTACGGTGGCGGGTATGGCGGCGGCTATTACGGTGCAGGCTATGACGGGTTTGCGGGCTATGGCGGCCTGAATTCCTATTACGGCTGGAACGGCGACTATTATTATCCCGGTTCGGGCGTCTACGTCTACGATCGCAACCGTCGTCCCTATCGCTGGAACGGCAACCAGCAGCGCTATTGGCAGGGTCGTCGCGGCAACTACCGCGGCAACGGCAACTGGGGCAATTTCGCCCGCGGCAACAATCCCGCGGCGCGCGAATATCGCCAGGATCGTCGCGAAGCCAACCGCGATTTCCGCCAGGACCGCCGCCAGGATCGCGGACAGCTCCGCAACGGCCAGATCACACCGGGCCAGTTCCGCGGCGAACGTCGCGAAGCGCGCCAGCAGTATCGCGGCGAGGCTCGTCAGGATCGGCGCGAATACCGCCAGAATCGCGGAACGCAGGGTCGCAGCTTCGGCGGCGGCAACCGTGGATTCCGTGGCGGCAATCCCGGCGGCGTTCGCACGCCCAAGTAACTAGCGCAGATTGGTTCACGCGAAGGCGCGAGGGCGCGAAGAGAAGGAGTTAGGTTTCACGCGGAGACGCGGAGCCGCGGAGAGTTGTAGAATAGCGAGAGGAGGGCGACCTCCTCTCAAAAGGCACCAAAGCTCACCAAGCAGCTCGGTCACCCCAAATCTTCTCCGCGCCTCCGCGCCTCCGCGTGAACAAACCTTCTAGCTTTGCGCCTTCGCGTGAATTATTACTGCATGAGAGCCAGACAGCGTTCGGGCTGACGCGAACCAGTCAGCCGGCCGGCGCTTCCGTCGGGCGCGTCGCGACAAGCCCATTAGAAACGAACGTCATCACCATGACGTCGTCCTGGTTGAACACCCGCATCCGGCTCTTGAAGATCCCCATCTCGGGCCGGCTCGCCGACACGCGCTTCTCCAGCACCTCGGTCTCGCAGCGTAGCGTATCCCCCGGATACACCGGCTTGATCCACTTCAACTCGTCGATACCCGGCGACCCGAGCCCCGCCTGCTCGTTCTCTTTCAGATGCGCGACCAGCATCGCCATCGTCATCGCGCACGTATGCCAGCCACTCGCCGACAACCGCCCGAAATGCGTCTGCGCCGCCGCCTCGTCGGACAGATGAAACGGCTGCGGATCGTATTTCGCTGCGAATTCGGTCACCTCCTCGCGGGTGACTGCATAGGAGCCGAACGACGCGGTCCGACCGACCTCGATATCCTCGAAATACTGCACGCAAACCTCTCCTCTTATCGTTGCATCACCTTCTGGAAGGGCGCTGCGGTTCCGTCCAGCCCCGCCTCCGCCGGCAACCCGATCAGGTCGCGCAGCAAGGGCTCGATCGCGACGTTATCGAAGCTCGGAATCGTCTTGCCGCGAACGAACGCCGGCCCGTTGGCGATGAACAGCGCGCGCATCTCCGGCGCCATGTTGTCGTATCCGTGCATCCCGCCGACCGAAGCCCGGGTCGGTGCACTCGCATCGACCCGCCAGCCGACATCGGCGAGACACAGATAGCTCGGCACCCGCGGGTTGCGCCCATAATGAAACCGCGCTGGAATCTCGCTTTTCCGCCAGCATTGCAGGTGATCGTGCGGCTTCAGCAACCGCGCCTCCAGCGCCGCCTCATGCCCCGGCACCGCGAACAGGGTCGCGTACGGCCCCATCTCGACAGTGCGATAATCCGCCTTGTCCGCGATCGTATCGAGCGCGACGACGCGCGTGCTGCTGGTGGCCGCCATGCCGTGGTCCGCGACGATCACCAGGTTCGCCGGCTGCCCCAGCGCGGCGAGCCCGTCGACCAGCGCGCCAATGCTCGCATCGACATCCGCCACCGCCTGGGTAACGCCCGCGCTGTCCGGCCCACCCGCATGACCCGCGCTGTCGACCGTATCGAAATACAGCGTCACCAGCTTGGGACGGATCGCCGCAGGCCGCCGCATCCAGTCGATCACCGCGTTGACGCGCTGCGAGCCCGACACCTGCTGGTTGAACTGCTGCCAGTCGTCCGGCCGCGTACCGCCTTCGATGGCACCATGGCTGTTCGGTTTGGCGGTCCCCCCGACCGCGACGTTCGCGCCCGGCCAGAACATCGTCGCGGTCCGGATCCCCGCCTTCTCCGCATCGACCCAGATCGGCGAGCTCTCGCTCCACCAGAACGGATCGTCCGTCGCCATCGTGAACGTCTCGCCCGGCCGAGCCGGATCCTCCATCTTGTTCCCGACGATCCCGCTGCGATCGGGCCGAAGCCCCGTCACCAGCGTCCAGTGGTTGGGAAAGGTGACGCTGGGAAACGACGGCCGCATGCTCGCGAACACCCCGCCCGCGCGCAGCCGGTTGAGGTTCGGACTGACGCCGCGGTCCAAGTAATCCGGCCGGAAGCCGTCGATCGACACGAGTATCGTAACCGGCGCCCGAGCCTCACCCGGCATCGCAGCTGCTGCGGTCGATGCGGGAGCCGGGGCGGTAATCGGCGCAAGGGCAGGGGGCGTGTACGGATACGCACACCCGGCAAGCGCCAGTCCCAGAAATGCGAGCACAGTCGTCTTCATCATAACCGTTCGTCCCGAGCAGGTGCCGACCTCGCGCGATCCCTACTCGGCACGACAGGAGAGGGAAACCCGTTCGCGTCGTGGATCTGGCCGCCCAATGACAAGCACCACCCCGGCGGAGGCCGGGGCCCAGTTGGGGGACATCGCCGATACGCGTTGCGCGTCGTTATTCCGACCTACCCAACTGGACCCCGGCCTCCGCCGGGGAGGCAGGATTATTTGGCTAAGAACCTACAACCCCACCGCCAGCTTGCTGAATAAGGTCCAGCTCACCGGCGTCCTCCCATAAGCCGCCTCCAACGCCGCCGGCTTAGCATACGCCGCGACAGTCCCCCCCAGCGCCAACCCCAGCGGCCCGACGATCGGCACCCGGTACGCATACCCGACCTCAGCCTTCGTCACGCGAAACTTCCGATCGTGCAGCGGATCGTCATGGTCCGGAAAAAGCTCATCATTCGCCACGTTCTCTACCCGCCCAAACACCGCATGCCGCGGCGTCAGCTCGTAATTGACCTCCGCCAGGAACGCGCTCAGCTTCTCCCCCGGCACCCGGTCCTTCAGACTATACGCAAACGTCGTCGCCAGCCCGCCCCGCGCATATTGCACGCTCGCGGTCGAGCGGTTCTCGTCCTCGCCCGGATGCTGCGCCTCGGGCTCCTTCAGCCGGCCATGGCTCACCTGCACCGCCCAGAACGGCGACGGCGTCCACGTCCCCCGCACGCTCCACGAATCGAGTCGCGGCGTCTCGATCCCCCAACGATGCTCGTCCGGCTCGCGTCCCTTGAACGCCGAAGCCTCCAGCTGGAACGCCGGCGTCGCATAACCCGCCGTCACCACGCCGTAGGTGATATGCGTCGAATCGAACCAGTGATGCGTGATCGGCGACATCGGCTGATACCGCGCCGACCCCCGGTGCATGAACGCGCTCGGTCCCAGCGCCGGCTCGCCGACCGGCCCGCCATACAGGAACAGCGTGTTGCCGTTCCCCAGCCGGTAATCGACCTTCGCGGCAAGCTCCATGAACAGGTCATGCGGATGCTGCCGATCGACCAGCGGCCGGTCGTTCGCGAGCTCGCCCGTCGCGAACAAGTTCGTGTAGCCCCGCGCGCCCATCAACGGCTCGAGGCTGTTCATCGCCCGCAGCTGGATATGCCAGCGGTCGCCCAGGTCGCGATCCGCCATCAGCATCGCCATCGACTGCACGAACGCCTCGCTCTTCCCGCGCGGTCCCCCCTGGTCGGTGACGACGCCCCACGCATAGCCATGCGCCATCAGCATCCACTCGCCCGCCTGCGTCATATACCCACGCATCGGCCCCTCGGCGGCCGGCAGCCGCGACGTCCCGCTACCTTGGCTATAGAAGCCGGCGGAAGTCCCCATCGCCATCCCCGCCATCGCCGACCCCGCCGGCATCCTCGCCACCGCCGCATCGGACGCCGCGCGATAGGCGGGGTCCACGATCATCGCATGCCCCATCGCGCCGTGGTCCATGGCACCATGATCCATGGCTATCCCAGGCATCGCCGAGTGATCCATCTGCGCATGATCCATTCCCGGCATCGCAGACGGCGCGGCCGGAGTCGGCGGCGCGACCGGAGCAGCGTGCCCCATCGCCGAATGGTCCATCGTCGAATGATCGACCGTACCGCCAGACTGCGGCGGACGAGCGGCTGGGGCGGCCTTAGTCACCGGCCGCGATTTGACCTTCTTCACCGTCTTCTTGGGAGCCGCATCCGGCATCGTCATGCCCGGCATGGCCATGGAATGTTGCGCTACCGCAGCAACCGGCAGCACCGTCCCAACGACACCACCCGCAAGCAGCATCGCCCTCACGGCACCAGCCGCGAGAAACCTATATCCAGTCATTAGTATATCCTTGGAAAAGCCTGAAAATCGGGGCGCATCAGCACCCGACGATCAAGCCTCTCGCGGAGGCCGCAAAGCCGGCGCGACGCCAGCCCCAAGATCCAGCACCGCCACCCGCTCGGTCACCATGACCGACTCCCGCAACGCCACGCCGAGAACGCGGGCGCCATTCCAGTTCGAAGGCGGCACGCACCCGATACACCCATGCAGCGCGGTAGCCTTCCGATCAGGCGCCTCGTGACCCGCCCGATGATCCGACCCATGATCCGACACGGACTCATGCGCCCCACCCATCGCCGCCATATCCATGACGACGGCAGGCCGCCGCGAAGCAGACGTGTCATGGCACGCCGCCGGCGCCACCGCAGGAAACGCAAACGCAGCAAGGAGCAAAGCCAGGATCAGGCGCGCGAGCATGCCCCCGGTCTACCCGCCCGCACGACCCGCCACAACCTCGCAGTCTCCCCTTGACCCCGCCAAAGCCCACACAGCGCCAACCTGCACAGCCTTGCCCGCAAGCCGCGAAAGGTTCAGCCTCAGCCAATGAAGACCCCAACGCACCCCGAACGCACCAAAACCCCAAGCACCCCCGCCGCAAAAGTCTCGATCAGGATCGGCAAGCGCACGACCTTCGACGCCTCGGTCACCACCGCCGGCCTACTATCGGTCGGCGCGCTCGTATCCGGGATCCTCCTGTCCAGCGCCGTCATAGTCGCCGCCGCAGGTCGCAAAGCCGCAAGACGACCGCTGGCCTTGCCCGATCATACCAAGACCGACGCTTAGCGCACTATTGCTGCCGTTAGTTCATAGTCGTAGCGCGCCGGAAAGCAGGCGCTAAACAGATCATCTTGACCGGCATCCGCATCTACGGAACGAAGACCGTTCAACTGCCTCTCACCAGAAGGTTTCTCGTAGATCCTGTCAGTTAGTTTTTCTATACACCTGATTATAGACGATCGGCGTAGAGAACAGCGGGTTGACGATGGTGGTATTCTCCACCAAGTCCTGGCCGACACTATGATACTTTGACGTCCGCTCGCCGTATTCGCCACGGAATGTTAGAGCGATGGTTCCGCCATCCGATTTTACCGATACATCGAAAACAAGTTCTGGGATGAGCTTCCACTTGATCGGCTCTTCGCCTAACCAAACTACGATAGGTGTTTTGGCATCATATGCGATCCCGAATCGACGTCCTGCGGTGGAAATTCTAATTCTATTTACCGCAATGGACTTGCGGAGCCTCATCCGAATGCGAGGGCGCTTGTCGTCGGGAATTTTGGCGGTAGCGCCGTCGATCACCTTAAAAGCGTTGTCACTCCGCGCGTTGTCCAGTTCATAGATCCCTGAAACCACACCTTGCACCGGGCTCGCGGAGCCTGAGGCAGAACTCAAGATGGCAACTCCAATCGCCGCCGACAAAGTATGACGCATCACACGCTCCTCAAATTCCGCTGCTCGCCGGTCGGGGGTAGCAACGATCCGGATTAGCGCATAGGTTATGCCTTAGGTGTCGGAGCGGGGACTTTCTCTTTCCGGCTGCGAAGCCAGCAACCCACCGATAAGTCTTCGTCAACCGCTACGCCCATATGGTGCGTCATGGAGCGCTCCTTTATCGCGGTCACGGCGGTCGCCTCGACATTGATGTTTGCTGGTGTCTGGAAAGCCACCGAACCGCAGCCGGCTGCACCCCCAGCCATCGTCGATACCAAGGCTGCACCCGAAATGCCGGTTACCGCGCCGCCAGCGCTGCGGCGTCATGTCGTCGCGCCTGCCCGGCCAGTCGTTGACGCCGAGCCCTATAACGTCGTTCGACCGGCATACCGATCATCGACCCAGGCTCGCCAGTCAGTCAGCGCCGGATCGGAAAGCTCGGTCTTCTACAGCGGGTGTCGCGAAGTGCGGGCGGCGGGGGCCGCACCGCTCCACCGCGGCCAGCCGGGCTATCGTGCCGGGATGGACGGCGACGGCGACGGGATAGCCTGCGAAAACTATCGCTGACCCGCCGCCGCCAAATCCTCAGCTATGCAGGAAATGCATCACGTCGCCGTCCTGCACGACGTACGCCTTGCCTTCCGCGCGCAGCTTGCCCGCCTCGCGCGCCTTCGACTCGCCACCCAGCGCGATGAAGTCGTCGAACGCGATCGTCTCGGCGCGGATGAAGCCCTTTTCGAAATCGCCGTGGATCTCGCCTGCCGCCTGCGGGGCGGTCGCGCCCTCGTGGACGGTCCAGGCACGTGCTTCCTTCGGGCCGACCGTGAAGAACGTCAGCAGGTGCAGCAGCTTGTACCCCGCGGTGATGACGCGGGCGAGACCGGTCTCTTTCAGCCCCAGCTCGCCGAGAAACTCGCCGCGATCCTCGGCCGGCATCGTCGCGATTTCCGCCTCAATCGCGGCCGACACCACGACCGCTTCCGCGCCCTCGGCCTTCGCCTTTTCGAACACCCGCGCCGACAGCGCATTGCCGTTCGCCGCATCGCCCTCGTCGACGTTGCACACGTACAGCACCGGCTTGGCCGTCAGCAGCTGCGCCTGCGCGAACACGCGCGCCTCGTCCTCGTCCTTCGGCACGGTCAGCCGCGCGGGCTTGCCTTCGCGGAGCAATTCGAGCGCCTGGCCGAGTACGGCGGCGCCGATCTTGGCTTCCTTGTCGCCCTGCATGCCCTTCTTGGCGAGGTTGGGGACGCGCTTCTCGAGGCTTTCGAGATCGCTCAGCATCAGCTCGGTGTCGACCGTCTCGGCGTCGGCGATCGGGTCGACCTTGTTGTCGACATGCGTCACGTCGCCATTCTCGAAGCAGCGCAGCACGTGGACGATCGCGTCGACCTCGCGGATGTTGCCGAGGAACTGGTTGCCGAGCCCTTCGCCCTTCGACGCGCCGCGCACCAGCCCGGCGATGTCGACGAAGCCCAATTGCGTCTCGATGATCTTCTGCGATCCGGCGATCTTCGCCAGCGCGTCGAGCCGCTTGTCGGGCACGCCGACGTTACCGACGTTCGGCTCGATCGTGCAGAACGGATAGTTCGCCGCCTGCGCCGCGGCCGTCTCGGTCAGCGCGTTGAAGAGAGTGGACTTGCCGACGTTCGGCAGCCCCACGATGCCGCAGCGAAAACCCATGATATGCCCTTGGTATAAGAATGTGGTGGCGCTTTAGGGCAGGGCGGGGCGGAAGGCCAGTGAAGGCCGCGCCGGCGGCCTGTGTTTCCCATCCTGCTCCCATCCCTGAAAGGGAGGGGCTGGGGGTGGGTAGGCCAGCTCGAGCCGCAACCGTCCCACGATCCGGAAACCGACCCACCCCCGACGCCTCCCTTCCAGGGATGGGAGAAGCTCAACGCATCACGGAACACACTGCGCCCTGATCGACCCACTCGATTGCCGCAGTGCAGCAAAATAAACATACCGACCGGTAGTTATCATAGGGTCGACGCTTATATCCCGAGCCCAGCTTGAGATAGATCAGGACCTTCATGACCACGACCGCCCACGGCTATGCCGCGCAATCCCCCGAAACCCCGCTCGCGCCCTTCAGCTTCGAGCGCCGCGAACCCGGCAAGACCGACGTCGCGATCGACATCGCGTTCTGCGGCGTCTGCCATTCCGACCTCCACACCGCCAAGGGCGAATGGGAAGGCACGCTCTACCCCTGCGTCCCCGGCCACGAGATTGTCGGTCACGTCACCGCGGTCGGCAGCGACGTCACCAAGTTCAAGGTCGGCGACGTCGTCGGCGTCGGCTGCATGGTCGACAGCTGCGGCGAGTGCCCGTCGTGCAAGGATGGCGAGGAGCAATATTGCGAGACGACCGGCTTCGTCGGCACGTATAACGGCCCCGATCCCGTGCTCGGCGGCCACACCTTCGGCGGCTATTCGGACAAGATCGTCGTCGACCAAGGCTTCGTGCTGAAGGTCTCGCATCCCGAAGCCGACCTCGCCGCGGTCGCGCCTTTGCTATGCGCCGGCATCACCACCTATTCGCCGCTGAAGCACTGGAAGGTCGGCCCCGGCCAGAAGGTCGGCATCGTCGGTCTCGGCGGTCTCGGCCACATGGGCGTCAAGATCGCCAACGCGATGGGCGCCGAGGTCTACGTCTTCTCGACCTCGCCCAACAAGCGCGACGATGCCAAGCGTCTCGGTGCCAAGGACCTGATCGTCTCGAAGGACGAAGCCGCGATGGCCGAGCACGCCAACAGCTTCGACTTCATCCTGAACACCGTCGCGGCGAGCCACAACCTCGACACGTTCACCGCGCTGCTCAAGCGCGACGGCACGATGACTCTGGTCGGCGTCCCCGAGCACGCGCATCCGTCGCCCTCGGTCGGCAATTTGATCTTCAAGCGCCGCGCGATCGCCGGCTCGCTGATCGGCGGCATCGCCGAGACGCAGGAGATGCTCGATTTCTGCAACGAGCACGGGCTGGTATCGGACATCGAGATGATCCGCATGGACGAGATCGAACCGTCCTATCAGCGCATGGTGAAGAGCGACGTAAAGTACCGCTTCGTCATCGACATGGCGACGATGAAGACGGCGTAATCGGGCGGGGGGCGTGCGTTGTATGGCGCAGTCCCCACTGCTCCCTCCCCTTCAGGGGAGGGTCGGGGTGGGGCAGTGCCACGAGAGCTTGCATTTGCGGCCAAGCCCCACCCCAACCCTCCCCTGAAGGGGAGGGGGAAGAAATGAGGGTAACGCTTCTATAACCACCACCCCGGCGAAGGCCGGGGCCCAATTGGTGCGGCCAATTTGATGAAGGACGGTCCTTCGTTATCAAAGTTTCCCAATTGGGCCCCGGCCTCCGCCGGGGTGGAATTACCTATCCCGCCGCGCCGCATCGCGGCACCCCGCTCACCACCGATAATTAAAACTAATACTAATCCGCTCACCCTTGGCAGCATTTGGCACGACCTCATGCCTGAGCCAACTCTCCCACAAAAACACGCTCCCAGGCTTAGGCTCGGCATAAACGAACGTCCGCAGATCCTCCGCCGCATCCTCCAGCCGCGTCGGCGCCGCCATCATCATCGGCAACCGAGGATCTTCCAGCTTCAACGCCCCGGCCCCCTCCGGGATCGCCACGTACATCGTCCCAGACACGACGCTATGCGGATGGATATGCCCCGAATGCGCGCCGCCCGGCTTCAGGACGTTCACCCAAAGACTGTCGAGCTTCAACTTCCGCCCACCGAGATCGAACGCACAATCCTTCGCGAACTGCGCGACATGCTTGTTGAGCACCCGCACCAGATCCCCGAACCGCGGATCGCGCAGCGGCAGGTCGTTCAGCGACGCATATGACGTGTACCCGCGATACCCATGCGCCTTCGACCACGCGACACCCGCGCGATCGGCCTTCGCCAGTTCGAGCGCGGCGTCCTCGAGTTCCTCGACCAGATCATCGTCCCCGAGATCGGCCTCGTAGAACCGCGTGGCAAACAAGGAACGGGTGGTCATGGCTGCATCCTCAACGCGACATCGTTCATGAAGCGGACGTCGTCGCCCTCCGCCAGCCACTTCGCCTCCGCGGCCACCGCGCCAAGCATGTCTGATAACGGCTCGATCTCCGCCTTAGAATAATTCCCGAGCACGTAGCCGGTGACGCGGTCCTTGTGCCCCGGATGCCCGATCCCCAGCCGCACCCGCCGAAACTCCGGCCCGAGATGCTGGTCGGTCGAGCGCAAGCCATTATGCCCCGCGGTCCCGCCGCCGGTCTTCACCTTCACGCGAAATGGCGCGATGTCGAGTTCGTCGTGGAACACCGTCAGCGCCTCGACGCCAAGCTTGTAGAACCGCAGCGCCTCGCCGATCGACCGGCCGCTCTCATTCATGAAGGTCGCGGGTTTCAGCAGCAGGATCTTCGTCGAGCCAATCCGCCCCTCCTGCGTCCAACCCTGGAACTGCTTCTTGACCGCGCCGAAGCCGTGCACCTCGGCGATCGCGTCGGCGACCATGAACCCGACATTGTGCCGGTGCATCGCATATTGCGCCCCCGGATTGCCGAGTCCCGCCCAGATCTGCACGTGGTATTCTCCAAAAGACGCGTCAGCCACTCAACCGTGTTCTCCTGCGAACGCAGGAGCCCAGGGTAACGGGCGATGGCGCTGCGTGATCCTGGCCCCCCGCGTTCGCGAGGGAACAAGAGGGCAGGGGAAGCCCCATAAAACGAAACGGGCGGGAAAGCCCTAGCTTTCCCGCCCGCCAGATCATCCTAAGACGAAGGGCTGAACCCTCAGTCCTTCTTCTGCGGCGTGATCTTGTCGTCGTGGTTGTCGTCGTCGTTCGGCTCGACCGGGGTCTCTTCCTCGGCAGCAGCCTCGGCAGCCTGTGCTTCGGCGACTTCGGCCTCGAGGATCTCGTCCTCGACGGTCGGCACGGTCGGCGGCACGATCGTGGCGATCGCGAAGTCGCGGTCGTCGATCGCGGGCACAGCACCCTTGGGCAGCTTCACGTCGCTGATGTGGATCGAATCACCGATCTCCAGACCGGCGAGCGAAATCGTGATCTCGCTCGGGATGTCCGAAGCGTCGACGACCAGCTCGACCTCATGGCGCGTGATGTTCAGAACACCCTTGCCCTTCTTGATGCCCGGCGCGTCGTCTTCGTCGGTGAACACGACCGGCACGGCGACCGTCACGGTCGAGTGCGCACCGATGCGCAGGAAGTCGACATGGATCGGGCGGTCGGTGACCGGGTGGAACGAGACGTCCTTCGGCAGCGTGCGCACGCCGTTGACCATCACGACCGAATTCATGAAGTGGCCGGTCATCAGCGCCTTCATCAGCGCCTTTTCCTCGAGGTGAACCGAGGTGGGTTCCTTGTTCAGGCCGTAGATCACGGCAGGCACGCGGCCATCACGACGCAGCGCCCGGGAGGCTCCCTTGCCAACCCGGTCACGCGTCTCGGCTGCGAGCGTCAACTGGTCGCTCATCTGTATTCTCCGAAACTCGTTTGTTGTCCTTCCCGCCCACGCCTCCAGGGATGACCATGGACCGGAAGCGCGGGCGCATAGCGGAAAGCAGCGTCAGAATCAACTAAACCTGAACCCTCGCCCCTCCGGGGAGAGGGAGGGGCCCGCACGCGCTTGCGGGTGGGAGGGTGAGGGGAGTGAGGCTCGGGACGTTCGCGCCAACTCCCCCTCACCCTTCCGTCGCAAGGCTCCTCCCTCCCTCTCCCCGAGGGGAGAGGGACTCGGGCAGCTCAATACTGTACCCGCTCGGCCTTCACGCCAAGCTTCGCTAACTGCGCCTGAACGCTATCGGCCCCCGCCAAATGCCCCGCACCGACCGCGATAAACACAGTCCCCGGCGACTTCATCCGGTTCGCGACCCACTCGGCCCAGCGCGCATTGCGATCCACCAGCAACACCTTCGCCACCTCTGGCGAATCCTTCAAACTATCGTTCATCTCGCGCGCCAAAGCCTCGGGATCACCCTTCGCCCATTCATCCACCATCGTCGCCATCGTCGTCTCCAACTTAGGCAACTCGTCGATCGTGCTCCCCAGAAACTGCAACTGCGCGGTCTGCGACAGCCCGCCGAAATACCCCAGCTGCTGCTCCGCCGTCTCCAGCCCCGTAACCGGCTTCCCCGCAGTCTTCGCCGCCGCGGTAATCACCTGCTCAGGCCCGTTCGCCGCATCATACCCCAGCTTGGACAAAGGCGCGATCGACAGGTTCGTCGCCGCCAGCCACGGCTTGAACCGATCGAACGCATTCGCCGGGAGCCCCAGATCCGTCACCGCCTTAGCATACGCCGCCCGCTTGTCCGCCGGCAGCTGCTCGGTCAGCGTCGGCCCGTCCTTCGACACGCCGGTCGCCATCACCAGCGACTGCATCTTGGCGGGGTCCGGCATCACCAGCTCCAGCACCACCTGCTGCGACCGATCAAACGCGGTCTTCACCGCCTCGTCGAACCACGTCATGCCCGGCTTCAACACATGGATCGTCCCGAACAGGTATATCGTCGTGTCCTTGTCCTTCACCACCCACAGCGCCGGATCGGCGTCGTTAGCGGCCTGAGCCGGCTTCGGCGCAACCTGCGCACAGGCTGGCAAGGCGAACGCCATGGCAATGGCAGAGAGCGTGGATCGGAACGAAACGATCTTCGAGAACAGCTTCAAGGGGAGGGCATCCTTACCGTGAGTTCGCCCCCATGTAGGAGCGCAGACCGCAACGCACCACTTGCCTCCCGCACCCCCATCCGCCAAAGCCCAGCCCGTGACCCAGCCCGTGACCCAGCCCGTGACCCAGCCCGTGACCCAGCCCGTGAAAAAGCCTCTCAGCTTCCAGCGCATGATCCTCACGCTCCACGATTACTGGAGCGAACACGGGTGCCTGATCCTGCAGCCCTACGACATGGAAATGGGCGCGGGCACCTTCCACACCGCCACCACGCTCCGCGCGCTCGGTCCCAAGCCGTGGAACGCCGCGTTCGTGCAGCCCTGCCGCCGCCCGACCGACGGCCGCTACGGCGAGAACCCCAACCGGCTCCAGCATTACTACCAGTATCAGGTCATCCTGAAACCGAGCCCCGCCAACCTCCAGGAACTCTACCTCGGCAGTCTGGCCGCGATCGGCATCGACATGCTGAAGCACGACATCCGCTTCGTCGAGGACGACTGGGAAAGCCCGACGCTCGGCGCCTGGGGGCTCGGCTGGGAGGTCTGGTGCGACGGCATGGAGGTGACTCAGTTCACCTATTTCCAGCAGATGGGCGGCTTCGACATGAAGCCCGTCGCCGGCGAGCTCACCTACGGGTTGGAGCGCCTGGCGATGTATATCCAGGACAAGGACTCGGTCTACGACCTGGCGTTCAACGATGCCGGCGTGACCTACGGCGACGTGTTCCTGGAGAACGAGCAGGAGATGTCGAAGTGGAACTTCGAGATCGCCGACACGGACTCCTTGTTCGACCAGTTCCGCAAACACGTAGCCGAATGCGAGAACTCACTGGCCGCCAAACTCCCGATCCCGGCCTACGAACAGGCGATCAAAGCCAGCCACATCTTCAACCTGTTGCAAGCTCGCGGCGTAATCTCCGTAGCCGAACGCCAAGCCTATATGGGCCGCGTCCGAGACTTGGCGAAGGGCGCCTGCGCAGCCTGGATGGACAAGCATGGATGGGCAGCGTGATGGGCTCGTTAGAAGGTGTGTTCACGCGGAGACGCGGAGACGCGGAGCAGAAGGGAGAAGGGGTGGCTCGCTTCCTCATTCATTCGCCCGTGCTCCAGCCTGGTGACGTGAGACGCCTACGGCGTCGAACAGCCGCGCGCAGTGCCCCAAACCTTTCTTCTATTCTTCTACTCCGCGTTTCCGCGTCTCCGCGTGAACCCAACTCCTTCTTCTTCGCGTGCGAACCCAAATGACCGACTTCCTTCTCGAACTCCGCTCCGAAGAAATCCCCGCCCGGATGCAGGCGAAGGCGCGCGAAGACCTCGCCAGGCTGTTCACCGCCGAGCTCGTCAAGGCCGGTATCGCCACCAGCGCCATCGTCACCTACGCGACCCCGCGCCGCCTGACGCTGATCGCGCGCGACCTGCCGCTTGAGACCGCCGCCGTCTCCGAGGAAACCAAGGGCCCCAAGACCTCCGCCCCCCCGCAGGCGCTCGAAGGCTTCCTCCGCAAGACCGGCCTCACCCGCGAGCAACTCGTCGACCGAAACGGCACGCTCTTCGCGGTCACCGAAAAGCCCGGCAGAGCCACCGCCGCCGTGCTCGCAGAGGCGATCCCCGCGATCGTCCGCGCGTTCCCGTGGCCGAAGTCGATGCGCTGGGGCGATGCCTCCGCCAGCACCGAATCGCTCCGCTGGGTCCGCCCGCTGCAAGGCATCGTCGCGCTGCTCGGCGAAGAGATCGTGCCGTTCGAGATCGCCGGCATCGCCAGCGGCGCCGCCACGCTCGGCCACCGCTTCCACCACCCGTACCAGATCACGATCGGCGGCGCGCACGACTATGTCGAGAAACTGCGCGCCTGCCACGTCATCGTCGACCACGACGAACGCGCCACGCTGATCCGCGACCACGCGCGCGAAGCCGCCGCGCAGGCCGGGCTCGAACTGATCGAGGACGAAGGCCTCGTCGCAGAGAATGCCGGGCTGACGGAATGGCCGATTCCCCTGTTAGGCCAGTTCGATCCCGCTTTTCTCGACGTCCCGCCGGAGGTGATCCAGCTCACGGCACGCGTAAATCAGAAATATTTCGTCTGCCGCGGGGCCGACGGAAAGCTCGCGAACGCGTTCGTCTGTACCGCTAACATCGATGCGCACGACGGGGGTGCGGGCATCGTCGAGGGCAACCGCAAAGTCCTCGCCGCGCGCCTGTCGGATGCGAAGTTCTTCTACGACACCGACCTCAAGGTCCCGCTCGAAGAGCAGGCCGAGAAGCTGTCGAAGATCGTCTTCCACGAGAAACTCGGCACGGTGGCGGACAAGGTAGACCGCGTCGCGAAGCTCGCGCGCTGGCTGGTAGAAGAGGGCATAATAACTTCTGCTTTTGCTTCTGCTCCCCTCCCGCTCGCGGGAGGGGTCGGGGGAGGGCCTGACACAACCACCACCGCCGCGCTTGAGGCCAACCCCTCCCCCGACCCCTCCCGCAAGCGGGAAGGGAGCAGTGAGTTGGCAGACCAAGCAGACCGCGCAGCCCGCCTCGCAAAAGCAGACCTCGTAACCGGCATGGTCGGCGAGTTCCCCGAGCTACAAGGCCTGATGGGCGGCTACTACGCCGCCGCACAGGGCGAGCGCCCATCCGTCGCCACCGCCATCCGCGACCACTACAAGCCGGTCGGCCAAGGCGACGACGTCCCCACCGACCCGGTAACGGTGGCCGTGAGCTTGGCGGACAAGCTGGATACGATTGCACAGTTTTTCGCTGAAAAAATGGTGCCTACGGGCTCGAAGGACCCCTTTGCTCTTCGCCGTGCTGCCTTGGGAATAATTCAGTTGGCTTTCGCGAACGGTCTTCGGTTCTCAGTTAAAGATGTGGCGATGCGCGCCGCGGGAGATCGGCTGCTCGGTGAAATGATGCACGACGAAGATACTCAAAAGGTTCGCGCAGCTTTTATGCGCAGCGACCTGTCTAACGTCGATGACGATAGCTTTTTGAAGGTGTTCGAAGCGATCGAACTAGCCGCAAAATCAAAAATGGCGGAACAGATACCGGTTCTGGCGAAAACGATGCGTACTGTCGGGTTGAGTGTTCTCGACTTCTTCGCCGACCGCCTCAAAGTCCAGCAACGCGAAGCCGGCGTGCGTCACGACCTGATCGACGCGGTGTTCGCGCTCGGGGGCGAGGACGATCTCGTCCGCCTGCTCGCGCGCGTCCACGCGCTCCAGGCGTTCGTCACCACCGAGGACGGCGCGAACCTGCTCGCCGGCTACAAGCGCGCCGCCAATATCCTGAAGAAGGAAGCCCCTTCTTCTCCCTCTCCCCTGCGGGGAGAGGGTAGGGGTGAGGGGCTGCCAAGCAGTGCAGCGCCCGGAACAGCCCCTCACCCCAACCCCTCCCTTCCAGGAAGGGGCGAAGAGGAAACGCTGTCCTACACCCCCGAACCCGCAGAGAGTGCGCTCCACACCGCGCTCGACTCGGCCGAACCCCGCGCCACCGCCGCGATCGCGCGCGAGGACTTCGCCGGCGCGATGGCCGCGCTCGCCTCGCTGCGCGCGCCGATCGACGCGTTTTTTGATAGCGTTATCGTCAACGACGCCGATCCCGCCAAGCGCTCCGCCCGTCTCGCGCTACTTGAGCGAGTTCGCGCCGCAGTGCACAATGTGGCAGACTTTTCTCGGATCGAGGGCTGATGTGTCTTGGCCTAACCCGGCCTAACCTTCTTTCCTGATCCCCGCGCAAAACAAGCACTTAGAGGACCGACCATGACCCAATATGTGTATCGCTTCGGCGGCGGTGTTTCGGATGGCGGCAAGGGCGACAAGAACCTGCTGGGCGGCAAGGGCGCAAACCTCGCCGAGATGGCGTCGATCGGCCTCCCGGTCCCGCCGGGCTTCACGATCTCGACCGACTTCTGCGCGGTCTATTACGACGAGGGCGGCCAGTTCCCGCAGAGCCTGCGCGACGAGGTCGCCACCGGCCTCGCGCACATCGAAGGCGTCACCGGCAAGAAGTTCGGCGACCCCGCCGACCCGTTGCTCGTTTCGGTCCGCTCCGGCGCCCGCGCCTCGATGCCGGGAATGATGGACACCGTCCTCAATCTCGGCCTCAACGACCAGACCGTCGAAGGTCTTGCCGCCAAGTCCGAGGACGCGCGCTTCGCCTGGGACAGCTACCGCCGCTTCATCCAGATGTACGCCGACGTCGTCCTCGAACTCGATCACGGCGCGTTCGAGGAAGCGCTGGAGATCGCCAAGGAAGACCAGGGCTTCACGCTCGACACCGAACTCTCCGCCGACGACCTGCGCAAACTCGTCGCCGAATATAAGGGCCTCGTCGAGAAGCTCTGGGGCAAGCCGTTCCCGCAGGACGTCCACGACCAGCTCTGGGGTGCGGTCGGCGCAGTCTTCGGCTCGTGGCAGTCGGAGCGGGCGAAAGTCTATCGCCGCCTCAACGACATCCCCGGCGGCTGGGGCACCGCGGTCAACATCCAGGCGATGGTGTTCGGCAACATGGGCGACACCTCGGCGACCGGCGTCGCGTTCACGCGCGACCCGTCGAAGGGCGACCGCGCCTATTACGGCGAATTCCTGATCAATGCGCAGGGCGAAGACGTCGTCGCCGGCATCCGCACGCCGCAGTATCTCACCAAGACCGCGCGCGAAGACGCCGGCGCCAAGGCCTCGTCGATGGAAGAGGCGATGCCCGAGGTCTATCACCAGCTCGCCGACGTGTTCGACACGCTCGAAAACCACTACCGCGACATGCAGGACATCGAGTTCACGGTCGAGAAGACCAAGCTCTGGATGCTCCAGACGCGCGCCGGCAAGCGCACCGCCAAGGCCGCGCTCAAGATCGCCGTCGACATGGCGAACGAAGGCCTCATCACCCGCGAGGAAGCGATCCTCCGCGTCGAGCCGATGGCGCTCGACCAGCTGCTCCACCCGACGCTCGATCCCAAGGCGCACCGCGACGTGCTGACCAAGGGCCTCCCCGCATCGCCGGGTGCAGCCTCGGGTGCGGTCGTGTTCGACGCCGATGCCGCCGAGAAGAAGGCCGCCGACGGCGTCGCGGTCATCCTCGTCCGCACTGAAACCTCGCCCGACGACATCCACGGCATGCACGCCGCCAAGGGAATCCTTACCGCCCGCGGCGGGATGACGTCACACGCTGCCGTGGTAGCACGCGGCATGGGACGCCCCTGCGTTTCGGGCGCCGGCACGCTCTCCATCGACGCCAAGGCGAAGATCATGCGCTGCGGCGGCCGCGAGGTGAAGGAGGGCGACCTGCTCACCATCGACGGCACCACCGGCGAAGTGATGATCGGCGCGGTCGCGACCGTGCAGCCCGAGCTGTCGGGCGATTTCGCGACGCTGATGGTCTGGGCCGACGAGGTCCGCCGCCTGAAGGTCCGCGCGAACGCCGAAACGCCGGAAGATTGCCGCGTCGCCCGCGAGTTCGGCGCGGAAGGCGTCGGTCTCTGCCGTACCGAGCATATGTTCTTCGAGAGCAGCCGCATCACCAACGTCCGCCAGATGATCTTGGCGAGCGATGAAAAGGGCCGCCGCGCGGCGCTCGAAAAGCTGCTCCCCGAACAGCGCAAGGATTTCACCGAGATCCTCGAGGTGATGGCGGGGCTCCCGGTGACGATCCGCCTGCTCGACCCGCCGCTCCACGAATTCCTCCCCCACGAGGAATCCGAGTTCGCCGAAGTCGCGACCGCGGCGGGCGTCGACGTCGACACGCTCAAGCGCCGTGCGGCAGAGTTGCACGAGTTCAACCCGATGCTCGGCCACCGCGGGTGCCGTCTCGGCGTCACTTATCCCGAGATCTACGAGATGCAGGCGCGCGCCATCTTCGAGGCAGCGGTAGACGTCGCGGAGAAGTCCGGCGCGGCCCCGATCCCCGAAGTCATGATCCCGCTCGTCGCCACCCGCCGCGAGCTGGAACTGATGAAGGCCGTCGTCGACAAGGCCGCCCAAGCCGTGTTCGCCGAAAAGGGCCGCACGATCGAGTATCTGGTCGGCACGATGATCGAACTCCCCCGCGCTGCTTTGCGGGCGGGTGAAATCGCGGAAGTCGGCGAGTTCTTCTCGTTCGGCACCAACGACCTGACGCAGACGACTTTGGGCGTCAGTCGCGACGACGCCTCGCGCTTCCTCGGCGCCTATGTCGAGCAGGGCATCTACGCGAAGGACCCGTTCGTCAGCATCGACGTCGAGGGCGTCGGCGAGCTGATCGAGATCGCAGCGGAACGTGGCCGGAAAACCCGCGAGGGCATCAAGCTCGGCATCTGCGGCGAACACGGCGGCGATCCGGCAAGTATCGCGTTCTGCGAAAAGGTCGGCCTCGATTACGTTTCGGCCAGCCCCTACCGCGTCCCGATCGCTCGCTTGGCAGCGGCCCAGGCTGCGCTGCAGCAGAAGTAACGCCCACCCAAACAAGCACCACCCCGGCGAAGGCCGGGGCCCAATTGGAACGTCCAGAGTAACAGAGCACTACCCCTATTTACTAAACGCTCCCAATTGGGCCCCGGCCTCCGCCGGGGTGGAAGAAGAAAAGAATGTGTCCCCGCGAAGGCGGGGACACAGACTGGGCTCCCGCCTTCGCGGGAGAACAAGGGGGCAGGGGCCGACCTACCCCCAACCCTCACCGACGCTGATCAAAATCGAACCAACCACGCTTGGTCCCATCGGCATTATACGCCGGCCGAGCATAACCCGGCCGCGCCGAAGACAGCGCCCCGGACCGCGACGTATCGACAACCGGATCACGCCCGACAACCGGATCACGCCCGACAACCGGCGCCCGATCGACCACCGGCGTCGCAACCCGCGCCGCCTCGATCTCCTTCACCAACCGGGCATTCTCCCGCTCGGCTTCGACCACCCGCTTCTCGGCCGCTGCCGCCCGAACATCGCCATCCTTCTTCACCGAAGCATGTGCGTCCCGCTCTGCCAGATAGCGCGCCTTCCACTTCTTGCCGCCCGGATGGCTCGCCAATCCGAACAGCCAGCCGGCAACGAAAACCAGCGCAAGCGCCGCGAACTGCGTAGGTGTGGAAAACAACGGCATCGTAAAAACCCTCCTGTTACGGGAGCCCAACGATCCGCCGCGCCAGCGGTTGCTTCAGGTCTTCATGAGCGCATCGGAGATCGAACACGCCGCCGGCCCGAGGATGACCACGAACAGCACGGGAAGGATGAACAGGATCAGCGGGATCGTCATGATCGCCGGCAACCGCGCCGCCTTCTCCTCCGCGCGCATCATCCGCTCGTTACGGAATTCGCCCGACAGCACGCGCAGCGCCGACGCCAGCGGCGTGCCGTATTTCTCGGTCTGGATCATCGTCGTGACGACGCCCTTCACGGCATCCAGCTTCACCCGCATCGCCAGGTTTTCGAACGCCGTCCGCCGGTCCGTGAGGAATCCCAGCTCGATCGCGGTCAGCGTGAACTCCTCGCCAAGCTCGGGATACGCCCGGCTCAGCTCGCGCGCGACGCGGTGGAACGCCGCATCGACCGTCAGCCCCGCCTCGGCGCAGATCACCAGCAGATCGAGCGCGTCCGGCAAGCCCTTGCGGATCGCATCCGAGCGCTTCTTGATCTTGTTGTCGAGATACAGGTCCGGCGCCTTGTAGCTCAGGATGAAGGTCATCGCGACGAGCCCGTATTTCTTCAACGGACCCCAGGTCGCAAAGCCATCGGTGCCATAGACCCAGTACAGCATCGCCCCACCCAGCACGATCGGCAGCACGAGACGCCCGAAAATGACCGCCGGCGCCCATTCCTTCGATCGGATGCCGGCCTGCATCAGCTTCAGCTGGACCGCCTTGACCTGGCTGTCCTGCAGCATCTTCATCGACGACAGCATGCCGCGCATCTTGTCCGCGGTGTCGTTGCGCTGGACCAGCTTGGCGCGACGCTTGGTCGAGGCGGTGATGCCCGCCTTCAGCTGCTCGCGGCGATCGTTCAGCGCCTTGACGCGCTTGGTCATCGGATCGCTCACCGTAGTCGCGGCGTAGATCGCGACCATCACCGCGAACGCGGCAATGCCCGACAGGATCGTCGCGACCGTGAGTACGTCGAAACCAAGGATGGTAGGTCCGCCGGTGGTGCCCATCATGTGCCCCTAGATCTCGAAGCTGATCATCTTGGACATGATGAAGGCGCCGATCGCCATCCACACCATGCCGCCCATGCCGATCGCCATCAGCCGCTCGTCGATGAAGAAATTCTGCATGTACGTACCGTTGATAACCCAGATCATCGCGAACACGATGAACGGCAGCGCGCCGATGATGTAGGCCGACGCCTTCGACTCCGACGACATCGCCTTGATCTTCAGCTTCATCTGGCCGCGCAACCGCAGCACGTTGGACAGGTTCGCCAGGGTCTCCGCCAGATTGCCGCCGGTCTCACGCTGAATCGCGATGGTGATCACGAAGAACTGGAATTCGGGCGTGCCGAGCCGGTCCGCGGTTTCCTGCAGCGCGGCATCCATCGTCCGGCCGATCTTCATCTTGTCGCTGACCGCGCGAAACTCCTCGCCGACCGGCCCATCGACTTCCTGGCCGACGACCCCGATCGTCTCGCTGATCGGCAGGCCCGAGCGGAGCCCGCGGACCAGCAGGTCGATCGCGTCGGGAAACTTGGCGGTGAACTTGCCGATCCGGCGCGCGATCGTCTTGCTCACGACGAAATGCGGCAAGCCGACACCGATGAACAGGCCGACGAACAGGGCCAGCAGGATCGGCAGGCCCCTGAGGGCCATCAGCAGCGCGACGACCAACGTAATGCCGGCGGTCGCCAGTCCATATTGGCCGACGGTCCACGTCTTTCCGGTCATCGCCAGGCGCTTGGCGAGCTGGACGGGATTGGGCAGGATGCGCGTGAACGCGACGTCCATCTTCGTGTTGCGGTTGGTCGAGATGCGCCGCATCTGCGCCTCGGCGACGACCAGCGCGTCGCCGTGGCGCTCGCGCAGCGATGCGATCCGCCGGGACTGCGCACGGCTGGCCGACGGTCCCGCGAAGGCGAACGCCACCATGCCGAGCACCACGACGGCACCGATCATCATCAACAGCAGCGGCAACATTTCCATCGCGGCCTAACGCCTCCGTCTTGTCGTCATGCGGATTGGACGCGCGCTGCTCACTTCGTCTTCGCCGCGCGTTTGGGAAGCAATCCCTTGAGATCGCCGAACTTGCCCATCAGCGACTTGCCCTTCGTCTTAACGCCCTCGGTCGAGGCATCGGGCACGGCCGAGGCGAGCGCGGTCGCCAGCGCCAGGATCGGCACGATCGTCTTCGAGGTCTTGCCGACCTCGACGATCGGCTTGCCCAGCTTGGCCGCCTGGGAGGCGAGCTTCTGGTCGAACGGCACCAGGTAATCGATCTTGCGCTCGATCGAGCCTTCGAAATCCTTGCGGTTGATCTCGAGCTGGCCGCCGGCGTGCATCCGGTTGGCCAGCACGAATAGCTCGGTCTGCGGCGCGTTCGTCTTCATCCACGACAGGATACGGATCGTGTCGCGTGCTGCGGCCAGCGTCAGTTCGGTGACGATCACCGCAAGCCGAACCTCGCTGATCAGATGCGGATGCTGGATCAGCATCGCACGCGGCAGATCGACGACGGTGCATTCGAATGCCGAGCGCATCTCCTCCTGCAACTGATAGAAGGCGGAGCCGTCGGTGATCAGCGGCGTGTTGATCGGCGCTTCGGCACTCAGCACCGACAGCTTGTCCGACGCCTTGACCATCGCGCGTTCGATGAACAGCCCGTCGATCCGGCTGGGGTTGTCGATCGCATCGGTCAGGCCGCGACCCGGTTCGAGATCGAGGCCGAGCGCGCCGGTTCCGAAATGCACGTCGAGATCGAGCAGCGCGGTGGCGCGGTCTTCCTTGTCCGCGAGCAACCAGGCGACCGAAGTCGCGATCGTCGATGCGCCGACCCCGCCACGCGTGCCGACGACGGCGATCGCGCAATGCGGGCGATCGGGCGACACCTCGACATGCTTCGGCGCGTTCAGGATCGTCTGCGCGTGACCGAAGGCCTCGCGCAGCATGTCCGGATGCAGCGGCTTCAGCAGATAGTCCTGAATCCCGCTGGCGACGAGATCACGGTACAGGCGAACGTCGTTCACCTGCCCCGCGGCGATGACGACGGTGCCGGGTTCGCACACTTCGGCGAGCGCGTTGATGTCGTTCAGCGGGTCGCCGGACTCGGCGAGATCGACGAACAGAATCTGCGGCGAGGCCGATACCGACAGCGACTGGATCGCGTTGCGCAAGCCGCCCTTGTGAATCTTCTCGACCGCCCAGCCCAGTTCGCTGGCGATTGGGCGCAGCGCCTCGGCGGTGATCTCGTCGCAGACATAGGCGGTGAAGGGCTCGCGGTGCGCGATGCCGCCCGGTTTCCAGGGTGCGTTCATCACTTGCCTCCCGTGCTGGCCGCGGCGAGGCCGGCGGCGCCGGTGGGCGCCTTTTTGCGATAGGTATCGATCGCCTTATACGACAGCGCGGCATCGGTGGTCTCGGTACCCGGTGCGCCGCGCACGAGGTCGGCGGGATTGGCGATCATGGCCGCGAGGTTGCGATTGGTCGCGCAGCCATAGTTGGACGAGGTGTTCGCTTCGAAGTCGTTGGTCGAATCGCGCGACCAGTCGGGGCAACCCGGCACTGTCGCGCGCATCCGGCTGACGACCACGCGGATCGAACCCGGCGTCACCGGGGCAGGCGTCACGGGCGCATCGGCGCTCAGCAACAGGCCATAGCGCGAAATGACCGCGGATACGTCGTCGCGAGCGCGAAACCCTTCTGCGGCGGGATCGTCGATCGTCACTCGGTCGCCATAACCGAGCCGCATCGTCTCGACCCAGCCTGCCAGACGTTCCGTTTCGCCCGAGGCGAGCGCGCCGCCCGCGACACCCAGGTCCAGGGCATAGTCGGTACGGCTGACGACGGGTTGATGGACCGATTCGAGACCGCGATTCTCGGTGCCCACGCAGCCGCCGAGCAGCAGTGCGGGGACGAGAGACGCTAGGATCGACTTGTTGATCATCGGATATCCTTGGTGCGTTGCGCGGAAGCGCGGCTCAATTCGAGAAACCGGGGGCGGGCACGACGCCCTTTTTCGACTTGGTGCCCGCCTTGGTATCGGGACGGGGCATGGCGTCGTCCTCGGCGCGGCGGACGTCGCCGCGTGGCATCGGCAGGATCGGAGCGACCGCGCCGACCGATGGCTGGGCGTAGGTCGGCGGGGCGACCGTCGGCACCGGCCGCTTGCCGCCGCCGCTCGCGCTGAGCGTACCCAGCAGGACACGGTCGAGATCGCCCGGCGCCCGTGCACCATCGGTCGGCAATGCGATGTCGCTCGCGTTATTGACCGGTTTCACCAGATACGGGGTGATGACGATCACCAGTTCGGTCTCGTTGCGCTGGAACGCGTTGGAACGGAACAGCGCGCCGATGATCGGCAGGTTCGAGAGCCCCGGCGTCTTGTCGTACGAATTATTGTGGCTGTTCGACAGCAGGCCACTGATCACCATGCTCTGGCCCGAACCGAGTTCGACGGTCGTTTCGGTCCGGCGCGTGGTCAGGCCGGGAACGCGGGTATTGTTCAGCGTCACGGCGTTCGAATAGTCGAGCTGCGACACCTCGGGGCGAACCCGCAACGAGATGCGGCCATCGGACAATACCGTCGGCGTGTAGGCCAGGCTGACACCGTATTGCTTGTATTCGACCGTGCTCGTCCCCAGTGCCTGTGCGACCGGGATCGGCACTTCGCCACCGGCCAGGAACGTGCCCGTTTCACCCGACAGGGCGGTAAGGTTCGGGTTCGCCAGCGTCGTCACCTGGCCAGTGGTTTCGCCGAGATCGATCGTTGCGAGCAAATCCAGTCCGAGAAGATTGCCCGCCAGGCCCAGCGTCGTTCGCTGCGCGCCCGTCGCATAGGTCGACGTTTTCGCGCCCGTCGTGGGATTATAGGTGATCGTGCCCGGCGACCCCGTGGTGCTGCCGAACTGGATGCCCGATCCGCCACGGTCCTGCGTCAGCAGATTGACCCCGATATTCTTGATGAAGCTCCGCGTGACCTCGGCGATGCGCACCTGAAGGTTCACCTGCAACGGCGTCGCGGTCTTCAGTCGCGATAGCACCTTCGTCGAATCGCCGACGAAGGCCTGCACCAGCCGCTCGGCTTCGGCAGCGTCCTCGGGCGCCAGAACCGTGCCGGTCAGCAGGATCAGCCCGTTCATCGGCGTCGCGACGACCTGTGCCTCGGGCATCGCAAGCCCAAGCATCTGCTGGACCGAATCGAGGTTGTTGCCGACCCGAACGGTCGCCGCATAGACCACCGCGCCGCCCTTCGTGGTCGCGGAGATGGTCGTCTCGCCGGTCTTCTTGCCGAACAGATATAATTGCGTCGGCGAGCGGACCTGGACGTCGGCGATCGTATCGTCCGCCACGAACAGGTCGGTCATCGGCCGCGCGAGCGTCACCAGCCGACCGCGGCCGGTGTTGACCTGCACGATGGGCGATCCGGCCGGTGCAGCAACGGCCGTGCGGCGTTGCGCGAGAGCGGGGGCGAACGGCGCGGCGCTGGCTGCGACCAAGGCGACGGCCAGAGGCCAGCCCGGCGGCGTCATCGGAATGCGCATGTCAGTTCTTCCCCCCGACCGGAACGACGGTGATTGCGTTGCCGCGCGCCACCCGCACGACCGGCCCTTGCACGGCGACCCCGGCAGCGCCGCCAGCGGCAGGTGCCGTCGGCATCATGGACATCCCCCCTTGACCGCCGCTGCTTTCGGGCGGCTTTCCGGGGACCGAGCTTCGCTGATAGCGCGAGACGTCGGCACCGGTCTGATAGCTCGAAGCCCCCCCCTGGGGTTGGCTCGCAAGCCGCACCATCATCGCCTTTTCGGCCTTCGGATCATTGCCATCGGGCACCTTCACCGCTCCGGACGCGATAGCCTCTTCGAGTTCGGCCGAATTGTCGGCGATCGAGCGCAGCGATAGCGACAGCGTGCCGAGCGTCTGCGCTACGGCAACCTGCTCCGCCATCTTCGGCGTCGCCTCGATCGTCACGTTCGAGAAGGTCTGGACCTTGGTCTTGCCGTCTTCGCCGACCAGATTGTCGGTGCGCTGGTCGGTGGCGAGCACGCGGATGTTGCGCATGATCGTCTCGGACACCTTCAGCGGCTGGCCATCGCCCCCGCCCGGGACCGTCTGCGTCAGGACCAGATCGATCCGATCGCCGGGAAACACGAACCCCGCGACCGCGGCCTGCGCCGACACGGGGACGGTGACCGCGCGCATGCCCGGCCCCAGCGCGGCGGCGAGGAAACCGCGGTCGCCCGGCTTTACCAACGCTCCTTGCGTCACCGGCTGCCCGGCGGTGATGATGCTGCGCACCACCGTGCCCTGCAACGACTGGAGGTTGGTCTTGTCCCGAAGGTAATAGGCGTTGTCGACCAGCTCCTTGGGCCAGGGCTGAAACTTCAGCGCGGTTGCATCGAGGATCGTGCCGACCGGCAGCGAGCGGGTCGCGACCAGCACTTCCGGTCCGTCGACGACCGGCGCCGCCATCACGGTCGCACCGGCTTGCGGCGCAGAACTGCCGGCGATCAGCGTTCTCGCAAAGAATGCCGTGATGGCTGCGACTATCAGCGCGCCAACCAGCAATATGATCTTACGACTGTCCATGACTAGTTCGTGCCTTTCGGGCGCCGGTATTTTGCTTCGGCGTTAATCATGACTGAAACTGATTAAGGAGTGGTTCGCGCAGGGCGAGCAGGCCTGCGAACGCTATCGCAACGCCGTAGGGCACTTCGATCTGGCCTGAGGTTTTCTTGATGCCGCGCTCGATCATCATGACGATCGTCACCACGCCGCCGGCGATCGACATCACCATCAGCATCGACAGGAATGCGGGGAATGGCAGCCACAGCGCGAGCGCGACGATCAGCTTGACGTCGCCGCCGCCCATCATCCCGAAATGGAATGCGACGAGGAAGACCGCGAACACGGCGAGCGCCACGCCGATCTGCAACGCCATGTCCGGCCAGACGTCCAGCCCGTTGGCATACCACCAGACCGGCGCCATCAGCGCGACCGTGGCCGTCTTCCAGTTGGCGATCTCGCGCGTGCGCGCGTCCTGGATGCCCGCGGAAACCAACAGGCCGCCGAGTACGAGAATCAAAATTGGAAGAGCAATGTTCCACCCCATCGGCTAAGCCCTAACGGAGATGGCTTTCGAAAAAGTAACCGTCCCGACCGGTCCTGCATTCGACCCCGTGCGCCGCGCGATCCCTGCCGACGCGCAGGTCGGTTATTGGGTCGCACCCGACGGCTGGAAACTGCGCCGTTTCGACTGGCCGGCACCGAACCCGCGCGGACGGCTGCTGTTCCAGACCGGGCGCGGCGATATCTTCGAGAAGTATCTGGAGACGTTCGCGCACCTCCATGCGCAGGGCTGGTCGGTCACCGCGTTCGACTGGCGCGGGCAGGGGGGCTCGGGGCGGTTGTCGCCGGACCCGCATGTCGGCCATGTCGCCGACTACGGCCTCTACGACGCGGATCTCGCGGCATTCTGGGCGGACTGGCGTGCGGAGGGCGCAGGGCCGCGAATAGTGCTCGGGCATTCGATGGGTGGCATGATGGTCGTGCGGGCGCTCGCAGCCCGATCGATCGATCCCGACGCGGCTATCCTCGTCGCGCCGATGATCGGGCTGAAATCGCCGATCGGTGCCACCATCGCCGCCCGCATCGCGCGCTGGATCGCGGCGCGTGGGGATCCGATGCGCGCGGCCTGGCGCGGCAACGAGCGGCCGGGCGCGCTGGCGTCACGCCGATCGCTGCTGACGCATAACGGCGACCGCTATGCCGACGAACGCTGGTGGCAGGACCGGCATCCCGAACTGGTGCTCGGACCGCCAAGCTGGACCTGGCTCGCGCACGGGTTCGCCGGTGCCGCCGCACTCGTGTCGGATCCTCGGGTCGAGACGATTGAGACGCCGGTGCTGATGCTGATCGCCGACGCGGACAAGCTGGTCGATCCGCGCGCAGCGTTGCGGCTCGGCGCGCGCCTGCCCGATGCGCAGATTGTCCGGTTCGGCCCCGAATCGGCGCACGAGATCCTGCGCGAGGCGGACGGCGTGCGTGACCGTGCGCTGGCGGCGATCGATTCGTTCCTCGCGGCCGTCGTGCCCGCACGTCCGTGACGCCGGTCTACGATATAGCGATCGTCGGCGCGGGCATGGCCGGCGCCAGCCTCGCCGCCGCGATCGGGTCGCGTGCCAGCGTGCTCGTGCTCGAGGCGGAGGACTCACCCGGCTATCACGCCACCGGCCGCTCGGCCGCATTCTGGTCGGAAACCTATGGCGGCCCCGATATCCAGCCGCTCACCACCGCCTCGGGTCCGTTTCTCGAAGCCGGCGGTCACCTCGCGCCACTCGGTTCGCTCCACATCGGTCGCGCCGAGGACGAGGCGGCGATGGAAGCGTTCCTCGCCGAGTTTGCCGACAGCGACGTCGTCCTCGAACGAGTCGATCCAGCCGCGTTCGTGCCCGGTCTCCGCCCCGAATGGACACTCGGCATCCAGGAAGCGAGCTGCGCCTATATCGACGTCGCCGCGCTCCACGCGCAGAGCATCGCCGCCGCGCGCCGTGCCGGTGCGACCTTCGTCACCGATGCCGCGTTCGTCGGCGCGATCCGCACCGCCGGTGTCTGGAGCATCGATACGAAGGCCGGCAGCTTCCAGGCCCGCACGCTCGTCGACGCCGCGGGCGCCTGGGCAGACGATGTCGCGGCGCGCGCCGGCGTCCGTCCGCTTGGCCTGACCGCCTATCGCCGGACGATGGTGCAACTTCGTACCGATCCGGGCGCACCCGAGGGCCTGCCGCATATCGCCGACATCGCCGGGCGCTTCTATTTCAAGCCCGAGCCCGGCGGTCGCCTCTGGCTCAGCCCGCACGACGAAACGCCGACCGACCCGTGCGACGCCGCACCCGAGGAGATCGACGTCGCGATCGCGGTCGAGCGGTTCGAGCATGTCGTCGACTGGCGGGTCGCCGCGGTCGAGCGAAGCTGGGCGGGCCTGCGCACCTTCGCGCCCGATCGCCTGCCGATCTACGGCTTCGACCGCGACGTGCCCGGCTTCTTCTGGTGTGCAGGCCAGGGCGGCTTCGGCATCCAGACCGCCCCCGCCGCCGCGTTGCTCGCCGCCAGCCTCGTGCTCGGCACGCCCCCCGACCCGGCGGTCGCGGCGATCGACCCGGCAACCTATTCGCCCGATCGGTTTTGAGTTAGCCTGCGACCTCCTTTCACCGAGGGATAGTCGATATGGCGCACAAGTTCGTGATCGAGCAGAACAAGGCTGGCGAGTACGTCGCCAAGTTCAAGTACAACAGCGAAACGATGTTCTGGACCGAAGGCTATTCGAGCAAGGCCGGCGCCCGGAACGCAATCGAGTCGATCATCAAGAGCGGACCAGCCGCACCAGTCGACGAAACCTGACGAAATCGTCCGAGTCGCGCGGGCGTCCCGACCGAAACAGGGCGCCCGCCGACCATTTTGCGCTCATTTCACGTCGGATCGGCAGCCGGCGCACGCACGGATCCCGCATATTTCGCATACCAATGTGCTGCATGAATCATATTTCATGCTGGAGAAATTCCGGATTTGTTCTGCGAAAAACCAACGGGAATGACTTAGTCTCTAAAAACTAGAGAAATGTTAGTTTATTCGCTTGGTTAACGCGCCATCAACTGCGCGTCGGCAGAGCAATTCCACAGCTTCCGGATAGAGCATTCGGAAAAACCTGTGATGTCGACACCTCGTCGTTGTTGAGGGTGTAACGATCATGGACGAACTCTTCGTGGGAAGTGCGGTTTCTACGATCAGCGCGCGTGGCGAACTGATCCTTCCCGAGCATTTCTGCATTACGATACAGGCACGACAGGCGCGCGAGGATCTGTTCATCGGGCTTCACGCCGACGATCCCTGCATGCTGGTCTACGATCGCCGCAGCGTTGCCGACCAGCATTGTGCGCTGTCCGACCTTGGCGGCGAGCAGGCGTGGGACAGCGGGACGCGCGACACGCTGCTGCGGCGGCGCCTCGGCTTCGTCGCGCCGGCGCAGATGGACGGCAAGGGGCGACTGCGCATCGCGTCGTGGATGCGGTCGCGGCGGGGTGTGCGCCAGCGCGCGCTGCTGGTCGGCATGGGCCGTCATTTCGAAGTCTGGAACCTGGATCAGGTGCTCGAACAGGGGCCGGGCGACCTGATCGTGCTGGCCGCGCTGCATCTCGATTCGCTCACTCTGGCATCGCCCACCATCAAGGAGGATCATCATGAACCTGCTCTGTCACGCCTCGGGGCACGTCGCCGCGCCGCTCGTCCTGGAAAATCAGGGGTTCCTGTTCAGCCGCTGCCAGCGCTGCCGGCACGACCTGATCCGCTCCGCGCCATCGGTGGTCGGGTCGGCGGCCGATAGCTGGACCGGCGTTCCGGAAGGATTGCGGGTGGCGTGGCGTTCGACGGACGTATCGGCGTTCGATCGGCCGTCATGGTTGCAGCAGTCCTGGGCCCGGATACGGGACCGCGGCCAGCAATCCGTGATCGCGGTCGGCGACGCGGCGCAGGTCGCGCTGGCGGTGGTCGGCTGGCACGCCACCGATGCAGCCCGCCGTGCCAAGCAGACCACGCTCGCCGCCTACCGCTCGGGCCGCCGCGTGATCCGCCTGCCGCGCCCTGCACGGCCACCGCATGCGGGCATCGTCATCATCAACCTGACGATGAACCGCGACCCGTCCTGGCGGGAAACCGTCCGCTCGGACACGCAGTTCGGTGACGTGGTAGGGGCGTGACGTGCCGCAATCCTCCCCCGCCAGGGGGAGGTGGCAGGCTCTCGCCTGACGGAGGGGGAGGAAAGGTAAACGCCGGCTCCGTGTCCGCCCCCTCCGTCGCCTTTGGCGCCACCTCCCCCTGGCGGGGGAGGATCGTAGCGAAGCCGAAACCGTGCGCGTCGATCGGCTGCAGTCAACCTCAGCGCCGCCCCGCAGCCACCGCGGCATCGCTCGCCAGCTTGTCCGCGCGCTCGTTCTCCGGGTGGCCGGCATGGCCCTTGACCCATTGCCATTCGATCTTGTGCCGCGCCACCGCCGCCAGCAGCGCGTGCCACAGTTCGGCGTTCTTCACCGGCTTCTTGTCGGCGGTCTTCCAGCCGTTGCGCTGCCAGCCCTTCACCCACTTGGTGAGGCCGTCCATCACGTATTTGCTGTCTGTGTACAGCGTCACCGCGCACGGCCGCGTCAGCACGTTGAGCGCCTCGATCGCCGCGGTCATCTCCATCCGGTTGTTGGTCGTGGGAGTCTCGCCACCCGACAATTCTTTCTCGTGCGCGCCCATGCGGATCACCGCACCCCAGCCGCCGGGGCCGGGATTGCCCTTGCACGCGCCATCGGTGAAGATCTCGACCTTGGTCATGGTCGGGGCAGCTACGTCGTCAGTCATGCGAATAGATCGTCCTTGCGATACGCCTCGAACCGCCGCCAGTACGCCAGCGGGTCCTTGCGCGTCACCAGCGCATCCGCCGGCGTGTTGAGCCAATCCCACGCGCGCGTCGCCAGGAAGCGAAGGCACGCCCCCTGCGCCAGCACCGGTAGCGCCGCGCGCTCGGCCAAGGACAGCGGATGCCGATCGACATACCCGGCGACCAGCGCCTTGCCGACCCCGGCATCATAACCCTCGCCCTGCGCATCGAACGCCCAGGCGCTGTGCAGGATCGCCAGATCGTAGGCGCGGATATCGGTACACGCGAAATAGAAGTCGATCAGCCCGGTCACCCGGTCGCCGAGCATCAGCACGTTGTCGGGAAACAGGTCCGCGTGAATCACGCTGCGCGGCAGGTCGCTCGGCCACGCGGCGACGACCGCGTCCGCCGCCGCACTCACCGTATCGAACAATCCCGGCTCGATCGCATCGAGATCGCGGCCACATTTCGCCAGCAAGGCGCGCCAACCGTCTGGCCCCAGCGTATTCGGCCGCACGCCATCGAAGCCGGCCAGGCTGACGTGCATCGCCCCCATCGCGGCACCTGCCGCATACGCCTGCGCCTCGGTCGGATGCGACACCGACACCCCGGTCAGGAACTCGATCAGGCACGCCGGCCGCCCGCAAAGCTCGTGGATCAGCGCACCGCTGCGATCGGGCAGCGCGCGCGGCACCGGGTTGCCGTCGACCGCGAGGTGGTCGAGCATGGCCATGAAAAACGGCAGATCGTCCGCCGACACGCGCTTTTCGTACAGCGTCAGAATGAATCGCCCGGTCGTCGTATCGACCAGGTAATTGCTGTTCTCCACCCCCTCGGCGATGCCCTTGGCCGAAACCAGTTCACCGTGATCGAACTTGGCGAGGAACGCGCTCAGCGCCTCCGCCGAAACCTGCGTGTAGACCGCCATGCTAGGCGGCCGCCTCCAGCCCGCGGGGCAGCTTGAACGCGATCGTCTCGCGGTTGGTCTCGACCTCGCGCTCGGTCACGGCATAGCGCTCCGACAGCCGATCGACGAGTTCGCGCACCAGCAGTTCCGGTGCGGACGCGCCCGCGGTGATCCCCAGTGTGGCGACGCCGGCGAGGAAGTCCCAATCGAGTTCGCTAGCGCGCTGGATCAGCATCGCCGGCGTACCCTCGCGCTCGGCGACCTCGACCAGTCGCACCGAGTTCGACGAGTTGGGTGCACCGATCACCAGCACCGCATCGACGCTGTGCGCGATCGCCTTCACCGCGGTCTGGCGGTTCGACGTGGCGTAGCAGATGTCCTCGCCACGCGGCGGCAGCATCTGCGGAAAGCGGCGCTGCAACGTCGCCACCACCGCGGCGGTATCGTCGACCGACAGCGTCGTCTGCGTCAGGAAGGCGAGGTTCGACGGATCGGCCGGTGCGAACACCTCGGCGTCCTCTACCGTCTCGATCAGCGACATCGAGCCTTGCGGCACCTGTCCGAACGTACCAATCACTTCGGGATGCCCGGCATGGCCGATGAACACGATATGCCGCCCGGCCGCGACCAGCCGCTCGGCCTGGCGGTGGACCTTCGACACCAGGGGGCAGGTCGCGTCGAGATATTCCAACCCGCGCGATTCGGCATTGGCGGGCACCGATTTCGGTACGCCGTGCGCCGAGAACACGACCGGGGCGCCATCCGGCACCTCGTCCAGTTCCTCGACGAAGATCGCACCCTGCGCCTTCAGCGTGTCGACGACGAACTTGTTGTGGACGATCTCGTGGCGGACATAGACCGGGGCGCCATGCTTCTCGATCGCCAGTTCGACGATCCGGATGGCGCGGTCCACGCCGGCGCAAAAGCCTCGGGGTGCTGCGATCAACAGTTCGAGCGGCGGCTTGTCGATTGGGCTCATGATGCGTCAGCCTCTACGCGATTGCTTGCCTGGACGATAGCCGGTTCCTATGGTGCGCCGCGACAGGGGCCGCTTGCGACACGCGGTGGCCCTTTCGCTCGTTCGAGAAGGTAAGCGTCGCCGTGAAAGCCCCTATCCTAGCCGTTTCGGCGTGTGCGATCCTCCTGACCGGTTGCGCCGGCAAGGGCGAAATCGATGCGACCGGCGGCATTTCCGCGGTCCGTTCGGTCTGCCCGGCGGTCGCGATCCCGGCGGCGACCGGCGACATCACCTTGTTCAATCCAGCCACCAGCCGCGACCAGTCGGCGATCGACGTTGCCGCGCTGATGACCAACGTCCGCTCGACCTGTGCCGACGCGACCGACCAGGTGGTCACCAGCGTGACCTTCGATATCCGCGCCCGCCGCAACCGTACCGAGGGTGCCCGCGACGTAACCCTGCCATATTTCATTACGGTGGTCCGCGGCGGCACGGCCGTCGTCGCCAAGCGCATCGGTCGCGTCGCACTGCACTTCGAAGCGGGCCAGGCTCTCGCATCGGCTTCGGCAACCGCCTCGGCTACGGTGGCGCGCTCGGCCGCAACGCTTCCGGATGAGGTTCGCGAGAAGCTGACCCGCAAGCGCAAGCCCGGCGATCAGGATGCAGCGGTCGATCCGCTGAGCACCCCGGAAGTACGCCAGGCCGTGCTGCGCGCCAGCTTCGAGGCGCTGGTCGGCTTCCAGCTCACCGACGACCAGCTCAAGTATAACGCGACCCGCTAATCGATAGTCCCTCTCCCCGCCGGGGAGAGGGAAGGTCGCGCGTCCGGACCTCTTACTTGTCGTCGCGGACCAGTTCGGTCGCGGCGAGATGCTCCGCCAGGAACCACACCTGCGGTTCGTGCGTGCGGATGATGTTGCTCACCAGCAGGTCGTTGGTGCCGTCGTCGCCCGACTCGTCCGCGGCCTGCGCACCTTCATGAGCCTGGCGCAGGATGATCTCATGCGCCTCGAGCAGGCGGGCAAGCTGGGTCGGGACGTCTTCGCGGCCCTTGGGCGGGCGGGGGATCGTCGTCATCTCGGCGACGTCATGCGCCATCGCGATCGATATGCCGCCTAGCGCCATGATCCGCTCGGCGACGAGATCGACGAGCGCGGCCTGCTCCTCGTAATGCTTGTCGAGCAGAAGGTGCAGCTGATAGAAAGTCGCACCCGACATCTGCCAGTGATGCTTCTTGTACATGTCGCGGATCGTCATCGTGTCCGCGAGCACCTGGTTCAGCGTCGCGACGCTCTGTGCGCGGGCATTATCCTCTAGCGCGATCGGCAGGCGCTTGAGTGTGCCGTAGGGCTGGATTTCACGATACTCGACCTTGTACTGCGGCTGTGCTTCGACCGATACGCTGGTGTCGACCTTGGCCAGTTTTGCGGGTTTTTTCGCCATCGGGAATTCCTGTCTGTTCGGTTGAACTCGACAGGCATAACGCATGACCGGTCGGATCGACAGCGGACGAAATCATCGCTTACGGTGATCGACACGGCCGACCTGCTCTTGACGGGAGAGCCCCAGCGAAGGAAGCGGGCGCCAGCAACGCGTTGGGAGTTCAGGATGACGGAAGCACCTCTGGTCGCAGGGATCGAACTCGGCGGGACAAAATGCATTTGCATTCTTGCGCGCGGGCCCGACCAGATCGAGGAAACAGTGCGTATCCCGACCACGCGGCCCGACGAGACGCTGGCCGCGATCGAGGCGGTGCTGGATCGGTGGAGCGGGTTCGTCGCGATCGGTATCGCCAGTTTCGGGCCGGTGTCGATCGATCGCCACTCGCACGACTACGGCCATATCACGACGACGCCGAAGCCGGGCTGGGCAGGGACCGACATCGCCGGACGGTTGCAGCGGCGCTACGGCGTGCCGGCCGGGTTCCACAGCGACGTCGTCGGTGCGGCGCTGGCCGAGGCGCGATGGGGCGCTGCGAAAGGCTTGCCGGATATCGCCTATGTCACGGTCGGCACCGGCGTTGGCGCCGGCATGATCGCGAACAATCGCCCGGTCGACGGGCTGACGCATTCCGAACTCGGTCATATCCGCCCCGCACGGTTTCAGGGCGATGAATGGGTCGGCAACTGCCCGTTCCACGGCGCCTGCATCGAGGGTCTCGTCGCGGGTCCCGCGATCGCGGCGCGGATCGGCCACCCCGCCGACGAGGCCCCCGCCGAGCATCCGGTCTGGGACAGCGTCGCCGATGCGCTCGGCCAACTTTGCCATACGCTCGTCCTCACCGGCATCCCGCGCCGGATCGTCATGGGCGGCGGCGTCATGGGCGCGTCGCACCTGTTTCCGCGTGTGCGCGCGGCGATGACCCGCAGCCTCGGCGGCTATATCACGCTGCCGGAGGTGGCGCTGACCGACACGTTCATCGTCCCGCCGGCGCTCGGCAACAATGCCGGGCCTCTGGGCGCGATCGTGCTGGGTGCTCAAGCACTTGGCCATCAATTGGAAACATCGTTTACGGCGTCTTAACCGTATCTGGTTACCCCTCGATAGCGAGAGTGAGGGGCAGGATACGCCATCGCCGGACGGCGACGGTCTTTCCCAACGAGGAGCGGTTTCGATGCGCATTCTGATCGTGGACGACGAACCGGCGATGCACGACAGCTACCGGCGCAGCTTCGCCGGTCCGCGGTCGAGCGGCGGCGAGGCGTTGGACGCGATGGCCGCCGAACTGTTCGGTAACGACGCGCTCGGGGACGAAGCCCTCGCCGGCCCAGCTGCCAACGCTGCCGACGCCGCGGTGTTCGCGTTGACCTATTGCGACCAGGGACTCGACGCGGTTGCCGCGGTCGAGCGTGCGCTCGCCGAGGGGGCGCCGTTCGCGGTCGCGTTCATCGACGTGCGGATGCCGCCCGGGATCGATGGTCGCGAGACCGCCAGGCGCATCCGTGCGCTCGATCCCGAGATCAACCTCGTCATCGTCACCGGGTTCTCTGACTTCTCGCCGATCGAGATCAGCAAGGTCGCCGGCCCCGCGGACAAGATCTTCTACATCGCCAAGCCGTTCGAGGTCGCCGAGATCCTGCAGACCGCGACCGCGCTCGCCCAGCGCTGGCAGAACGATCGCGATCTGGCCGCGGCGCGCGATCTGCTCGCGGCCCAGGTGCTGCAGCTCGAGGAGCAGGCCGCCGAACTGGCCGCGAACGAAAGCCGCGCGATCCACCTCGCGATGCACGATTCGCTGACCGACGCGCCCAACCGGCTCGCCTTCCTGCGTGCGCTGGCCGCCCGCACGCGGAGCGAAGGGCTGTTCGCGACGGTCATGATCGATCTCGATCGGTTCAAGCTGGTCAACGATACGCTCGGGCATCTCGCGGGCGACGCGCTGATCCGCGAGATCTGTGCGATCCTCAACCGCTCGACCCCCGACGGCGCTCTCGTCGCGCGGCTCGGCGGCGACGAATTCGGCATCCTGTTCGACACGTCGAGCGAGGCGGCGGCGGTGATGGCGTGCGAACTGATCATCGCGGCGTGCTCGGTCACCCTCCAGGTGTTCGGCAATTCGGTGCAGGGCGGCGCGTCGGCCGGCGTCGTCGTGACGGCTGGAGCGAAAGCTGGAACGGTGACCGGGGGCAGCGATCCGGTCGACGTCATCCGCCGCTCCGATCTCGCCCTCAACGACGCCAAGCGCGGCGGCCGCGGCATCGTCCGGCTGTTCGACGAGAGCATGGACGAGGGCATCCGCTTTCGCCGGCGTGTCGAGGGCGGCTTGAGCCAGGCGATCGCCAGGGGCGAGCTGAGCCTCGCCTATCAGCCGATCGTCTCGCGCGATGCGATCGAGGTGGTCGGGTTCGAGGCGCTGGTGCGCTGGAATACCAGCGAATACGGGCTGATGAGCCCCGCGACGTTCATCCCGATCGCGGAGGAATCGAACCTCATCCACGAACTCGGCGACTGGGTGTTGCACGAGGCGCTCGACGTTCTGAAGCAATGGCCCGGCCAATATGTCTCGGTGAATTTTTCCCCGCGCCAGTTTCGCCGCCATAATTTCGTCGGGCACATCATGAAAAGCGTCCAGCGCGCCGGCATCGCGCCCGCGCGGCTCCAGATCGAGATCACCGAGACCGCGATCTTCGACGATGCCGAGCGTGCGGCCGAGACTCTCTACAAGCTGCGGCAGATGGGCTTCCGGATCGCGCTCGACGATTTCGGCACGGGCTATTCGAGCCTCTACAACATCCGCAAGTTCGCGCTCGATTGTCTCAAGATCGACAAGTCGTTCATCGACGGCATGGGCCGCGAACGCGAAAGCGCGGCGATCGTCCATTCGATCATCCATCTCGGCCGTGCGCTCGGGCTCGGAGTGATCGCCGAGGGTGTCGAGACCGAAGCCCAGGTCCAGGCGCTGCGGCTGGCAGGGGCGAGTCACCTCCAGGGATATTATTTCTCCCGACCGGTCGGCGCGGCGGACGCGTTGGCGATGGCGCAGGGGCGTACGCTCAGCGGCAAGGACGATGTCTCCACGGACGATCCGGCAACCCGGCAGACGTTCGGGCTACGCAGCTGATGCCGGCCGCGGGGATGGGCCGGTTGCCGCCGCCGTTCGGACGACAGTTCGGCCGGATGCGCACCCCATCGTCGCTCGGTGGCAAGCTGATCCTGATCATGACCGCGGTCGGGGTGGTCGCGACGATCGGGATCACGCTGCTGCTCGCCGCCGTCATTACCCCGAGCTTCGCCACGCTGGAGGACAAGGCGATCGCCGCGCATGTCGAGCGCACGCGTGCGGCATTGTCCGACTATGCGGCCGACATCGAAAGCGCGGCGCGCGATTATGGCGACGGGAACGACGGCTATTCGTATCTGGCGCAGCCCGATGCGGCGTACGAACGCGAGAGTCTCTCGGCGCGTGCCATGAGCAATATCGGCGTCGACGGCATGGCGTATGTGATGTCCGAGGGCCGCGTCGTCCTCGCGCGCTGGCGCGATCCGGTGACCGGCACGGACCGGCCCGGCATGAAGGCACAACTGATCGCTACCCTCGGCCGTACCGACATCGCGAAGGCGCTCCGCGAGCGAAGATCGGGACGCTTCTATGCGCGGGTGGGAGACGGCGTCGCGGCGATCGGCGTGGCGCAGGTGCGCCGCTCCGATGGCAGCGGTGGCGCGCGAGGCTATGTGGTGCTGGTCCGGGTCGTCACCTCACGACAGATGTCCGAGCGACTCAATCGCGATGCGCGGATCGACCTGACGCCGAGCGGCGATCGGTATTCGGTGACGGCGAGCCCGTCGAAGCTGATGATCGCGGTCCCGATCCTCGGTGCGGACGGCCACGCGGTCGCAACCACGCGGCTGAGGATTTCGCGCGACGTATCGCTGCTCGGGCGACGCGTGCTGCTGCTCGCGGTTGCCGGCTCGACCGTTTTGCTGCTGCTGGTGCTTGTCGTCCTGCGGCGGATGATCGCGCGGCTGGTGCTGCGCCCGCTGCATCGGGTCGAGAGCCATATGCAACGCGTCCGCGTATCGGGCTCGCTCGCGCTGCTCGAAGAGGACGATCGGCGCGACGAGATCGGCTCGCTCGGACGCAGCTTCAATGCGATGCTGCGCCAGTTGAAGGACTTGCGCGAACAGATCGAGGTGCAGTCGTTCGATCTCGGCCGCAGCGAAAGCGCGGTCGCGGTCATGCACAACGTGCGCAATGCACTGAACCCGATCAGCACGATCCTCAGCCAGGGGATCGCACAGGCCCCGCCGGTCGACCGCGCGCCGATCGACCGCGCCATCGCCGAACTCGCGCGCAGCGACCTCCCCGAGGCGCGCCGCGAGAAACTGGCCGTTTTCGTTGCTGCGGCGATCGAGGCGGAGGCCACCAACCGCGAGGCGACCCGGCGCGAACTTGTGATCGGGCGCGAGGCGATGGCGCATGTGCTGGAAATCATCGGCCAGCAACAGCGGGCCGCGCACGAGCGTCCGGCGCTGGAGGTGTGTGACGTCAGCGATATCATCGCGCGCAATGCGACGATCGCGCGCTATTCCCAGGGCGCGTCGATCGCGTTCAGCTTTCCGGCGGGGCCCAATCTCGTGATGGCGAGCCGCGTGATCCTGAGCCAGGTGATTGGCAACCTGTTCGGCAACGCGGTCGAATCGATCGAGGCGCGGGGCACCGGCAGCGGGTCGATCACGGCGACGATCACGCAGTCGGGAGACCGGGTGACGATCCATATCCGCGACGACGGCGAAGGCTTCCCGCCCGATGTCGCAGGAACCTTGTTCCAACGCGGATTCTCGACGCGCGCGCACAAGTCGGGCGGACTGGGGCTGCATTGGTGCGCGAACTCGGTGAACGCGATGCAGGGCTCGCTGCGGCTGGAAAGCGACGGGCCGGGACTGGGCGCTGTCGCGATCCTGACGTTGCAAGCAGGCAAGCCGGCCGTCCCGAACGCCGCATAGGGTCCTGATTACCGGTCACAGCAAGCTCGGCTGAACCTCCTCCTCGTCGCCCATGATCCCGGACAGCGTCAGGCCGAGCAGTCGAACCCCGTCCGGCACGGGCAGTTGTGCCATCAGCAATTCCAGCCCGGCCTCCAGAAATGCCGCCTTGTCCGTCACCGCCGATACCGAAGACCGGGCGCGCGTGATCGTGCGGAAATCGGCATGGCGCAGCTTCAACGTGATCGTCCGCCCGCGCGTGCCGTGTCGTTCGATCCGGACCCATGCCGCATCCGCCACCCGCTGCAGGGCAGCACGCAAGTCCTCGGCAGTGGTCAGGTTCGTCTCGAATGTCCGCTCCGCCCCGACCGATTTCGCCGCGCGATTGACCCGCACCGGGCGATCGTCGATCCCGCGCGCCGCCCTGTAGAGATACTCCGCGTAGCTGCCGAAATGCGCCTGAAGGAAGGCGAGGGTTTGCGCATACAGGTCGGCGCCGGTGAGGATGCCGAGCCGTTCCATCTTCTGTGCGGTCACCGGCCCGACGCCGTGGAAGCGCTTGACCGGCAAGGATTGCACGAACGCTGCGCCACGCTTCGGCGTGATGATGCAGATCCCGTCGGGCTTGTTCTGGTCCGACGCGAGCTTGGCGATGAACTTGTTGTAGCTGACCCCGGCGGATGCGGTGAGGCCGGTATCCGCCTTGATCCTGGCGCGGATTTCCTCCGCGATCGCCGCCGCCGTGCCGAGACCGCGAATATCCTCGGTGACGTCGAGATAGGCTTCGTCGAGCGACAACGGCTCGATCAGGTCGGTATAGTCGGCGAAGATCGTGCGGATCCGGTCGGACACCTCGCGGTACACGTCGAACCGCGGCGGCACGAACACCAGGTCGGGGCAGCGTCGGATCGCGGTCACCGACGGCATCGCGCTGCGCACCCCGAACGCCCGCGCCTCGTAGCTCGCCGCCGCCACCACGCCGCGGGCGCGCGACCCGCCGACCGCCACCGGCCTGCCCCTGAGCGTCGGATCGTCGCGCTGCTCGACCGAAGCGTAGAAGGCATCCATGTCGACATGGATCACCTTGCGCTGGGCGGGAGGCTGGGTAGGAGGAAGCATGAGCGCGTTAGATAGGCGCGCAAGGGGCGGCGATACAGGGTGCATCCGCAACCAATCGCGCGGCCGCGGGTACTGCCGACGGGCAACGAAGGGACGCGAATGCAGGTCGGGACGGAATGCTGGCGGGTCGAACGCGCCGAACAGATGGCGGTGATCGTCGACGCAGAGAAGTATTTCCGTACTGCGCGCGTCGCCATGATGGGCGCCAAACGCCGCATCCTGTTGATCGGCTGGGATTTCGACGCCCGCATCGAGCTCGAACCCGGCGTCGATCGTCCCGGCGAGCCGAAAAAACTTGGCGAATTCATGCTGTGGCTGGTCGAGCGCGAGCCTAATCTCGAGGTCTTCGTGCTGCGCTGGGATACTGGCGCGATCAAGTCGTTGTTCCGCGGCTCGACGATCTTCACGATGATGAAATGGATGAAGCACAAGCGCATCCACACCAAGCTCGACGGGCATCATCCGACCGCTGCGTCGCATCACCAGAAGATCGTGATCATCGACGATGCGCTGGCATTCTGCGGCGGTATCGACATGACCGGCGACCGCTGGGACACGCGCGAGCACCGCGACGACGAACCGCATCGCGTTCAGCCCTCGGGCAAGCCGTACAAGCCGTGGCATGACGCGATTAGTGCCGTTCAGGGCCCGGTCGCGCACGCGCTGGGCGAGTTGTTCCGCCGCCGCTGGCATCTGGCCGGCGGCATGAAGATGGAGTCGGGCGAACCCGGCAGCACATTCTGGCCAGAGGGGCTCGAAGTCGATTTCCGCGACGTCGACGTGGCGATCGCACGCAGCGAGCCCGAAATGTCCGATCAGGAGCCGGTATACGAGAGCGAAGCGCTGTTCCTCGGCCAGATCGCGCGGGTGCAGAAGCACCTTTACATCGAAAGCCAGTATTTCGCGTCGCGCAAGATCGCCGAGGCGGTCGCGAAGCGCCTCGACGAGGCGAACGGTCCCGAGATCGTCATCATCAACCCGACCACCGCGCAGGGCTGGTTGGAGCCGATCGCGATGGATACCGCGCGTGCGCGGCTGATGGAGGCGCTACACCGGCGCGACACCTACAACCGGCTGCGGATGTACCATCCGTTCACCTCGGGCGGCGAGGCGATCTATTGCCATGCCAAGATCCTGATCGCCGACGAGGAGGTGTTCCGGCTCGGCTCGTCCAACGTGAACAACCGCTCGCTGCGGCTCGACACCGAGTGCGACCTGGCGATCCGCGCAACCGACGCGGCGACGTCGAAAGGGATCGTAGCGATCCGCGATGGCCTGATCGCGGAGCATCTCGGCGTCGAGCCGCAGGTCGTCAGCGATCTGATCGCGGAGACAGGCTCGCTGATCAAGACGATCGAGCGGCTGCGCGGCGAGGGCAAGACATTGCGGCCCTATGAGGTGCCGGACCTGACCTCGGTCGAGGAATGGCTCGCCGACAACGAGGTGCTCGACCCCGAAGGCCCGCAGGAGATGTTCGAGACATTCAGCAAGCGCGGCCTGTTCCGCCGGCTGCGGCGGAAGAAGTAGGTCAGCCCCGCCCGCGACCCGTCATCCTGACGAAAGTCAGGACCCAGGGTTCCGAATACACCGCTTGATTGCCCTGGATCCTGACTTTCGTCAGGACGACGGAGCACACAGGAAAGGCCGCGGCACCCCCCGGTACCGCGGCCTCAAGCGCTCCCGAATACAGGGGAGTTACGCGACCTGGGCTTCGAGCGCTTCGTCGGGCTCGCGCAGCACATAGCCGCGACCCCAGACGGTCTCGATGTAATTCTCGCCATCGCAGGCCAGGCTGAGCTTCTTCCGCAGCTTGCAGATGAACACGTCGATGATCTTTAGTTCGGGCTCGTCCATCCCGCCATAAAGATGGTTGAGGAACATTTCCTTGGTGAGCGTGGTGCCCTTGCGGAGCGACAGAAGCTCCAGCATCGCATATTCCTTGCCCGTCAGATGCACGCGGCTGCCACCGACCTCGACCGTCTTCGCGTCGAGGTTCACGGCGAGCTTGCCGGTCCGGATGACCGACTGGCTGTGACCCTTGGAGCGACGGACGACGGCATGGATCCGTGCGACCAGTTCCTCGCGGTGGAACGGCTTGGTGACATAGTCGTCGGCGCCGAAACCGAAGCTCCGCACCTTCGAGTCCATTTCGTTCACGCCCGACAGGATCAGCACCGGCGTCGACACGCGCGCGACCCGGAGCCGCTTGAGCACGTCGTAGCCATGCATGTCGGGCAGGTTCAGATCGAGCAGGATGATGTCGTAATCATACAGCTTGCCCAGATCGAGGCCTTCTTCCCCGAGATCGGTGATGTAGACGTTGAACCCTTCGGTCGTCAGCATCAGCTCGATAGCCTTTGCCGTGGTCGGCTCGTCTTCGATCAGCAGAACCCGCATGCGTCGTCCCCTTGTCGCGAGACCGCCCGACACCCCATGTCTGCAGCTCGACTTCGATTCATTAACCACACAACATCTGAAGGCAAAAGGTTAATTTCGAGCTAAGTCTTGCCGCCCAACGCGTTTCGATACCGGCTGAGCCGCTGATTTTCTTACAATTTAACGGTTTCTATCGCGTGCTTGCGTATGAGTCCCGCGAAGCAAGGCTTAGCGTCCGTTTCGATTCGTTCGTCCCGAGTAGCGCTCGCTACCCGGGACGAACAGACACTGGCGGCCGTGCAGCCCTCCGCTTTTAAAGCGCCAGATCGGGGCTACGATCCGGTTTGACGCGCATCGCCGCCGGGCGCGGCTGCGCCGCTACACCCACCGTTGGCGACGGCACCGCGAGTTGCAGCGTGTCCGCGGTTGCGGCCCAATGCTCCGCCAGCACATCCGGGTTCTCGTTCAGCATCACGCCATAGGTCGGCACGATCTCGCGGATTTTCGCTTGCCACCCGGCGGTCGCCAGGTGGTTCGGGAAGACCGTCTTCAGCAGGTTGAGCATGATCGACGGTGCGGTAGACGCGCCCGGCGACGCGCCCAGCAGCGCGGCGATCGAGCCATCCTTCGACGCGACGATCTCGGTGCCGAGCCGCAGGACGCCGCCCTTTTCCGGATCCCGCTTGATGATCTGAACGCGCTGGCCTGCCTGCCACAGGCGCCAGTCGCCATCCTTGGCACCCGGGAAATACTCCCGCAGCGCATCCATCCGATCGCTGTCCGACATGATCAGCTGGCCTGCGAGATATTCGACTAGGTCGAACTCGTCCCATCCGACCGCCATCATCGGCCGGAAATTGTCGAGCGTGACCGACGCGGGAAGGTCGAAATACGAGCCTTCCTTGAGGAACTTGGTCGAGAAGGTCGCGAACGGGCCGAACAACAGCGCCTGCTTGCCGTCGAGGAAGCGCGTGTCGAGATGCGGTACGGACATCGGCGGCGAACCGACTGCCGCCTTGCCGTAGACCTTGGCGAGGTGGCGATGCGTGATCTCCGGCTTGTCCGCGACGAGGAACGAGCCGCCGACCGGGAAGCCGGCATAATCGTCGGCCTCGGGGATGCCCGACTTTTGCAGGATAGGCAGCGCGCCGCCGCCGGCGCCTGCGAACACGAAGCGCGCCTTGATGATCCGCTTCTCGTCGGTCTTCATGTCGCGCGCGGTGACGCGCCAACGTGCCTTCTTGCCGCCGATCGTCTCGCGTTCGAGCTCACGGACTTCATGGCCGGTGGTCAGGGTGAAGTTCTGCTGCTTGACCAGCGACGCGATGTATTGCCGCGTCACCTCGCCCCAGTCGCAATCGGTGCCGAGCGGCGAGCGCGTCGCGGCGAGCTTCGTACCGGGCGCACGGCCTTCCATCATCACCGGCACCCATTGTGCGATCTGCTTCGGGTCGGTGGTGTATTCCATGCCCGAGAACAGCGGGCTCGCCTGGAGCGCGGCGTGACGCTTCTGCAGGAAGGCGACGTTGGCATCCCCCCAGACCAGATTCATGTGCGGCGTCGAATTGATGAACGAGCGCGGATTGCCGAGGATCCCGGAATCGACCTGGTGGCTGAGGAACTGGCGGGTGACCTGGAACTGCTCGTTGATCTCGACGGCCTTGGCGATCTCGACCTTGCCGTCGGCCTTGTTGACCGGCGTGTAGTTCAGCTCGCACAGCGCCGAGTGGCCGGTGCCGGCGTTGTTCCAGCCGTTGGAGCTTTCATCGGCGACCTTGTCGAGCCGTTCGACCAGTTCGATCGTCCAGGTCGGTTCGAGTTCGCGCAGCAGGACGGCGAGCGTCGCGCTCATGATGCCGCCGCCGATCAGCAGGACGTCGACCGTCCGCTCTGTGGTCGCGGCGTCGGCGTGCGCGAGCGGCAGGGCTGCTGCACCGCCGGCGACGATCGCCGAGCCGAGCAGGTTGCGGCGGGTCACGCCGGTCTTGGCTGCTGGAGAAATCGTGTCGTTAGCGTCTGGCTGCATGGTCATGCCTTTTCGTTTCGGCATGGTCCGCTGTCCCGACACAGGCCGAAGACGACGAAAATCCATGACCGGATTATCGGGTCAGCCACGCGAAAATCACGGAAATCGATACACGTACTACCGACTGAGCGCGGCCGCTGCTCAAAGTCCTCATCCCGGTATCGGGTGTCGTTGGGATGGCGCTGCGGTCTAAACTCGAGTGCCTGTCCAGCCTCTTACATGGCATCCGGCCCGGTTTTGCGCAAGGTCGCCGCTTCAGGCTTGCCCTGCGTTCGGATCGCGGAGGCGGGCGGCGAGGAACTCGATCAGTGCCTCGACCCGGGCCGGGCGCAGCGGGCTGGGCGGCGTGAGCAGGTGGAGGCCGATCTTCGCGGGCGCCCAATCGTCGAGGATGGTGACCAGCGCGCCCGAGCCGATATGCCGGTCGACGATGAAGTCGGGCAGGCGCGCGATGCCGAGGCCGGCGATCAATGCGGGGACGATCGCCTCCCCGCTGTTGGCGGTGAGCTGGCCCTGCAACCGCACCGAGACGTCGGCGCCGCCTGGGCCATGGAAGCGCCACGGACCGACGACGTTCGAATAGCCGACCAATTGGTGTTCGCCGAGCTGTGCCGGGTGCGTCGGCGTGCCGTGCTTCGCGAGGTAGCTGGGGGCGGCGACGGTGTGCGCCTGGATGCTGCAGAGGCGGCGGGCGCGGAGCGAACTGTCGGGCAGCTCGGCGATCCGCAACGCGACGTCGAAGCCTTCCGCGACGATGTCGACGCGGGCATCAGATAGGTGGAAATCGACCTCTATACCCGGGTGCGCGACGAGGAATTCGGCGAGGATCGGGGCGACGTTGGTGACGCCGAAGCTCATGGGGGCGGCGAGGCGGACGCGGCCGGTATGCGCGCTGGCGGCGTCGTGCGCGGATTCTTCGGCGGCGCGGGCTTCGGCGAGGATGCGTGCGGCGTGTTCGGCGAGGGGCTTGCCGGCTTCGGTCAGCGCGAGCCGACGCGAGGTGCGGTGGAAGAGCGACTGGCCAAGATGCGCTTCGAGGCGGGTGATCGCCTTCGACACGGTCGCCTTACTGAGCCCTACCGCGTCGGCGGCAGCGCTGAACGAGCGGTGCTCGACGACGCTGGCGAAGATCGCCCAGGCTTCGAGATCGGGCAGGCGCATGGGGGAGACTTTCGCGCTTTAGCTCCCCTCCCTGGAAGGGAGGGGCTGGGGGTGGGTTGCCATCGAGGGAATGTTGCGCCCGCCAAGCGGCCGACCCACCCCCGACCCCTCCCTTCCAGGGAGGGGAGAAGACGCCCAGGTTACCAACCGAAACGATCGGTTTCCAGCGTTTCTATTTACGGTGTGATCGCAGCGCTTATCTTGGCTCCAACCAGTGGAGACATTTCATGACGACCACGACCCTTTCCAAAGTTGCCCTTTCCAAAGTTGCCCTTTCCAAAGTTGACCGCCGCCCCTTCGAAAGCCTCGGCCACGCCGATCACGGCTGGCTGAACGCCCGGCATCATTTCTCGTTCGCCAGCTATTATGATCCCGCCCGGATGGGTTGGGGCGCGATCCGCGTGTGGAACGACGACCAGATCGCCGCGAACTCCGGGTTCCCGCCACATCCGCATCAGGACATGGAGATCATCACCTATGTCCGCAGCGGCGCGATCACGCACCAGGATTCACTCGGCAACAAAGGCCGCACCGAGGCGGGCGACGTGCAGGTGATGAGCGCGGGGACCGGCGTGCGGCATGCCGAGTATAATTTGGAGCCCGAGACGACGACGATCTTCCAGATCTGGATCGAGCCTTCGCGTAAAGGCGGCGCGCCGAGTTGGGGTGCCAAGCCGTTTCCGAAGGGCGAGCGCTCCGGCCAGTTCGTGACACTCGCCAGCGGGTTCGAGGGTGATGTCGACGCCTTGCCGATCCGTGCGAATGCCCGGGTGCTGGCGGCGACGCTAAAGGCCGGCGACAGCGTCGACTATGCAGTCGGCGACGGCCGCCACGTCTATCTGGTGCCCGCGACTGGCGCGATCACGATCGGCGACGACGCCTTCGGTGCACGCGACGGAGCGGCGCTGCTGGGCGGCCAGACGGTGACGATCACGGCTCAAGAAGACGCCGAGATCGTTCTGGTGGACTCGGAGTAGAACTCCCTTCCCGCTTGCGGGAGGGGTCGGGGGAGGGGCTTCCTCCCGCGATCCCGCCCGGAACTGCCCTCCCCTAACCCCTCCCGCAAGCGGGAGGGGAACTCGAAGGAAAAACCCATGACCAAGGTTCTCGTGCTCTATTACTCGTCCTACGGCCATATCGAGCAGATGGCGGATGCCGTCGCCGAGGGCGCACGCGCCGGTGGCGCCGAGGTCGATATCCGCCGCGTCGCCGAGACCGCGCCGCAGTCGGTGATCGAGGCCGCGCATTTCAAGACCGACACCGCACATGCCGAGATCGAAGGCCCCGCCGCGCTCGAGCAGTATGACGCGATCATCGTCGGCGCACCGACCCGCTTTGGCCGAATGCCCGCGCAGATGGCGCAGTTCTGGGATACGACCGGCGGCCAGTGGTTCTCGGGCGCGCTGATCGGCAAGGTCGGCGGTGCGTTCACCTCGACCGCGAGCCAGCATGGCGGCCAGGAAACGACCTTGTTCTCGATCATCACCAACCTGCTGCATCACGGGCTGACGATCGTCGGGCTCGACTATGGCTTCCAGGCGCAGATGGGCGTCGATGCGGTCAAGGGCGGCTCGCCTTACGGCGCGACGACGCTGTCGGACGGCGACGGCAGCCGCCAGCCGAGCAAGGACGAGCTCGACGGCGCCCGCTATCAGGGCAAGCGCATTGCCGAGACCGCGGCTAAGCTGAAGGGCTGAACCGGGTCGGATTGCCGGGATCGACGCACAAGCGTCGGTCCCGGTTTTGTGTCCGGACCAGCTGCTCTCCACGACACGCTGGACCAAATTGTCGAGCGCGCCCGGCCGACTTACGGGGCGGGGCGCAGGGTGATCCGGGTCAGTTCGGAAGGTCGACCGAGGCGCAGGGCAAAGCCCGGCCACAGGGCCGTGCCGTTGCTGACATAGAGCGTCATGTCCGCCACCTCGTAGCGCCCGGACACGAACCCGCCATTGGCCGGCGCGACCAGTTTATCCAGACCCGCGATCATCCCGCCATGCGTGTGCCCCGATAGCTGAAGCGCGATCCCCCGGGCGGCGGCGCGGCGCGCATCCTTGGGCTGATGATCGAGCAATATGACGGGTACGTCGTCCGGGGATCCGGCGAGCGCCGCGGATAGGTCTGGTCCGGCTTGGCCCACGCCCGGTGCCGACAGGTCGGTGACACCGGCCAGGACCAGTCGCGCATCGCCACGGGTCAGCACGGCATGGGCGTTCGGCAGCATGCGGATTCCCAGCCCTGCAAGGTGGCGCATCCACGCCGCGTAATCGAAGAAATACTCATGGTTGCCGGGGATCGCGTAGACCCCGTCGGGTGCACGGAGACCTCGGAGTGGCTCGACATCGTGGCTGCGCATCGCGACGGAGCCGTCGATGAAGTCGCCGGTCACGACGATCAGGTCGACCCCCGACGCGTTCGCCCGATCGACGGTCTGGCGGGCCCAGCGCTCCGGGAACAGCCGGCTGATGTGCAGGTCGGTCAGTTGCAGGATACGATACCCGGCGAACTCCGGCGGCAGATCGCGGATCGCGACCTCGATGTCGTTGATCGGCGGCACGCGTACGGCATTGCCGACGCCGATCGCTGCAAGCAGCGCTGCCAGTCCGGCAATGGCGAAGCGCATCCCATCCGGAACATGCACCGACCGCGACCGCACGAGCATCGTTGCCAGCGTTCCGAGGTCGAGCAGAATCTGGAAGACGGCGAGCAGCACGATCGCGCCGAACGCCCAGTTGAACAGGATCACGACCGTCCGGGGAAACTCCGGTGCGAACACCGATCCCGACGAGAGGCGGCTCCAGAAATGATATTGCGAGGCCACGAGCAGGAGGACTGCGATACCCCCCTTGGCCCAGAACGGCAGGGCTAGCGGCCAGAGCCATCGGACGATGACGAGCAGGCACGGGGTCGCGAAGATGAGGTGAAAGATCGTCGGTCTCCGTCGAAATACGGTGGCGTGAACGCGAGTACGTGCGCCTCCCGCTCGATCTGCAACCATTACCTCGCAGGGCAAGGATGGCATTCGTCGAGTGCGCGTCATCTGCCGAAGCATCGGGGCAGGGCAAGCGATTTTGCCGGATTCCTACATCCCCTTCGTGAACCAGCGGGAAAGAACCGCCCGATCGGCTCCAGGTGCCTGTTCTAAACCACCAGCGAACGCTGTCCGGCGTTGACGGTTACACGATCAGGCGACATAGGCCGCCCAACGGCGATGGATTTCCGCCGGGCAATGTGGCCGAACCGCTCTGGCAAGAGCTGATGATTCCTACTTGGCGCCGACAGGCAGCAAGGAGGATTCGTGCGCGCTACCTTTCGTACCCTCGTTACCGATCTCGACGTCGCGACCTTCGTCCGGAACCGCCACGACCACGCCGTGTCGGTCGTGCGCTGGGCGCTGATCCTCGTGCCGATGGCGGCACTTGTCGGGACGCTGTGCGCAGCCTTTCTGTGGAGCCTCGACGCGGTGACGCGACTGCGTTTCGCGGCGCCCTGGCTGTTATACTGCCTGCCGATCGGGGGCTTCGGGGTCGGGTTGCTCTACCATCTCACGGGCCGCTCGGTGGAGGGTGGCAACAACCTGATCGTCGAGCAGATCCACGAGCCGGGCGGCGGGGTGCCGCTGCGGATGGCGCCGCTGATCTTCTTCGGCACTGTGGTGACGCATCTGTTCGGCGGCTCGGCCGGCCGCGAAGGCACCGCCGTCCAGCTTGGCGGCAGCCTCGCCAGCGGTTTCGGCCGTGCGCTCCGGCTCGATGCGGACGGCACGCGTATCCTGTTGATGACGGGGATCGCGGCCGGATTCGGTGCGGTGTTCGGCACGCCGATCGCTGGCGCGGTGTTCGCGCTGGAGGTGCTGGCGATCGGGCGCGTCGAATATCGTGCGCTCGTGCCGTGCCTCGTCGCCGCGCTCGTCGGCGACTGGACGTGCCTCGCCTGGGGAATCCACCACGGTATCTACCGGGTCGATGCGTTGATCGCTGTGGATGCGCTGCTCGTCGCCAAGGCGGGCCTTGCCGGGGTCGCGTTCGGATTGGTGGGTCTCGCCTTCGCCGAGGCCAACCACGCGCTCGGCGGGTGGCTCAAGCGGATCGTGCCCTATGGTCCGCTCCGCCCGCTGATCGGCGGAATCGCGGTGATCGCGCTCGTCTTCCTGTTCGGCACGCGCGACTATCTGGGGCTCGGGACGCTGGCGGCGACGCCGGACGGGCTGACCATCGCCAGCTTCTTCGGACCGGACCCGCACCCGTGGAGCTGGGCGTTCAAGTTCGTGTTCACCGTCGTCACGTTGAGTTCCGGCTTCAAGGGCGGGGAGGTGACGCCGTTGTTCTTCATCGGCGCGGCACTCGGTAGCGCGCTGGCGCCGCTGTTCGGCGTCCCGACCGGGGTGTTCGCGGCAATCGGCTTCGTCGCGCTGTTCGCGGGCGCGGCCAATACGCCGCTTGCCTGCACCTTCATGGGGATCGAACTGTTCGGTGCGACCTATGCGGTCCCGATCGCGGTCGCGTGTTTCGTGGCGTATCTCTGCTCCGGGCACAACGGCATCTACCTGTCGCAGCGTGTCGCCGTCGCGAAGACGCCCGCGGACGGCCTCGTTCCGAACGCGACGTTGCGCGAGGCGCGCGCCGAGCGTGCCGCACGCCGTCGGCATCGCTGACCGCCGAAGTCCAGTGCTGCGTCGGATCGACCTCTAAGCGCGCCGAAGGCCCGCAGCCGCGGGTTTCGCCGGACGGTCGAGGCGCTACACGGTGAGAAAAGGGAAGTCTTGTTGACGCTTGAATCGTTTTTTCGGGGCATTGGCGCCGTTGCCGGGATGTCTGTCCTAGCTGCCTGCGTGCCCGCCGGACGCCAGCCCTTGCCGCCTTCGTCGGTGCCCATCACCGTGCAGACGACGGCACCGGCCCCACGATTGCCGACACGGGCGCCAGTAAGACCAACGGGACGACCACAGCCATCCGCCGACCTGCTCAACGCGGTGCAGGCCCTTGGGGCGGGGTTCAAGGGACAGGTCGGTATCAGCGTACGCGATATCGACGAAGGCTGGGTCGTCGCATGGGACGGCGACCGGCCACGACCGCAGCAAAGCGTGAGCAAGCTATGGGTCGCGATCACCGTCATGGATGCGGTGGATCGCGGCCGCCTGTCGCTGACCGATCCCGTGACGGTCACGCGCGCCGATCTGACCCTCTTCCACCAGCCCATCCGGGCACTGGTCGGCAAGGACGGCTACAAGGCGACCATCGGAGAGCTGCTGCGCGGCGCGATGACGCGCAGCGACAATACGTGCAACGACGTGCTCCTCTGGCGGGTCGGGGGCCCGGTCGCGGTGAACCGGATGCTCGCGGACAAGGGCGTTTCCGGCGTCAAGTTCGGCCCCGGCGAGCGGCAGTTGCAGGCGCGTACCGCAGGACTGGAATGGCGCCCGGAATGGGCGGGGGGCTGGGGCTTCCTGAAAGCGCGGGCGGCGATGAGTTACGAAGCGCGCGATCGGGCTCTCAACCGGTATCTCGCCGCGCCGATCGACGGGGCGTCGGCGAACGGCATCACGCTCGGCCTGTCGCTGCTGTCGCAAGGCAAGCTGCTAAGCGCACGCTCGACCGCATCCCTGCTAACCCTGATGCGGTCCAGCAAGACGGGTCCGCTCCGGCTCAAGTCGGGGCTCCGGCCCGGCTGGACTCTCGCGCACAAGACCGGAACCGGGCAGGATCTCGGCAACCTGTCGACCGGCTATAACGATGTCGGACTGCTCGTTGCGCCGAACGGCCATCGCTATGCCGTCGCCGTCATGATCGCCAGTACCCGCCAGGCTATCCCGGTACGGATGCGGTTGATGGGCGACGTGACGCGCGCGATCGTCGCCTCGGAGCGTCGATGATCGCGCCGCCGGAGCGCGGCTAGGTCGCCGACGGCTCGGGCCCAGCAGCGACGGCGGAGTCTTTCGGCTCCGCACGAGAGGGCGTGGTCAGCGCTGCTTCTTGGTCGTGGTCGCCGTGAAATCGGGGTCCTTGTTCGCTACCCAATCGATAAACTTCCGCACGGCGGGGTCGGCGAGCAGGCCGTCCACGTCCATCCCGTGGCGTTGCAGTTCGGAATTGGTGAAATTCGCGGTGAGCGTCTGCTGGCAGATCGGGTGCATCGGCACGACATCGCGCCCGCCCCGACTCTTGGGGACCGGATGGTGCCAGACGATCGTCTTGCCCGTAGGGCGGCCGCAGAGCCAACACGCTACGATCGCGACCGGAGCCTCTTCGTCCTGCTGCAAGTCTTCATAGGGACCATGTTTCGAATGTTTACGGGCCACGCGTCGACTTCCCTGATCTGGACTGATCTACACTGCCACCCCGGCAGCATCATCGATCCGCTACACCAACCCCGGCCGGAACCCGAGCAGGAACGCGCCCGAGACGCTGCGCTCCGCAATTTACTGATGCCTCGACCCCGCTGAACCCCAGCTGTGAACAGGTCGCACGGATGGCCCACCAACTTGCGGGCTGCTGGCGCGTAACGGAAGTGCTCGTGTAAAATCAGCAACATCGTCGATAAACGATGGTGACCCCTACGGGAATCGAACCCGTGCTTCAGCCGTGAAAGGGCCGCGTCCTAACCGCTAGACGAAGGGGCCTGCGTGGTTGGAGGCGCCTAAAAGGAAGCCGCTACGGCGTCAACCCCTCAATCGGCCCAGGCGGCGTCTTCGACGTGCAATTCCGCCGAGGGGCGCGAGGACCAGTCGTCGATCTTCGCGCGGCCAGCCAGCCAGAGTTTGCGATGGGGGGCGGCACCCAGCAGCGCCTGGCCCAGCGCGCTTTCGGCAGCGCGGAAGGCCATCGCCTTGATGCTGCGGCCGTCGTCGCCGGCGACGATCGTGCGGACGTGGCCGTTGCCGACGATGTCCGCCTTGATGACGCGAACCGGGCCCATCGCGACGCGCGGGGCTGGCCAGCCCATGCCGTAGGGGCCGCCGGCTTCCATCGATTCGACCAGACCCGGGTTAACGCCGCCTGCCGCGAGGATCGCGTCGAGCAGAAGCGCGCGGTCGCCGTTCGAGCACTCCACGGCGGCGGCGAGGCGCTCTTCGAGGAAGTCCGTGAAGGCCGGGATCGCGGCCTCGCTGATCGTCAGGCCGGCGGCCATCGCGTGGCCGCCGCCTGCGACGAGCAGGCCGTGTTCGCGTGCGGCCATCACTGCCGCGCCGAGGTCCACGCCGGGGATCGAGCGGCCCGAGCCCTTGCCGATGCCGTTCTCGTCGATCGCAATGACGATCGCGGGGCGGCCGAGCTTCTCTTTCAGGCGGCCGGCGACGATGCCGATCACGCCGGGGTGCCAGCCATGTCCCGCGACCACCGCGACGGCGCGTTCCCGGCTGGAAAGTAGGTCGGCGGCCTCCTGGACGGCGGTTTCGATCGCGCGGCGTTCCTCGTTGAGGCGGTCGAGTTCGGTGGCGATTGCGCGCGCTTCGTCGGCGTCCTGCGTGGTGAGCAGGCGGACGCCGAGATCGGCGCGACCGACGCGGCCGCCGGCGTTGATGCGGGGCCCTAGCGCGAAGCCTAGGTCGGTGCAGGTCGGGTTGCGGGTCAGGCGCGAGGCCTCGATAAGGGCTGCCACGCCGATGTTCTTGCGCGCGCCCATGACTTTCAGGCCCTGCGAGACGAACGCGCGGTTGAGGCCGCGAAGCTGCGCGACGTCGGCGACGGTGCCGAGCGCGACGATGTCGAGCAGGTCGATCAGCTTGGGCTCGGCACGGTCCTTGAAGAAGCCGCGGATGCGTAAGCTTCGGACGAGCGCGGCGGCGGCGAGGAAGCACATGCCGACCGCGGCGAGGTGGCCGTGCGCGGCGCCTTCGGTCTCATCGAGGCGGTTGGGGTTTACCAGCGCCAACGCGTGCGGGAGCGCGGTCGAGCATTTGTGGTGGTCGATGACGATGACGTCGACCTTCGCGTCGCGGGCGGCGTCGAGCGCGTCGAACGCCTGCGCGCCGCAGTCTACTGTGACGATCAGGGTGGCGCCTTCGCCGGCGAGGCGGACGAGCGCTTCGCCGGATGGGCCGTAACCCTCCAGCAGGCGGTCGGGGATGTAGGGGCGGGCTTCGATGCCGAGATCGCGCAGGACGAGGACCATGAGCGCAGCGGAGGTGGCGCCGTCGACGTCGTAATCGCCGAAGATGGCGACTTGTTCGCCGGCCTGGACGGCGTCGGCGAGGCGATCGGCGGCGCGGTCCATGTCGCGGAAGATCGACGGGTCGGGCATGAACGCGCGGATCGAGGGGGCGCGGTGCGCGTCGAGGCCGTCGCGGGGGCAGCCTCGGGCGAGGAGGAGCTGGGTGACGAGGTCATCGCCCGAGCCGTTGATCCCAAAGCCGTCCCGGCCGTCGGCGGCGAGTGCGCGCCAGCGCCAGGGTTGGCCGAGGATCGAAGAGGTTACGCCGAGAACTGTCATGCCTCCGACGTAGTGGTTGTGGGGGGATTGTCGAGCGGGGGGGCGGTGGGTTCGATCGCGCCCGTCATGCCCGGCTCGTTCCGGCATCCACCGTTCCGCAAACCCTACGCGTTGAACCCGCGGACGGGTGGACCCCGGAACGAGCCCGGGGTGACGGAATAGGGGAGTACCCAACCCCGTTCGTGCCGAGTAGCGACCGAGTAGCTTCGCAGAAGCGTATCGAGGGCGCGTATCGAAGCATGGTTTCCGTGCGCCAACCTATCCTTCGATACGCCGTCTCGATACGCTGCGTTGCCGCTACTCGACGGCTACTCAGGACGAACGGATGGGGGGGGGAGCTGCGAAGCAGGGCACAGGAAACCGGAAACCACCTCCAACCCCGTCATCCCCGCGCAGGCGGGGATCCATATCCTCAGGAGTTGCGGTCAGATCGCCAAGGCTAGCCAGTACCGGGTCCCGCCTCTGCGGGAATGACGCGAGGGCCGGCGGGGAGGGCTTGTCCCCGCGAGGCGGCAGCTCGCCGCGGACTCACTTGATCCATGGCCGCTCGCGGAACCATTTCGTCACGATATACTTCACGCCCTCCATAACTGGCATGCCCTCGTGCAGTGTCAGCCCGTTCGGCGTCCCGTCCGGGTTCATATTGTTCCACGCGAGCAGCATGCCGCGCTTCGGGGCGATCTTGATGCCTGCCTGCGGGAACCACGTCGCGCCACCCTCGGGCACGTCGTTGAGGAACACCATCGCGGTCCAGGTGCGCTGGCCGCCCTGCTCCTGCATCTTCGCCCAATAGCTTTCGGACTCGTGGAAATAATCATGGTGCGCGCGGAATTGCTGGCCGGGGGCATAGCGCTGGCCCTGCATCGTCTCGCCGTGGAGCAGGTCGATGCCGAGCAAGGTCGCGATCGCCTCGTCGGTCGGCTGCACGTCGGGGGACCAGCGATCCATGTCGCAGCTCTCGCTGGTCCGGAAATTGCTGTTCGGGCGATCGGAAAGCAGCGTCGACGGCCGCCGCTTCGAATCGATCATAGCGATCAGCCGCTTGCAGGTGGCGGGATCGAGGAACTTGTCCTGATAATAGAACTGCACCGTGTCCATCGCGATGCGTTGCACCGCGGGATTGGCGTCAAGCCGCGCGGCGACCTGCGATCCGAAGGCCTGGCGGAGCGCCGCGGCCGGATCGACCTTCTTGGCTTTTGAAAAGATACCCACGCCACAGGATTTGGCGAACTGTGCCCGAAACGCAAGAGGGCCCGCCTATCCTTCCCCGCGAGGGGGAGGCGTCGCCGAAGGTGACGGAGGGGGAGGGTGCACAACGGCGGTTTGCCCTTTCCTCCCCCTCCGTCTGGCTGATGCCTGCCACCCCCCCCTGGCATGGGAGGATCGTCTTTGGTGGCCGGGGCCTACCAAAAGATGTCGTACACCGTGTCGACCACGCGACCGCTGTCGAGATCGACTAGCAACGCATCGTTGTAATAGCGCACCCAGCGATAGGGGCCGTACGCCTCGGGCAGGCGGTAGGTGTACGGGTCCTGGATCCAGTAATTCTGGTTGTAGAGGATCCGGTTCAGCGAGAAGCCGACCCCGAAGCGACGATAGCCCGATCCCCAGCCGCTCGGCGCATAATAGCGCGGGAGGCGATAGGCGCCGCGGTTCGACGTGCGATAATTGCTCCAGGCGTAGCGGTTGTCGTTGCGCCAGCCACGGTTCCACGCGCCACCCCGATTGTAGCCGCCACGGCCGTAGCCCTGGACGTTGCCGTATGCGCGGTTGGGTTGGCGGTTCTGATAGCCGTCGCGGCCTCCGTTGCGCCAGTCGCCCCGGTTGTCGCCCCGGCCGTCGTTGCGCCCGTCGTTACGCCAGTCGCCGCGTCCGTTGCGGTCGAACTGGCCGCGGTCCGCCTGCTGGTTGCCGCGATCGAAGCCCGGGCGACGCTGGTCGCGGTTCCAGTCGCCGCGGTTCTGAGTGGCTTGCGCGTCGGGACGGGGCTGGCCGTTCCAGCCTTGACCACTGCCGCCTTGGCCGTTCCAGCGCTGGCCGCCGCGGTTCTGCCCGTTCCAGTCGGGACGGTCTTGGCCATCCGGACGGTCGCCACGGATTTGTTGCTGTGTGCCGAGATCTGCGCGTTGCGGACGCTGGCCTTGGTCGGGCGCGGCGGGGCGGTCGGGACGTTGCTGCTGGAAGGCCTGGCTGTCCGGGCGCGGTCTACGATCGCCACGATCGGGACGCTGGCCGCGGTCTTGACGCGGTCCCCGATCACCGCGGTCCTGGTCGACCTGTTGCGCGCTGGCGGCGGTCGCCATCATCGTGGCCGGTACCAAGGCCGTTGCCGCCATCAAGAGTTTGAGAAACCTGCCCGTCATCGCCGTCATCGCCGTCGTCCTCGACTACCGGCGCACGAGCCGGCTCCTATGATTGGTTGGGTCTAGACGTGACGGAGTGTGGAGAGGCTGAATGGGTTCGTCAGTGATTAGACAGGTTTGGGGGTGAGTTTTGTAATTTTTATACCAGCAATACTTCGCCGCCAATTCGCTGCGTGGCTTACCGTAAATCACGACCACCCCGGCGAAGGCCGGGGCCCAGTTGGGGATGGCGTGCAATAACGTACTGCGATCTATCACGCTGGACGTTCCAACTGGGCCCCGGCCTCCGCCGGGGTGGTGCAGCGATCGCGGCAGCTAACCGTGCAGCGATCAAGTCACGCGCACAAGATCGCCCTCCCTTGTTCTCCCGCGAAGGCGGGAGCCCAGTCTGGACTCCCGCCTTCGCGGGAGAACATGCTTGGTTTTGAGTGCGCGCTCTACCGCGCCGGCGGCGGGACCAGCGCGGGGACCAGTCGCGCGGAGTCGGCCGGATCGATCCCCGGCCTCGGCCCAGCCGGGATCACCTCTTCCCCGCGCATCGCCCTTCCGGCGCGCTGCACCGCCTCGACCACGCGTGGATATACCCCGCACCGGCACAAATTGGTGATCTGCTCGCGGATCGCATCTTCGCTCGGGTCCGCATTCCGCTTCAACAGCGCGGCGGCGGCCATGATCATGCCGGGAATGCAGAACCCGCATTGCGGCACGGCCTCCGCGATGAAGGCAAGCTGCACCGGATGGTTGCGTTCGCGCGACAGGCCTTCGATCGTCGTGACGTAAGCCCCCTCGATCGATCCGATCGGCACGCGGCAACTCCGCGCCGCCCTCCCGTCGATATCGACCGTGCACGCGCCGCAATGGCCGGTGCCGCAACCATATTTCGTCCCCGTCAGGTTCGACGCGTCGCGCAACGCCCACAGCAGCGGCGTCTGCGGATCAAGCTTGTATTTGATCGGCTCGTTGTTGACGGTGAAGCGGCTCATGTCCGCCGTCCTAGCCCGCCGGGACGGATCGCACCACGCGGCATTGCCACGCGCTGCCGCCCCGGCTTATGTCGCGCGGAAATACCGCGAGAGGGCGCAACACGATGCACGTCGATACCAAATCCACTTCAGCGGCGGGGGGCGATGCCAGCCACGGCTACGATGCGCCCGACCTGCGCGTTTTCGTGTTCGCGCTGTTCTTCATCTTCGGCGGCATCACCTCGCTGAACGACATCATCATCCCGAAGATGAAGGAGCTCTTCACGCTCGACCATGCGACCGCGATGCTGGTCCAGTCGGCGTTCTTCCTCGCCTATGCGCTGTTCTCGATCCCCGCCGCGGCGATCGTGCGCAAGGCCGGCTATATGCGGACCGCGTCGATCGGCCTCGTGGCGATGACCGCGGGCTGCCTCTTGTTCATCCCCGCCGCAGGGCAGGCGAGCTTCGGCATGTTCCTGTTCGCGCTGTTCGTGCTCGGCGCAGGGATTACCGTGGTGCAGGTCGTCGCCAACCCGCTGATTTCCGCGCTCGGCCATCCCAAGTCCGCCTCGAGCCGGCTGACGTTCGCCCAGGCGTTCAACTCGCTCGGCACCACCATCTTCCCGTATGTCGGCTCGGCGCTGATCCTCGGCGGGCTGGCCACCGTCGATTCCTCGAAGCTCACCGGCGCCGCGCTCGACGCGTACCGGACCGAGTCTTCGCGGACCGTCGTGCACACCTATATCGGCCTCGCGATCGCGTTGCTGATCGTCGCCGCTGTGGTGTGGACGCGTCGCAACCGGCTCAACGAGGAGCAGGACCAGACCGGCAGCATCTTCCACGCGTTCACGCTGCTCAAGCGCCCGCGCTTCGCGATGGGGACCGCGTGCATCTTCCTGTACGTCGGTGCCGAAGTCGCGGTCGGCTCGCTGATCGTAAACTATCTGATGCAGCCGAGCGTAATGGGCCTCAGCGACGTCGCGGCGGGCAAGCACGTGCCGTTCTATTGGGGCGGCGCGTTGGTCGGCCGGTTCATCGGTGCGTACGTGCTGAACAAGGTGTCGCCGGGCAAGGTCCTCGCCGGCGTCGCGACGGGCACGCTGGCGCTGATCCTGATCTCGGCGAACACCGAAGGCGCGGTGTCGGGTTGGGCGCTGCTCGCGATCGGTCTGATGAACGCGGTGATGTTCCCGACGATCTTCTCGCTGGCGTCCGAGGGGCTCGGCAAGCGCGCGGCGGAGGGGTCGGGCGTGATCGCCACCGCGATCGTCGGTGGCGCGATCATTCCGTATCTGACCGGGATGCTCGCAGACAAGTCGGGCAGCCTGCACTTCGCGCTACTGCTCCCGGCGATCTGCTACGCACTGATTCTGGCGTACGGCCTGTACGCCCGGAAGCCGGTGGTCGAAGCGGTCGCCTAACCCACTCCGTCATCCTGGGGCCGACCCAGGATCCAGAGCTACGAACGCTAGCGCTAGTGGCTCTGGATCCTGACTTTCGTCAGGATGACGATCGGGGCAGCATCGGTGCCGCCCGACCCGTCGCGAGATCGGCATCGGAAAACCGGATCGGCGTGCGTAATCCGGGAACCAACGACCCATCCGGCCGCGCGGCGCTGATCTGCATCCCCCGCGCGATTACCTGCGGATCCTCGAATGCCTGCGCTACCGTATTGATCGGCCCGGCCGGCACTCCGACCGCCTCCAGTCGCGCCAACAACTCAAGCTTAGGCACCCGGGACGTCGCCGCCTCGATCCCCGCGAACAGCACATCCTTGAACGCCAACCGCCCGGCATTGGTCGCGAACCGCGGATCGTCGCGCATCTCGGGCAAGCCCATCACGTCGCAGAACCGCCGGAACTGCCCGTCATTGCCGACCGCCAGAATGAACCACCCATCGCTGGTCGGGAAGACAGCATACGGACACACGTTCATATGCGCATTCCCGACCCGCGTCGGCGACACGCCGCTGGCGAACCAGTTCATCGCCTGGTTCGCGAGCACCCCGGTCATCGTATCGAGCAGCGCTATGTCCATCTGCTGACCCCGACCGGTGCGCTCACGCATCGCCAGCGCCGCCTGGATCGCGATCACCGCATACAGCCCGGTCATGATGTCGGCGAACGCAACACCGATCTTCTGCGGTGCGCCATCGGGTTCGCCGGTCAGGTCCATGATTCCGCTCATGCCCTGGACGATAAAGTCGTACCCGGCACGCGGCGCGTAGGGCCCGTCCTGGCCGAACCCAGTGATCGAGCAATACACCAGCCGCGGGTTGATCGCCGACAGCGCGGCGTAGTCGAGCCCGTATTTGGCGAGCCCGCCGACCTTGAAATTCTCTATCACGACGTCGGCATCGTCGATCAGGTCGCGGACGATCGCCTGTCCTTCGGGGGTGGTGAAGTCGGCGACGATCGAGCGCTTGCCGCGGTTGGCGGCGTGGAAATAGGCGGCGTCGCGCGTGCCGTCGGGGTTGTCGATAAACGGCGGACCCCAGGTGCGGGTGTCGTCACCGGCGGGGCTCTCGATCTTGACGACGTCGGCGCCGAGATCGGCGAGGACCTGGCCCGCCCAAGGTCCGGCGAGGATCCGTGCGAGTTCGACCACCTTGAGGCCGGTTAGGGGGGAAGGTTTGCCCTCCACGATCACAGCACCACCCCGGCGGAGGCCGGGGCCCAATTGGGAAGGTTGAAGTAACGACACGCAGCCTCAGCCAATACGCGTCCCCCAATTGGGCCCCGGCCTTCGCCGGGGTGGTGCGACGATCTGCGCGAAGCATTCAAAATGCAGCGATACCCGTGATTGCTCGTCCGAGAATCAGCGCATGCACGTCATGCGCGCCCTCGTACGTGTTGACCGTCTCGAGGTTCATCAGGTGCCGCATCACCTGATACTCGCCCGAAATGCCGTTGCCGCCGTGCATGTCGCGAGACATCCGTGCGATATCCAGCGCCTTGCCGACATTGTTGCGCTTCACGATCGAGACCATTTCCGGCGCGAACCGGCCCTCGTCCATCAACCGCCCGACGCGCAAGCTCGCCTGCAACCCCAATGCGATCTCGGTCTCCATGTCCGCCAGCTTCTTCTGGAACAACTGCCGCCCCGCCAGCGGTGTCCCGAACTGATTGCGGTCGAGACCGTACTGCCGCGCGGCGTGGAAACAGAACTCGGCAGCACCTAGCGCACCCCACGAAATCCCGTAGCGGGCGCGATTGAGGCACCCGAACGGCCCCTTCAACCCCTGCACGTCGGGCAGCAACGCGTCGTCGCCGACCTCGACCTCGTCCATCATCACCATGCCCGTGATCGACGCGCGGAGCGACAGCTTGCCCTCGATCTTGGGCGTCTCGAGCCCCTTCATTCCGCGCTCCAGGATGAACCCGCGGATGCCGCCGCCATGCTCGTCGGACTTTGCCCAGATCACGAACACGTCGGCGATCGGCGAGTTCGAGATCCACGTCTTCGCGCCCGAGATCACATAGCCGTTCGCGGTCTTCTTCGCGCGAGTCGTCATCCCGCCCGGATCCGACCCCGCATCCGGCTCGGTCAGCCCGAAGCAGCCGATCCATTCACCGCTCGCGAGCTTGGGCAGGAACTTGCGCTTCTGCGCCTCGGACCCGAACGCGTTGATCGGGTACATCACGAGGCTCGACTGCACCGACATCATCGAGCGATAGCCCGAGTCGATCCGCTCGACCTCGCGCGCGACCAGGCCGTAGGCGACATAGGACGCACCGACGCCGCCATATTCCTCGGGGATGGTCGGCCCGAGCAGCCCCAGTTCGCCCATTTCGCGGAAAATCGCGGGATCGGTATGCTCGTGCTGGAACGCGTCGATGATTCGCGGCGCGAGCTTGTCGTCGGCATAGGCCTTCGCGCTGTCGCGGATCATGCGTTCGTCTTCGCTCAACTGGTCGTCGAGCAGAAACGGATCCGCCCAGTCGAACTTGCCCATACCGGCCATCGTCATCTCCTTCGTTGACCGCCGACTTCGTGGTTCGGCTATCGAAAGTCCACCCCTGTCGAGACGTTTACGCGTCGATCAGCGTCAGCACCGCGATGGTCACGTGCTCGCGGTCGCTGATCGTCGCGATGCCGTCGACGGTAAGGTCGGCGACGATATGCCTGCGCATTGCGAACTCCGCTTCGAGCAACCCGTCGATCCAGTCTCGAAGACCGGGTACGGGATCGACCACGATCGTCAGCCGGTGCAACGTGCCGACGAAAGTCGCGCTCGCCCAAGGCGTGCAGGCGATCGTCGCGACCTGCATCGTTACGCCTGCCGCGCTCGCGTTGCTTCGGAGAGCACGGATCAGAAGCGTACCAGCATCGGGGCCGCGGAGCGCGTCCATCCTCATGCGCCGTGCCGTTCGATGAACGACTCAATCTTTGCCACCATCGGTTCGCGCGCCTGACGACCACGCCGCAGGTCGTGCACGAGCCGCGGATCGCCGACCGCCAGTCGCCCGAACTTGGTCATCGGCATGCCTGTCTGCCGCAGATATCGATCGATCTTCATGAGAATCGTCACCGTCGTTCCTCCCGAGTCCCTTGTCTCGTTCCTGATCTGTTCTCGCAAATCCTACTTGTCTAGGAAATTTCCTGCGCTACGGTCCGGGTGTGTCGAAAACCGCATCCGATCCCGACCCAAGGACTGCGCTGGCGACGCTGGCGGCGGCGCGTGGCAACAGCTTGGCGGCGCTGTCGGCGATGCTCGGGCGCAACGCCGCGTATCTCCAGCAATATGTCCGCCGCGGATCGCCGCGGATACTGGGCGAACGCGACCGGAGACTTTTGTCGGAATATCTCGGCGTGAGCGAGGCGACGCTCGGCGCGCCCACCGGCAGAGCAGCCGGGTTTCGCATCCCCAAACTCGACGTCGCGGCCTCGGCCGGGCCGGGGGCGCTGGTCGTCGGCGAGATCGTGCTGGGCACGGATACGCTAGATCTAGGGCTGGCGCGCAAGCTCGGGCTGAGGGACGGGCAGGCGGCGATCATCCGCGTGCGAGGGAGTTCGATGGAGCCGGGGTTGTTCGACGGCGATCATATCGTCGTCGACACAGCCGACCGGACGCCACGCGCGAAAGGCGGCTTGTATGTCATCCGCATCGACGACGCGGTGATGGTAAAGCGCGTGGCCCTGGTGCGGGGGGCGTTAGTGGCGACGAGCGACAACCCCGACGCAGAGCCGGTGCCGGCAGGGGCGATTGCGGTGATCGGAAGGGTAGTCTGGCAAATGCGCGAGCCGCGATAAGGGGAGGCTCCCTTGTCTCCCGAACCTATCCGGTTCTCCTGCGAAAGCGGGAGCCCAGGGTTACAGGCGTCAACGTCCGTGGTCCTGGGCCCGCTTTCGCGGGGGAACGGTTGGGCACTCCCCCCCTTTGATGGGGCAAGCGGTTACCGCCCCTGCAGCTTGCTCAGGATGGTCATCGACTGTTCCGAGCCCGACTGCGGCACGATCTCGCCCGCGCGATCGATGATCGCGTCCCAGTGCGCCGCGACACCCTCGACCGACAGATCGTCGCCCGCCAGCAGCTTGCCCAGCGTCAACGTCACATACGCCGCCTGGAACACGCCAGCCCCGGCACCGACGATCATGTTCGTCGGCGCATCTTCCGACACAAGGAACACGGCGGCAGGCGCGACCTTGTCCGGGGAGAAGGCCTTGAACGCTTCCTCGGGAAAGATGTCCTGCGTCATCCGCGTGCCCGCGGTGGGCGCGATCGTGTTGACCTTGATGTTGTTCTTCGCGCCCTCGATCGCGAGGGTCTTGGTCAGCCCCGCGAGGCCAAGCTTCGCGGCGCCGTAATTCGCTTGGCCGAAATTGCCGTACAGGCCCGTCGACGACGCGGTCATCAGGATGCGGCCGTAATTCTGGCGGCGCATCGTGTCCCAGACCGCCTTGGTGGCGTTCGCCGAGCCGTTGAGGTGGACGTCGACGACGAACTTGAAGTCGGCCGGTTCCATCTTGGCGAAGCTCTTGTCGCGCAGCACGCCGGCGTTGTTGATGAGGATGTGGACGCCGCCCCATTTCTCGGAAGCGCGTGCGACCATTGCGACCATCTGGTCGTAGTCGGTGACGCTGCCGCCGTTCGACATCGCTTCGCCGCCGGCCGCTTCGATTTCCTCGACGACTTTCAGCGCAGCGTCCGAATGTCCGGTCCCGTCACGCGACGCGCCGAGATCGTTGACCACGACTTTCGCGCCGCGGCGGGCGAGTTCGAGCGCATATTCGCGGCCCAGGCCGCCGCCTGCGCCGGTGACGATGGCAACCCGGCCCTCAAAGCGAATAGACATGGAAAAGGCGCTCCTCTCTTATAGTTGGAGCGCCTTTCCTAGAACGTAAAGCTGGCTAGGCAAGCGGCAGGATCACCTGCCGCTTGCTGCGTAATTTACTTACCGCCGCGGTTACGGCAGCCGTCCTTAACCGTCTTCGAGCACACCGGATACTCGGCGGGTGCCGGCGTCGGCGGGGTTACCGTCGGCTGACCGAACGTCACGCCACCGGTCGGGGCAGGTGCTGCCATCGGTGCGGCAGGTGCTGCGGCCGGATCGGCGGGGGCCGCCATTGCCGGATCTGCAGGTGCTGCGGGGTCAGCAGGGGCTGCTTGGTCCGCGGGAGCCGTCTGCATCGCGGGATCGGCCGGTGCGGTCTGCGCGGCGGGATCGGCCGGAGGGGTCGTCTGGGCGATCACGGGCGACGCGAGAAGAGCGGCAGCGGCGAGAAGAATGGACTTCATACGAATCTCCTAAATGGGTGCACCATTTTGGTAGCGCGACGTCTGAACGCACTAAGTCGCGCTTGGGTCCTTCGTTTCGCATCCGATTCCATTCGCCCCACCGCGGGACAGGTTCGTCAGCCGCCCGTATCGAGCGAATAGCCCGCCGAACGGACGGTGCGGATGATATCCGGACGCTCGCCGACGTTGATCGCCTTGCGCAGTCGCCGGATATGCACGTCGACCGTGCGGCTCTCGATGTCCGAGTCATGGCCCCAGACGGCATCGAGCAGGCGCTCGCGCGAGAACACCCAACCGGGATGCTCGAGAAAATGCTTGAGCAGCCTGAACTCGGTCGGTCCGAGCGATACCACTTCGCCGGAGCGGCGTACCTTGTGGCCGACCGTATCCATTTCGATGTCGGCATAGCTCAGCGCTTCACCGGCGAGGGCAGGGCGAACACGGCGCAACACGGCCCCCACGCGGGCGACGAGTTCGCGCGGAGAGAACGGCTTGGTCACGTAATCGTCGGCGCCGGTCTCCAGCCCGCGCACGCGGTCTTCTTCCTCACCGCGCGCGGTGAGCATAATGATCGGCACGTTCTGCGTTTCGGGCGCGCGGCGCAGGCGGCGGCACACCTCGATCCCCGACAGCCCCTCGACCATCCAGTCGAGCAGGACGATATCGGGCACCTTCTCCTTGGCGAGCAGCAAAGCTTCCTCGCCATCGGGGGTATGCGCGATCTCGAAATCCTCGCGCTTGAAATGCCAGACCAGCAGTTCGGCGAGGGCTGCATCGTCCTCGACCAGCAGCATCTTCGCGCGTGCCATTATGCCTGCTCCTGCTTGATACCGCGTTCCCGGTCGACCATCTGCGTCCCGGTTGCGGCGAAATACACCATCTCGGCGACGTTGGTGGCGTGATCGCCGATCCGCTCAAGGTTCTTCGCGACGAATAACAGGTGCGCGACCTGACCGATCGTCCGCGGATTCTCGACCATGTACGTCACCAGCGTGCGGAAGATGCTGTCGTAGAAATCGTCGAGCGCGTTGTCGCTTTCGACCACTCGCACCGCTTCCTCGGCATCGCGCGCGGCGAACGCGTCGAGCACGTCGTGGACCATCTCGCTCGCCATCCGGCCCATCGCGGGCAGGATCGAGATCGGTTCGATCCGGTGCTCGCTTTCGATCATCGGCACACGCTTGGCGATGTTCTTGGCGTAATCGCCGATCCGCTCGACGACGCCCGCGATCTTCAGCGCGGCGACCACCTCGCGCAGGTCGACCGCCATCGGCGCACGGAGTGCAATGATCCGCACCGCGAGGCGCTCGACCTCCGCCTCGATGACGTCGATCTGCTTGTCGGCTACGCGTACTTGCTCCGCGAGCGCGAGGTCGTTGCGTTGCAGCGCCTGCATCGCCTTGTCGATCGCGTCCTCGGCAAGCCCGCCCATCTGCGAGATCAACCCGCGGAGCTCGCCGATATCGTTGTCGAAGGCCTTGACCGTATGCGTGTTCATGCGTGGTCCCCCACTCAGCCGTACCGGCCGGTGATGTAATCCTTGGTCCGCTCTTCGCGGGGATTGGTGAAGATGTCGGAGGTGTTGCCGTATTCGACCAGCGTGCCGAGGTGGAAGAACGCGGTTTTCTGGCTGACGCGCGCGGCCTGCTGCATGTTGTGCGTGACGATCACCATCGCATAGCGGCCGCGCAGTTCGTGGATCAGCTCCTCGATCTTGGCGGTCGCGATCGGATCGAGTGCCGAGCACGGCTCGTCCATCAGGATGACCTCGGGATCGACCGCTATCGCGCGGGCGATGCAGAGACGCTGCTGCTGGCCGCCCGACAACGCCGTGCCGCTGTCGCTCAGCCGATCCTTGACCTCGTCCCACAGGCCGGCGCGGCGCAGCGACTTCTCGACGATCCGATCGAGATCCGCCTTGGCACCCGCCAGACCGTGGATGCGCGGGCCGTAGGCGACGTTCTCGTAGATCGATTTCGGGAACGGGTTCGGCTTCTGGAACACCATGCCGACGCGGGCACGGAGCTGCACCACGTCCATGTCGGGCGAGTAGATATCCTGGCCGTCGAGCTTGATCTCGCCGGTCACGCGGGCGCTGGCGACGGTGTCGTTCATGCGGTTCAGCGTGCGCAGGAAGGTCGACTTGCCGCAGCCCGACGGGCCGATGAACGCCACCACCTCGTCCTGGTCGACGTCGATCGAGACGTTGTCGATCGCCAGCTTGCTGCCATAGGCCACGGAGACGTTCCGCGCCGTCATCTTGAGAATCGGCATTTTCAGGTTCTTGGTCATCACCAGCGGGTCTCGAATCGGTTGCGGAGGTAGATCGCGACGCCGTTCATCGCGAGCAGGAAGACGAGCAGGACGATGATCGCGGCGGAGGTCTTCTCGACGAAGCCGCGGCTGACCTGATCGGACCAGAGGAAGATCTGGACGGGCAGCACGGTCGCGGGGTCCTTGAGACCGGACGGCGGCGCGGCGATGAACGCGCGCATGCCGATCATCAGCAGCGGCGCGGTCTCTCCCAGCGCGCGTGCCATGCCGATGATCGTGCCGGTGAGTATGCCCGGCAGCGCGAGCGGCAGGACGTGGTGGAACACGACCTGGACGGGCGACGCGCCGATGCCGAGTGCCGCGTCGCGGATCGAGGGCGGCACGCTCTTGATCGCGTTGCGGCCGGCGATGACGATGACCGGCATCGTCATCAGCGCGAGCGTCAGGCCGCCAACGATCGGCGCCGATCGCGGCATGCCGAACGTGCCGAGGAACACCGCGAGCCCAAGCAACCCGAAGATGATCGAGGGGACCGCCGCGAGGTTGTTGATCGACACCTCGATCAGGTCGGTCCAGCGGTTCTTCGGTGCATATTCCTCGAGATACAGTGCCGACAGCACGCCGATCGGGAAGGCGAGCAGCAGCGTGACGACCATCGTCAGCAGCGATCCCTTGAACGCGCCCCAGATGCCGACGCGGGTGGCATCGGTGGAGTCCGCCGAAGTCAGGAAACCGGCGTTGAACCCACGGCTCAGGGCGCCGCTCGCCTTCAACCGCGCGACGATGGCCTCCGCATCGGGTGTGCCGTTGCCCTTGGCGGCGACGTCGATCGGGCTGGAGACGGGGACTTCGAACACCGTCTTGCGCTGAAGCAGCGACGGATCGGCCTTGATCGCGTCACGCACCACCGCCCACGCGCCGTCGGACAGCAGATTTGCACCATCCTTGCCGTATTTGGTGCTTGCCGCGGCCAGCACGGTGCCTTCGAGGCCCGCACCTGCGAGCGCGAGATCGGCGCCGCGACCGACGAGGCGGGCGGGCTCGATCGGCAGTTTCGCGGCGGCGAGATCGACCGGGAGCGACACGCGCGTCTCGACGAAGCCGCTCGCGCCCTGCATCACCATCGTGATCAGCAGATAGGCGAGGAACGCCGCCGACAGCCACACCGCGGCGAGCCCGGCGAAGCGGAAGCGGCGCTCGGACGCGTAACGGCGGCGGATCCGCGACTGCATCGCCTCCGTCGTCCAGTCGGTCGGCACGCGACGCACGGGCTCGGCACTCGTCGTGGGGATCTGGGGCACGAGCGTGTCACTCATAGGCTTCGCGGTACCGTTTCACGACGCGCAGCGCGACGATGTTGAGAAGGAGCGTGACCACGAACAGCGTCAGGCCGAGCGCGAACGCGGCGAGCGTCTTGGGGCTGTCGAATTCCGCCTCGCCGGTCAGCAGGTCGACGATCTGCTTGGTGACGGTGGTGGTGCTGGCGAACGGGTTAAGCGTCAGCGTCGCGACACCGGAGGCGGCCATCACGACGATCATCGTCTCGCCGATCGCGCGCGACACCGCCAGCAGCACGCCGCCGACTACACCGGGGAGGGCGGCGGGGAGCAGCACGCGGCGGATCGTCTCGGACGACGTCGCGCCCATCGCGAGACTGCCGTCGCGCATCGACGAGGGGACCGCAGCGATCGAATCGTCCGCCATCGAGGACACGAACGGGATGATCATGATGCCCATCACGAGGCCAGCGGCGAGCGCGCTCTCGGACGATGCCCAACTGATCCCGATCGACACCGCGAAGTCGCGCACCGCGGGGGCGACGGTCAGCGCCGCGAAATAGCCGTAGACGACGGTCGGGACGCCCGCGAGCATCTCGAGGATCGGCTTCATCCATTTGCGCGTGTTCGGCGCGGCGTATTGCGTGAGGTAGATCGCGCTCATCAGCCCGAACGGTATCGCGACGATCATCGCGATCACCGCGCCGATGAAGAACGTGCCCCAGAACAACGGCACCGCGCCGAGCGACGCGCCGGGATCGCGCCCGTCGATGACCTGTGGGCTCCAATGCGTGCCGAACAGGAAATCGGTGATCGGCACGACCGAGAAGAACCGAGCGGATTCATACAGCAGCGAGGCGACGATGCCGACCGTGGTCAGGATCGCGATCAACGATGCGCCGAGCAGCATCAGCATCACCACCCGCTCGACCTGCGTCCGCGCGCCGAAGCCGGGCTTCACGCGGGTGAAAGCAAACGCGCCGCCGGCAAAGGCGAGCAGCAACGCGAGGGCAGTGGCGATCCAGTCGTAGCGTGTCTGCGCGGCGGCGTAGGAGGGGGCGAGCGTCCGGGAGAGCCCGTGGAACGCGCCGAAGCTGCGCCCCTCGGCAAGGCTGCGCGCTTCGGAAAGGATCGACGCGCGATCGAAGCCGGGCGGTGGGAGTTGCATCGCGGCGGGCGTCGCGAGCACGGTGTCGGTGACGAGCGCGGGTGAGGTCATCGACCAGATGACGAGGAAGATCAGCGGCGGAACGGCGGTCCACAGCGCGACGAACCAGCCATGGTGCGACGGTAGCGAACTGAACCGCACGGTGCTGCCGGCGCGGAAGCGCGTGGCGTGAACGCGTGCGGTGAGCCAGCCGATCAGGCCTAGACCGAGGACGAGGAAGAGGAGGGCGATGGCGGACATTAGATGTGTCCTCCCGATGCTACCCGGCCGGTGTCCACCACGTCATTAGACACCACCCCGGCGGAGGCCGGGGCCCAATTGGGAAGGTTGTAGTAACCGCGAGCAGCGTCAGCCAAGAGATCGTTGCCCAGTTGGGCCCCGGCCTTCGCCGGGGTGGTGGCTTTGTGGTGAGAGGTTTTTTTAGCAAAATTCCCGTTCCCCCGCGGACGCGGGGGCCCAGCTAAGTTCCGGTATCGAGCTTGGCTCCTGGGCCCCCGCGTTCGCGGGGGAACTAGGAAGGGGGATGGACGGACAGGTGCGATCATGACAACACCGCCGGATCGAGCACCGTCTCATTCGCAATAATCGCCGCCGACCGCGCCTGAATTTCCGCAGGCGCCGCGATCAACCCCCGCTTCACCAGCGGGCCCGTCGCCCCCCAGTTCGCCGCATACAGCTTCAGCAAATTCCGCAAGCCCGGGATCGCGGTCAGGTGCGCCTTCTTCACATAGATATATAGCGGCCGGGATCCCGGATACCGGTTGTCCGCGATCGATGCGTAGGTCGGCGCGACGCCCGAGATCGACACCCCGTTCACGTCGTCCTTATTCTCTTCGAGATAGCTGTAGCCGAACACGCCGATCGCATTGGGATTCGACTGCAGCTTCTGGACGATCAGATTGTCGTTTTCGCCCGCATCGACATACACGCCGTCCTCGCGCACCCGCGTGCAGAGCGCCTTGTGCGCATCCGGATCGGACTTGGCGAGCGGCTTGGCGGCCGGGTCGCTATCCTCGCACCCCTTGGTCAGGATCAGCTCGGCCAGCGCATCGCGCGTACCGCTCGTTGCCGGCGGGCCGTAAACCTGAATCGGCACTGCGGGTAGCGCGGGATTGACGTCGCGCCAGACCCGCGCGGTGTTCGTCTTGCCGCCCGGATTGGCGGCGAGCGCCTTGTAGAGATCGGTCGGCGTCAGCTGCATCTTCGGGCCGTTCTTCGCCTCGGCAAAGGCGATGCCGTCGATCCCGACCTGGATTTCCATGACGTCGCGCACGCCGTTCTCGGCACAGCTCTTATATTCGCTCGCCTTCATCCGCCGCGACGCGTCCTCGATATCGGGGTGCGCCGCGCCAACGCCTGCGCAGAACAGCTTCATGCCCGCGCCCGTCCCGGTCGATTCGATTACCGGCGCCTTCGCATCGGGATCGTTCGCCACAAGCTGCTCGGCGATCATCGTCGTGAACGGATAGACCGTCGACGATCCGACCGCGGTGATCTGGTCACGCGAGCCCGCGCCGCCGCCGTTCGCCTGGTCGACGCACGCGGCCAGAGCGCCCGTCGCCGCTCCCAACACCCCAAGAAGAACGAACCGTTGCACCAGAATTCCCGTCATGCACCGGCCTTAGCGGTACTTAAGGCGATCCTCTGTGACAGTTGGGTTACCCTTTTATGACAGCGGCTTTCGAGGCCTTGGTTCCCGGCGGCAGAATCACCGAGACGGTCGTCCCGACACCGACCTGGCTGGCGATATCGAGCCGACCGCGGTGGCGCTCGACGATATGCTTGACGATCGCCAGCCCGAGACCCGTTCCGCCCAGCGATCGGCTGCGCCCGGCGTCGGCACGGTAGAAGCGCTCGGTCAGCCGCGGGATATGCACCGCGGCGATACCGTCGCCCTCGTCGCGGATCGAAAGCCGGATCATGCCGGCGTCGTCGCGCTTCAATTCGATCGTCACCGGCGTGCCCGCGCGGCCATATTTCATCGCGTTGCCGATCAGATTGTGGAGCATCTGCGACAGCTGGACGCGGTCGCCCGAGACCGAGGCGAGATCCGGATCGATCGTCGCGACCAGATCGCGGCCGCGATCGCCCGCCGCCTCCGCCAGTTCCTCCCGCGTGTCCTCGACCAGTTGCGCGAGATCGACCGCCTGGTCGGGCAACCGGAACTTCTCCGCCTCGATGCGCGACAGCGAGATCAGGTCCTCGACCAGTCGCTGCATCCGCCGCGCCTCGTCGTCCATCACCTTGAGGAAGCGCGCGCGAACCTCCGCATCCTCGCCCGCCTCGTCGCGCAGCGTCTCGATAAAGCCGAGGATCGACGCGAGTGGCGTGCGCAGCTCGTGGCTGGCGTTGGCGACGAAATCGATCCGCATCCGCTCGGCGGCGTAATTGCCGGTCTGGTCGATCAGGTGGACGATCCGCTGACCGTCCGACGCTTCGCCCAGCCGCATCTCCCACCGCTGGTCGCGCGTGCCGAGCCCGACCAGCTCGATCGGCCGCTCGCCATCGATCGGGCCCGGCGTGCCGAGCCGCTCGGCGGCGGCGGGATGGCGGATAGCGACGCGCGCATCCTCGCCCAGGATATGCGCGCCGAGCAACGCCCGCGCCGCCGTGTTCGCCAGAGTCACCCGGCCGTCCTGCACCAGCAGCACCGGCGCGACGATCGCATCGAGGACGTCGTCGAGCACGGAGGATGTCGCCGTGCTCGTGTCGGCGGGGGCAGGGGCCTCGTCACCGGTGCCTGCCGCGACCAGCGCCGCCGCGATCCCGCCGACCAGCGCCACGATCGCCCCCTGCACGTCGCGCGTGATAACGAACACCGCCACCGCCGCGACGACGACGACGACGATCGCCCAGAACGTACGCAGGCCAAATCCCGACAACATGGCATTTCCTCAGGATGGGGGCAGGGCTCGCCCGCAGACGGCATTCCTTAAGACGGATCGGTGGACGGGGTAATCATCATTCGTCTCGATCGCGATGCCCGGTCGCCTGCTGCCGGCCCGGACGCCTGCTGCCGGGATGGCGGATCGATCTTTCGCCGCGCGCCTTTCCATAGGTCTGCGGCCGCCTACATGGGCTGCGACGGATACAGGAGCGAGCGATCATGAAGCGGACCGGCAACACCATTCTCATCACCGGCGGCGGCTCGGGCATCGGCGAGGCCCTCGCGCACCGGTTCCACGATCTCGGCAACACCGTCATCATCGCCGGACGTCGGCAGGACGCGCTCGACAAGGCGATCGAAGGGCGCGCCGACATGCATGCGGTGACGCTCGACGTCGAGGACCCCGCCGCGATCACGGCGTTCGCCAAGACCGTCATCGATCGGTTTCCCGCGCTGAACGTCCTGATCAACAACGCCGGCATCATGCGGCGCGAAACGGTCGATACCGCGCGCGATCTCGCGGATGCGGAGGCGATGATCACGACCAACGTGCTGGGGCCGATCCGGCTGATCGACGCGATGGTCGATCATCTCGTGGCGCGTCCGGATTCCGTGATCGTCAACGTCACGTCGGGGCTGAGCTTCGTACCGTTGATCGTCGCACCTACCTATTCGGCCACCAAGGCGGCGGTGCATTCCTACACCGTCTCGTTGCGGGAGGTATTGAAGGGCAAGGTGGAGGTCATCGAACTCGCGCCGCCGGGCGTGCAGACCGAACTGACGCCAGGGCAGGCGACACGCCCCGGCTATCAGCCGCTCGAGGAGTTCGCGGACGAGGTTCTCGCGCTCTTCGACGCACAACCGACCCCCGCCGAGATCCTGGTCCAGCGCGTTCGCCCGCTACGCTTCGCCGAGCGCGACCAGCAGGTCGAGACGTTGCTCGCCAAGGTGAACGCCGCAGCAAACCCCGAATAACGACGCCTTCGGATCAGACCCGCAGATAGCGGTAATACCAGACCTCGTGGCCCTGCCGCCGTGCCTTGCGCTCGTACCGCGTCTCGGGCCAGTCGTCGGGGCGGGTCAGGAAGTCGTGCGGCGTCTTTGCCTGCCATTCGAAGTCGCGGCGCGCGTTCATGATCATCATCGACCAGCGGCAATAGGTCGGGTCGTCGGTGCCGAGCCGGAATTCCGCGCCGGGTTTCAGCTTGGCGGCGATCGTGTCGAGCGGGCCGTGATTGACCATGCGGCGCTTGGCGTGGCGCGCCTTTCGCCACGGATCGGGGTGCAGCAGATACAGCCGGTCGAGGCTCGCGTCGGGCAGGCGCTCGATCACCTCCAGCGCATCGCCCATGTGCAGCCGCACGTTGGTCAGTTCGCCGTCGCGGATATGCGCCAGCGCGCCGACCACGCCGTTGAGGAATGGCTCGCAGCCGATGAAGCCGACGTCGGGGTTCATCGCGGCCTGTCCCGCGAGATGCTCGCCCGCGCCGAAGCCGATCTCGACGTGGAGCGGACGGTTGTCGCCGAACAGCGTCATCGCGTCGATCGGACCCTCTTCAGGCACCGACAGGTCGGCGAGCGTTTCCTCGACGAGCGCGGCTTGGCCGAGGCGCAGCTTGTGGCCCTGGCGACGGCCGTAAAGGCGGCGGATAACAGAAGGATCGTTCATCGCCGCGTGCCCTAGCGGTGTGGCGCGCCGGAGCAAAGTCCCCCGACAGCCGTTGCATGTCCGTAATGGCCGAACCTCACCCCTCCGCATCGCTCGATCCCACCGGATCCAAAGAGGACGACATCGACGCGCTCAAGGCCGCCGATGCCAAGGACCTCCATCAAGCCGTGCGCGAGGAGGGCGAGGACGAGCTCGACCGACCGATCTCGTCGCTGTTCTTCTCCGGGCTCGCGGCGGGCATGGCGATCGCCAGTTCGCTGATCGCCGAGGGTGCGCTCCACGCGGCGATCCCCGATACGCCGTGGCGATCGATCGTCGTGTCGCTCGGCTACCCGATCGGGTTTCTCGTCGTGGTCCTCGGCCGGATGCAGCTGTTCACCGAGAGCACGATCACCGCGATGTTGCCACTGGTGACCAAGCCGTCGGGCTGGGCATTGCGGCGGACCTTGCGACTCTGGGGCGTCGTGCTGGGCGCCAATCTCATCGGAACGGCGCTGGCCGGCGGCATGATCGCGGCGGGCCTGCTCGGCGGCGGCGAGCTTCGTACCGCGATGATCGAGGTGTCGATGGGGATCACCGAACTCTCGCCGGGCGCGACGTTCGTCAACGCGATCCCGGCCGGGTTCATGATCGCGATCCTCGCCTGGTCGCTGCCGAACGCGCGCGAACAGTCGTTCCTCGTGATCTTCGCGGTCACCTATGTCGTCGCGATCGGCGCGTTCAGCCACTCGGTCGTCGGATCTGTGGAGGCGTGGCTGCTGCTGTTTGTGGGTAAGGTCGGCGTCGGCGAAGCGCTGGGAGGCCTGATGCTGCCGGCGATCCTCGGCAACTTGCTGGGCGGTGCGGGGTTGTTCGCGCTGTTGGCGCATGCACAGGTGCGCGGCGAGATGAGCAGCCATAAACCGGGCCGGGAGACACGTTGATGGGCGATATCGAACAGGCGGCGAAGTCCGTCGAGAAGGCGGATCGCGCCATGACGCACAAGGCGGCTGCGCACCGCCACAAGCCGATCGTCAAGGCGACCGGCTTCCTCGCCGAGATCGGCGACCAGCCCCAACTCGTCGCGACCTCGCTCGGGACGGTCGTGATCGGGCTGGTCGCGCGTCGGCCCGATATGATCCGCGGCGGCGTGCGGATGTTCGCGGCGCACGCAGCGGCCACCTTCGTCAAATCGGCGATCAAGAGTTCGATCGACCGCACGCGCCCCGAAAAGGCGATCGAGGACGGCAAGTCGCGGTTCGAGGCCGGCGACAGCGACGACCACGAGCAGACCTCGTTTCCGTCCGGCCACACCGCCGGTGCGGTCGCGGTCGCGCGGGCGGCATCGCGCGATATCGACGGGGCGGGGGCACCGGCCGCGCTGGTCACCGGCGTAGTCGCGGCGGCACAACCGCTCAACGGCAAGCATTACCTCTCCGACCTCGTCGTTGGTGCTGCGGTCGGCTGGATCGCGGAGGCACTGGTCAGCGCGGTGTTCGACCGGGTTGCGCCGGTGATCGAAAACGCGGCAGTGGAGAAACTGCCGTTGCTCGACGCTCCCGCTACCGCCTGATTAACCCGGATTTTTTCGATCGACGCGGCTGCGCATGGAACCGTTACGAGCCCGTGACGGTTTGCGACCTCGTCATAACAGGGAAGTCCGTATCATGAAGAAACTCGCCATCGCCACGCTGATCGCCGCCATCGCACTCCCGCTCGCAGCATGCGGCGGCAAGGGCGACGACAAGCTCGGCAGCCAGGTCGAGGCCGCCGGCGAGAACCGCGCCGACGCACTCGAGGCCGCCGCGGACAATCTCGAAGATCGTGCCGAAGCCGTTCGCGACAACGCCGAGCGCCAGTCGGACGCGATCGACGATGCTGACGTCAACGCACAGGCGATGCCGCAGGCGCAGAAGGACGCGCTGGTCAACGGCAGCGAAAAGCTCCGCTGATCGTCTAGGCGCGAACTCGCGCTAGCGTCAGGGCCGCCCTTCGGTACACACCGGGGGGCGGTTTTGACGTTTTGAATGGTTGGATTCGAACGGCCCGGCTCGACCGGTCGATACAAGAGGGACACGGCAATGATCGACAGGCGTCGACTGGAAACGGGGGGCTTCATCACCTTCCTGGTGGCGATTACGATCGCTCTGTGCGTGGTCGTGTCGTCGTTCGCGGCGGCGCTGCTGTGGAGCGCGCTGGCGGCGATCCTGTTCCAGTCGCTGTATCACTGGCTGCTCAAGCGCTGGCCGGAACGCCGCAATCTCGCCGCGGCGCTGACGCTGCTGATCATCTTCGTCGCGGTGATCGTGCCGACCTTGTTCATCGGCAGCCTGGTGATCGACCAGTCCGCCTCGGTCTATGCCAAGCTACAAAGCGGGCAGATCAACTTCGGCGCGTATTTCCAGCAGATCCACGACGCGCTGCCGAACCGGATCCAGGGCGCGCTCGACAAGGCCGGGCTGAACAGCTTCGAACAGGCGCAGTCGCGCGTGTCGACCATCCTCGGCAACAGCGTCCGTTCGATCGCCGGGCAGGCTCTCTCGATCGGCCGCAATGCCGCCGCGTTCCTCCTGTCGTTCGGCGTCGGGCTGTACGTGACCTTCTTCCTGCTCCGCGATGGCGACAAGGTCGGGCCGGCGATCCGCCGCTCGCTGCCGTTCGAGCATTCGGTGGCGGAGAAACTCGTCGACAAGTTCATCGCGGTGGTGCGTGCGACGATCAAGGGATCGGTGATCGTCGGGCTCGTCCAGGGTGCGCTCGGCGGCCTGACGTTCTGGCTCGTCGGCGTGCCGGCGGCGCTGCTATGGGGCCTGCTGATGGCGCTGACCTCGCTGCTGCCCGCGCTGGGCCCCGCGATCGTGTGGGTGCCGGTCGCGGTGTACCTGCTCGCGACGGGCGCGATCTGGCAGGGCGTGGTGGTGATCGTCTCGGGCGTGGTGGTGATCGGCCTGGCCGACAACATCCTGCGTCCGATCCTGGTCGGCCGCGACACGGGGATCCCGGATTACGTCGTGCTGGTAACGACGCTCGGCGGGATCGAGCTGGTCGGCCTGAGCGGCATCGTCGTCGGCCCGCTGGTCGCGGCGCTGTTCCTGACGGCGTGGCAAATTCTGACCGAGCAACGGCATGGCGTGCCGGAGGACGGGCGCTGAGCTTCGGGCGCGTCCACTCGCTCGTCCATCCCCCGTTCGTCCTGAGTAGCTGCTGAGCTTGTCGAAGCGGCGTATCGAAGGGCAGGTTGGTGGGATGAGCCCACGCTTTCGATACGAGCCTCGTCCTCGATAACCCTCTCCCCCTTGGGGAGAGGGAGGGACCCGCACGGCAAAGCCGGGTGGGAGGGTGAGGGGGAGTGGGGCTCAGGCCCTCTCCCAAAAGCCCCTCACCCTTCCGTCGCCAAGAGGCTCCTCCCTCCCTCTCCCCGATGGGGAGAGGGACTGGAAGCTCAGCTCAACAAAAAAAGCCTCCCGCGGACCCATCCGCGGGAGGCTTTTTCACAACCTCAAACCCGTCGCTATCAGGCGACAGCGGCCTTCAGCGCGTCGACCAGATCGGTCTTTTCCCAGGTGAACGTGTCACCCTGCGGCTCGCGACCGAAGTGCCCGTATGCCGCCGTCTTCTTGTAGATCGGCGCATTGAGCTTCAGATGCTCGCGAATGCCCTTCGGCGTCAGGCGAACGAGCTTCGGCAGGACTGCCTCGAGCTTGGCTTCCTCGACGGTGCCGGTGCCATGCGTGTCGACATAGACCGACAACGGCTCGGCGATCCCGATCGCGTAGCTCAGCTGGATCGTGCAGCGACGCGCGAGGCCGGCCGCAACCACGTTCTTCGCGAGATAGCGTGCGACATACGCAGCCGAACGATCGACCTTCGTCGGATCCTTGCCCGAGAACGCGCCGCCGCCATGCGGAGCTGCGCCGCCGTAGGTGTCGACGATGATCTTACGACCGGTCACGCCGGCGTCGCCGTCTGGGCCGCCAATTTCGAACTGGCCGGTCGGGTTGATGTAGATCGCGGTCTCGTCGGTGATGAAACCGTCGGGCAGCACGTCCTTGAACACGCCCATGACATAGTCGCGCAGCACCGCGTACTTGGCGGGATCGGCGTTGTCGCCCTTCTCGCAATAGCCCGGTGCATGCTGCGTCGAGACGACCAGCGCGGTCGCGCCGACCGGCACTTCGTTCTCGTACGACAGCGTGACCTGGCTCTTGGCGTCGGGCTCGAGGAACGGCGCGGCGCCCGAATGACGGTCTTCGGCCATCTTGGCGAGGATCTTGTGGCTGTAATACAGCGTCGCGGGCATCAGGCCGGGGGTCTCGTCGGTCGCGTAGCCGAACATGATGCCCTGGTCGCCGGCGCCCTCGTCCTTGTTGCCGCTTTCGTCGACGCCCATCGCGATGTGCGCGGACTGGCCGTGGAGGTTGTTCTCGAAGCGGAACGTCTCCCAGTGGAAGCCGGTCTGCGCGTAGCCGATTTCCTTGACGGTGTTGCGGACGGCCGCCTCGATCTCTTCCAGGACGCCGTCGGCCCACTGGTCGTTCTCGTAGATGCCCTTGCCGCGGATTTCACCGGCGAGGACGACGAGCTGCGTGGTCGTCAGCGTCTCGCAGGCGATGCGCGCCTGCGGGTCCTTGGCGAGGAACAGGTCGACGATCGTGTCGCTGATCTGGTCGGCGACCTTGTCGGGATGGCCTTCGGAGACCGATTCGGAGGTGAAGAGAAAGGACTTGCGCATGAAACCTCTTCGCAAAGGCTCGCCCAGGAAAGTCCGGGGAGCGACATATAAGGAAAGCTTTATATGTCCTTCTAGCGTTGGCGACGGCGCAGGGCAACTGCGGTAACGAGCATCAATACAGCAACGATCGCCGCCATCGCATTGCCGACGCGCGAGAACAGCGTGGGGGGCAGCGCGGACGGCATCGGCTGTTCGATCGCACCGGCGGTTTCGTGCGGTACGGTCGCGACGAGGCGGCCATCGGCGGCGATGATCGCGGAGATGCCGGTCGGGGTGGCGCGGAGGATCGGCAGCCCTTCTTCGATCGCACGCATCCGGGCTTGGGCGAGATGCTGCGGCGGGCCCCATTTGCCGAACCACGCGTCGTTCGAAGGATTGAACAGAATGCGGGGGCGGTGCGCACGATCGACGACCTCGCCCGAGAATATGATCTCGTAACAGATCTGCATGCCGATCGAACCGAAGCCGGGCAGCGTCAGGTTCGCGGGCCCCTTGCCCGAGGTGAAGTCGATATCGCCGGGCACGAGCCGCGCGAGCCCGAGCGGCTTCAGCAGCCACGGCATCGGTAGATACTCGCCATACGGCACAAGGTGCGCCTTGTCGTAGCGCCCCCGCAGCCGCGCCTGCGCGTCAAGCGCGAACACCGAATTGGCCGCGCCGGAAATCTGATCCTTGGCATCGAACTCGAGCGCGGTGCCGCCGATCAGCAGGATGTCCTCGGGGCCCAGCAGCCGCGCCATCCGGCGGCGGAGGTAGAGCGGGCTCGACCAGCCATAGGCGTAGAACGGATAACCATCCTCGACGTAGTCGCGAACGACGCCCTCGGGCCAGACGACCAGGCGGGGCGTGGCGCCGCCCTGGCCGGAAAGCTTCTCCAGCGCAGAAAGCACGCGCTCGCCATCGGTTTCGCTGCGATCTTCCTGGCCGATATCGGGCTGGACCACGCGAACCAGCGGCGTGCCGGGGGCGGGGGGCGGCGCGTTGGTCCAGAGCGCGGACAGCGCCGCCAAGCCGAATGCCGGAATGGCGATCGCCGGCAGAGGCCAGCGGCGGACGGCGAGCATCAGCAGCGCGCCCGCGGCGAGAATCGTCACACCCGACAGCGCGTAAGTGCCGATCCATGCCGAGAGTCGCGCAACGCCGATCGCGGGCAGCCAGACGACGCTCAGCGGGTCCCAGGCGTATCCCGTGAACAGCGTCGCCCGCAGCCACTCGGTCGCGATCCACGCCGCGCCGAAGACCAGCACGAACGTCGCGTCGGGTCGGTCGGCCCGCCGTGCGATCCGCCAGGCGAGCGCGCCTGCGAGCATCGGGAACAGCGCCAGATACAGCGCGAGGCCGACCGCGGCGAAATACCCCAGCACCGGCGGCATCGCGTCCTGGAAGTCGAACGCGTGCTGGAACCAGTTGTTGTTCACGGTGAAATGCCCGACCCCGAACACCCACCCGCGCCACAACACGCCGCGAAGGGTCGGCGCATCGTGGACGAGCTTCATCCACACCGCGAACGCGATCAGCGTCAGCGGCCAGAGATCGAGCGGGGCGAAGCCGGTGGCGGCGATCGCGCCGAGGATGAGGCTGGCGAGGGCGGGGTAGCGGGTCACGCTGGCGCTATGGCGTGGCGGACGGGGTGGGGCAATGTCTTAGCCTTGGGAGGATCGAGCCCGTCGGCTGCATTCATTGTGGCTTCCCCATGAGGCACTACCCCGGCGGAGGCCGGGGCCCAGTTGGAAAGGTGGTAGTAACGAAGCGCTGTCCGCCGTTAGCAACGTCCCCCAACTGGACCCCGGCCTCCGCCGGGGAGGTGCCGGGGGATGGGAAAGCGTCCGATCGGCTAGAGCACTATGGGTGGTGCATGGGGGAAGGGCACCGACGCCAAACCTTGTTCTCCCGCGAAGGCGGGAGCCCAGACTGGACTCCCGCCTCCGCGGGAGAACAAGAGAGCCCACTGACTTAACGGTGGAGGAAATCCCCCACCGAAAACCCCGGGTCGACGAACTCCGAACCACGACCTATCCTTCTCGCATGACCCTACGCCCCTTCCACCTCGCCTTCCCCGTCCACGACCTCACCGCCGCCCGCACCTTCTACGGCGCCACGCTCGGCTGCCGCGAAGGCCGCTCCAGCGACCAATGGATCGATTTCGACCTGTTCGGCCACCAGATCGTCGCGCATCTCGACCCGTCGGCCGAACCTGTCGCGGTCGAGAATGCGGTCGATGGCCATGCCGTCCCCGTGCCGCATTTCGGCGTCGTCCTGACGATGGACGACTGGACCACGCTGTCGGAACGCGTCACCGCCGCGGGCGTAAAGTTCGGGATCGCGCCATACATCCGCTTCAAGGGCGAGCCCGGCGAGCAGGCGACGATGTTCTTTTGCGATCCCAGCGGCAACGCTCTCGAGTTCAAGGCGTTCGCCAACGACGACATGCTTTTCGCGACTTAAGGACTATTCATGGCCAACCCCATCACCGTCGACGTTCCCCATCAGCTCGGCAAGGCGGCAGTCCGCGCGCGGCTCGATGGCGGGATCGACAAGATCAGCGCCAGCATCCCCGGTGGGTCGGTGACCGACCATCGCTGGGACGGCGACACGCTGCACTTCACCATCCAGGCGATGGGCCAGACGATCGCCAGCGCGGTCACGGTGTTCGAAACCAACGTCCACGCGGTCGTCGACCTGCCCGGCATCCTCGGGCTGTTCGCGAGCAAGATCCAGGACATGATCCGCAAGGAAGCGCCGAAACTCCTGCGCTGACCCCGACTAGCCGACACAGACAGGGCGCCCGGGGGCGGATCAGGCCTCCGGCGCGCGCCGATACAGCGCGAATGCAGCCTTCGCGCCGGCGATCGCGTCCGCGATCCAGGCCTCGTCGGCAGGCTGCCGGTCGATCGCGGCCAGCAGCGCGCGCCATTCGCCGGACAGATGTTTCGCGCCGAGATACGCCGACGGCATGTCGTCGGGCACCGATCGCGACAACATGATGCCGCCGAGCCGCGATCCCTCGACCACGTACATCGCGCCCCATCCGGCCGCTTCGCTGGGTGCCAGATCGAACACCATCGGCGCAGGCATGTCCTGCCCCAGAGCAGCGAGATCGGCGGCAAGCGCCTCACTCCGAGATCGGACCGCGGCAAGACCCGGAATGCCGTCCAGCCAAGCCTCCACGGCCGGCAACGCCCTGGCATGCGCGAGCAGGAACGCGCGGTAATCGTCCGCATCGTTCAGATCATAGCGCCCGAACCCGGCATCGACAGCGTCGTGATCGCTCGCCGTCGCTGCCCGGAGGCGCGCGACGGTCGAAAGCCCCTCCGTCAACAGCAGCGCCCGCCGCCCTTGCTGCCGTACCGAGCCTCCTGCCGATCGCGGAAGAACGCGCGTTCGTCCATCGGCACGTGGTCCGGATGGCGCTCGGCCATGTGCTGGCGATAGGCGGCGTAGGACGGCACGCCGACCATCAGCAGCGCGGTTTCGCGCGCCTTGGCATACAGCGCGCGGATCATTCCGCGGCCACCAGCTGCGGCGGGACTTCGGTCACCGTCGGCCGGTCGATCTTCAGCGCCGCGAGACACGTCCGAATCCCGAAGAACACGATCGACAGCACCACCGCCAGGAACAGCGCGCACAGCCCCGCGTCGATCCGGTCGTTGAGCACGATCCGCTGCATCTCCGCCATCGTCTTGGCCGGCGTGAGCAACTCACCCCGCGCCGCCGCGTCGGCGAACTTCGAGGCGTGCGCGAGGAAGCCGACCTTCGGATCGCTCGCGAACAGCTTCATCAGCCCGGCGGTGATCGTGCACAGGCACAGCCACGCGGCGGGCAGGATCGTCACCCATGCGTAACGCTGGCGCTTCATCCGGAACAGCACGACGGTGGCGAGCACGAGTGCGACCGCGGCGAGCATCTGGTTCGAAATGCCGAACAACGGCCAGAGCGTGTTCACGCCTCCGAGCGGGTCGGTGACGCCCTGATACAGGAAGAACCCCCAGGCCATCACGCACAACGCGGTCGCGATCAGGCCCGGCACGATCGCGGAGGCATTGCGGAACGACGGCACCGCGAGCCCGATCAGGTCCTGCAACATGAATCGCCCGGCACGCGTCCCCGCATCGACCGCGGTGAGGATGAACAGCGCCTCGAACAGGATCGCGAAGTGATACCAGAACGCCTTCATCGCCTGCCCGCCGATCAGGTGACTGAAGATCTCCGACATCGCCACCGCCAGCGTGGGCGCGCCGCCGGTGCGCGAGACGATCGTGGTCTCGCCGACGTCCTTCGCGGTCTGCGCGAGCAGTTCGGGCGTGATCGGGAAGCCCATCGCGGTGACCGCGGTCGCGGCGGAGGCGAAGTCGGTGCCGACCACCGCCGCCGGGCTGTTCATCGCGAAATACACGCCGGGATCGAGGATCGACGCGCCGACCAGCGCCATGATCGCGACGAAGCTCTCCATCAGCATCGCGCCATAGCCGATGAACTGCGCGTCGCCCTCGCTGGCGATCAGCTTCGGCGTGGTGCCGCTGGCGATCAGCGCGTGGAAGCCGGAGACCGCGCCGCATGCGATCGTGATGAACAGGAACGGGAAGAGCCCACCCGACCAGACCGGGCCGGAGCCGTCGATGAACGGCGTGAGCGCGGGCATCCGCAGTGGCGGCGCGACGACGGCGATACCGATCGCGAGCGCGACGATCGCGCCGATCTTGAGGAAGGTCGACAGATAATCGCGGGGTGCCAGCAGCAGCCACACGGGGAGGACGGAGGCGACCGCACCGTATCCGACCATCAGCACGCAGAGCTGCACCGGGGTCAGCGTGAACAGCGGCGCGAGCGTCGGCGACGCCGCTACGCTGCCGCCATAGACGATCGCAGCGAGCAGCCCGATGACGCCGAGAACGGAGACTTCGCCGACCTTTCCGGGCCGGATCCAGCGCGTGTAGATACCCATCAGGAATGCGAGCGGGATCGTCGCGGCGACGGTGAAGAGGCCCCATGGGCTGCCGGCGAGCGCGCGGACGACGATCAGCGCGAGCACGGCGAGGATGATGACCATGATCGCGAACGCGCCGATCAGCGCGATCACGCCAGGGACCGCGCCCATCTCCATGCGGATCAGTTCGCCGAGCGAGCGCCCGTCGCGGCGCATCGAGATGAACAGGATCATGAAATCCTGCACTGCACCCGCGAGCACGACGCCGGCGAGGATCCAGAGCGTGCCGGGGAGGTAGCCCATCTGCGCGGCGAGCACCGGGCCGACGAGGGGACCTGCACCGGCGATCGCGGCGAAATGGTGACCGAACAGCACGTTGCGGTCGGTTGCGACATAGTCGAGGCCGTCGGCTCTGCGGAGCGCGGGGGTTGGGCGGCTCGGGTCGAGCTGCATCACGTGCCGCGCAATGTAGCGCGCGTAGAACCGGTACGCGATCAGCTGGACCGAGACCGCAGCGGTGACGATCCACAGCGCGTTGACATGCTCGCCACGCTCAAACGCGACGACCGCGAGCGCGCAGGCGCCGAGTAAGGCCAGTGCGCCCCAACCGATCTTCTCGCGTAATGTCATGCGTGCGCCCTCCCGTGCGGTCCGTACCGGCGACATCGCGTATTCGGGAGGCGAGCGCTAGCCTAGATTAGCTCAGGCACCTGCCGCACAGCCCCACCCCGGCGAAGGCCGGGGCCCAGTTGGCAAGGTGGCCGTAACGGAGCGGGGGAGTCGTCATCACGGTCCCCCAACTAGGCCCCGGCCTTCGCCGGGGTGGGGTGCTTGGTTGATGCGGTCCAAACTTCATGGTCGGCGGATCTGATATCTGGGCGGGTTCGACGTTCGGCGCTCGGCGCTCGGCGCTCGGCGCTCGGCGTTGCGTCACCCAGCCAACCAGCCAACCAGCCACCCAGCCCCCAGCCACCCCCTCTTGCGTCACCCCGGCGGAGGCCGGGGCCCACCGTTCCGCATACTCCACGGACCGCGAGCATGCGGAACGGTGGATGCCGGAACGAGCCCGGCATGACGGGGGCGCTCGCGCATGTTCCGGGTTGGTTGGCCGCACACACTTTGCTCCCCTCCCTGGAAGGGAGGGGCTGGGGGTGGGTTGGCTGGTTTGAGCCACTACCGACGGCGTATGTGGAGGCCGACCCACCCCCTACCCTTCCCTTTCAGGGAGGGGGGAAGAGGGGACGTGCAGCCCGCCAGCCGAACCGCGCGCTCAAATCAAACCTGCGAGTGATGCCCCTTCAACTCGTCCCCAACGATCCGCACCACGTGCAGCACGTTGGTCGACCCGGGCGTTCGGAACGGCACGCCCGCCAGCACGATGACCCGGTCGCCAGCCTTGGCGATCCCGTGCCGCAACGCCATCCGCTTCGACTTCGCGACCATGTCCTCGAACGATTCCACGTCGCGCGTATGCACCGCGTGCGTCCCCCAGAGCAGCCCGAGCCGCCGCGCGGTCTCCTGGCTCGGCGTCAGCACCAGCAACGGCACCGACGGCCGCTCGCGCGCGATCCGCCGCGCCGTCGAGCCCGACGTCGTGAAGCAGATGATCGCCACCGCCGACACGGTCGCGGCGATGTTCTTCGCCGCCTCGGCCAGTGCATCCGCCGTCGTCGGGTCGGGCTTCATCACGGTGAAGTGCATGCGGTCGCCGTGCTCGGGATCGGCCTCGACCGACACGCCGATCGCATCCATCATCGCCACCGATTCGACCGGCCACGCGCCCGCCGCGCTTTCGGCCGACAGCATGATCGCGTCGGCGCCGTCATAGACCGCGGTCGCGACGTCGGACACTTCGGCGCGGGTCGGCGACGGCGAGGTGATCATCGATTCGAGCATCTGCGTCGCCACGACGACCGGGCGACCCATCCGGCGTGAGACCTCGACGATGCGCTTCTGCAACGGCGGCACCGCCTGAGGCGGCATTTCCACGCCGAGATCGCCGCGCGCGACCATCACGCCGTCACAGGCCTCGACGATCTCCTCCAGCCGTTCGATCGCCGCGGGCTTCTCGATCTTCGCCATCAGCGCCGCCTTGCCGCCGATCAGTTTCCGCGCTTCCCAGAGATCTTCCGGGCGTTGCACGAACGACAGCGCGATCCAGTCGACGCCCTGGTCGACCGCGAAATCCAGATCGCTGCGATCCTTCTCGGTCAGCGCGGCCATCGGCAGCACGACGTCGGGGACGTTCAGCCCCTTGCTGTTCGACAGTGCGCCGCCGACCTCGACCCGAGTCGTGATCTCGCGCGGGCTGTGCGACACGACGCGGAGCACCAGCTTGCCGTCGTCGAGCAGCAGGCGCGCGCCCGGCTCGATCGCCGCGAAGATCTCATCGTGCGGCAGTTCGACGCGCGTCGCGTCGCCCGGCGTCGGATCGCGGTCGAGCAGGAAAGTGGAGCCGGTTTCGAGCACGGTGCGCCCGCCCTCGAACTTGCCGACGCGCAGTTTCGGGCCCTGGAGATCGGCGAGGATCGTCGAAGGGCGGCCAAATTCCTTTTCGAGCGCGCGAATCGCCTGGATCACGGCGATCTTCGACTGCTGGTCGCCGTGGCTCATGTTGATGCGGAACGCGTCGGCGCCGGTACGGAACAGAGTCGCGATCATCTCGGGGGTGCTGCTGGCGGGGCCGAGCGTCGCGAGGATACGGACTTTCCGCGAACGGGGTGCGATGGCCATGGTCATGCGTTGCGTTTTCCTGGGGGGAGGTCTTTGCCGCCACGGGCCTTAAACCCTATCTCCGCTGGATCAACCACGGAGCATAGTGAATGACCCCCGATCGCCTCGAAACACTCGACGATGCCGTAGCGGCGCAAGCCTTTCGCCGCCTGGTCCGCCACCTCCGCCACCGCGAGGACGCGCAGAACGTCGACCTGATGGGGCTGGCTGGTTTTTGTCGCAATTGCCTGTCCGACTGGGTCGAGGAAGCGGGTGGCCTGACGAAGGACGAGGCGCGCGAGACGGTGTACGGAATGCCGTATGCGGAATGGAAGGCGCACCATCAGGGCGACGCGAGCCCCGAGCAGCTCGAACGGATGAAGGCGAGCGTGGCGAAGAACGCGACAATCTGAGCCTAGCCGTCGCTTGAGCCGAACACGGTAAACGCCTAGACGCGGCCCCGCACCCCGCAGCGGTCTGATTCACGACGTCATCCGACGGCGATCATCTGCGCGGGGTTTCTCGATTGGCTTTGGGCCGGCGCGTGGCGCTGGCGAGTGGGGAATTTTCGATGTCTGACGAACGGCAACACGGCATGGGCGGCGGCGCGGTCGCAGCGGACGAACTGCGCCTGCTGATCGAGCGCGCCGAGCGTCTCGAAGAAGAGAAGAAGGGTATCTCGGACGACATCAAGGACGTGATGGCCGAAGCCAAGGGCCGCGGTTACGATCCGAAGGCGATCCGCAAGATCCTGTCGATCCGGAAGAAGAAGAAGGAAGAATACCAGGAGGAGGAAGCGATCCTCGAGGTGTACCTTCAGGCGTTGGGGATGATCTGAGGATCTCCCAATTTCGCGCGGTGCCTCATCCGACATGTGGTCGGTAGCGAGGGGGGCACCGCGTTAACCCCCTCGATGTACCGGTAGAGAATGATTCTCCCGATCTTCGCGGCGCTCGTTCGGTTCCTGATCATCAACATGATCACGGTCGCCGCGTTCGCGATCGACAAGCGGCGATCATCTTCCGGCGCGTGGCGTATCCCCGAAAGCCGCTTGCTCTGGTTCGCAGCACTTGGCGGCACTCCGGGTGCGTTCTGGGCGCGCAATCGCTACCGGCACAAGACACGCAAGCAACCGTTCGTCGGGCGGCTTCAACTGATCGCGATGGTCCAGGTCGGCTTGGGCGCAGGGCTCGCGATCGCCTTCGTGATTTAATCTCGACATCCTGCAACGACATTGCTGCTTCGGCACAACGGGTGTATTGCTGTTATACGGCATTGCATCGGGGGCAGGCATGCGGATATTCTTGGGAATTGCGGCGGCGTTGTTGATCAGTGGACCTGCCGCGGCGCAACCGAGCGAGACCGACGCGCAAAAACTCGGTCAGCGTGCCGAGGCCTTCATAAACGTTCGTAACCAGTTCGATCAGGCGGCGATGATCGCGATGATGGCGCCCGAATACCAGGAAATATCTCCGGTCGGCGAAGTCGACTCCCGCGACCGCGTGATTGGGTTCTACGCTGCCGACAACAAGAAGCCCGCGCCGCCGATGACGATCACCGAGACGGTCGCGCGACCGGCGGGGGCACTCGGCGTCGTCACGATGCGGATCGCCTATGCGGTGCCCGGCAAGGACGGACAGATGCAGACACGTGCGCTGCGGGCAGGCTTCGTCGCGCGACGCATCAGGGGCGACTGGCAGTTCGTGTCGTTGCAGTTCACCCCGATCCGCGGCTGACGCTTCAAGCCGCCTCCGCCGGCAACGTCGTCCAGCCGAGCCCCGGTATCGTGATCGAGCGTTTGCCGGCCAGATCGGTGCGGCAGACGATCAGCTCGCGGCTTTCGATATAGCCGATCAGGCGCTTCACCCGGCCTAGCGAACTCGTCCCATACGTCGCGGCGATGCGCGCATCGGAGGGGCAGGGTTCGCCTTCGCGGGCGGCTCTTGCGACCAGCAGGAATGCGCCGAGCATGTCGTCGGGCAGGCCGCTGGCCACGTCGAGCGCGGCGGTCCACGCTTCGTCGGTCATGTCGAAGATCCCCGCGCGGGCGCAACTCAGGCGACGCACGAAGCCCGGCAGGTCGAGAGGCGGTTTTGCCAAGCCCCCCATCCGGCACCGCACCTGGAAATCCTGGAACAGGACCGACGGCGGACGCAGCGTCGACTCCGGGTCCTCGACGATCGCGCGGAAGACGTCGGCGTAGACCGCCTCGACCTCGTCGTCGGTCTTCTCGGGCGGTGGCGGCGCAGCGGTGCGGGGCTCGGGCGGGCGGGCGATGCCGTCGAGCAATTCCTCCGCCGGCACGCGACGCGGGCGCGAATCGAACATCAGGCCGAGTTCGGGGGCATCGACCACGGGCTCCGACAACAGATCCTGCAGATCCATCGGCGCGGCGCTGGGGAGGGGGGTCAACTTCGGGCTCCCGCTGCGCGCGGAGGTCGCGACGTCGCCGATCTTCACGGTGATCGGCCGCCGCGACACTGCCGGTCCAAGCGCCATGAACGTGCCGCGCTGGAGATCGCGAATCGCTTCGGCCTGGCGCCGCTCCATGCCGAGCAGGTCGGCCGCGCGCGCCATGTCGATGTCGAGAAAGGTGCGGCCCATGAGGAAGTTCGAGGCTTCCGCCGCGACGTTCTTCGCGAGTTTCGCGAGCCGCTGAGTCGCGATCACCCCGGCGAGGCCGCGTTTTCGCCCGCGGCACATCAGGTTGGTCATCGCCGCCAGCGACGCGCGGCGCACTTCCTCGGAGACTTCGCCGCCGGTCACTGGCGCGAACATCTGCGCCTCGTCGACTACCACCAGCACCGGATACCAATGCTCGCGCGGGGCGTCGAACAACGCGGACAGGAACGAAGCGGCGCACCGCATCTGGCCCTCGACCTCAAGTCCTTCGAGGCTGAGCACGGCGGACGTGCGATGTTCGCGCAGGCGGGTGGCGATGCGGGCGATCTCGCGTTCGCTATAGTCGCCCGCCTCGATCACGACGTGCCCGTGCGGCCCCGCGAGCGTCACGAAATCGCCCTCCGGATCGATCACGATCTGCTGGACATGGCCCGCCGATCGCTCGAGCAGCCGGCGCAGCAGATGCGATTTCCCCGAGCCCGAATTGCCCTGCACCAACAGGCGGGTGGCGAGTAGTTCCTCCAGGTCGACGCCGACGGCAGTACCATTGCCGTCGGTGCCCATATTCACGCTAACCGTCATGCCGCGCGTTTGGCAGGTGCGGGCGTATGGGAGCAAGGAGTCTTTGCGGGGTGCGGCTATTCAGCGTCGCGATCCTCCCCCGCCAGGGGGAGGTGGCTGGCGCTTGCCAGACGGAGGGGGAAGAAAGGGCAACGCCTGTTCCGTGTCCTCCCCCTCCGACGCTTCGCGCCACCTCCCCCTGGCGGGGGAGGATGAGCAAGGCTCCGTCGCACCCAGGGCTTTGCGCGCTGGAATAATCCGCAATCCCGGCTAGGCCTTGGAGCATGGCCACACACTCCCCGCTCGCCGATCTATCGCAACGCCTGCTCGGCAAGGCGCCGGGTGACCTCGACGAGGAGGAGCGCCGGGTCCTCGCCGGTATCGAATCGGGGACTACCGTCAGTCGCGATGCCGCCGACGTGTCCGACGAGCGCGCCACCTTCGGCGAGCGGCTGTCCGACCGCGTCGCGAAGATCGGCGGGTCTTGGGCGTTCATCATCGCCTTCACGCTGGTGCTGATCGGCTGGATGCTGCTGAATTCGGACATCCTCGCGCATTTCGGGCGGGCGTTCGATCCGTATCCCTACATCTTCCTCAACCTGCTCCTGTCGACCGTCGCGGCGATCCAGGCGCCGGTGATCATGATGAGCCAGAACCGGCAATCGGCGAAGGATCGCCTCGCCGCCAGCCTCGATTACGAGACCAATTTGCGCGCGGAGCTCGACATCCTGCGCATCCATCACAAGATCGATCATCTGGTGCTGGCAAGGCTGGATGCGATCGAAGCGAAGATAGACGGTCTGGCGAAAAGCGCCCCCGGAGCCTAAGAGCGGCGCATCAGGCTATTAGAGGCACCGATGGCAGGCCATTCCAAATACAAGAATATCATGTACCGCAAGGGCGCGCAGGACAAGAAGCGCTCGTCGGCATTCAGCAAGCTCAGCCGAGAGATCACGGTCGCGGCCAAGATGGGCTTGCCCGATGTCGACATGAACCCGCGCCTGCGTGCGGCGGTGAACGCGGCCAAGGCGGCGTCGCTGCCCAAGGAGAACATCCAGCGCTCGATCGACAAGGCGAGCCGCGGCGATGCCGAGAATTACGAGGAAATCCGCTACGAGGGGTTCGGTCCCGGCGGCGTGTCGCTGATCATCGAGGCGCTGACCGACAACCGCAACCGCACCGCGACCAACGTGCGCGTCGCAGTCGGCAAGAACGGCGGCAACCTCGGCGCGGGCGGTTCGGTCAGCCACGCGTTCGACCGCGTCGGGCTGATCTCGTATCCAGCGAGCGCGGGCGATGCCGACACGGTGTTCGAAGCGGCACTCGAAGCGGGTGCCGAGGACGTGACATCGAGCGAGGACGGCCATGAGGTCTGGACCGCGCAGGGCGACCTGCACGAAGTGGCCAAGGCTTTGGAAGCAAAGCTCGGCGAGGCCGAAGGCGCCAAGCTCGCCTGGCGCCCGCAGGTCATGGTCGCGGTCGGCGCGGACGATGCGGCGACTTTGTTCAAGCTGATCGACGCGCTCGACGAGGACGACGACGTGCAGACCGTCTGGGGCAATTACGAAATCTCCGACGAGATCATGGAGTCGCTGGGTTGAGCCATTGAGATGAAGAAGGTGGGTTCACGCGGAGACGCGGAGACGCGGAGAGTTGTGCTTCGTGGCTATGTCCTCCGCGTCAGCGGCCTCATATCTGTAGGCCAGCCTAGCGGTGTGAAAGTCCCGCTAACGCGAGACGCTAGACAGGAACGCAACCCCTCCGCGTCTCCGCGTCTCCGCGCGAACCAACCTTCTTTCTTCTCGTGATAATTCTAGGACTAGACCCCGGCCTCGGCACCACAGGCTGGGGCGTCATTCGCGCCGACGGCAACCGCCTGAGCCATATCGCCAACGGCCAGATCAAGACCGATCCGTCGATGGCGCTGCCCCGTCGCCTGACCGCGCTCTACAACGCGCTGATCGACGTCATCCGCACCGAACGCCCGGATGGGGCGGCGGTCGAGGAAGTGCTCGGCAACACCAACGCGCAATCGACGCTGAAACTGGGGCAGGCGCGCGGTGTCGTGCTGCTCGCCGCGGCGGGGGCGGGGCTGCACATCGGCGAGTATCACCCGTCGACCGTCAAGAAGGGCGTCGTCGGCACCGGCGGCGCCGACAAGAAGCAGATCCAGGCAATGATGGCGGTGCTGCTGCCCGGCGCGAAGCTCGCCGGGCCCGACGCGGCCGATGCGCTGGCCGTCGCGATCACGCATGCACATCATGTCGCAAGCGCCGCGGCCTTGTCGCGTCGCAGCGGTATCGGCGCCTGATCCACGCGTACCTCCGATAGTATCCGCGGGTAGAGGCAAGCAAACCGGCCGATCTCCACCTTGGCGCCGTTCTGCATACTCCGACAAAACTTGGTTCGTTTTGAACTAGATTTTGCCCGTGCCGGTATAAAACCATTCCGGTCAGGTTTTGATAGCCAAGCCTGAAATGGTGTGGCAGCGCCGTCGTGCAATTAATTTAGATTAAAGGCTTGGCAATGCGGGCGGAAGACGTGCGGGGCGGCACGAGCAGCGGTACTGTTTCTCCCTCGGCATTCGCAATGCCCGACGGCATGGCGATGCGCTATGATATGCCCGATCCGGCATTGTCCGACTATTTGACCGGCTACGCGATCTACGCGTCGAGCGACCGCACGCCGATGCTCAACTGGTACCTGCCCGCGCCAGCGATGATCTCGGTGCTCGTCGATGCCGGTCCCTTGACCGTGTCGATCGGCAATCATCGGTTCGGCCCGGTGGATCGTGCGAGCTTCTACGGCCCGACCAGCCGTGCCTTCCGAACCGAGACGCAAGGCGGGATCGCCGTCGGCATAGGCCTGAGCGCGCTCGGCTGGTCGCGGCTGACCGCGCGGTCGGCGGGCGATTTTCACAACCGCGTGGCGCCGCTGAGTGTCGCCCTCGGGGCCGAGCTTTCCGCCCGCCTGATCGAAGGCCTCGACGCGCTCGACGACGATTCGATGATCAAGCCGCTGCTCGACGAAGTTTTCTGCGGCCTGTTCGATCGTCCGCATCCGCGTGACGCGCTGATCCGCGCGTTCACCGCGTTGACGGTAACCGACGGCGTGATCGAGATGAAGGACGTCGCCGACCGGCTGGATATCCCGACGCATGAACTACGGCGGATGGCGACGCGTCACTTCGGCATGCCGCCAAAGTTGTTGCTGCGGCGCGCGCGGTTCCTCCGCTCGTTCATCCGCCTGATCACCGCGGACGGGCTCAGCGATTATTCGATGATCGACAGCAGCTATTTCGACGCGTCGCATTTCCTGCGCGATGCCGGGACGTTTCTCGGCACGACGCCGCGCCGTTTCATCACCGCCCACACGACCTTTCTCAGGGCAAGCCTGCGCGCGCGGGCGGCGGTGATAGGCGCGCCTACCCAAGCGCTTCACGGCGTTGTAAAACCCGCCCAGACCGTGCCGAACAGATCCTCTGCCGATCCCGATCGGCTCCAACCGAGCGCGTGAGGAGCGGCGCTTGAGGATCGAAGGCGGGCGAGGATCAGCGGCCGCCGCGGTTTTGCCGGGATGACGCCGCGCACCCTTTGTTCTACCGGCTGAACCATGATCGTGCATCTTAAAGGGCGCCTGGATTCCACGGGCATCGACTACGCGGTGATCGACGTCGGCGGGGTCGGCTATCAGGTCGGCGCGTCGGCGCGGACGCTCTCGGCACTGGGACCGATCGGCGAGGCGTGCACGGTGTTCACCGAATTGCTCGTTGGCGAGGATTTCCAGCGGCTGGTCGGGTTTTCCAGCGCGGACGAACGCGACTGGTTCCGGCTGTTGACCGGCGTGCAGGGCGTCGGCGCGCGCGTCGCGCTCGCGATCCTGTCGGCGCTGGAGCCGGTGGATTTGAGCCGCGCGATCGCCAGCGGCGACAAGGCGATGGTCGCGCGGGCGAATGGCGTCGGGCCGAAGCTCGCCCAGCGCATTGTCATGGAATTGAAGGACAAGGTCGGCGGCATCGCGCTCGGGCTCGGGCCGGCGGTGGTGAATGCCGCGCCCGGGGCGTCTGCGGATGCGGTGTCGGCGCTGCTCAACCTCGGGTTTCGCCCGAACGAGGCGAGCGTCGCGGTGGCTGCGGCGGACGAGGAACTGGGGGCGGGCGCCTCGCTCGATGCGCTGGTGCGACTGGCGCTGCGGAAAGCGTCTAAGTCTTAGCTTTACCGCGAGTGCAAGTGGCGAACCTTTCGATCCTCCCCCGCCAGGGGGAGGTGGCTGGCGGATGCCAGACGGAGGGGGAGGAAAGGGAAACCTCTGCTGCGTGTCCTCCCCCCTCCGTCACCTTCGGCGCCACCTCCCCCTGGCGGGGGAGGATTGGAAATTGGATAACCCGGTCGGCTCAAAGTGGCGTGAGCAGGGCCTTCCCGGCAAAATGCGCGTCGAGGTTCGCAACCACCAACGCTGCCATCGCGGCCCTGCCGTCGACCGTAGCGCTGCCTTGATGGGGTGACAGGACGACCTGATCCATCATTTTGAGCGCATCGGGAACGGCGGGTTCGTCGGCGAACACGTCAAGCCCGGCGCCGGCGATCGTTCCGTCTTCGAGCGCGGCTACCAAAGCAGGTTGGTCGACCAGACTACCGCGAGCGATGTTCACGAGGATGCCGTCCCCGCCAAGCGCCGCGAGAACAGCGGCGTCCACGATGTGCGACGTCGCGTCGCCACCGGGTGCGGCGATGACCAACACGTCGCACGCCGCGGCGAGTTCGGCGATATCGGCATGGAATACGCCCGCGAACTCCGGCTTGGCGGAGCGTGCGGTATAATGGAGTTCGCGCGCAAACGGCGCGGCGCGCCTGGCGATGGCCTTGCCGATCCGGCCCAGCCCGAAGATGCCGATCCTTCGCCCGCTCGCGCGTCGAGAAAGATCGACCGACCACCCGCCGTCTCGTACCGCGCGGTCGTTCGCGACGATCCGTCGCTGCACCGCGAGCATCAGCCCGATCGCGAGATCCGCGACGTCGTCGGTCAGCACGTCGGGCGTCGTCGTCACCGCGATCCCACGCGCCTTGGTCGCGGCAAGGTCGATACCGTCGTACCCGACACCGTGGATCGCGATGATCTCCAGCGCGGGAAGGCGATCGAGTAGCGCCGCATCGATCACGCTGCTCCCGCCGCCGACGATCGCCCGCGTCGTCGCTGGCGGATCCTCGCGGTGCGGGGTGAAGCGCTCGGCGAGCGCAGCCTCCAGCGCAGGCGAAACTCCGGAGAGCAGATACAGGTCGGGCTGCGCGGTGTCGTTCGTCATCCCGCACCCATAGCCGCCTTGCCCCCTTCGCCGCGAGCGCGCTATCGCAGGGTGTGACCGATACAGACCGCATCCTGACAGCCGCCAAGCGTCCCGAAGACGTCGACGCCGCGCTGCGCCCGAAGACGCTCGACGAATTCGTCGGGCAGAAGGCCGCACGCGAGAATCTGCGCATCTTCATCCAAGCGGCGAAGGCGCGCGGCGATGCGCTGGATCACGTGCTGTTCTTCGGCCCGCCCGGGCTCGGCAAGACCACGCTCGCGCAGATCGTCGCGCGCGAGATGGGGGTGGGCTTCCGCGCCACCTCGGGCCCGGTGATCGCGAAGTCGGGGGATCTCGCCGCGCTGCTCACCAATCTCGAGGATGGCGACGTGTTGTTCATCGACGAGATCCACCGGTTGCAGCCCGCGGTCGAGGAGGTGCTCTACCCGGCCATGGAGGACCGTGCGCTCGACCTGATGATCGGCGAGGGGCCGTCCGCGCGTTCGGTGCGGATCGACCTGCCGCGGTTCACGCTGATCGGCGCGACGACGCGGCAGGGGTTGCTGACGACGCCGTTGCGCGATCGCTTTGGCATCCCGGTGCGGTTGCAATTCTATACGGTCGAGGAACTCGAGCGGGTCGTCACGCGTGCGGCGGGGCTGCTCGGGCTAGGGATCGCCAAGGACGGCGCGATGGAGATCGCGCGGCGTGCGCGGGGCACGCCGCGTATCGCCGGGCGGTTGCTGCGAAGGGTGCGCGATTTCGCCAATGTCGCGGGGCACGAGACGGTCGACGCACGGGCGGCGGATGCGGCGCTCAACCGGCTGGAGGTCGATTCGCTCGGGCTAGATGCGATGGACCGGCGGTATCTGATGATGATCGCGGATATTTATCGCGGGGGGCCTGTGGGGGTGGAGACGCTGGCGGCGGGGTTGAGTGAGCCGCGTGATACGATCGAGGAGGTGATCGAGCCGTACCTGATCCAGCTGGGGCTGATCGCACGGACGGCACGGGGGCGGTTCCTGAACGCGGGGGGGTGGAAGCACCTTGGCCTGAACCCGCCAGCCGGCAGCCAGGACGGCCTGTTCGACGCCTGACTTCTTACCCCTCCCTGAAAGGGAGGGGTAGGGGGTGGGTCGGCTTCCACATAGTCCAGACCTCGGCCGCTCAAGCGGGCCGACCCACCCCCAACCCCTCCCTTCCAGGGAGGGGGGAAGTGAGGGAGTGTTCGACGCTATCGATCCTCGCTCGTAAGAAAGCACACCCGGAGATCGATCGAACTTGGGCGCGACACTGCTTTTGTTGCGTGGCACCCAAGCGCTTCATCTGATAGCCAACCCAAATGCCCCTTTCGGCCGCCGCCTCCGCCCGCGAAATCCTCACCAGCCTTCACGACGTGATGGCGTCGCGCACGTCCGCGCAAGCCAAGCTCAACGCCGTCGTCGGTATCATCGCCACCGCGATCGACAGCGAGGTCTGCTCGATCTACCTGCTGCGCGAAGGCGTGCTCGAACTGTTCGCCACGCGCGGCCTCGACCAGGCCGCGGTCCACGTCACCAAGCTGGCGCTCGGCGAAGGTCTCGTCGGCACGATCGCCGAGGATGTCGAGGTGCTGAACCTCGACGAAGCCGCGAGCCACCCCGATTTCGCCTACAAGCCCGAGACCGGCGAGGACCGCTTCCACAGCTTTGCCGGCGTGCCGATCATCCGCCGCGAGCGATCCGTGGGCGTCCTGGCCGTCCAGCACACCGATCGTCGCAAATATGCGGACGTCGAGATCGAGGCGCTGCAGACGGTCGCGATGGTGCTGTCCGAACTGATCGCCAATGCGGGGCTCATCGACACCACCGGCGGCGGCGCCGACCGTCCGCAGTCGACCGCGGCGATGCGCATCCCCGGCCAGAAGCTCGTCGACGGCATGGGCGCGGGCTTCGCGGTCTATCACCAGCCGCGGATCCACATCGAGCACACCGTCGCCGAAGACACCGACGCCGAGCGTCACCGGGTCTACGCGGCGTTCGACAAGATGCGCGAAGGCATCGACCGGATGACGCGCGAGGCCGAATTCGGCGTTGGCGGCGAGCATGTCGAGGTGCTCCAGACCTACAAGATGTTCGCCTATGACGAGGGCTGGGCACGACGCATCAACGAGGCGATCGACTCCGGCCTTACTGCCGAGGCGGCGATCGAGCGCGTCCAGCAACGCACCCGCCAGCGCATGCGCCAGATCGACGATCCGCTGCTCGCCGATCGGATGCATGATCTGGAGGACCTCTCGAACCGGCTGCTCCGCATCGTCTCCGGCCAGATGGGCACCGCCGCCCAGATGGGCCTGCGCCAGGACACGATCCTGATCGCGCGCAATCTCGGTCCCGCCGAACTGCTCGAATACGACAAGCGCCGGTTGAAGGGCGTTATCCTCGAAGAAGGCTCCCTGACCGCGCACGTCACGATCGTAGCCCGCGCGATGGGCGTGCCCGTGCTCGGCCGCGTCCGCGACATCCGCCGTCTCGTGGCCGAGGGCGACATGCTGTTGCTCGACAGCGCCGAGAGCAACGTCTTCGCACGGCCCTCGGCGGCGATGGAGGAGGCGTTCGACGCGCGGCTCGCGATGCGCCAGAAGCGCAAGGCGGCGTTCGCGGCTTTGCGCGACGTCCCGCCGATCACCAAGGATGGCCACCGCCTGACTCTGATGGTCAACGCCGGCCTTCGCGACGACGTGGCAGCGCTCGACGTCACCGGCGCCGACGGCATCGGCCTGTTCCGTACCGAGTTCCAGTTCCTCGTCTCTGCCACGCTACCGCAACGCGAGCGCCAGCAGCGGCTCTACCGCGAAGTGCTCGACGCGGCGGGCGAGCGCCCGGTGATCTTCCGCACCGTCGATATCGGCGGCGACAAGGCGCTGCCCTATTTGAACAAGGAAGATTCGGACGAGGAGAACCCGGCAATGGGCTGGCGCGCGCTGCGCCTCGGCCTGGAGCGTGACGGGTTGATGAAGGTGCAGGCGCGGGCGTTGCTGGAGGCGGCCGCCGGTCGCACGCTCAACGTGATGTTCCCGATGGTCAGCGAGCCCTGGGAGTTCGACGAAGCACGCGCGCTGTTCGAGGCGCAGCGGACGTGGCTCGAAGGGCGCGGGCGGAAGATGCCGCTGGCGATCCGCTATGGCGCGATGCTCGAAGTGCCGGCGCTGGCCGAGATGCTCGATGTGCTGCTGCCGCGTATCGAGTTCCTGTCGATCGGCACCAACGACCTGACCCAGTTCCTGTTTGCGGCCGATCGCGCAAACCCCAAGCTCGCCGAGCGCTACGACTGGCTCAGCCCGTCGATCCTCCGCTTCATCGCGCGGCTGGTGGCACCGACCCGCGACGCCAAGGTCGATCTCGCGGTGTGCGGTGAGATGGGTGGCCGGCCGCTGGAGGCGATGGCGCTGATCGGGCTCGGGATCGATAGGTTGTCGATCACTCCCGCCGCGGTCGGCCCGATCAAGGCGATGACGCGCTCGCTCGATCGCGCCGCGCTCACAAAATACATGGCAGGGCTGCTGGCGGACCCACCCCGCGACATGCGCGGCGCGCTGACCGCGTGGGCGACAGAAAATGGCGTGGAAATCGTCTGAAGGCCCGAAAGCGGCGGTTCCGGGCCGCGTGCGCGTTGACACGGCTAGGGGCCTCTGAAAGACGGGGGACATGACGGGCAACGCTACGCAGCCCGCTTCGGAGACAAGAATGGACGAGGTCGAAACCGGCCAGAACGCTACGCCCGCTGTACCAGAGCGTGCTGGCGACATTCTTCGGAACAGCCGCGAGTCGCAGGGATTGAGCGTCGCGGATATCGCTGCACGGACGCGCGTGCCGTTGCGCCATCTCGAGGCGATCGAGGCATCCGACTATTCCGCGCTGCCGTCCTCCACCTACGCGGTCGGCTTCAGCCGCGCCTATGCGCGTGCGGTCGGCGTCGACGAGGTGCGGATCGCGCAACTGGTGCGCGAAGACGTCGCCAAGCTCGGCCGCCGCACGCCCGAATACGAACCTTACGAGATGACCGATCCGTCGCGCGTACCCTCGCGTGGGATCGCGATCGTCGCGCTGGGGATCGCGATCGCGGTGCTGGTGCTGGTCGGGCTCTGGTACGGCACCGACATGTTCCGCGGATCGAGCGAGTCCTCGACTGCGACGCCGGTTGCGCAAACCGCGCCGAACCCCGCCGCGCAGACCGCGCAACCCGTGCCTGCCCCCGCGACGCCCGCGAACGGCCAGGTGACGCTGACCGCCTCCGACGAGGTTTGGATGCGCGTCTACGATGCCGACAACAAGACGCTCTACCTCGGCACGATGAAGCCGGGCGAGAAGTTCGACGTGCCCAAGGACGCGAAGGACCCGATGATCAACATCGGTCGGGCGGACAAGCTGGCAGTGACGCTCAACGGTGCCGCCGCGCCGGCGCTCGGCACCGGCGAACGCGCGATCAAGGACGTCCGCATCGGTGCGCCCGCGATCGCCGCGCGGCTTGCCGGTACGCCTGAGCCGCAGCCGACGCCGACCGCCGCGTCGGCCACACCGTCCGCGACCAGCGAGCGTTCGCGTACGAGCAGCCGCCCGCGTACGCCGCGTCGTCCCCTGACCGAAACGCAGCGCGCCAATCTTGACGCGGCCGCCAACCCGCCGCCCGCTGCCACGGCGACGCCGACTCCGTGAGAACCGGCGGGCATCGCCAGGGCCTTAAGGCTGGCGACAGGATGGGTAGTGCAGCTATACCCGGACGATTAACCAATCCACCGGGGGGTGTGGCCCATGCGTAAGTCTATTCTGATCGGCGTCTGCCTCGCGGCGCTGCTGCCCGCTGCCGTACAAGCACAAAACGTCGAGGGCCGCGTCGGCAAGCTCGAAAGCGAAATGCGCGCGGTCCAGCGGAAGGTCTTCCCGGGTGGTGCCGGCCAGATGCTCCAGCCCGAGGTCCGCGCGCCGCAGAGCGAGCAGGGCCCGGGGCCAGGCTCGCCCGCGACCAGCGCGCTCGCCGACGTGAACCAGCGCGTGACGTCGCTCGAACAGCAGATGACCTCGCTGACGGAGCAGATCGAGCAGAACCAGAACCGCACGCGCCAGTTGCAGGATGCATTCGACAATTACCGCCGCTCGAACGACGCGCGGATGAAGACGCTCGAAACCGGCCCCGCGCCGATCGCCGGCACTGGCGGTCCGACCGAGCCCGACGATCCCTCGAACAGCGGCCCCTCGAACGGCGGCCCCTCGAATACCGGCCCGTCGCGCCCGACGACCCGCCCCGAGACGGCGTCCAGGCCGGACACGCCGGCCCCAACCAGGGTTTCGGTCGAGAAGCCGTCGACCGGCGATCCGGCTGAGGACGAGTATCTGTACGGTTACCGTCTTTGGGAGGCCAAGCAATATCCGCAGGCCCAGGCTCAGCTGAAGAAGGTGGTCGCCGACTATCCGAAGAGCAAGCGCGCCAGCTATGCGCAGAACCTGCTCGGCCGCGCGTATCTCGACGAGGGCAAGCCAAGCCTCGCGTCGATGGCGTTCTACGACAATTATAAGAAGATGCCCGACGGCGAGCGGGCGCCGGACAGCCTGCTGTACCTCGGCCAGGCGCTGACCAAGCTCAACAAGCCGGCCGATGCCTGCAAGGTGTATGACGAACTGAACGACGTCTATGGGACGAAGATGGCCTCGGCGATGAAGGGCCAGGTTGCCGCCGGGCGCAGCGCGGCGAAGTGCAAGTAAGCAGGTTCACCAATGACTACCGGCCCCTCTGAAATCCTCCCCTGCAAGGGGAGGTGGCAGTCCGCAGGACTGACGGAGGGGCATTGCGCCATCGAGAGCGGGTCACCCCTCCGTCTGGCAAGCGCCAGCCACCTCCCCTCGAAGGGGAGGATCAGCATCCTCGAAGCGGCCAACCTCGCATGACCGAAGAAGGCCGCCGCTTCGCCGCCGACTTCGCGCGGCTCGCGAGCGACATCGTCAACCCGCTGTTCGCCGTTTCCGGTGGCCCCGACAGCATGGCGATGCTGACCCTCGCGCACGAAGCGCTCCCCCCCGGCTTCACGGTCGCGAGTATCGACCATCGCCTTCGCCCCGAAGCGGTCGAGGAATCCGCGATGGTCGCCGCGCATTGCGAGACGCTCGGCATCCCCCACGCCACGCTCGCGCCAAGCGAACCGATCACCGGCGCCAGTATCCAGGCGCAGGCCCGCACAACGCGCTACGCCCTGCTCACCGATCACGCCCGCGCGATCGGGGCAGGGGCGCTCGTCACCGGTCACCACGCCGACGACCAGGCCGAGACCTTCCTGATGCGCGCCGCCCGCGGTTCCGGCCTCGCGGGGCTTGCCGGTGTACGTGCCCGCACCGAAATCCACGGCGTCACGGTCATTCGCCCACTGCTCGACTGGCGCCGCGCCGAACTCCGCGCGATCGTCCGTCGTGCCGAAGTGCCGTTTTTCGACGACCCCTCGAACCACGACGACCGCCACGATCGCACGCGCTTCCGCCGGCTATTGGGCGAGAATGAATGGCTGGGCACGCCCAACCTCGCCCGCGCCGCCGCGGCCCTCGCCGAGACCGATACCGACGTCCGCGCGATGGTCGAGTGGATCTGGACCGAACGCGCCAAGGTCGGCGGCGGCGAAGTGAAGCTCGCGGTCGAGAAGCTCCCCCGCGAGATCCTCCGCCGCCTCGCCCGCCGTGCGATCGGCACGGTCCGCGCCGACGCGGGCATCGTAGCACCCGAATGGACCGAGGCCGCGAACATTGAGAAGCTGCTCGACTCGCTGATGACCGGCAAGCGCACCACGCAGGCCGGGATCATCGCCAGCGTGCGCGGCGACGTCTGGCGCTTCCGCGAGGCCCCGCCGCGCCGGGCTCCCGCGTAGGGCCCAGCCTGAACCACGTGACGATCCGTTCACACTGATCAACGCAACTCGCGCGTTGTTCCATTGCCATTAACCTGCGCACGCTTATCTTGTGCGGTGAAAGGTATCGTGCACCCATGAGCGACAACGACAACCGCGGTCAGAAGCCCCAGGGCCCCGGAAACGGCGGCCCCGAGAACGGCGGCGGAAATCCCTGGATGAAAAGCCTGTTGATCTGGGTCGGCATCCTGCTCGCGCTGGCGCTGTTCGTGACCATGTTCGACGGCCGCACCGCAGCGTCGAGCGGCAATACGATCGCCTATTCGGCGTTCCTCGACAAGGTCGACGAGGGCACCGTCAAGGACGTCAACATCTCGCGCGATATCATCTCGGGGACATTGTCCTCGGGCGAGAAGTTCAAGTCGTACCCGATCCAGGATTCGACGCTCGTGCCCCGGCTGCGCGAGAAGGGCGTCTCGATCAGCGCGAAGCCCGAAGAGGGCCCGTCGATGCTGGCGCTTCTCCTGTATCAGTCGCTGCCGTTCCTGCTGTTCCTCGGCATCGCGTTCTTCGTGCTGAAGCAGATGCAGAAGAACTCGGGCTCCGGCGCGATGGGCTTCGGTAAGAGCCGCGCGAAGATGCTGACGCAGAAGGAAGGCAAGGTCACCTTCCAGGACGTCGCCGGCATTGACGAGGCCCGCGAGGAGCTCGAGGAGATCGTCGAGTTCCTCAAGGACCCGACCAAGTTCGCTCGCCTCGGCGGCAAGATCCCCAAGGGCGCGTTGCTGGTCGGCTCGCCGGGTACCGGTAAGACGCTGCTCGCGCGCGCGATCGCGGGTGAGGCTGGCGTACCGTTCTTCACGATCTCGGGTTCGGACTTCGTCGAGATGTTCGTCGGCGTCGGTGCGAGCCGTGTCCGCGACATGTTCGAGCAGGCCAAGAAGTCCGCACCCTGCATCGTCTTCATCGACGAAATCGATGCCGTCGGTCGTCATCGCGGTGCTGGCCTCGGCAACGGCAATGACGAGCGCGAGCAGACGCTGAACCAACTGCTGGTCGAAATGGATGGCTTCGAGGCGAACGAGGGCATCATCATCATTGCCGCGACCAACCGTCCCGACGTGCTCGATCCGGCGCTGCTGCGTCCGGGCCGCTTCGATCGCCAAGTCGTCGTGCCGCGGCCGGATATCGAAGGTCGTATCAAGATCCTCGAAGTCCACATGAAGAAGGTGCCTCTCGCCCCCGACGTCGATGCTCGCGTGATTGCACGCGGTACGCCGGGCTTCTCGGGCGCCGATCTCGCCAACCTCGTCAACGAGGCGGCGCTGCACGCGGCGCGCAAGGGCAAGCGTCTCGTGGCAATGGCCGAGTTCGAGGAAGCCAAGGACAAAGTCATGATGGGCGCCGAGCGTCGCAGCATGGTCATGACCGACGACGAGAAGCGGATGACTGCGTATCACGAGGCTGGTCATGCCGTCGTCGCGATGCACGAGGCTGCCTCGGATCCGATCCATAAGGCGACGATCATCCCGCGCGGTCGTGCGCTGGGCATGGTCATGCGGCTCCCCGAGCGTGACTCGTACAGCTATCACCGCGACAAGATGTACGCGAACCTCGCGGTGTCGATGGGCGGCCGCGTCGCCGAGGAAGTCATCTTCGGCTACGACAAGGTTTCGTCGGGCGCATCGGGCGACATCCAGTACGCTACAGGTCTGGCACGCGACATGGTCACGCGCTGGGGCATGTCGGACAAGGTCGGTCCGCTGGAATATGGCGAGCCAGAAGGCGAGTCGTTCCTCGGTTACTCGTCCAGCCGTCCGTCGCGCATGTCGAACCAGACCGCGCAACTGATCGATGACGAGATCAAGCGGATCGTCGAAGGCGGTCTCGACCGTGCCAAGCAGGTGCTGAGCGATCACGTCGACCAACTCCACACCGTCGCTGGCGCGCTGCTCGAGTTCGAGACGCTGACGGGTGACGAGATCAAGAAGCTGATCGCCGGCGAGGATCTCGATCGTCCGGATCCGGGTGCGAAGGCATCGACCGTCCCGCGCGCGGGTACGTCGATCCCGAAGACGCGGCGCCCGAACGGTCCGTTCGGTACGCCGACTCCGCTGGGGGCGTGATCCGGTTCACCCAGCAGTAACCTAAGTATCTCTATGGGCGGTCTTTTCTCGGAAAGGCCGCCCATGTCGTATGTTCGCTCCAAGGCACTGATCGCCGCGCTGACGATCGCCGGTCTGGCGATGCCGGCGAATGCCGCGATGACGGTCGGCACCTTCCTCGCCCGCGCCAACGCGCTGCGTGACCAAGGCCCGATGGCGTTGATGTCGCCCGATTTCCCCGCGCTGAAGGCCGAGGCAAAAGCCGCGACCAACCAGCTGAAAGCCGAACGCGCCGCCCGCGCCGCCGCCGGCAAGCCACCTATCGCCTGTGTTCCCGAGGGTGAGTCGGTCGGCATCATGGACATGCTCGACGGTCTCAACGAACTCCCCGCCAGCTACCGGAAACGCCCCCTCAAGGACGGTTACGCCCGGGTATTGGCGAACCTGTACCCCTGCCGCTGAGCGGGCACGTGTGTTCGGGTTCGGGGCTAGGGACACCACTCGCGGTCCGCCGCACCAGCCTTCTCCGTCGTCCAACCCGCGTCTCGTTCCCGGCCCAAGTTCGCTGCAAGTCCAGCACGCCAGCGAAAGCTGGGGTATCCCCGTTGGCTGGCGACGCGACCCGCACCATAAGATCCCAGCTTTCGCTGGGATGACGACGATTGGGGCGGTCCCGATTTTCGTTCGGCTAAATGAGCTTGGATTGCGGATCCGTTCTAAAATGACGGAACGACGGGTCTACCCCCCGACGTGGCCCGACCTAATCCGTCAACCCGTGCAGCAACAGCAGCACGACAAACGCCAGCAGCACCGTGAACGCGAACGTCAGCAGCGCGACCGTCCGCCACGCCGCCGAGCGCTTGCGCAGCGAATACGCCCCACGAAGCTGCGCGAACATGTGGATCGGCGGTACCAGCATTGCCCCGACTACGATCCAGCCCTCCGCGACACCGATCACGCCCGCGACGATCAGCACGATCGTCAACAGCATCATGAACGCCAGCGAGTAGGTCACGAAGATCGCATGATCGTAGAGATGATGCCGCCGCCGCCACAGGAACAGCAGCGCCATGAACGGCACGGAGAGCGGAATAAGCCCCCAGCTGTATTTATACGCGCTGATCTGCAGTTTGTAGAGCATCAGCCCCGGATTGCCGTTCGCCTTCGCAATGCCGTGATCGAGCCGTTCCCAACCGGTCTTGAAGTCGCCGAGATCGACGACCGTGCCATAGGCGACACCGTTCTGCATATCCGCCGCCACGCCGAGTGCACGAACAGTGGTGCGAAGGGCGCCTGCCTGCTGGTCGAGGGTGGTGATCAAGTCTCCCGAATAGGTCGCACCCGCCTTCACCGCGGCCGCCCTTTGCGCCTCTATCTTCTTTAACGCGACGCGAGCTTTTGCCGCCTCATGCGCATAATCCGACGTCTTCCCGGGGCGTTTGTCCTGGAGGAAGTCCTTCGTCATTTCGCCACCGACCGCGCCGATCGTCGCGAACATCAGGAAGACGGTGAACAGGAACAGCGCTAGCGGCGATACGAAGCGCGCCCGCTCGCCATTGACGTAGCGCCGCGTGAGCGTGCCGGGACGCAGGATCAACAACGGCAACGTCCGCCAGATCTTGCCCTCGAAGTGGAAGACCCCGTGCGCGATCTCATGCCCGATCCCGCCGAGCGAACGGTGGACGTGCGCGGATTGCCCGCAGGCATGGCAGTGCTCGCCGAGCAACCGGGTCCCGCAATTGAGGCAGAGCGCGTCGTCCGGACCATGGCCGGCACGCGCACCAGCGGCGCCTCCCGCCTTCGGTTCGACCGCGCGTCCGACCAGGGCACCCGTGGCGATGTCCGCCGCTGCTTCGATATCTCCGGTCATGAGCCCCCCTGTAATATCGGTAGCGTAACGAGTTCGCTGCGTTGGCGCGAGGGGCTTCGCATGCTACCGCGCGGACCATGGCCGATGCAGAAAATCCGACCGAATTGATCGCCGAAATGGGCCGCCGCGCGCGCTCGGCCGCGCTGGTGCTGGCGTCGATGCCGTCTGCGCAGAAGGCTGCGGCGCTGGCGTCGGCGGCGGAGTCTATCCGGGCAGCATCGGCGACGATCGTTGCGGCGAACGCGGAGGACATGACGCGTGCGGCGGACGCTGGTCTGTCGGGCGCGCTGCTGGATCGGTTGCGGCTGGACGAAGCGCGGGTTGCGGCGATGGCGGACGGCGTAGCGGCGGTGGCGGCGCTCGCCGATCCGGTCGGGCAGGTGATCGACTCCAGCGAGCGCCCGAACGGCCTGAAGCTCTCGCGCGTCCGCGTGCCGATCGGCGTCATCGGCATCATCTACGAGAGCCGCCCGAACGTCACCGCGGACGCTGCGGCGCTATGTGTGATGGCCGGCAACGCAGCGATCCTGCGCGGCGGGTCCGAAGCGGTGAACAGTAACCGCGCGATCCATGCGGCGCTGGTCGAGGGCCTGAAGGCGGGCGGGGTGCCTGCCGACGCGGTGCAACTCGTGCCGACCACCGATCGCGCGGCCGTCGGTGCCATGCTGAAGGCGGACGGGGCGATCGACCTGATCATCCCCCGAGGCGGCAAGAGCCTCGTTGCCCGCGTCCAGTCTGAAGCGCGCGTGCCCGTCCTCGCGCATCTCGACGGCATCAATCACGTCTATGTCCACGCCTCGGCGGATCCGGCAATGGCAGCGGCGGTCGTGGTTGACGCTAAAATGCGCCGCACGGGCGTCTGCGGATCGATGGAAACGCTGCTGATCGACCGGGATTACGCCGACGCGCCCGCCCTTATCCGAGACCTTGCCGCAACGGGTTGCGAATTGCGCGGCGACGCAAGCGCGCGCGCGCTCGCCCCCGAGATCGCCGCCGCCGCCGCCGCCGACTGGGACACCGAATATCTCGACGCGATCGCCTCGGTCGCGATTGTTGACGGCTTCGACGCGGCAGTCGCGCATATCGCCTGCCACGGTTCGCACCATACCGACGCGATCGTCGCCGAGGATGCTGGCGTCGCCGAACGTTTCCTGACCACGGTCGACAGCGCGATCGTCCTCTGGAACGCCTCCACGCAATTCGCCGACGGCGGCGAGTTCGGCCTCGGCGCCGAGATCGGCATCGCCACCGGCCGCCTCCACGCCCGCGGCCCGGTCGCGCTCGAAGGCCTCACCACCTACAAATGGATCGGCCGCGGCACCGGCCAGGTGCGCGGTTGATTGTGAGAGGTGGAAAGCGCATGTTCGCGATATGACGAACGTATCGACCTTGATGATCGCGATCGAGCCAGGCGTTGCCGACAAACTCGCGACACTGGCGCAGCGCCGCGGCGTCGACGCTAGTACCATCGCCGCCGAAGCGATCGCGAATTGCGTCGACGAAGAACTCGAATTTCTAGACTTCATTCAGGCCGGCGAGGATTCGATCGCGCGAGGCGATTATCTGACCCAGGACGAGATGGAGGCCTGGTTTGCACAACGGCACAAGACCGCCAACGCTGCATGAGGGGCGTGAGATGGTCGCGCGACGCGCAGGCCGATCTTGCGACTATCGATGACGAATTCGACAAGTTCGATCCGAATACCGCGAGCCGGGTTGGGTCCTCTGCGGTAAACGCAGCCCGATTTCTGGTGGATTACCCGGGCGCGGGGCCGGCGGTACCAAATACCCGACTCCGTAAATGGCGCGTCGCAGGTACGCCTTACATCCTGCTCTATCGGTTGGCGGGCGACGATCTGTTCATCGTCCGCGTCATTCATGTGGCGCGTGACCGGCAGCAGTTCCTATGACCCACGTCGGCATCCTCGGCGGGTCGTTCAATCCTGCGCACCGCGGCCACCGCGGCATCACGCTCTCGGCGATCGATGCGCTCGCGCTCGACGAGGCGTGGTGGCTGGTATCCCCCGGTAACCCGCTCAAGGACGCCGCGAACGACATGGCGCCGCTGCCCGCGCGCCTCGCGTCCGCCCGCGCGATGGCCCGCCGCGCGCCGATCCGCGCGACTGATATCGAGGCGCGGCTGCACACCCGCTACACGCTCGACACGATCCGCAAGCTCAAGCGGCGCTACCCGAAAATCCGGTTCGTCTGGCTGATGGGGGCGGACAATCTCGCCGACTTCCATCGGTGGAAGAACTGGCGCCAGATCGCCCGCGAGGTTCCGATTGCGGTAATCGCGCGGCCGGGATATGACGGGCGCGCCCTCGCGGCCCCCGCGATGGGTTGGCTGCGGCGCTTCCAACGGCGCACAGACCATGCGAAGAGCTGGACGACGTGGAGATTGCCGGCCCTCGTGCTGTTGCGCTTCCGACCCGACCCGACCTCCGCAACCGGCCTGCGTGCCAAAAATCCCGACTGGGTTCAGCACGTTGCTGGCTCGCCCCACCGTTCCGGCAGGTTGCCGGATTGATACCCTTACCCAGGAGCTGACTTGGCCACTTCCCCTACTGCCCCTCGCGCGACCGACCCCGAAGAGGTTGAGGCGCTGCATCGCCTGATCCTCGCGTCGCTCGACGACGACCAGGCGGTCGAGACCATCTCGATCCCGCTCGCGGGCAAGACCAGCATCGCCGATTACATGGTGATCGCCAGCGGTCGTTCGACCCGCCAGGTCGCCTCGATGGCGCAGAAGTTGGCCGAGCGGATCAAGGCCGAGTTCAAGCGTCCGGTGAAGATCGAGGGGCTCCCCACGGCGGATTGGGTGCTGATCGACGCGACCGACGTCATCGTCCACCTGTTCCGCCCCGAAGTCCGCAGCTTCTACAATCTGGAGCGGATGTGGGCATTCGGCGACGCACCGACGCCGCCGCCCGTGCCGACCTTCACCGACGAAGACTAAGCCGGCTCCGAGGCGGCCCGAAAGCGGATCATGCTGCTCCACATCGTCGCCCGCGGTCGGATCGGGCGCTCGCCCGAGGCCGACCTGGTCGACCGTTATCTGAAGCGGATCGTCTGGCCGACCAAGGTCAGCGAGCTGCCTGACATCGGCGGCAAGATCCCGCTGGTCGGCGAGCAGACCAAGCGCATCCTGCTCGACGAGAAGGGCGAGACGCTGTCATCGACGCAGTTCGCGCAAAAGCTCGAGCGCTGGCGTGACGATGGCGTGCGCGAGGCGCGGTTCATGATCGGCGCCGCCGACGGCTTCAATGACGCCGCGCGCGACGAGGCCGACCTTCTCTTCTCGTTCGGTCGCGCAACGTGGCCGCATCTGCTCGCCCGCGCGATGCTCGCCGAGCAACTCTTCCGCGCCACCAGCATCCTTGCCAATCACCCCTATCACCGCGAAGGGTGATGCATGAGGGCAGGGGGCGTCTTGGCGGTTGCGGCGCTGTTCGCGGCGGCGGGTGTAGTCGCACAAACTAAAGCGCCCGAGTTGGCGACAGAGCAGCAACTCCTGGTCGCAGCGAAACGCGATGCCGCGATGGCCACCGCCCGCGCCGCCAAACTTGCCGCCGCGGCCGCTCAAGAACGCAACGCCGCCGATAAGGCGCGCCGGGAAGAACAGGCTTTAGCCGCCCGCGTGACGGCTGCCGAAGCGAACCTCGCCACTGCTAGTGCCCGCGTAACGCTGGTCGAGCGCCTGCTGTCCGATCAGCGCGCCAGGCTCGGCCGCGCGCAAGCCCCGGTCGCAAGATTGCTCGCCGCACTGGAGTCGCTTGCCCGTCGCCCGACTATCGTGGCAGTCGCGCAGCCAGGATCGGTCGACGACCTCGTCCATGTCCGCGCGGTGCTGGGCAGCGCGCTCCCCGTCGTCCGTCAGCGCACCGAGGCGGTCCGCACCGAACTGGCCGAGACCCGGCGCTTGCAGGCAAGCGCGACACTCGCCGCCAAGGCGCTGTCGGACGGCCGCGCGCGCCTGGAGACCGACCGCATCGCGCTGGCCAACCTCGAAGCACGCCATCGCCAACGCAGCCAGTCCCTCGGCCGCGGCGCACTTAGCGAGTCCGACCGCGCGCTCGCGCTGGGCGAACGCGCGCGCGATCTCGTCGACGGCATGGCGGCCTCCACCAACGCCAAGGCGACCGCCGCCGCCCTGATCGCACTCGCCGGCCCGATCCCACGCCCCATCGCGCCTGGCACTACGCCACCGCTACCGCCGCGCGGCGTGTACCGCATCCCGGTAGCGGGCAGGCTCGTCACCGGCTTCGACGAGGTCTCGGACTCCGGCGTCCGATCGCGCGGCCTCACCTTCGCCACCGCCGCCCGCGCGCGCGTCGTGGCCCCCGCCGCCGGCACGATCCGCTACGCACGTCATTTCCGCGATTACGGCGTCATCGTCATCATCGACCACGCCGATGGCTGGACCAGCCTCGTCACCGGGCTGGCCGCAACGTCGGCCAAACCGGGCGAGCGCGTTACGATGGGCGCGCCGCTCGGCACCGCCCCCCGCGAAGGTCCGCGGATCACCGTCGAACTCCGGCGCCGGGGGCGGCCAGTCGATGCTGCGTCACTGATAGGACCGCGCTGATCGGCCAAGCCTGATGGCCACCGCCTTTTAATCCTCCCCCGCAAGGGGGAGGTGTCGCCGAAGGCGACGGAGGGGGAGGACACGGAACAGAGGTTTCCCTTGCCTCCCCCTCCGTCTGGCAGTCGCCAGCCACCTCCCCCTGGCGGGGGAGGATCGAAAAGCCCCCAGTCAGCCCCCATTAACCCTCATCAGTCTTCACTCCGCGCGCGCGTTGCCGCCACCACGTCATTACGCTACGCCGTCACGACTGTACGACACGTCACTTCTCAGGTTGCAGGACCATCGATGCCCCGTCCTATTCGTGCTCCTATGCTTACCGCGACGGCGATCGTCGGCGCGCTGACGTTGATCCCGCTCGCCACCTCGGCGATGGCGGCGGTCGACACCGACACCTATCGCGAGTTCGACCAGTTCCTCGACGTCTTCAACCGCGTAAAGGCGGAATATGTCGACAAGGTCGATGACAAGACGCTGATCAAGGGCGCGATCCAGGGCATGCTCGCCAGCCTCGATCCGCACAGCTCGTATGTCGACGCGCTCGACTACGAAAATCTCCGGATCATGACCGAGGGCAATTACGGTGGTCTCGGCCTTACGGTGCAGATGGAGGACGGCGCGATCAAGGTCGTCTCCCCGCAGGAGGATTCCCCCGCCGCCCGCGCCGGCGTCAAGTCCGGCGACTACATCACGCATATCGACGGCAAGCTGATCTACGGCGACTCGCTCGACGAGGCGGTCGGCAAGATGCGTGGCAAGCCCGGCAGCAAGATCACGCTCGGCCTCGTTCGTCCCGGCCGCGACAAGCCGCTCGACGTGACGATGATGCGCGAGATCATCGTCCAGAAGCCGGTGAAATGGGAAGTCCGCGGCGACGTCGGCTATATCAACATCAACACCTTCAGCGAGAACACCGGCGCCGACACCCGCGCGGCGATCATGGCGATCGACAAGTCGCTCGGCCACCGCCCGCTCGGCTATGTCGTCGACCTCCGCGAGAATGGCGGCGGCTTGCTCACACAGGCGATCGAGGTCAGCGACGCGTTCCTCGATCACGGCGAGATCGTCTCGCAGCGCGGCCGCGAGAAGACCGATATCGAGCGCTATTACGCCAAGCCCGGCGACGACGCGCACGGCCTGCCGGTCGTCGTCCTCACCGATCCCGGCACCGCGTCGGCTTCCGAGATCGTCGCCGGTGCGCTCCAGGATCACCACCGCGCGCTGATCATGGGCGAGCGCAGCTTCGGCAAGGGCTCGGTCCAGACCGTGCTCCAGCTCGGCCCCGAGACCGCGCTCCGCCTGACCACCGCGCGCTACTTCACGCCGTCGGGACGCTCGGTGCAGGAGGGCGGGATCGAGCCCGACATCAAGGTCCCGCAGCTCACCGATCCCGACTACAAGTCGCGGCCTGTGTTCCGTGAGGCCGACCTGCGCAAGCACCTGATCAACGAGGTGAAGGCCGACAACGCGGTGCTGGAGGAGGATACCAAGACCGATCCGCGCTTCTCGCAGACACCCGACCAGCTGAAGAAACAGGGTATCGACGACTTCCAGCTCTATTACGCGCTGAAGACGGTCGCGCGTCTCGGCGGTCCGGTCCAGGTGGCCGCTGCGACCAAGCCGCGCCCGATCAAACCCGATCCTACCGCCCCCGACGCAGTCAAGGCGCCCACCAAGTGAGCGTGCGTCGTGGACTTGGCATGACCAAGAACGAAGAGATCGCCCGCGCCATCGCGCTGTTGCTGCCGGCATTCCTGCTGCTCGGCGCGCTCGGCTCGCAATATCTCGGCGGGCTGTATCCGTGCGAGATGTGCCATTGGCAGCGCTGGCCGCATTATTCCGCGTTGCTGATCGCCGGCGCGACGTTCTTCGTGCCGGGCCGTTCGCTGCGGGCGTCGCTGGTCATCATCGCCGGGCTGTTGATCGGGCTCAGCGGCCTGATCGGCGTCGCGCATGCCGGCGTCGAATATCATTGGTGGAACGGCTTCACCGCCTGCACCACGACCGTCTCGATGGCCGGCACGACCGCGGCCGAGCGCCTCGCCGCGATCATGAATGCGCCGATGGTGCGCTGTGATGCGCCACAATGGAAATTGTTCGGAATCTCGCTCGCCGGCTTCAACGCCATCTTTTCCCTCGCCGGTGCGTTCACCATATTCGCACTCATGAGGAAGACGAGATGAGCGGTTGGAAGCCAGGAGACGCCAAGCGCCCGACGGACTCGATGATCCGGGTCGACCAGGCCGGCGAATACGGCGCGATCCGCATCTATGCGGGCCAGTTGGCCGTACTCGGCGATCGTCACCCGGCGTCGCGCTCGATCCACCATATGGCGCAGCAGGAGGAACGCCATCGCGCGTTCTTCGACAGGATGATCGTCGAGCGCCGCGTGCGTCCGACCGTGTTGCAGCCGATCTGGAAGGTCGCCGGCTTCGCGCTCGGTGCAGTGACCGCGGCGATAAGCCCGCGGGCTGCGATGGCGTGCACTGCGGCGGTCGAGACCGAAATCGACAAGCATTACGAAGAACAGCTTGTTCAGCTTGGCGCCAGCGACCCCGAGCTATCGGCAGCGATCCTCGATTTCCAGGCCGAGGAACTCGAACACAAGGCGACCGCGATCGCTGCGGGCGCGGAGGAAACGCCGGGCTACCCGGTATTGAGCGCGGTGATCCGGCTCGGTTGTAAGGTCGCGATCGCCACCGCCAAGCGAATCTAGGTGGACGAAAACGGATCAACGGATACGGCCGAGCAAGTATAACAAGCCGAACGAACGCGTGGGAGTGATGCGTATGAAGATGCTTTTTGCGGCGGCCTTGCTCGTCGCCGGCCCCGCCGTCGCACAGACCGCGCAGCCGACCCCCAATGCCAATCCGGGCACTGCCAATACGGGGCCGACCCTAGCACAGCCGCCCGCCAAGGCCCCCGCGCTGCCCGGTGCGACCGCCAAGCCCAAGCCGGTCGTCGCCCCCCCGCAGGTCTCGCGCAACGCGCCGATCAACGGCGTCCTGACGCTGTTCGGCAACGAACGCTGCCCGACCAACCAGAACGGCGAGGAAATCGTCGTCTGCGTCCGCCGCAGCGCGCAGGAGCAATACCGCGTCCCGAAAGAACTCCGCGAGTTCGTCGTGACCCCTGAGAATGCCAGCTGGGCGACCAAGGCCCAGGGCACGCTCGACGCAGGCTCGGGCGTCAACACGATCGGCAGTTGCTCCGCGGTCGGCGCCGGCGGCGCTACCGGCTGCTTCGGCCAGCGCGTGCGAGAATCCCGCCTCGAAAACAAGACCCGCGCCGCCGAAGTCCCCGTCCTCCCATAAGGCTGTCGCGAGAAAGCGCCCTACTTCCCCCCTCCCTGAAAGGGAGGGGCAGGGGGTGGGTCGGTTTCCGCAAGTTCGAACCCTGTTGGCCCAAATTGGCCAACCCACCCCCAACCCCTCCCTTCCAGGGAGGGGAGCACGTTCCGATCCTCTGGCCGCAGGCTCGCACATTTCATTCGTGCGCGCGCCTTGGCCGATTCTGGATTGGCGTTATTCCCCCGCGCCTTAGGCTGATCGGGGACGACGTCTCGATTCACAGCCCCAAGAACCTCCCGCTAGGAATACCGGCATGACCAAACCCTTGCGCATCGCCTTCCTGCTGTTCCCGAACGTCACGCAGCTCGACCTCACCGGCCCCGCCCAGGTCCTGTCGCGGCTCGGCAACGCCCGGCTCGATCTCGTGTGGAAGACGCTCGATCCGGTCCCGACCGACGCCGGTTTCTCGGTCCTGCCGACCGCGACCTTCGCCGACGTGCCGCACGCCGACATCCTCTGCGTCCCCGGCGGGTTCGGCATCAACGCCGTGATCGCCGACGACGAAGCGATGGCGTGGGTCCAGGCGGTCGGTGCGGACGCGACTTGGGTGACGAGCGTCTGCACCGGATCGCTGATTCTCGGGGCGGCGGGATTGCTCGATGGCTATCGGGCCGGATGCCATTGGGCGCAGCGCGACATGCTCCCGCTGTTCGGCGCGATCCCGGTAGACGCGCGCGTCGTGGTCGATCGCAACCGCGTCACCGGCGGCGGCGTCACTGCGGGGATCGACTTTGCGCTGACGCTGACCGCGATGATCCGCGGCGAAGCGCATGCCCGGGCGGTGCAGCTCGGTTTGGAATATGACCCCGCGCCGCCATTCGACAGTGGTTCACCCGCCAGCGCCGGTCCGGAAATCGTCGCGGCGTATCAGCGCCGCATGCACGCGCTAGTCCCTACGCGCGACAACGACCTGCGCGCGCTGGCAAAGCGTCGCGGGTATGCCCGGGATACTTAGGGGTGACGCTTCAGCCCGCGCACCCGGTGCCAGATGTAGAAGGCGACCAGCGCGATCAGGACCACGCCGATGAGCAGGTCGGCGCTGTGGAACGCGGCCTTCACGCGCGGATCGCTGTCCCATTTGTCGCCGAGCTTCATGCCGACCCAGGCCAGCCCGAAGCACCACGGCCACGATCCGATGAAGGTGTATAGGTGGAACGGCACCAGCTTCATCCGCGCGACGCCGGCGGGGAAGGCGATGAACGAGCGGATCACCGGCAGCAGCCGCCCGATCAGCACCGCGGCCGAGCCCCAGCGCGCGAAGAACCGGTCGGCCGCATCGAGCTCGCCCGGCCCGATCAGGACGAAGCGGCCCCAGCGCTCGGCCATCGGTCGGCCGCCGCGCTTGCCGACCTCATAGGCGACGATCGAGCCGAGATTGCACCCGATCGCACCGGCGGTGGCGGCGAGATACAGGTCGAATCGCCCGGTCGAGACCAAGTAGCCGGCGAACGGCATGATGATCTCGGACGGGAGCGGGATGCACGCGCTCTCGATCGCCATGAGCAGCGCGATGCCGACATAGCCACCGGACGAGATGACGCCGATCGTGAAGGTGGCCAGCACGGCCAGGATCTTTTCGAACATGGATCGGTCGATTGCGCGAACCCGGCGACGAAGGGAAGAGACATTCGGAACCGCCCGGCGAGTCGTGCGCTGGTTGCGGCATGACAAACCTCACACTCAACGACGGCCGCGCCATGCCCCAGCTCGGCATGGGCACGTGGCAGATCCCCGACAGCCAAGCCGCGGCGATCGTCCGCTCCGGGCTCGATATCGGCTTCCGCCTGGTCGACACCGCCGCGATCTACGAGAACGAACGCGGCGTCGGTGACGGCTACAAGGGTTCGGACGCCTTCCTGACGACCAAGCTCTGGAACGACCGACAGGGCGATGCCAAAGCGGCGATGGATGAGAGCCTGGCGCTGCTCGGCGTCGAGTCGGTCGACCTGTATTTGATGCACTGGCCGGTGCCGAAGCAGGACAAGTATGTCGAAGCGTGGAAGGCGATGATCGCTCTGCGCGATGCCGGAAAGGCCAAGTCGATCGGCGTGTCGAACTTTCTCCCCGAGCACATCGACGCAATCGTCGCCGCGACCGGCGTGACCCCTGCGGTCAACCAGATCGAGCTCCACCCCAATTTCCAGCAGCGCGAGCAGCGTGCGTATCATGAGGCGCACGGCATCGTAACGCAGAGCTGGAGCCCGCTGGGGCAGGGCAAGACGGTGTTGCAGGACGAAGCGATTGTCCGCATCGCCGACAAGCACGCCCGCAGCGCCGCGCAGGTGATCCTCGCATGGCATCTGGCGAACGGCTTTTCGGTGATCCCGAAAGCGTCCGACGCCGAGCACCTTGCTGACAATTTCGCGTCGCTGGACCTGACGCTGGACGACGAAGACATGGCCGCGATCGAAGAGCTCGACGATCCGGCGGGCCGCTTGGGACCGGAACCGAACGCGATGTAAATCCTCCCTGGCACGGGGAGGGGGACCGCGACGCGTAGCGGCGGGGTGGAGGGGGGTCACCTCGAACGGTACGCCCGCGGTAAACCCCCTCCACCAGCTGCGCTGGTTCCCCTCCCCGTACCGGGGAGGACTAGCCGATCCGCCCGCCTACCACCCTCAAATCCTCCACGAACCGCGCATATTCCTCGGCCGCCTGCGCCGGGTCCGGCAGCCGCAACAGATAGCTCGGATGCACCGTGATCCAGGCCTCGCCGCCATCCGGCAACTGCAACGCCCGCCCACGCTCGCGTCCGATCGTCATCACCTTGCCGAACAACGACCGCGCCGCGGTCGCCCCCAGCGCCACCGTCACCTTCGGCCTGATCAGCATCTGTTCCTGCTCGATCCACCAGCGGCACGCGTCGATCTCACCCGCCCCCGGCTTGGCATGGATCCGCCGCTTGCCGCGCTGCTCGAACTTGAAGTGCTTCACCGCATTGGTGACGTACGCACGCGACCGGTCGACACCCGCTTCCGCCATCGCCTTGTCGAACATCTGCCCCGCAGGCCCGACGAACGGTCGCCCGGCAAGATCCTCCTGGTCGCCGGGCTGCTCGCCGACGAACATCAGTGGCGCATCGACCGGGCCTTCGCCGAACACGGTCTGCGTCGCCGGCTTGTAGAGCGGACACCGCGTGCACCCGGCCGCCTCGTCGCGCAAAGCCTCCCAAGCTATCTGACTGTTGCCGCCAACCGTGTCGCGCGCCTTGGCAATCATCCCGCTCTCCCGCGCCTGCGCCGCCGCCAGCAGACCCGGCACCAGCGCGGTCTCGGGCATGTTCTTCCAGTATTTCTTCGGCATCTCCTTCAGCATCGCGCCGATCTTCACGCGCGCCGGGTTGAAGATGCTGGCGTAATAGGTCTTCCAGACCTCCTCGGTCGGGTCGCCGTCGGGGGCGTCGGCCTTGCTCGCGCCGGGGCCTTCGCTCAGCGCCTTGCCGTCCCAGTGGATCGAGACCTCGGGCGTCAGGATCGACCAGCGCATGCTGGCGAAGCGGTTGACGAAGAACGCGGCGTTGGCGCGCACGATGTGATGGTCGGGCTCGAACCACGCGACGAAGCGCGTGCCGTCTTCTTCCTCGACCTCGCGGAAGCGCAGGAACGCGCGCATCTTGTGGATGTCGCGGCGAACGTCCTTGGCAATCCGGTCGAGCCGTCGGACGAGCGGGTCGGCGCGGTCCTCGATCAGCTTGGGTTCACGGCGAAGGCGGAAGAGCAGCGTGTAGAGCAAAGCGAACCGCTCGGGATCGCTGCCGAGGATCGCGCTACGGGCGAGATCGAGGAACGCGCGCGGCACCGAGAACGCGCCGGGGGCTGGGACGGGTGCCGGGTCCGCAACGGTTGCGAACAGATCGACCGGTTCGTCGCCGACCTGCCAGACCACGTCGTCGGGCGGCACGTCCTCGGCGATCAGTCCGCGGGCGGCGTCTCGCCAACCGTCGAAATCGTCCGGTTCGGACAGCGTTACGACGCGCACTTGTGCCCCCCTCCCTGGAAGGGAGGGGCCGGGGGTGGGTTGCTCTCGAGGAAACGCGGCGTCCGCCTCAAGCCGACCCACCCCCAACCCCTCCCTTCCAGGGAGGGGAGCAGGTCGCGCATGCCAATCACGCGAACATTTCCATCTGCTTGGGCTTCGGCGCGACGATTGGCCGAAGTTCCGCACGATCCGCCAGCACCACCGGTCGCCAGTCCTCCGCAATGATGAACGGCCGCAACTTGGCAACCGACACGGTCAACCGCGCGACATCCGCCAGATGCAACCGCCGCCAACGCCGGCTCGTCAAAATGCCATTGACCGCCTTCACCCCCAGCCCTGGTACCCGCAACAGCATCTCGCGCGGTGCCCGGTTCACATCCACCGGAAAGCTCCCGCGAAACTTCAACGCCCAGGCAAGCTTCGGATCGATATCGAGCGGCAGCATGCCCGTAGCGTCGTCGGCAGCCGCCACCACCTCGTGCGGCTGGAACTCGTAGAACCGCATCAGCCAGTCCGACTGGTACAGCCGGTGCTCGCGCATCAGCGGTGGGCGTTGCAGTGGAAGGACCGCGCTCGCATCCGGAATCGGGCTGAACGCCGAATAATAGACGCGCCGCAGACCGAACCGATCGTACAGAGTCGACGCCTTCCGTACGATGTCACCGTCCGTCGCCGCGTCCGCCCCGACGATCATCTGCGTCGACTGGCCGGCCGGGGCGAACCTGGGCGCCGACTTGTACTTCGCCTTCGCATCCTTGCCGTCGATGATCGACGCCTTCACCTCCGCCATCGCGGTCTCGATCCGCACCCCGTCCTTTTCGGGCGCAAGCCGCTTCAGCCCGTTCGCCGTCGGCAGCTCGACATTGATCGACACCCGATCCGCATACAGCCCGGCTTGATGGACCAGTTCGGGATCGGCATCGGGGATCGTCTTGAGGTGGATATACCCCCGGAAATGATGATCCTCGCGCAACGACCGCGCGACCTCAACCATCTGCTCCATCGTGTAGTTCGACGATGCGATGATGCCCGACGAGAGGAATAGGCCTTCGATATAATTGCGTTTGTAGAAGGCGATCGTCAGGTCGACGACCTCCTTCGCCGTGAACCTTGCGCGGCGGACGTTCGAGCTTTTGCGGTTGATGCAATAATGACAGTCAAATATGCAGCTGTTGGTCAGCAGGATCTTCAGCAGCGAAATGCAGCGACCGTCCGGCGCATAGGCGTGGCAGATCCCCATCCCCTCGGTCGAGCCGAGCCCCTTGCCGTCCTTCGAGTTGCGCTTGGTCGTACCCGACGACGCACACGACGCATCGTATTTGGCCGCATCGGCGAGAATCTCGAGCTTTTCACGGGTATCGAGCTGGGCCATCCGTTCGTCTTACGTTCCGCTATCGCAAGTGTCGATTGATCGACATCAACGATTCCCGTGATAGGCCTCAGTCGAAGACGTACCGGAACAAGTCGACGAATCCGCCAAGGCTGACGGGCAGCAGCAGCAGCACCAGCGCGTAGAACAGCAGGATCCGGCTCAGCGCCTTCTCGTGCTTGAAGGCGGGCCGGCGTGGTGGCAGCTCTTCCTTCCGGGGCCAGTTATGGGTCTCGTCGAGGAACATCTCGGTCTCCAGGCGATCGTCCGCACCGCATGCCTCCAACCGAACGCGGTATCCGCGATACCTGTGGCAAGCGGCAGCACATGTTGCGAAACCCTAACGATCATAGTGCGATACTACTACCACCCGGGCGAATAAAATCGGTCCGAGCGACCGGCAATCACGATATCGGCAAGACATCGGGCGCCCCCGCCGGGCGGAATGGATCGCCATGCGCGACGCGAGACGATAGGCTCGGCAAAACTTGACCGGGGAGTAAGCATGCATCGTCGTAATTTTCTTGCGAGCGCAGCGGCGGCATCGGCCGTCGGAGTGCTGCCGGCCCAAGCCATCGCAGCAGCCGGCGATCGCGATACGGCGATCAGGACGATGCTCGATCGGTTCTTCTATGCGCGGCTCGATGCGTCGCCCGAACAGGCGACCCGGCTCGGTCTCGACACCGGTGCCCGCGTTGCGCTGAAGGGGAAGCTCGACGACGAGTCCGCCACCGGAAAGGCCGAGGACCTTGCGCGGGCCAAGGCGGAGCTGGCGGACTTGCGGGCGTTCGGTACCAGCGGCCTCTCGCCGGCCGCAGCGCTCGATTATGAGGTCGTGGCCTATCAGCTGACGCGCGCCATCGCCGGTGCCGAACGGTTCACCTATGGCGACAGCCTCGGCCGGTTCGCGCCCTATGTCCTCAGCCAGCTGACCGGCCCCTATCGCGACGTACCCGACTTCCTCGAATCGCAGACGCGCGTGCGCGATGCCGCCGAGGCGGATGCGTATCTCGAACGGCTCGCGGCCTTTCCGAAGGCGATCGACGACAGCAGCGCCCGGCAACGCAGCGATGCCGCCCGCGGCGTCTTCGCCCCGGACTATATCCTCGACACGACCCTCAAACAGCTCGGCAGCGCGATGGAGCGGCCAGCGGACCAGACCGTGATGGTCGCGAGTTTCGCGGCCAAGCTGAAGGCGGCCAATCTCCCGGCGGACCGCGTGGCCAAGGCGACGGCGATCGTCCAGCGCGACGTCTTCCCCGCGCTGGAACGGCAACGCGCGCTCGTGGCGGAATTGCGGACGAAGGCGGTCCACGACGCCGGTTGCTGGCGGCTTCCCGACGGCGCGGCCTATTATGCCGCGGCCGCCGAGGCTGCGACGACGGTGGCGATGAGCGGCGACGAGATCCACCGTCTCGGCCTTGCGCAGGTTGCCGAGATCGGCGCGCGGATCGACACGATCCTGAAGGCGCAAGGGATGACGAAGGGCAGCGTCGGCGAGCGGCTTGTGGCGCTCAACCAGCGTCCCGATCAGCTCTATCCCAACACTGACGCCGGCCGGGATGCCTTGCTGGCGCATCTCAATCGCCAGATCGTCGCGATGCAAAAACGACTGCCCGAAGCGTTCGCGACCCTGCCCAAGGCACCGGTCGAAGTGCGTCGCGTGCCGCCGACGATCCAGGCCGGTGCGCCCGGTGGCTATTACCAGAACGCCTCGCTCGATGGCTCGCGTCCGGCGATCTACTACATCAACCTGCGCGACACGTTCGACCGTCCGAAATTCGGGCTGGCGACCCTTACGCATCACGAGGCGGTGCCCGGTCATCATCTCCAGGTCGGCCTCGCGCTGGAAAGCACCGAGATCCCGCTGATCCGTCGTCGCGGGTTCTTCAGTGGCTATTCGGAGGGCTGGGCGCTCTATGCCGAGCAACTCGCCGACGAGATGGGCATGTACGAAGGCGATCCGCTCGGACAGGTCGGCTATCTCCAGTCGCTGCTGTTCCGCGCGACGCGCCTGGTGGTCGACAGCGGCATGCATGCGAAGCGCTGGACCCGCGAGCAGGCGACCGATTATCTGATCGCCACGACGGGGATCGCGCGCGGTCGCAGCCAGGGCGAGATCGATCGCTACACCGTCTGGCCGGGGCAAGCGTGCAGCTACAAGATCGGCCACACCGTCTGGAACCGCCTCCGTGCCGAGGCCCAGAAGCGCCCCGGTTTCGACCTGAAGCAGTTCCATGCGGTGCTGCTCAAGGGGGCGATGCCGCTCGCCATCCTGGAACGCGTCGTTCGACGCGAAGCATCGGCAACGTAAAGGCGAGGTGAGGGTGGCGTCGCCCGGTGGATAGAATCGCGTGCCGTCCTGCTTCGGCACGGTTTGCCACGCGATATTGTCAGCGCTTCAGGATTGTGAAAGGGCTGGGGTGTAGCAGGGGCAGCATGAGCGACGATACTCGATCCCATCACGATCTGGCCCATCACGATCCGGCCGATCACGGTTCTGCCGCTCCGTCCGCGGACGGGGCGGGGACCGGAGCCGAGGCCGTGCCGACCCGGCGTCGCGTGCTGGCGCTCGGCGCGGTGACGGCCGGTGCGGTCGTGTCGATCCGGCCCGCGCTCGCCCAGGCCGTCGGTTCGGTGCTGAACTGCCAGATCCCGGTCCCCGATCCAGGTCGTGCGGGTAGCTATATCGATGCGGACGGCAGGGTCGTGCCGGCGCGCACCAAGGGTGCGTTCCCGCCGTCGACCCGCCCGTTCAAGGGCGAAGAGGTCAAGCGCGCGATGGCCAATGGCAGCACGTTGCCCGGCGTCGATTCCGAGCGCAGCCGCGCCTATGTCAAATACATCCGCCGGTTGCAGCGCGGCCAGGGTGGCTTCACCTGCTTCGCATCGTTGCAGATGCCGCGCGGCTGAGGCCGTGCACGACAGCCTCTATCGCGCTCCGCCCGAGGGGGGGCTGCTGGTCGCTCCGCTCGACGAGTTCACCGCGGTCTATCACCGCGCGTCGGGAATCACCCACCTGCTGACCGAGCCGGCGCCGCAGATCCTGGCGATCCTGGGAGAGGGCGCGCTGTCGCTCGACGCGCTGCTCGATCGTCTCGCGCGCGACTATGATCTCACGGACGGTGATCTCACCGACGGCGATCTCACTGACGGCACGCGCGAGGCTTTGGCGGCGCGACTTGCAGAACTGGTGGAATCCGGACTGGTCGAGCGGGCATGAGACACGCCTTCGCCGTCCGCATCGGCCCGGTCGGCTTCCGGATCGGCTCGGACTGGCGTGCGCCGATCGCGCACCTCGAGACGCTGTATCGCGACTATCCCAAGCCGCTGGACGGCGTGCCGGATTTCACGGTCCGGCTGTTCGCGCGTCGGCCCTGGCGGCGTTTCCTCGGCCCCTCGGTCGAGATCGGTGGCGATTACATGCTGCCCGAAGCCGCACCGCTGCCGCTACGCCAGGGGCTGCTAGCGGCCGAGATGGCGATGAACCTGCAGATGGCGCTCGGCGCGCGACGATATCTGTTGCTGCATGCATCCGCAGTCGAGCGCGACGGGTGTGCACTGTTGATGACCGGTATCTCCGGTGCGGGGAAGTCGACGCTGGCCACGCTGCTCGCTGCGAAAGGCTGGCGGTTCATGGGGGACGAGTTCGCGCTGCTCGATCCGGCGAGCGGGCTGATCCACGCGTTCCCGCGGCTGATCAGCCTGAAGAACGAAGCGATCGCGGCAACCGAAGCGGCGTGTCCGGATGCGCGGATGGGGCCGCTGATGCCGGCGACGCCGAAGGGCGATATCCGCCACATGGTCCCCGACGCGCGGGCGATCGCGGCGATGGACGTGCCGGCGCGCCCCGCGTTGCTGGTATTTCCGCGCTATGGTTTCGCGCCCGAAATCCGTTCGGTGCAGCCGGGCGAGGCCTTCGTGCGGATGACCCAGGCATCGACCAACTACGTCGCGCTCGGCGAAGCGGGGTTTCGCGCGCTGACCGGGTTGATCGGGAATGTGCCTTCGGTGGCGGTGGACTATCCCGATGGCGCGAGCGCGATTGAACAGGTCGAGGCTCTATGGGCGAGGATGTGACCGACGCCCGCGTGCTGGCGCGTGCGCTCGCCGATCCGGCCAGCGTCGTCGGGCTCGATCCGGACGGCTGGACCACGCTGCTGGCGATGGCGCGGGCGGAGCAGTTGATCGGTACGCTGGCGATCCGGCTCGATGGCTTGCCGATGCCGGCCGCGGTCAAGGCGATCCTCGCCGACGCGCGCGCCGCCGCCGAACAGGGCCGCCGGGCGGCACTTTGGGAAGCGGAAATGGCGCGGCGGGCGCTCGCTGCGATCGATTGCCAGGTCGTGCTGCTCAAAGGGACCGCGTTCGTCGCCGGGGGACTGTCGGCAGGGCAGGGGCGGTCGATCGGCGACCTCGATATCCTCGTGCCGCGCGCGTCGCTCGACGCGGTCGAGTCGGCGCTGCTCGCGGCCGGCTGGGAATGGGTGAAGCCCGACCCGTATGACGACGCCTATTATCGGCGCTGGATGCACGAACTCCCGCCGTTGATCCACCGCGAGCGCGACCGGATGATCGACGTGCATCACACCATATTGCCGCTGACCGCACGGATCACGCCCGACGCGGACGCGCTGGTCGAGGATAGCGTGCCGCTGGCGAATGGGCTGCGGATCCTGTCGCCGAACGGAATGATCGTCCACGCCGCCGCGCATCTGTTCGCGGACGGCGACCTCGCGGGGGGAATGCGCAACCTGTGGGATATCCGCTGCCTGGTCGAGGAGTTCGGCACCGACGGTCTCGACGCGGAAGCGCGCCGGCATGGCCTGCACCATGAGGTGGCGCGCTCGCTACGGCTGGTCGACGCGCTGTTCGGAGCGACCGGGGCCCGCGGCGTCGACCGCCTCTACGTTCGCCGGATCGCTGCTCGGGACGGCTGGGGCAGGCCGACCAGGCCGATCACGCGCCTGGCCTTCTACGTCCGCTCGCACTGGCTGCGGATGCCGCCGGCGATGCTAGCCCGGCACCTCTGGACAAAATTCAGGAGGAACTGAGCCCGAAAGGCGTTTACGGCAACCGCGCACCACGCTGACGTCGCACCGACCAGACGATCAGCAGCACGACCGTGATCGCCAGCGTATCCGCGATCCAGTCGCGGATGTCGCAATCGCGGTGCAGCGACGGGATCGACTGAAGCACCTCGATCAACGCGCCGAGAAACGAGAAGCGCTCGCCGATCCGGGACAGCTTGGCGGTCGGATAGGCGAGGGCCGCGAGCAACGACATCGTCGCGAAGGCGAGCATGTGCTGGAACTTGTCGCCGAACTGGTCGATCGGCATGTGCGGAGGCTTTGGCAGCAACGCCATCGTCACCGCGAATACCACCGCCGCGACGAGCGCGAGGCGAAGAAACCCTGTGCGGTTCATGCGCCGAGCCTTTCGAGCGTCGGCAGCAACTCGGCATAGCCGTCGATCACCGCGTCGGCGCCGAGCTCGGCGACCGGCTGCATCAGGAAGCCGAAGCTGCACGCGATCGTCGGTAGCCCCGCCGCCTGTCCCGCCTGGATGTCGAAAACGGAGTCGCCGACGAACGCGGCGCGTCCACCGCCGCCCCCGCGTTCTCGACAAAGCCTGACCATCTCGTGGATCGGCATCGGCGATGGCTTGGACTCGGCCAGCGTATCGCCGCCGAGGATGCACGCGAACCGATCGGTCAGGTCCAGCTCGCCCAATACGGTCCGCGCAAACCGTTCGATCTTGTTGGTGACGATGCCGAGCGTCACGCCCTTCGCCGCCAACGCATCCAGAGCCTCGATCGCGCCGGGATAGGGCTTGGTCAGCACGCAGATGTTCGCCTCGTAATAGGCGAGCAGCGTGGCGTGCAACGTGTCGAGCATCGCTTCGTCGTAGCCGCCGGTCGCCGTCAGGCCCTGCTTGAGCATGTGCCGCGCGCCGCCGCCGATCATCGGTTTGACCTCATCGACGCTCAAATGGGGGCGCCCGACCGAAGCCAGCGCATGGTTGACCGCGGCGGCAAGGTCGCCGCTGGTATCGAGAAGCGTGCCGTCGAGGTCGAACCCGACGATATCAAAAGAAAAATGCGTCATTACGGTGATGCCTGCCAGCGGCGCTATGGAATTGGCAAGGCTTTCGTGGCAGCGATCCTCCCATGACGACGCATTCCAACGACCAACCGTTTCCGGCGCATTCCCCCGTACACCCGCCCGAAGACCCGGCCGTACGCTCTATCGCGGTCGTGATCCTCGCTGCCGGCAAGGGCACGCGGATGAAATCGGACCTCCACAAGGTGCTTCACCCGATCGCCGGGCGGCCGATGCTGCTGCATCTGATCGCGAGTGCGGCGGCGTTGCACCCTGCGAAGACGGTCGTCGTGACGGGAGCGGGGCGCGACCAGGTCGAGGCGGCGGTCGCGCCGCTCGGAATCGCCACCGCGTTGCAGGCCGAGCAGCTCGGCACCGGCCACGCGGTCGCGCAGGCGCGCGGGGCGCTGGCGGGGTTCGAGGGTGACGTGCTGATCCTCTACGGCGACGTGCCGCTGGTCACCGCCGCGACGATGCAGCGGATGATCGACCGGCTGCACGCCGACGATACGCCCGCGGTCGTCGTGCTCGGCTTCCGCCCGGCAGATCCCGGCGCTTACGGCCGCGTCATCGCCGACGCAGCGGGTCGGATGGACCGGATCGTCGAGTATAAGGACGCGTCTGAGGCGGAACGCGCGGTGACGCTGTGCAACTCCGGGCTGATGGCGGTGCGCGCGACCGACCTGTTCGCGCTGCTCGACCGGCTCGGCAACGACAATGCGGCGGGCGAATATTACCTCACCGATATCGTCGGACTGGCAGGCGCGGGCGGTCGATCGGCGGCGGTGATCGAGACCGGCGCGGACGAGGTGGCCGGCGTTAACAGCCGCGGTGAACTGGCCGGCGTCGAGGGAGCCTGGCAGGCGGAACGTCGCGCGCGAGCGATGGCCGACGGCGCGACGCTGATCGCGCCCGACACGGTCTGGTTCGCGCATGACACGGTGCTCGGCCGCGACGTGGTGATCGAACCCAACGTCGTGTTCGGCCCCGGCGCGCGCGTCGAGGACGGCGCGACGATCCACGCGTTCAGCCATGTCGAGGGCGCGAGCGTGGGCAAGGGCGCGAACGTCGGGCCTTTCGCGCGCCTCCGCCCCGGTGCGGACCTGCGCGCGGACGCCAAGGTCGGCAACTTCGTCGAGGTCAAGAAAGCCGTGATCGGCGAGGGCGCGAAGGTCAGCCACCTGACCTATGTCGGCGACGCGGATATCGGTGCGGGCGCGAACATCGGCGCGGGCACGATCACCTGCAATTACGACGGCTATTTCAAATACCGCACGGTCGTCGGCGAGGGCGCGTTCATCGGCTCGAACTCGGCGCTGGTCGCCCCCGTCAATATCGGCGCGGGCGCGATCGTCGCCGCCGGATCGGTCGTGACGCAGGATGTCGAGGCCGACGCGCTTGCGCTGGTCCGTCCGGCTCAGGTCGCGAAGCCCGGTTGGGCCGCGCGCTTTCGCGAAAAGATGTTGGCGCGTAAGGCGGTCAAGTAGGTTTCCACGGAGTAAGATGTAAATGTGCGGCATCGTTGGAATTTTGAGCGGCGAAGACGTCGCCGAGCGTCTGCTCGACGGGCTGAAGCGGCTTGAATATCGCGGGTATGATTCGGCGGGGATCGCCACCGACCATGACGGCGCGATCGAGCGGCGGCGTGCGTCGGGGAAACTCGTCAACCTCGCCAACGAACTCGCCGCGCATCCGCTCCCCGGCAAGACCGGAATCGCCCACACGCGCTGGGCGACGCATGGCGGCCCGACCACCAACAACGCGCATCCGCACGCGACCGGCGAAGTCGCGGTGGTCCACAACGGGATCATCGAGAACTTCAAGCCGCTGCGCGACGAGCTGATCGCGCGTGGCCGGACGTTCACCAGCGAGACGGATACCGAAGTCGTCGCGCATCTCGTCAGCGAGAAGATCGAGGCGGGGATGGACCCGGTCTCCGCCGTCCGCGACGTGCTGCCGCGGCTGCACGGTGCGTTCGCGCTCGCGATCCTGTTCCGCCAGCATCCCGACCTGCTGATCGGCGCGCGGCTCGGTTCGCCGTTGGTCGTCGGCCACGGCGACGGCGAGATGTATCTCGGGTCCGACGCGCTCGCGCTTGCGCCGCTGACACAGCGGATCGCGTATCTCGACGAGGGCGACTGGGTCGTGCTGACCCGCGACGGCGCGCAGGTCTATGACCGCGACAACGCGCCCGTAGAACGCGCGATCACGATCTCGGGCGTGACCGGCGACCTGATCTCGAAGGGCAACCACAAGCATTACATGCTCAAGGAGATCTACGAGCAGCCGATCGTCGTCGCGCAGACGCTCCGCTCGTACCTCAAGCGGATGGAAGGTGAGGTTTCGCTGCCGATCCCCGAGTTCGACCTGTCGAGCATCAAGCGCGTCACGATCGTCGCGTGCGGGACGAGCTTCTACGCGGGCATGGTCGCCAAATACTGGTTCGAACAGTTCGCGCGCGTGCCCGTCGACCTCGATGTCGCGTCGGAGTTCCGCTACCGCGCGCCGGTGATGGAGGATGGCGGCCTCGCCCTCTTCATCTCGCAGTCGGGCGAGACCGCGGACACGCTCGCGGCGCTCCGCCACGCCAAGGCCGAGGGCCAGAAGATCGCGGTCGTCGTCAACGTGCCGACCAGTTCGATGGCACGCGAGGCGGACCTGCTGCTGCCGACGCATGCGGGGCCGGAGATCGGCGTCGCTTCGACCAAGGCGTTCACCTGCCAGCTGGCGGTGCTCGCCGCCCTCGCCGCCAATCTGGCGCGCTCGAAGGGGCTGCTGACGAAGGACCAAGAGCGCGAGATCGTGCGGCATCTGTCGGAGGCTCCCGCTGCGCTCAACGGCGCGCTGGCGTATGACGAGGCGATCGAGGCGATGGCGCACAACATCGCCGGCGCGCGCGACGTGCTGTATCTCGGCCGCGGGACGGATTATCCGCTGGCGCTTGAAGGCGCGCTGAAGCTGAAGGAAATCAGCTACATCCACGCCGAGGGCTATGCCGCCGGCGAGATGAAGCACGGCCCGATCGCGCTGATCGACGAGCATGTCCCCGTCATCGTCATCGCGCCGTCGGGGCCGCTGTTCGACAAGACCGTCAGCAACATGCAGGAAGTGATGGCGCGCGGCGGCAAGGTCGTGCTGATCTCGGACTACGACGGCATTCAGGCGGCCGGCGAGGGCTGCATGGCCACGATCACCATGCCGAAGGTGCACCCGCTGATCGCGCCGCTGGTGTATGCGGTGCCGGTGCAGTTGCTGGCGTATCATGTGGCGGTGCTGAAGGGCACGGATGTCGACCAGCCGCGTAACCTGGCGAAGAGCGTGACGGTAGAATAGACTTCGGCGCACTAACTTGCCGTTCTCCCGCGAAGGCGGGAGTCCAGGGTCACGAGCGATATCGCTTGATACCCTGGACCCCCGCCTCCGCGGGGGAACGGCAAAGGCCGGATTTCTCGCCGAACCCCAAACGCTCGATTGACTAAGATTGTGCGCCGCGTCACAACTCGCGGCGTCGATGGCGGGTAACCGGCATGGCACCGCGCGGGAGAGCGTTTCCGGTCCTTTCAGGGCTGGCCCTTGACTGGGCACGGAACCGCCGAAGGAGCAACCACCCCGGAATCTCTCAGGCACCAGAGACCGCGCGGGGCTGATCGACACTCTGGAAAGCGTCCTGGCCTCGCGCCGAGGGCCACCGAAGGGGTAAGCGCTGGACTTTGTTCGCGCGAAAGCTCTCAGGTCCCGTGACAGAGGGGGTTCGGATCGTTGCACCCACTGGTGCCGCGCGCCCCTTCGACGGAGACCGAGCATGAGCGACCCCGAACTGCGCGACTACGCCAGCATCATCGATCAGGCTGACGATTACGTCGAGCCCGAGATCCTGCCACTGCCGCTCGACGCGTGGCACCGGGCGCAGGGCGCGCGGATGGTCGAGTTCGCCGGCTATGAAATGCCGATCCAGTATGAAGGCATCATGGCCGAGCACGCCTGGACGCGCGACTCGGCGGGCCTGTTCGACGTCAGCCACATGGGCCAGCTCGTCTTTTCCGGCGAAGGCGTCGCGCATGCGCTCGAAACCGTGCTGCCGGGCGACATCGCTGGGCTGGCGGAAGGCAAGATGCGCTATTCGCTGCTGCTCGCACAGGACGGCGGCATTCTCGACGATCTGATGGCCACGCGCCTGCCCGACGACCAGCCGTCGCCCTTCTCCGCGGCCGATGTCGAACCCGAAGCGTACGACCCACTCCACCCGTCGCCGACTGCGAGCGGGAGCTTCTACGTCGTCGTCAACGGCGCGACCAAGTATGACGACGTCAGCTATCTGATCGAGCATCTGCCCGACGACGTCACGATCAACATCCTCGAAGACCAGGCGCTGCTCGCGGTGCAGGGGCCCAAGGCGGTTGAAGCCGTCGCGCGGATCGTCCCTGGTATCGACGGCCTCGTGTTCATGACCGCCGGCGCGTTCCACTGGAACGACGTGCCGCTCTGGATCAGCCGCTCGGGCTATACCGGCGAGGACGGCGTCGAGATTTCGCTCCCCGCCGAGCACGCCGTCGCGTTCGCCGACGCGCTGCTGGCGCTTCCCGAGATCAAGCCGATCGGCCTCGGCGCACGCGATTCGCTGCGTCTCGAAGCCGGCCTTCCGCTCTACGGCCACGACCTCGATCCCGAGATCACGCCGGTCATGGCCGATCTCGGTTTCGCGCTGTCGAAGCGTCGCCGCGAAGCCGCCGACTTCCCCGGTGCCGACCGCATCCTCAACGAGCGCGAGCACGGCCCCGCCACCAAGCGCGTCGGCCTGATCGTCGAGGGTCGCCAGCCCGCCCGCGAAGGTGCCGAAGTGATCGACGACACCGGTGCGAAGATCGGCCGGCTCACCAGCGGCGGCTTCGCGCCCACCCTCGGGAAGCCGATCGCGATGGCCTATGTGCCGCTCGCGCTCGCCGCGCCCGGCACCCGCATCGAGATCGCGCAACGTGGCAAGGTCCATACCGCCACCGTCACCGCGATGCCCTTCATTCCCCACCGCTACGTCCGCGCAGGAGCCAAGTGATATGAGCCGTTACTTCACGCAGGATCACGAATGGGTCGATGTCGATGGTGACGTCGGCACCGTCGGCATCTCCGAATACGCGCAGAGCCAGCTCGGCGACGTCGTGTTCGTCGACGTCCCCGAAGCCGGTAAGACCTTGTCGAAGGGCGACGAAGCCGCGGTCGTCGAGTCGGTCAAGGCCGCCTCCGATGTCTATTCGCCGGTCTCGGGCACCGTCACCGAGGGCAACGCGGCTTTGACCGACGATTCCAGCCTGGTGAACTCGGACGCGGAAGCGGCGGGCTGGTTCTTCAAGCTGACGCTCAGCGACCCGAGCGAACTCGACAGCCTGATGGACGAAGCCGCCTACGCAGCCTTCGTCGAAGGGCTCTGAGCTATCTAAGCTAACTGCTCCCCTCCCTGGAAGGGAGGGGCCGGGGGTGGGTCGGCCGGTTGGCTGGCGACACGGAGCCCAAGCAGCCTACCCACCCCCAACCCCTCCCTTCCAGGGAGGGGAGAGGTCCAGCACCATGCGCTACCTTCCCCTGACCCAGCCCGACCGTGAAGCGATGCTCGCCGTCATCGGCGCCGCGACGATCGACGACCTGTTCGTCGACGTTCCGCAAGCCGCCCGCCTCGACGGCCCGGTCCGCGACCTGCCGATGCACGCGTCCGAGATGGCCGTCGAACGCCACATGTCGGCGCTCGCGAAGAAAAACCTCACCGCCGGCGAAGCGCCGTTCTTCCTCGGCTGCGGCGCGTACAAGCATCACGTCCCCGCGTCGGTCGACCACCTGATCCAGCGCGGCGAGTTCCTCACCGCCTACACGCCGTACCAGCCCGAAATCGCGCAGGGCACGCTGCAGATGCTGTTCGAGTTCCAGACGCAGGTCGCGCGGCTGCTCGGCACCGACGTCGCCAACGCCTCGATGTACGACGGCTCGACCGCGTGCTGGGAAGCGATCGTGATGGCGCGGCGCATCACCAAGCGTGGCAAGGCGATCCTGTCCTCGGGCCTCCACCCGCACTACGTCTCGGTCTCGAAGACGATGGCCAAGTTCACCGGCGACGTGCTCGACACCGCCGTGCCCGAACTGGCCGCCGACATGGACCTCGACCAGCTGATCGCCAAGATCGACGACGATACGTCGTGCGTGGTGGTCCAGTATCCCGACATCCTCGGCCGCATCGCCGACCTGCGCCCGCTGGCGGATGCCTGCCACGCGAAGAAGGCGCTGCTGATCGCGGTCGTCACCGAGCCGGTCGCGCTCGGCGCGATCACCTCGCCTGGCGAGATGGACGCGGACATCGTCGTCGGCGAGGGGCAGTCGCTCGGCGTCGGCCTCCAGTTCGGCGGGCCCTATGTCGGCCTGTTCGGCTGCAAGGACAAATACGTCCGCCAGATGCCCGGGCGCCTGTGTGGCGAAACGGTAGACGCCGACGGCCGCCGTGGTTTCGTCCTGACGCTGTCGACGCGCGAGCAGCATATCCGCCGTGAGAAGGCGACATCGAACATCTGCACCAACTCCGGCCTCTGCGCGCTGGCCTTCTCGATCCACATGACGCTGCTCGGTGAAGCCGGCCTGCGCCAGTTGGCGGAGATCAACCACGTGGGTGCCGTGTCTGCGGCCGAACGCCTGTCGCAGATCCCCGGCGTCGAGCTCGTCAACGAGAGCTTCTTCAACGAGTTCACGCTGAAGCTCCCGACCGAAGCCCGCCCCGTCGTCCGCACGCTCGCCGATCGCGGCATTCTCGCCGGCGTATCGCTCGGGCGTTTGTACCCCGGGCAGGACGCCCTCGCGAACGGCCTAGTCGTCGCAGTCACCGAGACTACCACCGCGGAGGACGTCGAAACGCTAGCCACCGCACTCCAGGAGATACTGGCATGAGCATCAACCAGAGCGGCTGGCGCCCGACCTCGCCCGAGGCGAACACGGGGAACGTCCCAGCATCGGTAACCGGCAACAAGGCGCTGATGCTGGAAGAAGCGTTGATCTTCGAGATCGGCGACTCGCATACCACCGGCGTCGATTTCGCTGCTCCCTCTCCCCTCCGGGGAGAGGGTCGGGGTGAGGGGCAGCCAAGCAGTGCTGCGCCCGGAACAGCCCCTCACCCAACCCTCTCCCCGGAGGGGAGAGGGCTAAGCCGCTTGGCCGGCCTGTCGCGCACTGCACCGATCGGTCTCCCAGGTCTCTCCGAGCCGGAAACCGTCCGCCACTACACCCGCTTGTCTCGCCAAAACTACGGCATCGATCTCGGCTTCTTCCCGCTCGGCTCGTGCACGATGAAGCACAACCCGCGCCTCAACGAGAAGATGGCGCGCCTGCCCGGTTTCTCTGACGTCCACCCGCTCCAGCCGGTCGACACCGTCCAGGGCGCATTGGAAGTCATCCACCAGCTCGCGCACTGGCTCGTCACGCTCACCGGCATGACCTCGGTCGCGATGAGCCCCAAGGCCGGCGCGCACGGCGAGCTCTGCGGCATCCTCGCGATCCGCGCCGCGCTCGAAGCCAAGGGCGAAGGCGCGCGGAAAATCATCCTCGTCCCCGAGAGCGCACACGGCACCAACCCCGCCACCGCAGCCTTCGCCGGCTATAGCGTCGAGGACATCCCCGCCACCGCCGAAGGCCGCGTCGACACCGCCGCGCTGAAGGCCCGGCTCGGCCCCGACGTCGCCGGCGTGATGATCACCAACCCCAACACCTGCGGGCTGTTCGAGCGCGACATGCGCGAGATCTCCGACGCGGTGCACGCGGCGGGCGGCTTCGTCTATTGCGACGGCGCGAACTTCAACGCGATCGTCGGCCGCGTCCGGCCAGGCGATCTCGGCATCGACGCGATGCACATCAACCTCCACAAGACCTTCTCCACCCCGCACGGCGGCGGCGGCCCAGGCTCGGGACCGGTCGTGTTCTCGGAAGCATTGACGCCCTATGCGCCACTGCCGTTCGTCGAGAGGCAGGGCGACCAATTCGTTCTGATCGAGGAAGAGAATGCTGACGAGCATCACGCCGGCAGCTTCGGCCGCATGGTCGCGTTCCACGGCCAGATGGGCATGTTCACGCGCGCGCTCACCTACATCCTCAGCCACGGCGCGGACGGCCTGCGGCAAGTGTCCGAGGACGCGGTGCTCAACGCGAACTACATCCTGCGCAGCCTCGAAGGCACGCTCGACGCACCGTTCGGCCCGTCGGGTCCGTGCATGCACGAGGCGCTGTTCTCGGACTCGGGCCTCGCTACCGGCTTCTCGACGATCGACATCGCCAAGGGCCTGATCGACGAGGGCTTCCACCCGATGACGATGTATTTCCCGCTCGTCGTCCACGGCGCGATGCTGGTCGAGCCGACCGAGACCGAATCGAAGGCGGCCCTCGACCAGTTCATCGCCGCACTCCGCTCGGTCGCCGAACGTGCCAAGGCCGGCGACCCGAGCCTCAAGACCGCCCCCCACTTCGCCCCCCGCGCGCGCCTCGACGAGACGCTCGCGGCGCGGAAGCCGGTACTGGTCTGGAAGGACCCGGCTCCACTGGCGCAGGCCGCCGAGTAAATCCCGGATCTGATCTCCTGCGAACGCAGGAGCCCAGGGTTGCGAACGCCGCCGCCTGTAACCCTGGATTCCTGCGTTCGCAGGAAAACGGATTGCCGAGAGCACTACAACCGATCTAGCCTCCACCCTCATAGGGTGGGGGCTCAAATCAATGCAGGCGCACGAAGCACAAGGCTGGATCAGCTACGCGATTACGGCCGTCATCATCGGCATCGTCTTCGCGGTCCGCTGGCGCCGCATGAGCGTGGTCAAGCCGCTCAAGCTCGAACGCCTCTGGATATTCCCCGCGCTCTACGCCGCAGCCGCGCTCTACATGTTCACGATGTACCCGCCGCAAGGCCTCGCCTGGCTGTTCTGTGCGCTCGCGCTCGTGATGGGCGCAGCCCTCGGCTGGCAGCGCGGCAAGATGATGCGGATCACCGTCGATCCCGACAGCCACGCGCTCAACACGACATCGTCCCCCGCCGCGGTCCTCTTCTTGGTCGCGATCGTCGCGGTCCGCACCGGCGCCCGCGCGGTGATCGGCGACGGCCACGCGCTGCATCTCAACGCCTTCGCGATCACCGACATGCTCGTCGCCCTCGCGCTCGGCCTGTTCACCACGCAACGCATCGAAATGTACCTCCGCGCGAAACGGATGCTGGAGACGGCCCGAGTCCGCTAACGCGATCCTCACCCGCCAGGGGGAGGTGGCGCCGAAGGCGACGGAGGGGGAGGACACGGCGCCGAAGTCGTCGCTCACCTCCCCCTCCGTCTGGCAAGCGCCAGCCACCTCCCCCTGGCGGGGGAGGATCGTACGCCACGCAGTCAAGCGATCGCGCGATCCGTCTCTTCCCGCCGCCGGACATGCTCGCGCCAGACGATATACAACCCGCTCGCCACGATCACCGGCGCCCCAAACCACGTCGCCTGCGCCGGCAACGTGTCGAACACCAGCCACCCCAGCAACGTCGCCCAGAGCAAACTCGAATAATCCATCGGCACCACCACCGACACCGGCCCGAGCCGCAACGACGTCGTCATCGCGATCTGCGCCAGCCCGCCGAAGATCCCGACGCTCGCCAGACACACCCACGCCACCAGATCATGCGACTGTGCCGCCTCCGCGTAGAACACCGACAACGGGATCAACGACAGCGCCGAGAACCAGAACACCGTCGTCAGCGCGCTCTCGGTCTTGCCGATCTGCCGCAACAGGATCGACACGCTCGCCGTCCCGAACGCGCCCGCCAGCGCACATCCCGCACCCCATAAGGGAAAGTGATCGCCGCTCCCGGGTTGCGCCACGACCAGCACACCCGCGAACCCGGCGGCGACTGCACCCCAGCGGTACCACCCGGTCGGCTCGCGCAATACCAGCGCCCCCAGGATCGTCGCGAAGATCGGCACCGTGAACCCGATCGTCGTCGCCTCCGCGAGCGGCAACGCAACGATCCCGTTGAACGTGAACGCCATCGCCGACAGCCCGACGATCGCGCGCACGATATGCGCCGGCAACCGCTTGGTCTTGACCGAAGGCAAACCCGGCCCCGCGGCAATCACCCCCGACACCAGCAAACACGCCCCGAACTGCCGAAAGAACAGGATTTCCGCCACGCTCGCACCGTGCCGCTCGGCCAGCTTGATCGTGGTATTCATCAGCGCGAAGATCACGACCGACAGCAACCGCATGCCGATAGCGGGAAGGATGCGGTCGTTTGGCATGGGCGACCCCTACGCAAACCGCTGCCGCGTCGCCACCCCGCAACTCAGACGTGACGAAGCGCCGCGTTCGCGATAAGCGCACCCCATGATAAAGCGCGCACTCCCCGTCACCCGCGAGGCGGATTTCTCCGCCTGGTACCAAGCCGTCATTTCCGAGGCCGATCTCGCCGAGGAATCCGGCGTCCGCGGCTGCATGGTCATCCGCCCGTGGGGCTACGGCATCTGGGAGCGGATCCAGCGCCTGCTCGACGACCGGATCAAGGCGACCGGCCACGAGAACTGCTATTTCCCGCTCTTCATCCCGCTCTCGTACTTCGAGAAGGAGGCCGAGCACGTCGACGGGTTCGCCAAGGAAATGGCCGTGGTCACACACCACCGCCTCAAGGCCGACGGTTACGGTCGCCTGATCCCCGATCCCGAGGCCAAGCTCGAGGAGCCGCTGGTCGTCCGCCCGACCTCGGAGATGGTCATCGGCGCGGCGTTCGCACGCTGGGTGCAGTCGTGGCGCGACCTGCCCGTGCTGATCAACCAATGGGCCAACGTCGTCCGCTGGGAAATGCGCACCCGCATGTTCCTGCGCACCAGCGAGTTCCTCTGGCAGGAAGGCCACACCGCGCACGCCACCGCCGACGAGGCCCGCGACGAGACGCTGAAAATGCTCGAAGTCTATCGCGATTTCGCGGAGGAATGCCTCGGTATCCACGTCATCGCCGGTGAGAAGCCCGAGAACGAGCGCTTTCCCGGCGCCGTCGCGACCTACTCGATCGAGGCGATGATGCAGGACGGCAAGGCGCTGCAGGCGGGCACCTCGCACTTCCTCGGCACCAACTTCGCCTCGGCGCAGAACATCCGCTTCCAGAATGCGGGCGGCGAGTTCGAGCTGTGCAACACGACAAGCTGGGGCGTGTCGACGCGGATGATCGGCGCGGTCATCATGGTCCACGGCGACGACGACGGCCTGCGCGTGCCACCGCTGATCGCCCCATGGCAGGTCGTGATCGTGCCGATGTTGCGCGACGTGCCCGAGGACGCGGCGATCGTCGACTATTGCAAGTCGCTTCAGGCGGAACTTGCCAAGCAGTCCGCGCTGGGCGAACCGGTCCGCGCGCTGCTCGACCTCAAGCCCGCCAAGGCCGCGACCAAGCGCTGGGGCTGGGTCAAGAAAGGCGCCCCGATCGTGATCGAGGTCGGCGGGCGCGATGTCGCCGGTGGCAATGTCACGGTGATCCGCCGTGACCGCCTCTACCGCGAGGACGGCAAGCTCGACAGCAACGCCGTCTCGCGCGACACGTTCGTGAGCGAAGTCTCGGGCATGCTGCACGACGTCCAGGCGACGCTCCACGTCGAATCGATGAACCGCGTGAAGGGCAACATCGTCCCCGCGAACGACTTCGCCGCGGTCGAGGCGCATTTCGCGGAGGGCGTGAAGAACCCCGGCTGGGTCGACGTGCGCTGGTCGAAGCCGACCGGGCCCGCGCTCGACAAGGTCGTCGAGCGGTTGAAGGCGCTCAAGCTCACGATCCGCAACGCGCCGATGGGGCAGACCGGATGTGACGACGGCGCCTGCATCTTCACCGGCGAACCCGCGGTGGAGCGCATCCTGATCGGCCGCGCCTACTAGCCGCGCCGATCCGCTGCGGCCGGCGTCACGTCCAGGGCTCGCCCGGAGTCGGGGGCGGGGTGCCGAAACGGCCCTGATACCCAGTGGCAGGAGCAACCGAAACGGATCGGTCGGTCGGCTCCGTCGCGGTTCCCCGTCTGGTATCGTCGCATCGACTTCGGCCGCTTTGCGCGCATCTGACATCCGAAAGGCAGCCCGATCGAGCTCTGGCAGCCCGATGATGGTTCGTGACGACGACAAGCGAGAAGTTGGTCTGACGAGCGGCCGGGTTCGTGGTGTACCAGAACTCGACGGGCGAGCGCCAAGACTTCCCCCCTCCCTGAAAGGGAGGGGCCGGGGGTGGGTTGGCCAGTTGGTTGGCGACACGGATCCTAAGCGACCGACCCACCCCCAACCCCTCCCTTCCAGGGAGGGGAGCAGATTGGCAGGTCTGATCCGTATTGAGGGGGCGGGAATCGCAGGCCGAGTCATCGGCCGAGCCGTAAGCCAAGCCCCCTCAAAACAACTCCCCTTGAGGCCCCCTCGGCGCGCGGAACAGGTCGCTTCGCAGTGCGACCCGCTCCCGGTTCAACCCATGCTTCGCGCACGCGATCCGGAACCGCGTTCCCAGCAAATCCGCCCAAGGCCCTTGCCCCTGCATCCGCGTGAAGAAGTTCGGATCATTGTCCTTGCCCCCGCGCAGCGACGCGATCGTTGCCATCACCTTCCCCGCGCGGTCCGGGAAATGCTCGTCGAGCCAAGCCCGGAACAGCGGCGCCACCTCATGCGGCAACCTGACAGGGATAAAGAACGCCCGCGTCGCCCCAGCCTCCGCCGCGCGCGCGATCAGGTGCTCGATCTCGTGGTCGGTGATCGCCGGGATCACCGGCGCGATCGACACGTACACCGGCACCCCCGCATCGGCGAGCTTCCGCACTGCCGCCAGCCGCCGCTCCGGGTGCGGCGCGCGCGGCTCGACGGTCGACGCCACCTTGGGATCCAAGGACGTGATCGACATCGCCACCGCCGCCAGTCCCTTCGCCGCCATCGGCGCGAGCAGGTCGAGATCGCGCACCACTCGGTCCGACTTGGTCGTGATCGTCAGCGGATGATCCGTCTCGCTGAGCACTTCGATGATCCCGCGCGTGATCCGCCAGTCGGTCTCGATCGGCTGATACGGATCGGTGTTCGTCCCCAGCGCCATCGGCGCGACCGCATAGCCCGGCTTCGACAGTTCGGCGCGCAGCAGCGCGGCGGCGGCAGGCTTGGCGAACAGCTTGCTCTCGAAATCCAGTCCCGGCGACAGGTCGTGAAACGCATGGCTCGGCCGTGCGAAACAATAGATGCAGCCATGCTCGCACCCCCGGTACGGATTGATCGAGCGGTCGAACGGCACGTCGGGCGATGCGTTGCGGCTGATGATCGTCCGCGGCGTCTCCACGGTCACCGTCGTCCGCAGTTTCGGGGCGATGCCGTCGATCCCCTCGCGCATGTCGAGCCAGTCGCCGTCAGCCTCGGTCTGCGGCAGGTTGAACCGCCGGCTTTCGTCGTTGCGCGTCGCCCCGCGAACTGGTCGAGTGGTCTTCATCGGCAGACGATAAGCGTGATGACGGAACAAATATAGAACATAATTCCCTGCGTCGTGCAGTTGCTCCGGGCGAATCTTGATCTACATTAGAGAAATAATGGCGAGTTTCTAGCGACTTGCCCGTGGTACGAATGAGCGCTCGCCGCGTGCGGCGATTGCGCGTAGGGCGAAGCGATGACGGGACAGATCACCACGGTGGAACGGGCTTTCGAACTGGCACGCTCGGGCGAGTGCGAGTCGGTTAACGCGCTGCGCCAGCGGTTGCGGCGTGAGGGGTATGACGCGGTCCACCTCCATCTTCATGGCGCGTCGATCAACAAGCAGCTCGTCGACCTGATCCACGCGGCACGCGGCGGGTCCGCGCTGGCCTGACGCGGGGGCCTGACGCGGGGGCCTGACGCGGCGGCGGTCCGGCCGAGACACGCGCACGCGTCCGACCGAACCGTGCAGCCTCACTTCCGCGCCAGCATCACCGCCTTCGGCATGTTCAGCCCGGCAGCAGACCATTCGGCGGACGTCTTGCAGATCATCCGATCGATCCGTGAACCGGTCACGGCCGGCTCGACCATGCAATATTTCTGCGTCTTGGCGTCGTACTTGAGCACCGTCTTCTGCGTCGAAGCCGATGGAACAGCGAAGGCCGGAACGCTGATCGCCAGCGCAGCTACGGCAACGAGGCTCTTCAGGAAAATCGGGGTCATGGCAGGCATCCTTGTGTTGGTATGACGCGCCCGGTGGGGCGGCATCTCGACCAATGCATCTGGCGCGCCAGTTGAGTAATACAGTGCTACACAGCGATGAAGCTGTTCGAACAGCGAGGTTTTTCACCGAGTAGCTAAACTGTCCGAGGGAATCCTCGATCGCAAGACACGCCACAATCTGGCGAAAATCGCAGCGAATTGGTGCGAGCCATCGTCACGCTGGCTAAAAACGTCTCTCCCTCTCCCGCCGGGGAGAGGGAAGGAACCCGCGGCCACTCGGCCCGCGGGAAGGGTGAGGGCACGCGCAGTTAAAGCGGGCGAAAGCCACCTCACCCGGAAAAGCCTCAGCGCTCCAGCAACCGCGGCATGAGCTCGACGAAATTGCAGGGCCGATGGCGGCTGTCGAGCTGGTCGCGCAGGATCCCGTCCCAGCCATCCTTCACCGCCCCGGTCGAGCCCGGCAGCGCGAAGATGTACGTGCCCTTCGACACGCACGCGCACGCGCGCGACTGCACCGTCGACGTCCCGATCGTCTGGTAGCTGAGCATGCGGAAGAGCTCGCCGAAGCCCGGTATCATCTTGTCGGCGACCTGTTCGATCGCCTCCGGGGTAACATCGCGCCCCGTCACGCCGGTGCCGCCGGTGGTGATGATGCAATCGACCGCCGGATCGCCGATCCACGCATGCAGCCGCGAGACGATCGTCTCGACATCGTCCTTCTCGATCCGGCGATCGGCGAGCACGTGGCCAGCCTCGGTCAGCCGCGCGACCAACGTGTCGCCCGAGCGATCCTCGGCCAGCCCACGCGTGTCCGACACCGTCAGCACGGCGATCCGCACCGGCAGGAAAATCCGGCTTTCGTCGATCGGCATGAAACTCAGTCCGCGCGCGTGATGGTAGAGGATTGCGGCCCGACGCTGGCGTTCACCGCAACCGTGCTGGCGCTCGCCCGCGCGTTCGGCCGGGCGTTCATCCGCACCGCGGTCGCACCCGGCAGGCCGGGGAAGCGCGGCCACATGCCCTGCGCCAGCGCATTACGGCTGACCGACGCCTTCTTGCCGCCCTGCGCCTCGTACATCCAGTAATTGCGCAGCACGGTGGTCACGTAGCCGCGCGTCTCCCAATACGGAATGCTCTCGATATACAGCAGCGGATCGCCGTTATCGCGGACGATCGCGTTCCAGTCGCCGACCGGGCGCGGCCCCGCATTATACGCCGCGATCACCTTGGGCAGCAGCCCGCCGGTGACGCCCGCCATGTCGCGCAGCCGCTCCAGATGGCGCTGGCCGATATCCATGTTGGTCGACGGCTTGGTCAGCGCCTTCATGTCGATCGACGTGCCGCGTTCGCGCGCGAAGTCGGTCGCGGCGGCGGGCATGATCTGCATTAGGCCATACGCGCCGGCCGGGCTCTTCACGGTATTGCGGAACCGCGACTCCTCGAGCGTGTGCGCATAGACCAGCGCCTTGTCGATGTGCCAGCCGCTGTCCGGCGTCCAGTTCGGCGTCGGATAGCGTGCCTCGGCGGTCGACGTCACACCCTGCGGGCAATTATGTGCGAGCCACACGGTGGTCGCGGGCAGGCTCAATGCTTCCGCCACGCGGACCAGGTTGGCGAACTCGCGCGGATCGCCGATCTTGGCCTGCTGCCGGATCACCGTATCGGCCAGATCGGTCTCGCCGACCTCGACCAGCGCCGCCGCGACGCGCACGTTCGGACGCTTGCCGACGACCTGCCAGTCGCTGGCGACCAGGCCACCGACCGACGTTCCCTTGTCCTTCATTGCGAGCTGCTGGCGTGCAAGCTGGCCGTAGAAGCTCTCGCCGAACTGCGCCGCCGCCTTCAGTCGACCCTCGATCTTGTCGGGGCGCGAGCACACCATGTCCGCGCGCGACGCCCAGTATAGCGCCGCCGCGCGAAGATCGACGTCGCCGGCCCGCGCCGCGACACCCTCGAACCCGGACTCGGCATTCGCACAATCATTCTGACGCCATGCCGACAGCGCGCCGACCCAGCGGCCCTGGACTGCCCAGTCGCCGACGCCGTCCTGCGCCTTCGCAGCCATCACGCGCGCGTTCGCATCGTCGCCCTGCAGGAAATAGATCCACGCGATCTTCTGCTGCCACTCGGTCAGCGCCTCGGGGGTGAGCCCCGGTGTGCTCTCGAGCAGCGACTGCGCCTCGCGGCCCATGTCCGCCTTCACGTAAGGCTGCATCTTCAGCGCGAGATCGGCGGCGATCATGTCGCCCTGCAGGCTCTTCGCGCGGACGCGACGCGGCGCGCCGTCCTGCCAGATCAGTCGCTGCGCCGCGGGCAGGGGGGGCAGGTCGACCGCCCCACGCATCTTTGCCAGCCGTGAGATCTGTTCGGCCTCGGGCAGCTCGGGCGCTTCGTTGAGCAACGCGACGAGCGGCTCCATCTCGATCCGCGGCGAGCCCTTCGCCGTGTACATCTCTGCGCGCGCGATCGCGTGCAGCGGGCCGGGCTTCATCGTGTCGAGCTGGATCTGCGCGTCGGTCCACTTGCCGTCGCGGATCGCCGCGAACACCGTCTTGTACGCCTCGCGCTGGCCCGCATCGAGCTGGTCCGGGATCTGCTCCAGCGTCGGTGCGCCGACCAACTGCGTCGAGCCGAGCCGCGTATCGCCACCCGGCTCGCCCGCGCCGGTCGCCGCCACAGCCGGAAGGGGAAGGGCGCTGAGCCCCAGAGCGATGGCCGCCCGCGATACAGACCGAATCCGAATCATCTCACGCCCTCTTGCGATATCTGTTCGCGCATCAGCATCTGCAAATCCTTCCAGGCCTCGGCCTTGGCCGCTGGCTTCTCGATCAGAAACCGCGGATGAAAGCTCGCGACCACGCTCGTCATGTGCGACGCGTCACCGACCCCTGTTTGTGCGGTCTTATGGTTAAACCCATGTAAACGCCCGCGCGCCGCCTGTAATTCCGTCCCGAGGATCGCACGGCTCGCCGCATTGCCGAGCAACAGCAACCGCCTGGGCGCGACCAAACCGATGTGATGCTTGGCGATTTCCGCAAGCCGCTCCTCGACCTCGCTTTGGATCCGCCCCGCCGTTGGGCGCTTCGCACAGACCGCCGCGAGGTGAACCTCGTCGCGCGTGAGCCCGATCGCCGCAAGCATCTTGTCGAGCAACCGACCCGATGCGCCACTCAGCAGGGCGCCGGCGTCGCCATCGTCGCGGTCAGGGCAATCGACAAGCACCATGACCGTAGCGTCAGCCGGGCCAGAAGCCGCCAGCGAAACCCCGCTCCAATCCGCCTCGGGAACCTCCGCACCGCTTCGCCAGTTGAGGAAATCGGCGAGCGAAAGCGGCATCGAGGACGGTACGGCGACCGGCGCAACCGGTACCGCGGCGGGCGCGGCAAGCGGTTCGGGCGCCGCGAACCAATCGCGCGGGACGTCGTCGACCAGCGTGTCGACGCCGGCCTCGTGCCACCAGTCGAGCGCACTCGCCGCGGCGTTTCGCCAATCGATGGTTTGATCCGCCCCCACAGGGTAACCTATGCTGCACGGTTGACGTGGCGGTCAACTCGCGCAATCGCCATATTGGACAAGATGGTGCCGGCCCGAGCCCGAACGAAGGGCGGGGCATCAAGCGCTTGGCCCCAAAGCTAGGCAATAAGGGGAGATCCCCGGGAGACGATTATGACGACACGTGAATCGATGCCCTATGATGTGGTGATCGTCGGCGCAGGCCCGGCCGGTCTCTCGGCAGCGATCCGTCTCAAACAGCTGGCCGCCGAGAAGGACGCCGAGATCAGCGTCTGCGTGCTCGAAAAGGGCTCGGAAGTCGGCGCGCACATCCTCTCCGGCGCGGTCATCGATCCGAAGAGCCTCGACGAGCTCCTGCCGAACTGGCGCGAGGACGGCTGCCCGCTCGCCGAGGTTCCGGTGACCGAGAACCATCACTGGATCCTCAGCAAGACGAAGAAGAGCGAGATGCCTCACTTCGTCACGCCGTCGTTCATGCACAACAAGGGCACGTACACGGGCTCGCTCGGCAATCTGTGCCGCTGGCTCGCGGGCAAGGCGGAGGAACTCGGCGTCGAGATCTTCCCCGGCTTCGCCGCCGCCGAAGTCCTGTTCAACGACGACGGCTCGGTGAAGGGCGTCGCGACCGGCGACATGGGCGTCGCCCGCGACGGCACGCACAAGGGTGACTACACGCCAGGGCTCGAACTCCACGCGAAATACACCTTCTTCTCGGAAGGTTGCCGCGGGCACCTGACCAAGCAACTGATCGCCAAGTTCGATCTCGCCAAGGACAGCGATCCGCAGGTCTACGGCCTCGGCATCAAGGAGCTCTGGGATATCGATCCCGAACTCCACGTTCCCGGCCGCGTCATCCACACGCAGGGCTGGCCGCTCAGCGAGACCGAAGGCTCGAACGGCGGCGGCTGGATCTATCACCAGGCGAACGGCCAGGTCTCGATCGGCTTCGTCACATGGCTCAACTACACCAACCCGCATCTCTCGCCGTTCCACGAGATGCAGCGCTGGAAGACCCACCCCGAGATTGCTGCGCTGCTGAAGGGCGCCAAGCGGATCAGCTACGGCGCCCGCGCGATCAGCGACGGCGGGCTGCAGTCGATCCCCAAGCTGGTCATGCCCGGCGCCGCGCTGATCGGCGACAGCGCCGGTTTCCTCAACGTGCCGCGCATCAAGGGCACGCATACCGCGATGAAGTCCGGCATGATGGCCGCAGAGGCCGCGGTCGAGGCGATCGTCTCGCAGCGCGGCCATGACGAACTCGCCGCCTATCCCGAGGCGTTCGAGAAGTCGTGGGTGAAGAAGGAGCTGTCGGTCGTCCGCAACGTCGTGCCGCTGGTGAAGAAGTTCGGCGACCTGGTCGGTTCGGGCCTCGCCGGCATCACGATGTGGCTTGAGCATCTGGGGATCAAGGTCCCCTTCACGATGCACCACCATCCCGACCATGAGAGCCTGTGGCGCAAGGATCTCGTCAAGCCGATCGCCTATCCGAAGGCCGATGGTGTCCTGACGTTCGACCGCCTCTCGTCGGTGTTCATCTCGAACACCAACCACGAGGAGGACCAGCCGGTTCACCTGACGCTCAAGGACCCGGCGGTGCCGATCGAATACAACCTGCCGATGTACGACGAGCCTGCGCAACGCTATTGCCCGGCCGGCGTTTACGAGGTGGTCGGCGAGGAAACCGGCGACCCGAAGTTCGTCATCAACGCGCAGAACTGCGTCCACTGCAAGACCTGCGACATCAAGGACCCCACCCAGAATATCAACTGGGTCGTACCCGAGGGCGGCGGAGGCCCCAATTATCCCAACATGTAAGCCTGTATTGCTCGCACTCGGTCTCGTCCTGGCGGCGCCTGCCACGGCCGGGACCGGTGATCTCTCCGCCTATCTGAAGGCCCGCGCCGCCGACGCCGCGGGCAGGCCGGACCTCGCCGCCGCCAGCTATGCCAAGGTGCTGGCGGCATCGCCCGACGATCCCGTCGTCGCGATCCGCGCCTACCGCGAGGCACTTGAGGCGGGCGACATGCCGCTCGCCAACCGCGCCGTCGCCGTGCTGAACAAGGCCGGCGTTGCTCCCGCCGACGCCGCGCTTCTGCCACTCGCCGATGCTGCGCACGCGAACGATACCAAGGCTGCCGACGCTGCGATCGGCACGCTCGCCACCGGGCCGCTGGTGGTTCTCGCACCCTCGCTCTACGCCTGGGTCGCGCACGGCGAAGGCCGCGATCCCGGCCCCGCGCTCGCCACCGCCGCGAAGGACCCGGTCGCCAACCGCTTCGCCACCGAAACCCGCGACCTGATCGCCAAGGCGCCCGCTCGGCAGCCGCTCGCGATCGGCGTCTCGCGCCTCCTCGCGCACCTCGCCAGCGACCTCGCGCTCGGCGAACCCTCGCCGCTGTCGATCGCGCTGGCTCAGGCGTCGCTGCGCGCCGATCCAAGCTACGATCGCGCCCGCATCCTCCTCGCCCATGCGCTGGCCCGCAATGCACTGGTCGATCGCGCGCTCGTCGTCCTCGATCAGGTCGGGCCGAAAAGCCCGTTCGCGGTCGCCGCGGCCGCCGAGCGGATCGACATCCTCGCCAACGCCGACCGCGACGGCGAAGCGCTCGCCGCCGCCAAGAACCGCGTCGATCAACCGGGCGCGGACGCGGCGGACTGGCAACGCTATGCCGACCTCCTCCTGACCACCGGCAACCCCGCCGAAGCCGCCACGTGGTACCAGCGGATCATCGCCGCGGACGGCAAGTCCGGCGGCAGCTGGGGCGCCTGGCTGCAATATGGCGGCGCGCTCGACCAGGCCGGCCGCTGGCCCGAAGCGCGCGACGCACTCGAAAAAGCCGTCGCCCGAGGCCCCGCGCAACCGCTCGCGCTCAACTATCTCGGCTTCGCGCAGGTCGAGCACGGCGACGACATTCCCGCGTCGATCCGGCTGCTCGAACGCGCCAGCCGCCTCGACCCGACCAACGCCTCGATCACCGACTCGCTGGGCTGGGCCTACCACCTCTCCGGCGATACGGCCCGCGCACTCCCCCTGCTCGAACGCGCCGCGCAGGCCGAACCCGCCAACATCGAGATCGGCGACCATCTCGGCGACGCCTATTGGTCCGTCGGCCGCCGATACGAAGCCCGCTACGCCTGGCGCGCCGCGCTCCTAACCGCCGAACCCAGCGAAACCGCACGCCTAACCGCAAAGATCGCCAACGGCCTCCCCCCAAAAGCCAGACGCTGACAACTTTTACCCTCTCCCTGAAGGGGAGAGGGAAGGGGCCCGCCCGGCAAAGCCGGGTGGGAAGGGTGAGGGCACGCTGCCGATGGAACTGGACGGTCGAGACTGCCATCCCGCCGATGGAGCCCTGATCCAATCCTCGCGGCCCCTGCCACCCGTCCGTCCCCTCAACACCGTCACCCCGGCGAAAGCTGGGGTCTCCCAAGAGGCAACACCCCTCGCCAAACACAAAGATCCCAGCGTCCGCTGGGATGACAGACATTCTTTGGCTAAGCCCACGCGCAAAGCAGACCCCCGGTCCGCCCCAAAACTCCGAGACCCCCATGCGCATCACCGAATCCGCCCCGGCAAAAATCAACCTGGCGCTCCACGTCCGCCGCCGCCGCCCCGACGGCTATCACGACCTGGAAACCCTCTTCGCCTTCGCCACCGATGGCGACCTCGTCACGGTAGAAGCGGCCCCCCGGAACAGCTTCAAAATAACCGGCCCCTTCGCCCTCGTGACCGCCGCCGCCGACGCGTTCACCGCCGCGTTCGCCCCAAGCACCCACCACGCGCTGACTCTCGAAAAGCACCTCCCGATCGCTTCAGGCATAGGCGGAGGCTCGGCCGACGCCGCCGCGACCCTTCGCGCGCTGTCCCGCCTCCACGGCGTACCCCCAACCGACCCCCACCTCCACGAAATCGCCGCAAGGCTCGGCGCAGACGTCCCCGCCTGCCTCGCCAACCGCACCACGCTCGGCACCGGCAAAGGCGACATGCTCACCGACCTCGAAGGCCTGTCCGGCACGCCGCTCCTGCTCGTGAACCCGGGCGTTGCCGTCTCGACCGCGGCAGTCTTCAAGACGTGGGACGGCCAGGACCGAGGCCCGATCCCCGAAGGCTCCCTCCTCGACCGCGCGAAAGCCGGCCGCAACGACCTCGAACCCCCCGCGCTGGCGCTAGCCCCCGAAATCGCCCAGGTCCGAGCCCTTCTGGACGCGGCACAAGGCGTCCTCCTGTCCAGAATGTCGGGCTCGGGCGCCACCTGCTTCGCCCTGTTCGAAACCCCCCAGGCCCGAGACGCAGCGGCTACCGCCGCGCAAGCCCATGGCTGGTGGACCCTCGCAACGACGCTCGCCTGATCAAACGCGGGCCCTAACAAGCCCGCCCCCGCAAGAAAGACTGAGCGGATCTGGATCAAAGATCGCCGCCTCTCCCGTCATTCCCGCGGAGGCGGGAACCCATATTGGCTGGCGTTGCAGTATGATCGCTGCCCTGCGAAGCTACGGATCCCGTCGGTGCGGTGACGACGGCGGATCGTGTATTGAAGCGGCCGAATTGCCCAGTACCGTGCACAGCCCACGCGCGAAGGCGACTAAACCCCAAATCTTTCCCCATAGACTAACGTTCCCCACTTGTTCCGCCAGAACAAATAGAATACATCGGTATGACGCGTTGAATGGCACGCGCGCTTGCTTTAGCGATGGGAGCTTATCAATGGCCGCTAATCTGAAAGTGATCGACACCGGCATGGCAACCGCAACCAACGACCGCCAGAAGGCGCTCGACGCTGCGCTCGCGCAGATCGACCGCGCGTTCGGCAAGGGCTCGGCGATGCGCCTCGGCTCGAAGGAAACCATGCAGGTCGAGGTCATCTCGACCGGCTCGCTCGGGCTCGACATCGCACTCGGCGTCGGTGGCCTGCCGCGCGGCCGCGTGATCGAGATCTACGGTCCGGAAAGCTCGGGCAAGACCACGCTCGCGCTCCACGTGATTGCCGAAGCGCAGAAGGGCGGCGGCACCGCGGCGTTCGTCGATGCCGAGCATGCGCTCGACCCGGTCTATGCCAAGAAGCTCGGCGTCAACATCGACGAGCTGATCGTGTCGCAGCCCGACACCGGCGAGCAGGCGCTCGAAATCGTCGACACGCTCGTCCGCTCGAATGCGATCGACGTGCTCGTGGTCGATTCCGTTGCAGCCCTCGTGCCGCGCGCCGAAATCGAAGGCGAGATGGGCGACAGCCATGTCGGCCTCCAGGCGCGTCTCATGTCGCAGAGCTTGCGCAAGCTGACCGGCTCGATCAGCCGCTCGCGCTGCATGGTGATCTTCATCAACCAGCTCCGTATGAAGATCGGCGTCATGTACGGCAACCCCGAGACGACGACCGGCGGCAACGCGCTGAAGTTCTACGCCTCGGTCCGCCTCGACATCCGCCGCATCGGCGCGATCAAGGCCGGCGAGGAAGTCACGGGCAACCAGACCCGCGTCAAGGTCGTCAAGAACAAGGTCGCCCCGCCGTTCAAGCAGGTCGAGTTCGACATCATGTACGGGCAGGGCGTCTCCAAGCTCGGCGAGATCCTCGATCTCGGCGTGAAGGCCGGCCTCGTCGAAAAGTCCGGCGCGTGGTTCAGCTACGACAGCGTCCGCCTCGGCCAAGGCCGCGAGAACTCGAAGACGTTCCTCAAGGACAACCCCGAAACCGCCGACCGCCTCGAAAAGCAGATCCGCGCGCGCACCGACAAGGTCGCCGAGGAAATGATGGCCGGCCCCGACGCCGAAGACGACGTATAAGACTCTTTCCCCCCTCCGGGAGAGGAAGGGGCCCATTGCTCTCGCAATGGGAGGGTGAGGGCAAGCGGTGCATAGTGCGTGGGTGGCATCGACTCCAGACCGACACCGGCATCGCCTGGACCGCACCGCAGCGCCCTAAACTCCACCCCGGCGAAGGCCGGGGCCCAATTGGAAAGATGGCAATAACGAAGCGCAATCCTTCGTTACGATCGTCCCCCAACCGGGCCCCGCCTCCGCCGGCGTGGTGTCTACCGAACGCCAGCCCCCACCACCTTGTTCTCCCGCGAAGGCGGGAGCCCAGTCTGGATCCCCGCCTTCGCGGGGAAGCAAGCAAGTGCAGACGACCGCGCAAAGCAGCGCAACGGGCTTGGCGACGCCTCCCAATGTCCAACGCCAAACCCACAATTCCCCAACGCCAAACCCACGCGAGCGTCTATACTTCCTATACTTCACTTCAAACCGCCGCCCCCTGATCCGACCATGAGGCACCCCGACCCATGACCACCGCCTATGATTGGACCGGCAGAATAGGCGACGTCTGGGCCGAGGAATGGCGTCGAACCGACCGCAGCTTCATCAACCTGACGCCACATCTAAACGCAGCGATCCTCGCCGCCGCGATCCCCCGAACCCGCAAGATCATCGACATAGGCTGCGGCGCTGGCGCGACTACGCTCGCCATCGCGCAAACCCTCCCGAACGCCACGGTAACCGGCATAGATCTCTCGCCGACCCTGATCGAGATCGCCAGACACCGCGCCGAAACCCAGTCCAACGCTCGCTTCGAATGCGCCGACATCACCGTCGCCGCCGCGAACCACGCCCCGACAGACCTCTACGTCTCGCGCCACGGCGTCATGTTCTTCGCCAATCCCGTCGCCGCCTTCGCCACGCTCGCCGAAGCGGCGGCCTCGGAAGCTTCGCTCGTCTTCTCCTGTTTCGCCGAACGCGCCGCCAATCGCTGGGCCACCGAGACCGTCGCTGCGACCGGCGGCGATCCCAACGCCCCTGCCAGCACCGCACCCGGCCCCTTCGCGTTCGCCGATCCGGCATATGTCGCCGGAATCCTAGCAACCGCAGGCTGGAATGCCGGTCCGCCTCAGCGCCTCGACTTCGCCTACCGCGCAGGCGAGGGCACCGATCCCGTGGCCGATGCCGTCGACTATTTCCGCTACCGCGCAGGCGAGGGCACCGATCCCGTGGCCGATGCCGTCGACTATTTCCGCCGCATAGGCCCGGCGGCCTCCGCGATCCGCGACGCGGCCCCCGAGGAACGCGAGCGCCACATCGCGCGTCTCACAGACGTCTGCGCACGTCACAGCGACGGCGATACGGTGGAATTTCCCGCGGTCGCCTGGATCTGGACCGCGCACAGATCAGCCATTTAGGCCAACAGGCGGAGCCAGCATGATCATCGTCCACCACCTCGAAAACTCGCGATCGCAGCGCATTTTGTGGATGCTCGAGGAACTCGGCCTCTCCTACGAGATCAAGCGCTACGAGCGGAACAAGCAGACCATGCTCGCCCCGCCCGAACTTAAGCGGGTCCACCCCCTCGGCAAGTCGCCGGTGATCGAGGATGCGGATGTTCAGGGTGGCCAAGTGGTCGCCGAGACCGGCGCGATCGTCGAATATCTCGTCGACAAGGCGGACGGGAAGCTCGGCGCCCCCGCGAACCGTACCGACGCGCTACGCTACCGCTTCTGGCTGCATTATGCGGAAGGCTCGATGATGCCACCGCTGCTGCTGAAGCTCGTCCTCGCGCGCATCCCGATCATGGGCAAGGTCGCGGTCAAGAAGATCCAGCCGATGATCGACGTCCACCTCGACTATGTCGAATCCGAACTGTCGCAACGCCCCTGGTTCGCCGGCGCGGAGATGACCGCTGCCGACGTCATGATGAGCTTTCCCTTGGAAGCCGCCCGCAGCCGCGGCGGCCTGAACGAGTCGCGCCCCGCGACGATCGCTTGGTTGGCGAAAATCCACGCCCGTCCGGCGTATCAGGCGGGGCTCAAGAAGGGCGGGCCTTACGCCTACGCTTGAGGGCTGCAGATCAAGAACCGCGTCGAGACTAAGAACGCGACGCTCCCCTAAACACCACCCCGGCGAAGGCCGGGGCCCAGTTGGAAAGCTCGAAGTAACGAAGCGCTCCTGTGATCACCGGCGTCTCCCACCTGGGCCCCGGCCTTCGCCCGGGGGAGGTACTTCTTCAGTGGACCGCCAGCGTAAAACGCATCCTTAATCCGTCATCGGCTCAACATCGCCAATCGCCTCAAACCTGCCCCGGCCCGATCTTCTCGTAGCTGTCCACATTCACCTTCGGCCCATGCCCGGTCGGCGCGACGGGCGGATCGCGATCGGCCGGCTCGCGCTCGTCAAGCCCGCCCTCCCATTTCGCCACGACCGTCGCTGCCACCGCATTTCCGATCACGTTCGTCGCCGAGCGCCCCATGTCGAGGAAATGATCCACCGCCAGGATCAGCAGGATCCCCGCCTCTGGGATCTTGAACATCGACAGCGTCCCCGCGATCACGACCAGCGACGCCCGCGGCACGCCCGCAATCCCCTTCGACGTCACCATCAGGACCAGCAGCATCGCGATCTGCTGCCCGATTGGCATGTCGATGCCGTAGGCCTGGGCGATGAACAGCGACGCGAACGTCATGTACATCATCGACCCGTCGAGATTGAACGAATAGCCCAGCGGCAGCACGAAGCTCGCGATCCGCGGCGGCACGCCGAACCGGTCGAGCGCCTCCAGCGTCCGCGGGTACGCCGCCTCCGACGACGCCGCCGAGAAGGCGAGAATGAGCGGATCGCGGATATACCGCACCAGCAGCCGCGTCCGCGGCCCGATCAGCACGAACGCGATCCCGATCAGCATCGCCCACAGCAGCGCCAGGCCGATATAGAAGGTCAGCATGAAATAGGCGAGCTGGCCGAGGATGGTCGGCCCCCGCTCGGCGAGCGTCGCGGTCACCGCCGCGAACACCGCGAACGGCGCGAACCGCATCACGTAATTGGTGATCTGGAGCATGACCGCCACCAGCGCCTCGATCGCCTTGACCAGCGGCGCGGCTTTCTCGCCGACCGCGGTGATCGCGACGCCGACGAACACCGAGAACACGACGATCTGGAGGATTTCGTTGCTCGCCATAGCCGCGATCATCGAATCGGGCACGATATGCGAGATGAACTTGGCGAGGTCGAACGCCGCGGCATCGACCCCGCTCGACGCGGTCGCCGGCGGGATCGCGAGTTCCAGCCCGACGCCCGGCTGCAAGACGTTGACCAGGATCATGCCGAGCGTCAGCGACAACAGGCTCGCGCAGATGAACCACCCTAGGCTGCGCAGTCCGACGCGGCCAAGCGCGCCGGTGTCGCCCATATGTGCGATACCGACGACCAGCGTCGAGAACACCAGCGGCGCGATGATCATCTTGATCAGCCGCAGGAACAGCGACGTCACGATCGAGAAATAGCCGGCGATGTCCTTCAACCGCGCAGCGGACTCGGCCGTGCCGTCGTCGATCGACGCGTTCAGGACCCAGCCGACGACCATCCCCGCGACGAGGCCGAACAAGATGTAATAGGTTAGCCGCTTGGCCATCAATCGCTCCCGAGAAGTACGGACAGGGAAGGGGATTGCGGCGCCCGGGTCAAGGACCCTATCGTCCGGCGATGTCGACCACATTCCGAAAATCCGCCTTCAACCCCTCGCGCCGCGACCTAATGGGCCTCGCGATTGCGGCCCCGCTGCTGTCGATCCCCGCGATCCTCCGCGCCGCCGAGCCGGACCTGTCGGCGCTGTCCGACATCACCGCCACGACCAGACCGATCGATGCGACGGAGCGCGCCGCGCGGCTCGCCCGCGCGCAGTCGCTGATGAAGGCGGCGGGCATCGGCGCGGTGCTGATCGAGCCGGGATCGTCGATGATCTACTTCACCGGCGTCCGCTGGCACACGAGCGAGCGGCTGACGCTGGCGATTCTCCCGGTCGAGGGCGAGCCGTGCATCGTCACGCCGTTCTTCGAGGAGCCCTCGGTGCGAGAGACGCTCGCCGTCCCCGCCGAGGTGCGCGTGTGGCAGGAGGATGAGAACCCGCTCGCGGTCGTCGCCGGATTCCTGCGCGACCGGAAACTGGCCACGCGGCCGATCGGGCTGGAGGCGGAGGTGCGCTACTTCGCCTACGCCGGTCTCCAGCGCGTGTTGCCCGATGCGAAGATCGTGTCCGCCGACCCGGTCGTCCGCGCCTGCCGGATGATCAAGACCCCGGCCGAGATCGCGCTGATGCAGGCCGCGACCAAGGTCACGCTCGCCGCGTATCGCTGGACGTACGCGCGGGTCGAGAAGGGCATGACCGGCCCCGAGATCGGCGCGCTGATGAACGCGGCGACGAAGAAGCTCGGCGGCGCCCCCGAGTTCGCGCTCGCGCTGATCGGCGAAGCGTCCGCCTACCCCCACGGCAGCCGCGAGATCCACCGCGTCGCCGACGGACAGGTCGTGCTGATGGACTGCGGCTGCACCGTGCAGGGCTACCAGTCCGACATCTCGCGCACCTGGGTGCACGGCACGGCGACCGCGGATCAGCGCAAGACGTGGGACCAGGTCGCCCGCGGCCAACAGATCGCGTTCGCCGCGGCGAAGATTGGCGCGACCGCGGGCAGCGTCGACGACGCGGTGCGGCGGCATTACGAAACGCTAGGCTACGGTCCCGGCTACAAGCTCCCCGGCCTGTCGCATCGTACCGGGCACGGGATCGGCATGGATGGCCATGAACCCGTCAATCTCGTCCGCGGCGAGACAACGAAGCTCGCGACGGGGATGTGCTTTTCCGACGAGCCGGGCATCTACATCCCCGGCAAATACGGCGTCCGCATCGAGGATTGCTTCCACATGACCGACGCCGGGACGAAATGGTTCAGCGAACCGCCCAAGTCGCTGGATGCGCCGTTGGGGTAGGGGTCGTGAGGTAGGGCGCCCCCCCCGCCAACGCCACCACCCCGGCGAAGGCCGGGGCCCAGGTGGGGACCGGCGCTAACGAAGGACGGCGCGCCGTCATTGCCACCTTTCCAACTGGGCCCCGGCCTGCGCCGGGGTGGTGTGACTTACCTAACTCCAGCACCCGCCCCCTTGTTCTCGCGCGAAAGCGGGAGCCCAGACTGGATCCCCGCCTTCGCGGGGAAACACGCTGCTTGCGGTTCAACGGGATGCCTCGGCCATACCCAACACCTCCACTTGAGCGAACCGCCCCGCTCGCCTAAGTCCCGCCGCATGACATCGACGAACGACATCCGCCGCGGCTTCCTCGACTATTTCGGATCGCAGGGGCACCAGATCGTGCCCTCCGCGCCGCTCGTCCCGCAGAACGACCCGACGCTGATGTTCGTCAACGCCGGGATGGTGCCGTTCAAGAACGTCTTCACCGGCCTCGAATCGCGCCCCTACACCACCGCGACCTCGTCCCAGAAATGCGTCCGCGCCGGCGGCAAGCACAATGATCTCGACAATGTCGGCTACACCGCGCGCCACCACACCTTCTTCGAAATGCTCGGCAATTTCTCGTTCGGCGATTATTTCAAGGAACAGGCGATCGTCCACGCCTGGACGCTGCTCACGCGCGAATGGGGCCTGTCGCCGGACAAGCTGACCGCCACCGTCTATCACACGGACGACGAGGCGTTCGATCTCTGGAAGAAGATCGCCGGCCTTCCCGATCACCGCATCATCCGCATCCCGACCAAGGACAATTTCTGGTCGATGGGCGACAACGGGCCGTGCGGACCGTGCTCGGAAATCTTCTACGACCACGGCGACCACATCCCCGGCGGCCCTCCAGGCTCCCCCGACGAGGACGGCGACCGGTTCGTCGAGATCTGGAACCTCGTGTTCATGCAATACGAGCAGGAAAATGCCGAGATCGTCGGCAACCTGCCCAAACCCTCGATCGACACCGGCATGGGGCTCGAGCGCATCGCCGCGGTCATGCAGGGCGTCACCGACAATTACGACACCGACACGTTCAAGGCGCTGATCGCCGCCTCGGGCGCGCTGACGCATACCGCGACCGACGGCGCCAACACCGCCAGCCACCGCGTGATCGCCGATCACCTGCGCACCGCCGGCTTCCTGATCGCCGACGGCGTGCTGCCCGCGAGCGAGGGCCGCGGCTACGTCCTGCGCCGGATCATGCGCCGCGCCATGCGCCACGCGCACATCCTCGGCGCGAAGCAGCCGCTGATGCACCGCCTCGTCCCCGCGCTCGTCACCGAAATGGGCGCCGCCTATCCCGAACTGGCGCGCGCGCGGCCATTGATCGAGGCGACGCTGCAGCAGGAGGAAACGCGCTTCCGCCAGACGCTCGAAAAGGGGCTGAAGCTGCTCGACGAGGCGACCACCGGAATGACCGACGGCACGCTCGCCGGCGACGTCGCGTTCAAGCTCTACGACACCTACGGCTTCCCGTACGACCTCACCGAAGACGCGCTGCGCGAACGCAACATCGCGGTCGACCGCGCAGGCTTCGACACCGCGATGGCCGAGCAGAAGCGCGCCGCCCGCGCCGCCTGGAAGGGCTCGGGCGCCAAGGCCTCGGACGACATCTGGTTCGACATCGTCGAGCAGACTGGCGGCACGGAATTCCTCGGCTACGCGTCGGACACCGGCGAGGGCGAAGTCGTGGCGCTGGTCAAGGACGGCGCGCGCGTCGACCACGCCACCACCGGCGACACGGTCGCGATCGTCGTCAACCAGACGCCCTTCTATGGCGAGAGCGGCGGACAGGTCGGCGACGCCGGTCACATCTCGAACGACACCGGCCTCCGCGCGAACGTCACCGAGACGTCGAAGCAGCTCGGCCGCGTGTTCGTCCATCATGCGAGCGTCGAGTCCGGCGAGATCAAGGTCGGCGACCCGGTCAAGCTCCAGATCGACGTCGCGCGTCGCGCCCAGATCCGCGCCAACCACTCGGCGACGCACCTGCTGCACGAGGCTCTGCGCGAACGTCTCGGCACGCACGTCGCGCAGAAGGGGAGCCTCGTCGCGCCCGACCGCCTGCGCTTCGACTTCTCGCAGCCGGTCGCGATGACCCCCGCCGACATCGCGCAGGTCGAGGCCGACGTGAACGCGCAGGTCCGCGGCAACGGCGCGGTGACGACGTTGCTGATGACCCCCGACGACGCGATCGCGATGGGTGCGATGGCGCTGTTCGGCGAGAAATACGGCGACGAGGTCCGCGTCGTGTCGATGGGTGCGACCAAGGACGGCACCTATTCGATCGAGCTCTGCGGCGGCACGCACGTCAACGCGCTCGGCGACATCGGCCTGTTCAAGGTCGTCGGCGAAGGCGCCGTCTCCAGCGGCATCCGTCGTGTCGAGGCACTGACCGGCGAAGCGGCGCGCGCGTACCTGACCGGTCGCGACGATCGCCTGCGCGAAGCTGCGGCCGTGCTGAAGTCGACGCCCGACGAGGTCCCGGCGCGCGTCGCGTCCCTCCTCGAAGACCGCCGCCGCCTCGAACGCGAACTCGCCGACGCCAAGAAGGCGCTCGCGCTCGGCGGCGGTGGCTCGGGCGGAGCGGCCGGGCCCGAACAGGTCGGCGGCGTCGCGTTCATCGGGCAGGTGCTCAACGATTTCGAGGCGAAGGGCCTGCGCGGCGCGGTCGACGAGGCCAAGCAGCGGCTCGGCTCGGGAATCGCGGTGATGGTCGCGATCAACGACGGCCGCGCTTCGGTCGCGGTCGGCGTGACGGCGGATCTGGTGGCGAGCCACAACGCGGTCGACCTGCTGAAGATCGCGGTGGCGACGCTGGGCGGGCAGGGCGGCGGGGGCCGTCCCGACATGGCGCAGGGCGGTGGTCCTGATGGCGACAAGGCGGCGGATGCGGTGGCGGCGGTGAGGGCGAAGCTGGAAGCGGCAGCCGGCTGAGTTCGCGGCACGCCGAGTATGGTCCCCCCGCGGACGCGGGGGCCCAGCTAAGTATCGCTAGCGAACGGGATTCCTGGACCCCCGCGTTCGCGAGGGAACAGAATAGGGCGCCGCATAATCAGCACCACCCGGCGAAGGCCGGGGCCCAGTTGGAAAGGTGGCAATAACGGAGCGCTGTCCTTCGTTATCACCGTCCCCCAACTGGCCCCGGCCTTCGCCGGGGTGGTGTTTCTCATTGGGTGGCATCGGTGCTGAAGCTCAGCCTTCACGCACCTTCGCCAGCGTAGTCCCGGCAGTAATCGCCTCGATATCCGTCACCAAGTGCAGCAACCTTACCCCGCCGCGCGACATCGCCCGGTCCAGCGCCCCGGCAAAATCCTCGGTCCGGGAAACAGTCTCCGCCCAACACCCATAAGCCCGCCCGAGCGCGGCAAAGTCCGGGTTCCGCAACCCAGTCCCCGAAACCCGCCCCGGATACTCACGCTCCTGGTGCATGCGAATAGTCCCATACCCGCTATTATCGACGACCAGCACCAGCATGTCCGCCCCGTGCGCAACCGCGGTCACCAGTTCCTGCCCGTTCATCAGGAAACACCCGTCCCCGGCCAGCGCCACGACCGTCCGCTCCGGATGCCGCAAAGACGCGGCAACGGCCGCTGGCACGCCATACCCCATCGCTCCAGCGGTCGGCGCAAGCTGAGCCCCCGGCCCGGCATACGCCCAGTACCGATGCCACCACCCCGAATAATTCCCCGCGCCGTTGCAGAGGATCGCATCCGTCGGCAGCCGCTCGCGCATCGCCGTCACGCACGGTCCCAAGTCCATCACCAGATCGCGCGGCGCGGGCGTAGACCATTCCAGCCACTCCGCATGCGCCTCCGCCCCAGCACTCCGCGGCGGTAGGTCGACCAGCAGCAACGCTTCCGCAAACTCCGCCATCCCCGCACACACCGCGACATCCGCGCGGTAGGCCCGTTGCAACTCGTCCGGATCAGGATGCACATGGATCAGCCGCTGCCCCGGATGATCCGGCGTGATCAGCGCATACCCATCGGTCGTCGCCTCCCCCAGCCGCGGTCCGACGACCAGCAGCAAGTCCGCCGCCTTAACCCGCTCGACCAGCTTCGGATTGGGCCCATACCCAAGGTTTCCCGCCCAGACCGGACAGTCGTTCGGAATAGCATCCTGCCGCCGAAACGCCGCCGCAACCGGAACACCGTTACGATCCGCCCATGTCGAGAACGCCCCCGACGCGGCCACATCCCAGCCTGCGCCCCCGACGATCGCGACCGGCCGCTCGGCGGTCGTCAGCAGATCGGCAAGCAGGTCCATCGTATCGGCGTCACACCCCTGCGCCACCCGCTCGACCCGCGGCCGATCGACCGCGTCGACGACGTCGAGCAGCATATCCTCCGGTAACGCCAGCACCACCGGCCCCGGCCGCCCCGACATCGCCGTCGCATAGGCGCGCGCGACATATTCCGGGATCCGCCGCGCATCGTCGATCCGCGCCGCCCATTTCGCGATCGGCGCGAACATCGCCTGGAAATCGATCTCCTGGAACGCCTCGCGGTCGCGCGTGCCGCGGTCGATATCGCCCACGAACAGGATCATCGGCTGCGAATCCTGCATCGCGACGTGAACCCCGATCGACGCGTTGGTCGCGCCCGGCCCGCGCGTCACGAACGCCACCCCCGGCCGGTGCGTCAGCGTCCCGTCCGCGCACGCCATATACGCGACGCCGCCCTCCTGCCGACACACGACAAGGTCAATCGCGGGCGTATCGTGCAGCGCGTCGAGCACCGCGAGGAAGCTCTCCCCGGGCACGGTGAAGATCCGGTCGCAGCCCTGTGCGACGAGTTGGTCGACCAGGATACGGCCGCCGGTGCGTGGTGTGATCATCGGTGCATCCTGCCGTCCGTTGTGCGCGAAGTCGAGAAACGGTTACGCTGGCGTCGAAGCCGGGACCAACCCGACTCGCCCGGAGAGGATCATGACCGAGTTCACCACCGTCGCCGACGGCCTTCGTTTCCCCGAGGGCCCTGTGGCGATGCCCGACGGCAGCGTCATCCTCGTCGAGATCGAGGCGGGCCGCATCACCCGCATCGCTCCCGACGGCGCCAAATCGACGGTCGCCGAGCCCGGCGGCGGCCCCAACGGCCTCGCGCTCGGCCCCGACGGCAAGCTGTATTGCTGCAACAATGGCGGCTTCGCGTGGCGCGAGACGAACGGCTTTCTCACCCCGCACGGCCAACCGGACGACTATTCGGGCGGCCGCATCGAGCGGATCGACATCGCCACCGGCGGCGTCGAGATCCTCTACAGGAATGGCGATTTCGGCTGCTCGCTGCGAGGACCCAACGACATCGTCTTCGATTCGCACGGCGGTTTCTGGTTCACCGACCACGGCAAATCGCGCGACCGGGCCCGTGATATCACCGGGGTTTTCTACGCCCAAGCCGACGGCAGCCATCTTGAGGAAGTGATCTTCCCCAGCGAAAATCCCAACGGCATCGGTCTCTCGCCCGACGGCAAGACGTTGTACGCAGCGGAAACCTACACCTGCCGCCTGATGGCGTTCGACATCGTCGCGCCCGGCAAGGTCGCCAGCGCCGCGGGCACGCCACTCTACCGCCCCGCCGGCTACAAGTTCTTCGACTCGCTAGGTGTCGAGGCGTGCGGGAACATCTGCGTCGCGACGATTGGCGAATGCGGGATCAGTGTGATCTCGCCCGCCGGGGAGCTGGTCGAGTTCGTTGCCACCGACGACGTCTTCACCACCAACATCTGCTGGGGCGGCGCGGACGGCATGGACGCGTACATAACCTGCTCGGGCAGCGGCCGGCTGGTGAAGACCCGCTGGAATCGCCCGGGGTTGAAGCTGGTGTATTGAGAGCGGCTCAATCCCCCCCCTGGCGGGGGGGGGCACCGAAGGTGACGGAGGGGAGGACACGGAGCAGAGGTTACCCTTACCTCCCCCTCCGTCCGGCAAGGGCCGGCCACCTCCCCCTGGCGGGGGAGGATCGTGAAAAGTCGATCCGCGCTACGTTGCCGAGTGCCAACCACCGGCTTATGCGAGGCGAAAGACCAGAGGAGGATGCATGGCGAACAAGCGCTACACCGATGCGGCGGCGGCACTCGAAGGCGTGCTGTTCGACGGCATGACGATCTGCGCGGGCGGGTTCGGGCTGTGCGGCATCCCCGAGCGGCTGATCGACGCGATCGAGGCGTCCGGGGTGAAGGACCTGACGATCGCCAGCAACAACGCTGGCATCGACGGGCAGGGCCTCGGCAAACTGCTCCGCTCGCGCCAGGTGAAGAAGATGATCTCGTCCTATGTCGGTGAGAACAAGGAGTTCGAGCGGCAATATCTCAGCGGCGAACTCGAGGTCGAGTTCTGCCCGCAGGGCACGCTCGCCGAACGCTGCCGGGCAGGGGGCGCGGGCATCCCCGGCTTCTACACCAAGACCGGCGTCGGCACGCAGGTGGCCGAGGGCAAGGAAGTGAAGGTCTTCGACGGCCAGGAATACATCCTCGAACGCGGTATCCGCGCCGACCTCGCGATCGTCAAGGGCTGGAAGGCGGACGAGAGCGGCAACCTCATTTTCCGCAAGACCGCGCGCAACTTCAACCAGCCGATGGCTACTGCTGGCAAGATCTGCGTCGCCGAGGTCGAGGAGATCGTCCCCGTGGGGAGCCTCGATCCCGACACGATCCACCTGCCCGGCATCTACGTAAAGCGGATGATCGTCGGCGCGCCCTACGACAAGCAGATCGAATTCCGCACCGTCCGCGAGCGGGTCTCGGCGTGAAGTCAGGCCCGTTGGTGTACCGCAAGCGTGGCCCGTTCTCCTGCGAAGGCAGGAGCCCAGGGTCACGGGCGCTGCGGTTGGTATCCTGGACCCCTGCGTTCGCAGGGGCACTGGCTCTACAGGGATGCGTGAGCGTTTCCGCACCGACCTCGATCGCGTCTTCGCCTAGCATCGCCGCCCCCGTCGCCGTGGACGGCGTCCCCGCCGGCATGCAGTATCTCTACGCCTCGGGCGAAGCCGCCGCTGTCAGCATCCAGGCCTGGAATGCCCTCGTCGGCTACGTCCGCGCGCAACGCACGCCGATCTCCGTCGTCCTCGCACAAGGCGCCTCGCTCGCGGCGCCGAGCTTCACCTCCTGCGGCACCAAACCCAAAGCCGCCGTGTTCGACGTCGACGAGACCGTCCTGCTCAACCTCGGCTTCGAATATGACGCGTCCTCCGGCCAACCCTGGTCCGACCCCCGCTGGCAGGATTGGGAGCGCACCGGCGTCAAGCAAGTCGCCCCCGTCCCCGGCGCGCTCGCCGCACTTACCCAGCTTCGCGCGATGGGCGTCGCCGTCGTTTTTAACAGCAACCGCTCCGCCGCCAACGCCGCACAAACTCAGGCGGCGATCGAAGCCGCTGGCCTCGGCCCCGCGCGCCACGGCGAGACGCTGTTCCTGTCGGGTGACGACGAGACCGGCTCGAAGAAGGACGGCCGCCGCGCCATGATCGCGGCGAAATACTGCGTCGTCGCGATGGGCGGCGACCAGCTCGGGGACTTCAGCGACCTGTTCAACGCCGGCCAGACCCCCGCCACGCGGCGCGCCACGGTCCAGTCGCCCGCGATCGCCGCGAAATGGGGCGCAGGGTGGTTCGTGCTACCCAACCCCGTCTACGGCACTGCGCTCAAAGGCAATCGCGACGAGGTATTCCCGCCAGCAGTCCGCTGGGCCCCGACAGGAGGCGTACGCTAATGGCCGATCACCCTAATTCGATCGCGCTCGACATAGGCGCGAAACTGACGAGCGAATCGGTCGAGGTCGCGCGCATCTGGATCACCAACGGCGCCGGCAGCAACGTGCTGATCGACGCGGGCATCCTCGAAGACCCCACCGTGTTCGGCTACCTGATCGCCGACACGATCCGCCACGCCGCGCGCGCCTATGCGGGCACCTGGGGCCTTGCCGAGGACACCGCGTTGCAGGCGATCGTCGACGGCGTCGGCACTGAGCTGCGCGAACAGTTCACGACCATCACCACCATCCAGGAAGGAATGCACTGATGCCCTGGGACCGTAACCAGATGGCCGCGCGCGCCGCCAAGGAACTCAAGGACGGATACTACGTCAATCTCGGCATCGGCATCCCGACGCTCGTCGCGAACAACATCCCCGAGGGCATGACCGTCACGCTCCAGTCGGAAAACGGCATGCTCGGGATCGGCCCGTTCCCCTACGCGGGCGAGGAGGACGCCGACCTTATCAACGCAGGCAAGCAAACGATCAGCGAACTCCCCTCGTCGGTGTATTTCAGCTCGTCGGACAGCTTCGCGATGATCCGCGGCGGCCATATCGACCTCACGGTGCTCGGCGCGATGGAGGTCAGCGAGGACGGCGACATCGCCAACTGGATGATCCCGGGGAAAATGATCAAGGGTATGGGCGGCGCGATGGACCTCGTCGCGGGCGTCAAGCAGATCATCGTCGTGATGGACCACAATGCCAAGGACGGCAGCCCCAAGTTCATCCCGTCCTGCACGCTGCCGCTGACCGGCAAGAACGTCGTCGACATGATCGTCACCGATCTGGCGGTGTTCCAGCGCGCCGATCACGACACCCCGTTCAAGCTCGTCGAGCTCGCCCCCGGCGTGACCGCGGACGAGGTCGCGGCGAAGACGACGGCGCACTACACCGCCTGATGAAACGCGCCGCCATCGTCATAGCGCTGATCGTGATCCTGATTGCGGGCACGGCGTTCACGGCCGGGCCGGGCACGCTCAGCGTCCTCGACGGCGTGATGGGTGGCGGTCGCGGCACGGCGCGGGTGCGCGAGGGCGTCCCGTTCGGCACGCACGGCCAGAAACTCGACGTCTGGCGCCCGTCCGGCGGCGCGAAGACCGGTCTGCCGGTGCTGATCTTCTGGTACGGCGGCGGCTGGGTCCACGGCTCGCGCGGCGCCTACGCCTTCGCCGCGCGCGCCTATGCGAAGGCGGGCTACGTCGTCGTCGTGCCCGACTACCGGAAGGTACCGGATGTGCGTTTCCCCGCCTTCCTCCAGGATGGCGCCGAAGCGGTGAAATGGACGCGCGACCACATCGCGCAGTCGGGCGGCGACCCGAACCGGATCGCCGTCGCTGGGCATTCTGCGGGGGCCTACACCGTCGCGATGCTGACGCTCGACCAGCGCTGGCTGAAGGCGGAAGGCGTCGACCCTCGCATCATCAGGGCCGCGGTCGGTCTTTGCGGCCCGTACGACTTCTATCCCTTCACCGCCAAGCGCGCGATCGACGCGATGCAGGGTGCGGCAGACCCGGTGATGACCCAGCCGATCCACTTCGCGCGGGCCGATGCGCCGCCGATGCTGCTGATCACCGCCGGCGACGACACGCAGGTAAAGCCCCACAACGCGATCAACCTCACCGCGCGGTTGAAGGCGCTCGGCGCACCGGTCACGCACATCGACTATCCCGGCCTCAGCCACGAAAACGTGGCGATGGCACTGTCGAAGCCGTTCCGCGGGAAAGCGCCGGTGCTGGCCGACAGCGTCGCGTTCCTGAACCGGGCGATGCCTCCCCCCCCCGTCATCCTGACGAAAGTCAGGAGCCAGAGCCACGAGGGACGGCGCCCGTAACCCTGGGTCCTGACTTTCGTCAGGATGACGTAGTCTATGTCGATCCCCTCGCCGTTTTCCCCCGCGGAGGCGGGGACCCAGTCTGGACTCCCGCCTTCGCGAGAGAACATCTTCTCGCGATCGCTCTACGCACACGGCTCAGCGACCGAAAATTACATCGAACCTTGGCGCGGCAGCCTATTTCGGTTAACGCGCGCCCCATCATGGCCACTCCACAAACGCTGTACGAAAAGATCTGGGCGGCGCACGTCGTCGAACGCCGCGACGATGGCACCTGCCTGATCTATATCGACCGCCACCTCGTCCACGAGGTCACGAGCCCGCAGGCCTTCGAAGGCCTCCGCGTGGCGGGCCGCAAAGTGCGCCGCCCCGACCTGACGCTTGCCGTCCCCGATCACAATTTGCCGACGACCGCGCGCAAGGACGCCGCCGGTCGTGTCCTGCCGATCGCCGACCCCGAGAGCGCGCAACAGCTCGACGCGCTCCGCCGCAACACGTCCGAGTTCGGCATCGACTATATCGACGCGACCGCCGCCGAGCAGGGCATCGTCCACGTCGTCGGCCCGGAGCAGGGCTTCACGCTCCCCGGCACCACGCTGGTCTGCGGCGACAGCCACACCTCGGCGCACGGTGCCCTCGGCGCTTTGGCGTTCGGGATCGGCACCAGCGAAGTCGAGCACGTCCTCGCCACGCAGACGTTGTTGTTGTCGCAAGCCAAGACGATGGAAGTTCGTGTCGACGGCGAACTCGGTTTCGGCGTCAGCCCGAAGGACGTCATCCTCGCGATCATCGGCAAGATCGGTGCGGCGGGCGGCACCGGCCACGTCATCGAATTCACCGGCAGCGTCATCCGCGCGATGTCGATCGAAGGTCGCCTGACGATCGCCAACATGTCGATCGAGGCGGGCGCACGCGCCGGCCTGATCGCGCCCGACGATACGACCTTCGCCTATCTCAAGGGCCGCCCGATGGCCCCGACCGGCGAGCATTGGGACCGCGCGGTCGCCTGGTGGCGCAGTCTCGCGACCGATCCCGGCGCGAAGTACGACAAGTCCGTCACGCTCGACGCCGCCGACATCGCCCCCGGCCTCACTTGGGGCACCAGCCCCGAGGACGTCGTCCCGATCACCGGGTTCGTCCCCGAACCGTCGAGCTTCGCCGATCCCGCCAAGCAGGCCGCCGCCCAAAAGTCGCTAGACTATATGGGCCTCACCGCCGGCACCGCGATGCGCGACGTGCCGATCCAGCACGTCTTCATCGGCAGCTGCACCAACAGTCGCATCGAGGACCTGCGCGCCGCGGCGGCGATCGCCGACGGCCGCCACGTCGCGACCGGTGTCCGCGCGCTCGTCGTTCCCGGCTCGGGCCTCGTCAAGCGCCAGGCTGAAGCCGAGGGGCTCGACCGAATCTTCATCACCGCCGGGTTCGAATGGCGCGAGCCGGGCTGTTCGATGTGTCTCGCGATGAACCCGGACAAAGTCCCTGCGGGGGAACGTTGCGCTTCCACGTCGAACCGTAATTTCGTCGGCCGACAGGGTCCCGGAGCGCGCACGCATCTGGTATCACCCGCCATGGCGGCGGCAGCGGCGGTGACCGGCAAGCTGAGCGACGTCAGAGAGTTGATGAACCGAAATCTGGTGGGGGCACACGCATGAAGAAGGTTTTCGTATTGTTGGCGGCGGGCGCAATGATCAGCGGCGTCGCGGCCTATGTCGCATCGGCGCGTGTGGTTCCGGAGCGCACGGAACAGCGATGACCCCCGTCACCACCGTCTCGGGCCGCGCCTATCCGTGGGGCGCGAAGAACATCGACACCGACGTCATCATCCCGGCGCACTGGCTGAAGACGATCACGCGCACCGGTCTCGGTCGCGGCGCGTTCGAGACGGTGCGCGCGCAACCCGGCAACATCTTCGACGACCCGCGCTATGCCGGCGCGCCGATCCTGATTGCCGGCGATAATTTCGGCTGCGGCTCCAGTCGAGAGCATGCCGCCTGGGCGCTCGCCGACATGGGCATCACCGCGGTCATCGCGCCGAGCTTCTCCGACATCTTCTCGGGCAACGCCTTCAAGAACGGCATCGTCCCCGTCGTCCTTCCCCAAGAGGCGATCGACCGCCTCCTCGAGGTCGCGAAGGACCAGATCGTCACCGTCGACCTCGAGACGATGACCGTCACTACCCCGTTCCAGGACCGCTTCACCTTCGAACTCGACGCATTCCGCCGCCAATGCCTGATGGAAGGGCTGGACGAAGTCGGTCTGACACTGGCAAGGGATACCCAGATTTCAAATTTCGAGGAGGCGGTCGCATCGAATCGCCCCTGGATGACGGTGGAGAGCGGGTATGCGGGCATTGGTATCGAAGGCGATCGGCGGACCTGAAACTCTGGAAATGGTCGAGCTGCCCGATCTGGTGGCCGGCCCCGGACAGGTCGTCGTCGCGGTCAAGGCCTGCGCGATCAACTTTCCCGACGTCCTGATCATCGAGGACAAATACCAGTTCAAGCCACAGCGCCCGTTCGCACCGGGCGGCGAGATCGCCGGTACGATCGCCTCGATCGGCGAGGGCGTCACCGGCTGGGCGATCGGCGACCGCGTCATCGCGATGCTCGGCCACGGCGGCTTGTGCGAGCAGGTCATCGCCGACCCCGCCAAACTCTATCGCCTCCCCGAAGGCCGCAGCTTCGCAGAGGGTGCCTCGCTGATCCTCACTTACGGCACGACGATCCACGCGCTGCTCGACCGCGGCCACATCCAGGCGGGGCAGACCTTGCTCGTCCTCGGCGCAGCCGGCGGGGTAGGCCTCGCCGCGATCGAACTCGGCAAGGCGTTCGGCGCAAAGGTCGTCGCCGCGGTCTCGTCCGAGGAAAAAGCCGCCGCCGCAAAATCGGCGGGCGCCGACGAAACGCTGATCTACGCCCGTGCGCCGTTCGACAAGGACCAGTCGAAGGCGCTCGCCGAGCAATTCAAGGCCGCGGTCGGTCGCGACGGCGCGCACGTGATCTACGATCCGGTCGGCGGCGATTATGCCGAGCCGGCGTTGCGATCGATCGCGTGGGAGGGCAAGTACCTCGTAGTCGGCTTCCCCGCCGGCATTCCCAAGCTGCCCCTCAACCTGACGCTACTGAAGAGCTGCGACGTTTGCGGCGTATTCTGGGGCGCGTTTGCCGCCCGCGATCCGAAGGCGAACCAGGCGCATATCGAAACGCTTTTCGCCCTGTGGGCCGAGGGAAAGATTGCACCACGCGTGACCGAAGCCTTCGCGTTCGAAGACGGCGGCAAGGCGATCGCCAAGATGGCGGCACGCGGCGCGATCGGAAAACTCGTGGTGGAGGTCGGCTGACGCCGGCCGTCCCGCGCTTTCTTCGGCTCAACCCATTCAGCTTGTCGGGTTGAGCCGTTGAGACGAAGCCGTTCAGACTAAGTTGTAGACGACAGCCCCGATAGCGGCCCACATCATGACGGATGCCAGCACGCCATACGCCAAGCCATGCACGACTGGCGGTGCCGTCCGCATAGGAGTGGTAGGGGCAGGTGCCGAAAAACCGATCATGATCACTCTCCTGCTCGCGCATATTGTCACGTAGCCGTCTTATATATCGGTCATTTCGTCGCTCTACGCTAGTAGGATTCTACTGCGTTTCGTCGATTGTTGCGTAGCGGCGGTCGGCGACCTATCTCGGGCTCGACGACGAGACTGAACGGGGACCCGCGATATGACCATTTTCGAAGATCGCGAACGCGCCAGCGAAGCCCATTTCGCGCGCGAAGAGGAGATGGCGTTCCGGATCACGGCGCGCCGCAACCGCCTGCTCGGGGGTTGGGCCGCGCACGAGATGAAGCTCACGCCCGAGGAGACCGACGCGTACGCGACCGCTCTCGTCCATGCCGACATGGAGGGTGGCGGCGACGACGACGTCGTGCGCAAGCTCGTCGGCGATCTGACCGCGGCCGGCCTCGACCATGACGAAGCGACCGTCCGCCGCGCGCTCGCGCAGCAGATGATCGAGGCGCGTCGCCAGCTGCTGGAGTCGCGCTGACATGCCAATGGCTGCCGACGACATCGCGACCATGATCCGCGACGCAATCCCCGATGCGAAGGTCGAGATCACCGATCTCGCCGGCGACGGCGACCACTATGCCGCCAAGGTGACCGCGGCGAGCTTTGCGGGGATGAGCCGCGTGAAGCAGCATCAGGCCGTCTACGCCGCGCTCGGCGGACGGATGGGCGGCGTCCTGCACGCCCTGCAACTTACGACCGCAATTTCCTGAGGACCGACACATGACCGACGATTCCAACGCCCGCATCGATGCCCTGGTCAAAGCCAGCCCGGTAGTGTTGTTCATGAAGGGCAGCCCGCTCTTCCCGCAGTGCGGCTTCTCGAGCCGTGCGATCGCGATCCTCAACCATCTCGAGGTCGAGTTCGAGAGCGTCGACGTGCTGCAGGACCAGGGCATCCGTCAGGGCATCAAGGCCTATTCGGACTGGCCCACCATTCCGCAGCTCTATGTCGACGGTGAATTCGTCGGCGGCTCCGACATCATGATGGAAATGTACGAAAGCGGCGAACTGAAGCAGTTGTTCGAGACACAAAAGGCGAACTGAGGCGCCAAGCATCGGCCGACTTGAGAATGACACCGGGGAGGGTGGATCGACGCGAGACCGGACGGTAGCGGTCGATCCACCCTACATGAACGCGGATGCGCTCGGTGACGTCGTAAGCGATGCACTCACCATGCCAATCTGGCCGCACCCTTAATCTGCGCGGCCTTCGATAGTTAACGCCGTTCTCGCCAGCGGCCGACGTGTAAAGAACGCCGACGATCGACTGTAACACGCAGGTCTTGCCATCGCCGCGCGGACCCGCCATCTCGCACCCATGGCTGAGCATCCGACCGGTATCCCGATCCAGCTCGAGCCGCTCGTGCTCCGCGTGCTCGCGCCCAATCCGTCGCCCTATACCTTTACCGGCACGCAGACGCACATCGTCGGCACCACCGATCTTGCCGTGATAGATCCCGGCCCCGACGATCCCGCGCATATCGAAGCCTTGATCCGCGCGATCGATGGCCGCCCGGTCAACGCGATCGTCGTCACGCATCATCATCGCGACCACAGCCCGGCGACGCGCCCGCTCCAGGCAGTCACCGGCGCCCCGATCGTCGGTGCGGCACCTTTCGACCTCGACGACGCGGGAGCGAGGGCAGACGCGTCGTTCGACCCCGCCTACGCCCCCGACCGCATTCTCGCCGAGGGCGATACCGTCGACGGCGATGGCTGGACGCTCCAGGCGATCGCAACGCCGGGCCACACATCGAACCACCTCGCCTTCGCGCTGCCCGAGACGAAGGCGCTGTTCTCCGGCGACCACGTCATGGGCTGGTCGACCACGATCGTATCACCTCCCGACGGCAACATGACGGCGTACATGGCGAGCCTCGAAAAGCTGATGGGGCGCGACGACCGCGTCTATTATCCCGGCCACGGCGAGGCGATCGAAAAGCCGCAACGCCTCGTCCGCGGCATGCTCGGCCACCGCAAGCAACGCGAGGGCCAGATCCTCCGCTTGCTCCGCGATGGCGCATTGTCGATCCCGGCGATGGTCGAGCGCATGTATGTCGGTCTCGACCCCCGGCTCGTGCCGGCCGCCGAGCGATCGGTGCTGGCGCATCTCTACGATTTGCAAACCCGCGGACTGGTAATCGAGGAAGGCGAGACATGGCAGACGAGAACCTGAGCCCCGACCCTACCCCCGCGCGTAGCGGCGGCGTCAGCGCATTCCTGGCCAAGGCGGTCGGCGTGATCGTCATACTCGTGCTTGCAGGGTTGCTCGCGCTGTGGGGCGTGCAGCGCTACGTCAGCGACCGCCTGACCCCCGATCCGACGACGATCGCCAGCGCCAGTCTTGCAGGCCTGCGCGAACAGAATCGCCTCTCGGCCTTCGCCGCGCGCTATGTCGCGGTGGTGACCTCGAAACAGTCGCAGCTCGGCTTCACCACCGAGAAGACGCTGATCATGCCCGGCATGGTCCGCTACGAGGTCGACATGGCCAAGCTGACTCAGGCGGATGTCGCCTGGGACGGCACCACCAAGACGTTGTTGGTGCGCCTCCCCGCGGTCGAGGCGGATGGCCCGCAGGTCGATCTGAACGCCGTCCGGGAATATGGCTCGGGCGGCGTGCTGACCACCTTCACCGATGCCGAGAAGCGCCTCGACGCCGCCAACCGTCGCGCCGGCCAGATCGAGCTGATCCGCCAGGCGCGCGAACCGGCAATGATCAAGCTCGCGCGCGACGCTACGCGCAGGGCCGTGGAGCGCAGTTTCGCGATGCCGCTGCGCGCCGCCGGGATCGACGCGACCGTCGCGGTGCGGTTCGCCGACGAGCCGGTCGCGAATACGGAGCGCTGGGACACCTCGCGCTCGCTGCAGGACGTGCTAGGGAATGCACGTTAAACTCGGGATACGACCATGGAATTGAACCAGAACTTCGCCGGCATCGACATCCGCGCCGAGATCGAGCGCCTCCGCAAGGAGAAGAACGCCGTCATCCTCGCGCATTATTACCAGAAGCCCGAGTTGCAGGATCTCGCCGATTTCGTCGGCGACAGCCTCGACCTGTCGCGCAAGGCCGCGGCCACCGACGCCGATGTCATCGCGTTCTGCGGCGTGCGGTTCATGGCCGAGACCGCCAAGATCCTGTCACCCGACAAGATCGTCGTGCTGCCCGACATGGACGCCGGGTGCAGCCTGGAGGACAGCTGCCCGCCCGAGCAGTTCGCGGCCTTCCGCGCCAAGCATCCCGATCATATCGCGCTGACCTACATCAACTGCTCGACCGAGGTGAAGGCGCTGTCCGACATCATCGTCACGAGTTCATCGGCGGATACGATCCTCGCGCAGATCCCGCTCGACCAGAAGATCATCTTCGGCCCGGACCGCAACCTCGGCGGCTATCTCGCGCGCAAGACGGGTCGCGACATGCTGCTGTGGCCGGGGGTGTGCATCGTTCACGAGGCGTTCAGCGAAACCGAGCTGATGAAGCTCAAGGCGCAGCATCCCGGTGCGCCCGTCGTCGCGCACCCCGAATGTCCGCCGATCATCCTCGATCACGCCGATTACGTCGGCTCGACGCGCGGCATCCTCGATTATGCGCTGGCGATGCCGGGCGACACGCTGATCGTCGCGACCGAGCCGCACATCATCCACCAGATGGAAAAGGCGCTGCCGAACAAGCGCTTCATCGGTGCACCCGGCGCGGACGGCAACTGCAACTGCAACATCTGCCCGTACATGGCGCTCAACACGCTGGAAAAGCTGTACGTCGCGCTACGCGATCTGAGCCCGCGCATCGAGATCGAGGAGGGGCTTCGACTTCAGGCCAAGAAGAGCCTCGACGCGATGTTGTCGATGGCCTCGAACACGGTCGGCAAGGGTGATCTCGGGCCCAAATGACCCCCGGGGCCGTGGATCGGGCGGGGTGTCCCGCCCGATAGCGTCAGGCCGCCGAAGCGTTTGCGTTGATCTGGGCAAGCGCCTGATCGATGTGAATCGCCGCGATCGGCAACTGAAGCGCATCGGCTAGCGCAAGCGCTTCGTCGAGCAACGCGTTCAGGCGTGCAGTATCGGCTAACGTCTTCGTAGGCATGGAAATTCCCCAGGGCTCGATCGTGCAACTCGGACAATTTGATTTGGTTCCAGGTTGCTCGAAATAATTTCGTCACTCGGCGGCGGCGTAAATTCGCTGTCCCCGCGCGCAGTTTTTTGGCACCGGCGCTGGCCTCGCCGGCCGGCAATTTCTGGGAGAGTTTAGGTGAACGCAGCATTGCCCGAAACCTTCGACATTCCTGCGTTCGTCGCGGCGACGCTGGCCGAGGATCTCGGCACGATCGGCGACATCACGTCCGCCGCGGTGATCCCCGCGGACGCGCGGTTCACCGGCGTGATGGACAGCCGCGACCCGATCGTCGTCGCCGGACTCGACCTCGCCGAAGCGTTCTTCCGCTCACTCGATCCGGATGTGCGGATCGAACGCCTCGTCCAGGACGGCCAACAGGTCGCGGCGGGCACCGAATTGCTGCGGCTCGAAGGGGCGGGGCGGGCGCTGCTCACCGCCGAGCGATCCGCGCTCAACACCGTCCAGCATCTGTCGGGCATCGCGACGATGACGCGCCGCTATGTCGACGCCATGGCGGGCACCGGCGCGATCCTGCTCGACACGCGGAAAACCATTCCCGGCCTGCGCGTGCTGGAGAAATACGCGACCCGGATGGGCGGCGCGCAGAACCACCGCATGGGGCTGTGGGATGCGGCGATGATCAAGGACAATCACGTCGCGGTCGCCGGCGGCGTCGCCGAAGCGGTGCGGCGCGCGAAGGCCGCGGGGATCGCGCACATCATCGTCGAGGTCGACCGGATCGACCAGATCGAGCCCGCGCTCGCGGCCGGAGCCACGCATCTGCTGCTCGACAACATGCCGCCGGCGATCCTGCGCGAGGCGGTAATGCTGGTCGCCGGCCGCGTGCCGACCGAGGCCTCGGGCGGCGTCAATCTCGATACGATTCGCGCGATCGCCGGAAGCGGCGTCACCTATGTTTCGGTCGGTCGCTTGACGCAGTCGGCACCGGCGGCAGATATAGGCCTGGACTTCGCGACCGCCTGACGACCGCGCCGATCGCGGCGTGAACCGGGCGCGACACAGCAAGACAGGGAACGACAAGCATGGTCAGGCCGATATCAATCGTGCGCTACGAAAGGCTGTATCTCGCCTCGTTCGTGCTCGGGTTGATCGTTTCCGCGATGAGCTGGTCGCAGCGCACCGCCCTGGTCGCGGCCAACCCGGTCCTGGCGCAGGTCGGCTGGATCCTGCCGGCGTTCCAGGTCGCGGGCATCGCGATCACGCTGCTGCTCTGGTATTTTACCGCGCGCTCGCCCAGCGTGGCGGCGAAGTGGGTCGTCGCGGTACTGGCGGTGTTGTCGATCGTTGGTGTCGGCCTGTCGCTGGCAAGCGTGGCGCGCGGGCAGACGACGATCGGCACGATCTCGATCGTCTCGTTCGCCGCCGATGCCCTGTACGTCGCCGCGGCGCTTCTCTTGTTCAGGGCGGACGCAAAGCGCTGGTTCGGCGAACTGCCCGATCCCGACGAGCCGGACACTTTCGAGGAGATGTCGCATGATCGCTAAAGTGATGCTCGCCGCCGTGGCACTGGCCTTGCCGGGCGTGGTCCAGGCACAGGCCTATCAATGCTCGGCGCCGGCGTCGGTCGAGCGCGTCCGCCCCGACCTGCCCTCCGCGAGCCAGCCGAAGCGCGACATCCCGATCGGCAGCTACACGCTCGCGATCACCTGGGCGCCGCAATATTGCCGGGACAATGGCGATCGTCCGGGATCGACCTTCCAGTGCGGCGCGGGCAATCGGTTCGGCTTCACGCTGCACGGGCTCTGGCCGGACGGCGTCGGCAAGGACTGGCCGCAATATTGCCACGACGCCGGCTTCGTCCCGCCACCGGTGATCCGCGCGCATCTCTGCACGACGCCGTCCGCGCAGCTGCTCCAGCATGAATGGGCGAAGCACGGCACTTGCATGCCCGGCTATCGTCCGGCGAAGTATTTCAACCAGTCGGCGGGACTGTACGGCAAGCTCCGCTATCCGGACATGAACGCCTTGTCGCGCACGCCGATGACCGCTGGCCGGTTCGCGGCGGCGATGGCGCGCGCGAACCCAGGCTTGAAGCCGGACATGATGCGGGTGACGGCGACCAAGCAGGGCTGGCTCGACGAGGTCTGGATCTGTCTGGACCGGCGTTTCCGTTATCGCCGCTGCCCGGTGCACCAAGGCGGACTGGCCCCGACGGCGCCGTTGCAGATCTGGCGGGGTGGCCGGTAGCGGGACGGAGCTTTCGTGACCGGACGCGTGGGTACATGTGACCGGTGCCGGTGCTCGGATACTCGCGTTCGACGATCCCTGTGATCCTCCCCCGCCAGGGGGAGGTAGCAGGCACTTGCCTGACGGAAGGGGAGGTAAGCGATGACGGCGGTTGCGCCTCCTCCCCCTCCGTCGCTTCGCGCCACCTCCCCTGGCGGGGGAGGATCGTGAGGATCGGTTATTGGTCTGGGGTGGTGCGTCGGATGGTTTCGGTTGGAAGCTTGGCAGGGGCGCGTATCGGGGCATGCGTTCCGCGCGCCAATCTGTCCTTCGATACGCCATCTCGATACGCCGCCTGTGGCGACTACTCGACGGCTACTCAGGACGAACGGGGTAAGGGGGCTCGCGGTGATCCGGCAAAGGATCTGCTCTCACGATCCTCCCCCGCCAGGGGGAGGTGGCAGGCACTTGCCTGACGGAGGGGGAGGTGGGCGATGACGGTGGTTGCGTGTCCTCCCCCTCCGTCGCTTCGCGCCACCTCCCCCTGGCGGGGGAGGATCGTGAGGATCGGTTAGACGAACGGGGGGAGGGGCTAGTGACGGCCCCTCAGCGGCGGTCCTTCAACCAGACCAGCACCGCCGCCGCCACGCCGACTCCGGTCCCGATCAGGAACCCCGGCGTCGCCTGCCCGATCGCGAAGCCCACGCCCGCGCCGCCCAGCATACCGAGTGCGACGAGGAAGCCGCCCGCGGCGCTGGGGTCCTTGTGGGGGGGGAGGGTGTCGCGGGAAGTCGGGTCGGCCATCGGCATGTCCTGCCACGCGGCGCGGCGGGATACCAGCCGCGCGCCGCCCGCGATTCGTCACCCGGACGAAACGTGGCGGAAATACGGCGTTACATACTGTTCCGGAACGACAAGCCCGGCTAGGAGCCGGACATGGTGTTCCGCGTCGGGCGAGCCGGGCCGGCCGCCGCCTTTTTCGTTCTGACGACCGCCGGGGCAGCCGTTTCCGGTGCGGACGCACAAACCGCGCCTGCTCAGGTGCCGACTGCGCCCAGTTCGCGTTTGAGTCCATCGGCGAGCCCATCGTCAATTCCGGCGGCAAGAACTCCCGCCGATACCCCGATATCGCTCGACCCCAACTCCCCGCTCGCCGCGCTGCCCGATATCGGCGTCGGCTGGCCCGATCTCGCCGCGTCGCCGATGGATCCGGCCGCGGCGATCGCCGCCGTCGATGCCAATGCCGAGAGCCGCTATGCCTGGCGGATCGACGGGATCGACGGCATCAACGACACGCTGCTGCGCCAGCGCTTCGCCCAACTCTCGACGCTCGACGCGAACGATCACCAGGCCGCCAACGCCGCACAGCTCGATCGCCGGGCGCGCGAAGATGCCGATCTGCTCAACAGCCTGTTGCGCGCGGAAGGCTATTACGACGCCAACGTCGTCACGCGGGTCGAGCCCGGTGCGAAGCCGATGGTGGTGCTGTCGGCGACTCCCGGTACGCTCTATAAGTTCAAGGGCGTGACGATCGACGGCATCGCCGCGGCGGGCAACAAGGCGCCGGGCCTCGTCACCGCGTTCGGCGTGAAGCCCGAGGATCCGGTCAATTCCGACGCGATCGTCGCCGGGCAGGCCAAGCTGACGACGCAGATCGGCCGCGAGGGCTTCCCCTTCGCCAAGGTCGGCGATCCGGCGATCGTCGTCGACCACGCCACGCGCACCGCGACGCTCGACCTGTCGGTGCAGCCCGGCGGCGCGCGCAAATTCGGGCAGATCGTCGCACTCCCCGGCAATCGGGTGTTCGGCGCCGATCATGTCGCGGAGATCGCGCGCTTCTCGCCGGGCGACCCGTATGACGCTGCTAAGATCGACGATCTCCGCCGTGCGCTGATCCAGACCAGCCTGGTCTCCGCGGTCGACATCAAGCCGGTGCAGGGCACGACGCCCGACACCGTCGATGTCGCGGTGAAGCTCGACCGGGCGCCGCCGCATACCGTCGCGGGCGAGCTCGGCTATGGCACCGGCGAGGGCGCGCGCGCGGAGATCAGCTGGACGCACCGCAACCTGTTCCCGCCCGAGGGTGCGCTGACGCTGCGGAGCGTACTGGGGACGCAGGAGCAGCTCGGCTCGATCGTGTTCCGGCGCAACAATTTCCAGGCGCGCGACCGCGTGCTGACGCTGCAGGCCTCCGCGGTGCACACCAACCGCGATGCGTATGATGCGAAGACCTTCACGCTCGCGGGCACGTTGGAGCGCCAGACCAACATCTTCTTCCAGAAGACCTGGACGTGGTCGCTGGGCGCCGAACTGATCGCGTCGGACGAGCGCGACGTGATCGTGTCGACGGGCGATCCGCGGCGGCGGACGTTCTTCATCGGCGCGCTGCCTACCAGTCTCAACTATGACGGCTCCGACGACCTGCTGAACCCGACCAAGGGCTTTCGGCTCGGCGGGCGGCTCAGCCCCGAAGTGTCGTTGCAGGGGTCGGTGTTCGGCTACACGCGGACGCAGTTCGACGGCAGCGTGTACCAGCCGATCGGCGGCAGCGTGGTGCTGGCGGCACGGACGCGGCTCGGCACTATCGTCGGTGCGCCGCGCGATCAGGTGGCGCCGTCGCGGCGGTTCTATGCCGGTGGCGGCGCGTCGGTGCGCGGCTACGGCTATCAGTCGATCGGCCCGCGCGATCCCAACAACGACCCGATCGGCGGCCGCAGCCTGACCGAATTTTCGATAGAAGCTCGTGTGAAGGCATTCGGCAATTTCGGAATCGTGCCGTTCCTCGACGCGGGCAATATCTACACCTCGCCGCTGCCGAAATTCACCGGGCTGCAATACGGCACCGGGATCGGCGTGCGCTATTATTCGAACTTCGGGCCGATCCGCCTCGACGTCGGCACGCCGATCAACCCGCAGCCGGGCGACAGCCGCATCGCCGTATACGTCTCGCTGGGGCAGGCGTTTTGAGCGAGGAAGCGACCCTTCCAAAGCGCCGGATCGCGTGGTGGCGCTGGATCGTCAGCGCAGTCATGGCGCTGCTGGTGATCCTCGGCACGGCGCTGCTGATCGTCGATACGGCGATCGGGCATCGTTTCGTCGCGGACCGGATCGCCGCGATCCGGACCGCGAACGGGCTGCGCTTCACGGTCGGGCGGATCGACGGGTCGCTGTACGGCGAAACGCGGCTGATCGACCTGCGCGTGTACGATCTGGAGGGGCTCGTCTTCCAGGCGCCGAATGTCGCGCTCGACTGGTCGCCGTTCGACTGGTTTTCGAACCGGCTGGAGATCCGGCGGCTGATCGTCGATCGCGCGATCCTGACGCACACGCCGCGCACCCGGCCGTCGAAGACGCGGGGCCCGATCCTGCCCGACTTCGATATTCGGATCGGCCAATTATCGGTCGGGCGGCTGACGCTGGCGAAGCGCGTGCTGGGAACGCAGCGGATCGCGCGACTCGACGGACGTGCCGATATTCGTTCGGGGCGGGCGCTGGTCGACCTGAAGGCGCGCGTTGCCGGCAGCGACGACCTGACGCTACGGATCGACGCCGAGCCGGCGCGCGACCGCTTCGACATCGACGTCGCCGCGAAGGGGGCCGCGGGCGGCGTGCTCGCGCGGATGGTCAAGGCGAAGGGGCCGGTCGCGCTGGCGGTGACCGGCGACGGCAGCTGGGCGAAGTGGAACGGCCGCGCCAACGGCATGATCGGGACGACGCGGGTGGTCGATCTCGCGCTGGCACAGGTCGCCGGGCGCTATACGCTGTCGGGCACGCTCGCGCCGTCGTCGCTGCTCAAGGGCCGCCTGCAAAAGCTGACCGCGCCGCGCGTGCTCGTCAACGGCAGTGCGGGGTTCGCCGACCGCCGGCTGGACGGGCAACTCTCGTTGCGCACGCCGGCGCTGGCGGTGGACACGACTGGCATCATCGATCTCGGCGCCAACGCGTACCGCGACGTGCGGATCAAGGCGCGGCTGCTGCGTCCGCCCGCGCTGTTCGCCAACATGACGGGCAACATGGTCGAACTGCGCGCGATCCTTGACGGGCCGTTCGCGACTGCGGCGTTCGACTACCGGATCGACGCCAGCCGGTTCGCGTTCGACCAGACCGGGTTCGAGAATGCACACGCCGCCGGCAAGGGGCGGCTTTCCGCTGCGCCGGTGACGGTGCCGATCCGCTTCACCGCCGCCCGCGTCACCGGCGTCGGCACGGTGGCGGGCGGGATCCTGCGCAACCTGTCGGTCGACGGGCTCCTCCGCGTGACCCCGACGCTGCTGACCGGCGACGCGCTGAAGCTTCGGTCCGACAAGCTCACCGGCAGCATCAATCTGGTCGTCGACCTGCGCAATGGGCAGTTCGAGGTCGGCATCAATGGCGGGCTCGGGCGCTATCTGATCCCCGGGCTCGGCATCGTCGACGTGAAGTCCACGCTTCGGGTGGTCCCCGGCCCGAACCGCAAGGGTACGCGCGCGATCGGGCAGGGCAGCGCGCAGATGGTGCGGCTCGACAACGCGTTCTTCCGCAGCCTCGCCGGCGGATTGCCCCGGATCACGACCAACCTCGAACGCACCACCGACGGCGTACTCCACTTCACCAATCTGGTGCTGACCGCGCCGCAGATCCGGCTGACCGGCAACGGCTATCGCAGGCGTGACGGGACTTTCCACTTCGAGGGCGGCGGGCGCCAGCAGACCTATGGTCCGGTGATGCTGAAACTCGACGGGCAGATCGAGAAGCCGACGCTCGACCTCGTCTTCGCGAGCCCGAATGCGACGCTCGGCCTGTCGAACGTCCGCGCGCATCTCGATCCGACGGCGCAGGGGTTCGCGTTCACCGCGGCGGGCGGATCACGGCTCGGGCCGTTCACGACCAACGGCGCGATCCTGTTGCCGCCGGGTCAGGGCGCGACGATCGCGATCGCCGCGTTGAACGTCGCGGGCACCAAAGCGAGCGGCACTATCGCGGTCGTCGATGGCGGCTTCAACGGTGCTCTCGCGGTCGCTGGCGGCGGTATCTCGGGTGAACTCCTGTTCCGTCCGGTCGGCCAGATCCAGCGCATCGAAGGCCATCTCGCTGCAAAAGCCGCGACGCTCGACACCGTTGCACTTCGCCAGGGCAAGCTCGATTTCGTCACGTTGCTCGATCCCGCCGGCACCTCGATCGAGGCGACCGCGACCGGGCTCGGCCTGCGTCGCGGTGCGCTCAGCCTCGCGCGGTTCAACGGTTCCGCGTCGCTGCGCGGCGGCGTCGGCACGATCAAGGCGTCGATCGCCGGCTCCCGCGGGCGCGCGTTCGATATCCAGAGCGTCACGCAGGTCACCGCGAACAGCTACGCGATCTCCGCGCAAGGGACGCTCGACGGTCGCCCGCTGAAACTCCTCACCCCCGCAGTCGTCACCCAGGCCGAAGACGGCTGGCACCTCGCCCCGACCAAGCTCAGCTTCGGCGGCGGCGAGGCGCAGGTCGGCGGGCTCTTCACCGCGACCAGCACTGCGATCGACGCCAGCCTGACGCGGATGCCGCTCGCGCTGCTCGACATCGGCTATCCCGGTCTTGGCCTCAGCGGTTCGGCATCGGGGCGTTTCAACTTCGCCACGACGAACGGCGCCGCGCCGACCGGCAAGGCCGACCTCACGATCCGCGGCCTCGCGCGCGCGGGCCTCGTCCTGTCGTCGCGACCGATCGACGTGGGCGTCGCGGCGGTGCTGTCGCCCGACAAGCTCGGCCTGCGCGCGGTGATCGCCTCGGGCGGCAAGACGATCGGCCGCGCCCAGGCGCAACTCGCGCCACTCGGGCAGGGCGATCTGGCAAGCCGAATCACCAACGCCCGCCTGTTCGGGCAACTCCGCTACAGCGGCCCGGCCGACACGCTCTGGCGTCTCACCGGGGTCGAGCTGTTCGACCTTTCGGGCCCGGTCGCGATCGGCGCGGACGTCGTCGGCACGCTCGCCAACCCGACCTTGCGCGGCGTCGTCCAGGCGAACGGCGCGCGGATCGAGAGCGCGACCACCGGCACCGTCCTCACCAACGTCCAGGCGACCGGCCGCTTCGGCGGCTCGCGGCTCGTGATCGACCGGTTCGGCGCGGACGCGGGCAAGGGCGGGCGCGTCACCGGCACCGGCCAGTTCGAATTCGCCGCCGCCGCCGGGATCGGCCTCGACCTGACGCTGCAGGCCGACAAGGCGGTGATGATCAACCGCGACGATATCGGCGCCACCGTCTCCGGGCCGCTGACGTTCAAGTCGAACGGCTCGGGCGGCACGATCGCGGGCGACGTCCTGCTCGACAAGAGCCGCTATCGTCTCGGCCAGGCGACCGCCGCCAGCGCGGTGCCGCAGCTCAACATCCGCGAGATCAACCTGCCCGAGGGCGGGGAAGAGACCGCGAAACGCACCACGCCCTGGACGCTGGCGATCAAGGCGCGCGCGCCCAACCAGGTGATGGTCAGCGGCCTCGGGCTGACCAGCGAATGGTCCGCCAACCTCCAGATCGCGGGCGCGCCCGACAACCCGGCGATCACCGGTCGCGCGACGCTGGTCCGCGGCGATTACGAGTTCGCCGGCCGCCAGTTCGAACTCGCGCGCGGCGTGATCCGGTTCGACGGCGGGGTGCCCGCCAACCCGGCGCTCGATATCGAGGCGAATGCGGATTCGACCGGGCTCAGCGCGTCGATCCGCGTGACCGGCTATGCGCTGAAGCCGGAGATCGGCTTTACCAGCACGCCCGCTTTGCCGGAGGACGAACTGCTCTCGCGGTTGTTGTTCGGCACCTCGATCACCAATCTGTCCGCGCCCGAGGCGTTGCAGCTGGCGGCGGCGGTGGCAGCGTTGCAGGGCGGCGGCAGCGGTCTGAACCCGATCAACGCGGTGCGTCGCGCGGCCGGTCTCGACCGCCTGCGCATCCTCCCCGCCGATCCGCAGACCGGGCAGGGGACGTCGATCGCGGCCGGCAAATACGTCACGCGGCGGCTGTATGCGGAGATCGTCACCGACGGTCAGGGCTATTCGGCGACGCAGGTCGAGTTCCAAGTCACCCGCTGGCTATCGCTGTTGTCGAGCATCTCGACGCTCGGCCGCCAGAGCGCGAACGTGCGCGTGTCGAAGGATTATTGAATGATCGCGCGCCCCGGTCTCGCTAGGAAGAGTGCATGAAGCCCGTCATCTTCGGCCTGTCCGGCCCCGTCCTCACCCCCGCCGAACGCGCGTTCTTCGCCGAGTGCGAGCCCGCCGGCTACATCCTGTTCAAGACCAGGAAGGTGGTCGCGTCGCGCGGATGGGCCCGCCGGAATGGCCCGCATTCCCAGCGGGCCCGGTATTCGATGCAGCCTATGAACGCGCCCCAATGACCGCGATCCAGGCAGCGCGCGCGAACGGGCAGGCGCTGGGCGTGATGCTCAGCGACGTGGGAATAACCGTCGATTGCGCGCCGCTGCTCGACGTGGCGCAACCCGATACGACCGAGGCGGTGTCCTGTCGCACGTTCGGCTCCGACCCGATGCGGGTGGCGGCGCTCGGCCGGGCGACGCTGGAGGGGCTGGCCGAGGGCGGCGTCGTTGGCGTGGTGAAGCATATGCCCGGCCACGGTCGCGCCAGGCTTGACACGCACCACCACCTCCCGACCGTCACCGCGACCGACGCCGAACTCGAGATCGACCTCGAACCGTTCCGCACGCTCAACCAAGCGCCGATGGGCATGACGTCGCATATCGTGTTCGAGGCGTGGGACGCCGACCGCCCCGCGACTTTGTCGCCGGTCGTGATCGAACGCATCATCCGCGAGCGGATCGGCTTCGACGGCCTGCTGATGACCGACGACATCGATATGAAGGCGCTGTCTGGCACCGCCGGCGGCAAGGCGGCGGGGGCGATCGCCGCTGGGTGCGACCTGGTGCTCGATTGCTGGGCGCGGATGGACGAGATGGTCGAGATCGCCGGGCGCTTGGGCGAGATCTCAAAGGTTTCTCGGGGGCGGCTCGATCGGGCGATGGCGTCGGTCGGCGCGGGCAAGGGCGATTTTGCGGCGTTGGTCGCTACGCGGGATGCGTTGCTGGCGCGGGTTTGAGGTGAACCGCGAGGCGACCTCCCCGGCGAAGGCCGGGGCCTAGTTGGAAAGGTCGCGGTAACGAAGCGCAGCGGCAGTCGGTACCGTCCCCCAACTGGGCCCCAGCCTTCGCCGGGGTGGTGCCCAAAGCAGTCGGCGGCGCTTTATCCTGCAATGCTCCAATGCTCGGGAAGGATTAAACCACCCCCCCGTTCGTAACCACCCCCCGTTCGTAACCACCCCCCGTTCGTAACCACCCCCCGTTCGTAACCACCCCCCGTTCGTCCTGAGTAGCTGCTGAGCTTGTCGAAGCGGCGTATCGAAGGACAGGTTGGCGGGTTGATCCTGTGCTTCGATACGCGCCTTCGATACGGCTCTGGCGAGCCTACTCAGTCGCTACTCAGCACGAACGGAATGGGATGCGAACGGCCAAGCGCTCCCGCCATCACCCCCCATCACGCCAACCCCCGCGCCCGCTCGTCCCCCCGCAACGTCAGCACCTCGACCCCGTCCCGCGTCACAGCCACGGTATGCTCGAACTGCGCCGACAACCTGCCGTCGTCGGTCACCACCGTCCACCCGTCATCCTCGGTCGACACCTTGCGAGTCCCCTGGTTTATCATCGGCTCGATCGTGAACACCATGCCCTCGCGCAGTGTCATGCCGGTCCCCGCACGCCCGAAATTGAGCACCTGCGGCTCCTCGTGCATCTCTCGGCCGATGCCGTGCCCGCAATAGTCGCGCACCACTGCATAGCCGTTCTTCTTCGCGTGCCGCTCGATCGCGGAGCCGATGTCGCCCAGATGCGCGCCCGCCCGCACCTGTCGGATGCCCTGCCACATCGCCTCCTGCGCGACCTTCACCAAACGCTTCGCAGCGGGTGGCGCATTGCCAACGACATAGGTCTTGCTAGAATCGGCGATGAAGCCGTCCTTCTCCAGCGTGATGTCGAGATTGACGATATCACCGTCGCGGATGATGTCTTTCGCGTTCGGCACGCCGTGGCAGACGACGTGGTTGATCGAGCTGTTCAGGACATGTTCGAAACCATATTGCCCCTTGCTTGCGGGCCGGGCGGCGAGGTCGTCGGTGATGTAGCGATCTACCATGTCGTTGACCTGCAACGTCGACATCCCCGCCAGATCCTGCCTGTCGAGCATCTCGAACACAGACGCGAGCAACGCCCCCGATACGCGCATCAGCGCCAGTTCGTCCGGCGTCTTCACCACGTCAGGCAGCCGTTTTATCGGCGACACGCACCGATGCCGCGGCGAGTTGCGCGGTGACGATGTCGTTGAACGACAGCGTCGGATTGGCCTCGGCGAGCATGCCGATCTTCATCCAGAATTCCGCCTGCGCATTGATCGAGCGGCACAGCACCTGGCTCGCGCGTCGCGCATCCTCATGCAACACGTCGTCGATCTTCACGATACCCATGACTGCCGCTCCGCTCATTCGACCATACGAATCGTATATGGTTCATATGGCAAGCCGTCAACGCGAACACTGGATACGGAGCAATGCGCGCTGTAGCGTCCGGCGATGGACGACGCCCAACTGACGCTGGATCTCGACGGGTGGGAGGGGCCGCTCGATCTGTTGCTGTCGCTCGCGCGGGGGCAGAAGGTCGATCTGCGGAAGATTTCGATCCTGGCGCTGGTCGAGCAGTATCTCGCTTATGTCGACTCCGCGCGCGCGCTGAAGCTGGAACTGGCGGCGGATTATCTCGTGATGGCGGCGTGGCTGGCGTATCTCAAATCGGCCTTGCTGTTGCCGCGCGATCCGCTCGCCGAGCCCGATCCCGAGGAACTCGCGCTGCGGCTGCAGCTCCGCCTCGAACGGCTGAGTGCGATGCGCGAAGCCGGCGCGCGGCTGATGGCGCGCGATCGGACCGGGCGCGACGTCTTCCTGCGTGGTGCACCAGAGGGGCTGCGGACGGTGCGGAAAGCGGCATGGCAGGCGGAGATCTTCGACCTGATCGCCGCGTATGGCCGGATCTCGGCGCGCACGCGGCCGGTGATGCATGTCGTCGCCGACCGCGAGGTGATGACGCTGGAGGCCGCGCTGGAGCGCGTATCGATGCTGGTCGGCGAGCGGATCGACTGGAGCGTGATCGAAAGCTTCCTCCCCGAAGCTGGAGAGCGGTTGCGGCGGTCGGCGCTCGCGTCCAGTTTCGTCGCGGCACTCGAACTCGCGCGACAGGGGAAGATCGACCTGCGCCAGGCCTCGCCGTTCGCGCCGCTCTATCTGAGGGCGCGCGCGTGACGCCGCCGGATGATTTCGTGCGCGCGGTCGAGGCAGTGTTGTTCGCGGCCGAGACCCCGCTGACGATCGACTCGATCCGTGCGCATGTCGGGGCGGGCGATGTCCGCGCGGCGCTGGACCGGCTGACGGCCGACTATGCCGGGCGCGGTATCCAGATCGTCCGCCGCGGCGAGCGGTGGCAGTTCCAGACCGCGCCGGACATGGCGCACATGCTCCGCCGCGACCGCGAGGAACCGCGCCGGCTCAGTCGCGCAGGCATCGAGACGCTGGCGATCATCGCCTATCACGAACCGGTCACGCGCGCGGAAATCGAGGCGATTCGCGGGGTGCAGATCTCGAAGGGGACGCTCGACGTGCTGATGGAGGCGGGCTGGGTAAAGCCGGCGGGACGCCGCGAAGTGCCGGGGCGGCCCCTGATGTTTGCGACCAGCCCCGAGTTTCTCGTCCATTTCGGGCTGGCCGGCCGCCGCGATCTGCCGGGGATCGACGATCTGCGCGCCGCCGGGCTGCTCGATCCGGTCGATCTCGCCTTCGATCGGCTCGAAGATAGCGAAGATGGCGGGGGGATGGCGCAATCTCTGGCATTGAGGCGGGATGAGCCTTAGATAGGGTTCAGTTTTCAGGAGAATGGCCATGGGCGGTTTTAGCCCGATTCACTTGCTCGTCCTCGCGGTCGTCGCGATCCTCCTTCTTGGCGGCGGTCGTTTTTCCAGCCTGATGGGCGACGTCGCCAAGGGCGTGAAGAACTTCAAGAAGGGCATGGCCGAGCCCGACGACGAGACGCCGGCCAAGCCATCGGCGCGGATCGAAGCGCAGAAGTCGGCCGATCCCGCGTTCGATCGCGACGGCAATCGCGTCCGCGACGACCGTCCTGCCTGAAGCGATCGTGCTTGAAGTTGGCAGAGTTGAAGACCCTAGATAGGCGCGGCTGAATGTTCGATATCGCGCCCTCCGAGTTCCTGCTCGTGGCATTCGTCGCGCTCGTCGTGATCGGTCCGAAGGACCTCCCCAAGGCGATGCGCGTGGTCGGCTATTGGGTCGGCAAGGCGCGCGGTGTCGCGCGGCAATTCCGCTCGGGCTTCGATTCGATGGTCCGCGAGGCCGAACTCGAAGAGATGGAAAAGCGCTGGGCGTCGGAAAACGAACGCATCATGCGTGAGCATCCGCAGACGGGTACGGACGGCGCGGCCGATACTGCACAGGTCGTGCATTCGCCGGAGACCGAAGAGTATCGCCGCGACTATCGGTCCGGTGATCATACGCCTGATCATACGGCCGAAGATCAGGCGGCTGGCGACCATACGGACGAGCCTGTGATGGTCGAGAAGCCGGTGGTCGCTGCCGCTCCGCCGACGGTATCGTCGGCGCCTGTCGACCAGGAGCACAAGCCGGTCGGCCATCGTGCCCCGGACCTGTTCGATGTCCCATTGGATACGCCGGTCACGACCGCGCCTCACCCCGACGACAAGACCGGCAAGTCCGACGTGGCGCCATCATGAGCGGACCCGTCGTGATCGCCGCACATAACGCCGAAAGCAGAACATGAGCGAGATCGACGCAAGCCGGGCGCCGTTGCTCGACCATCTGATCGAGCTGCGGCGGCGGCTGCTATATTGCATTGCCGCACTGATCGTGACGTTCGGGATCGCGATGTATTTCGCCGAGGACATCTTCGGCTTCCTGGTCCACCCGCTGCTCGCGGCGGGGCAGAACAAGGTCATTTATACCGAGATCTTCGAGGCGTTCTTCGTCCAGATCAAGGTAGCGTTCTTTGCGGCGATGATGCTGTCCTTCCCGGTGATCGCGAACCAGCTTTGGCAGTTCGTCGCGCCCGGCCTCTACAAGAAGGAAAAGCGCGCGCTTCTGCCCTTCATCCTCGCGACGCCGGTGCTGTTCCTGACCGGCGCGGCGATGGCCTATTACATCGCGATCCCGATGGCGCTGCACTTCCTGCTCGGGTTCGACGGCATGGTCGGCGGCATCCACCGCGAGGCGCTGCCGGCGATCGGCAATTACCTGTCGTTCACCATGCAGTTCCTGTTCGGCTTCGGGATCTCGTTCCTGCTGCCGGTGCTGCTGATGCTGCTGGAGCGGGCGGGGATCGTCACGCGGAAACAGCTGATCGGCGCGCGGCGCTATGCGATCGTCGCGGCGTTCGCGATCGCCGCGGTGCTGACGCCGCCGGATATCGGGTCGCAGCTGTTGCTCGCGATCCCGCTGGTGATTCTGTACGAACTCGCGCTGATCGGGATCTGGTTCACCGAGCGCAGCCGGGCGAAGGCCAAGGCGGTCGAGGGCGAGTCCACCGACATCGTCGAGAGTTAAGGTCGAGAGTTAAGAACGCAGAACGCCGATACGAAAACGGGGCCCGGTGCATGTGCACCGGGCCCCGTTTCATTACCAGAAGCGCAAGGGCTTACTTGGCGCCGTCTGCGGTCTTCGCGACGGTCTTGCCTGCCGATGCGACGTCCTTGCCCGCACCCTCGACGGTGTTGCATGCCGAAACCATGAGCGCGCCTGCGACGACGGCCAGTCCAACCAACTTACGCATGATACTTCCTCCAAGAAGGGCTTGAATGCCACCGGAGGTGAAATGTTCGGGCGCCGCATTCGTTCCGATGCCGAAACCAGAAGGCGTGCGATTTGTGGCGCTTAAGAGGGCATCCGCACATCTAAGGGGGGCTGCCACTCGCCCGAACGATAAAGGCCCGGAAGCATCACCAGGGGGGGAAGGGTGATGCTACCGGGCCTGTGTTCTGGATAGCGAGAGCGGGGGGGCATAAATTCGCTATCCGAAGTGTAGAACGGCGACGGCGGAAGTCGGTTCCCGCGTTTTTCGAAAATCTCGATTTAAAATCCGAGTTTAATTTGAATTGGTTAACGTCGCGGCATGAAACACCGCAATACTTCCCCGGTCAGTCGCGACCGGTAACGGCGACGGCGATCTCATAGGCTCCGACCAGCGGATCATGGTGGAGCGGCGAGCGCAACTGGCGCGACAGGCCTTCCATCACGCGTCCGTAGCGCGAGGCGGCCTCGCGCAGTGCATCGCTCTCGACCAGGGCCCGCGACACGACCCGCAGCAGCGCGCGATCGGGTTTGTCGGCGAGCTTGTCGGCAGGCTTCACGACGATCCGGATCTGCGCGGCGGGATCGCACGTCATCGCCAGCTCGATCGTCTCGGTGACGAGGAAGGCGATCGCGACCGCGACGTCCTGGTTGACCAGATACGGATCGACATCGAGCGTGATGCCCAGCCCGTGCGACCGATCGGACGCGGTCGCGCGGATGTTGGCCGAGAGTTCGCCGATCATCGTCCGCAGGTTCAGTCCGCGGTTTTCCTCAAGTTCGGCGAAGTGATTGCGGTGGACGACGGCGAGTGCATCGACGCGGCGCTGGATCGAGGAATAGGCGGCGGTCGCATCGGCGCTCGGCGCGCTGCGGGCGTGGAAGTTGATCAGGCTGGAGATGACCTGGAGGTTGTTCTTCACCCGGTGATGGACTTCGCGCGTCAGCTTGGTCTGGCGGACCAGCCCTTCGGCGAGCCCGGCCTCATGCAGCGCGCCCGTGCGGCTGATCGCCTGGAACGTCTCGCCCAGCTCGCGGATCTCCTGCGCGGGCAGGGTGTGGACGGTACCGAAGTCGAGTTCCTCGCCGGGCGTGAAGGCGGCGACCGCACCGCGGAGGCGGCGCAGCGGGCGGATCAGCAGGCGATCGACGACGAACCACGCAATGCTCGCCGCAGCGATCCACATCAGCAACGGCAGCAGCATCGCGACGATCAGCGACGACGTGACGGGCGCGCTGCGGATGCTGGTGCGCAGGGCAAGGCCCGCGACGCCGAGCTCGGTCCGCATCGTCTCCATGCGGTCGAGCGGGCGTTCGTCCGGGATCGTCTCCAGATGCAGCGAATCCTCGTCGAGGACGATCGCGCTGCTGAACGCCGATGCGCGGGTGGATGGCTGCCCGATCTTCTCGAGGAAGGGGCGCGGGAAATAGGCGCGGGCGGACGTATCGCCGCCGGGGCCGGAGATCGCAAGGAGCAAGCCGTTGTCGGGGACGATCGCGGCGGCGATCGGCATGTCGTCTTGGCGCAGCGTGACCGGATTGGGCAATGGGACGCCGCATAGGACGTTGCCCTTGCGATCGGTGATGATGAAGCGGGTGCCGGCCGAGGATTGCTGGGCGAACACGCCCTGCGCACGGGCGCAGCTGGGGGCGTCGGCGGGATCGGTGCCGAGCGCATTCACCGCGACCCGCAAGGCCGTCATGTCGCCGACGAGTTCGATCGCGATCGCGCGTGCGCTCTCGTTCGCAGTGACCCGCAGGCGCGCGCGCGCTTCTGCATCGGCGAGGCGGGTAGTCTGCAAGGTCGCGAAGACCGCGATCAGCGCCAGCGGCAGGAGCGCAGCGCTGATGATCAAGAAAAGCTTGGCACCGGTCGGCAAGCGACCCATCGCCGAGATGAAACGGCGTTCGGCCACGGTGTCTGCCTGTAGTGTCGGGTTCGTATCGGGTGGCGAGGCCATGCGGCCCGCCGTCAGTCTAGCTTGCCGAGGAGATCGAGCAGGTCGTCGGGGATAACCTCGTCGACGGTCTTCTGATAAACCGAGCGCAGCGCCGAGCCCATTTGTTGATCCTTGTTCTGGATCTTCGGGGGCTTCGTTGCAGGCACTGTCTTCTCCGTGTCGTGGCCCAAACTCAAAACTTCCCCCTGCACGACGCAAACCAATCAGATGACGATGAGTATGGCTGGACCCTCGGGCATCAGGCTGCACACTCGCGAAAAGATGCTCGTGAAACCAAATAGCATCTCGATAGTTCCACGTTCGACCGAAAAATCCGCATTCCCGTGTCATTCCGTTCGCTCGCCGGGCAATGATGCACCCGGAACGGACGGACCGGTAGCATTTTCGACCGATGCCATTGCAATGACGCGAGCCGCCCGACACATGAGGGGCCGCACAGGATCAGGGAGTATTCGTTACCCATGTCTTTAGGACAGCAACTCGCACCGCACCTTCCCTTTTTGCGGCGCTATGGCCGGGCCCTGACCGGCAGCCAGATGCATGGCGACAAATATGTGCGCGCTACCTTGGAAGCGATCGTCGCCGCACCGGAAGAATTTCCGCGCGACGTCGATCCGCGTCTCGGCCTGTACCGGATGTTCCAGGCGATCTGGAACTCGGCGAATTTCGACGAGGTCGGCGACGAGGGTTTTGGCGAGGCCGAGGGTCATGAAGCCGTCGCCCGCGCGCGTCTCGCACGGATGACGCCGCTGTCGCGCCAGGCCCTGTTGCTGACCGCGATGGAGGGCTTCACGCCCGAGGACGCGGCATACCTGATCGAAGTCGACGCGAGCGAAGTCGACGACCTTGTCGCCGAAGCACTGTCGGAAATCGAGAACCAGACCCGCGCCAAGGTCCTGATCATCGAGGACGAACCGATCATCGCGATGGATATCGAGACGATCGTTCGCGATCTCGGCCATGACGTCACCGGCGTTGCGGTCACTCGCGACGAAGCGGTTGCGCTTGCGATGGAAACGCGGCCGGGCCTCGTGCTTGCCGACATCCAGCTCGCCGACGACAGCTCGGGCATCGACGCGGTCAAGGACATCCTCGCCGAGTTCGAGGTCCCGGTGATCTTCATCACCGCGTTCCCCGAGCGCCTGCTGACCGGCGAACGTCCCGAGCCGACGTTCCTGATCACCAAGCCGTTCCAGCGTTCGACCGTCAAGGCTGCTATCAGCCAGGCGTTGTTCTTCGACCAGGCGACTGTTCCGACTGCCTGATCGTCGCCGTATATCGGGTCCGTTTTCGCCAGACGGTTACGGACCCAAAACGGTTCTCGATGGTTTAGGGGTCATGGCTGATCCAAACGAACCGATCCATATCGAGACCGATGACGCGAGAGCGGGATCCACTCCTCACATGACCCGATATATACTGGCAATCTCGCTGGTACTGGTCATCGTGATCTTCGGATTTCTCGTCCTCCGCTAATCTGAATTCTGCGTAGGTCACTGGCAATGCTGGTAACCTGCGTCTATGTCTGTCGCTCCGCTCGGCAGTTTTATCGGGATTGATTGGATTACCATGACCCAGCCTGCGCCGCGTGCAGACACCGATGATGAGATCGACGAGGTCGTCGTACCGGTTGAGCACGTCTCGCTGTCGGATGCCGAGTTCAAGGTTCAGCTTGCCCAGGTGATCCCGCATCTCCGTGCGTTCGGCCGCTCGCTTTCGGGCAGCCGCGATCTCGCGGACGATCTGGTGCAGGAGACGCTGCTGAAGGCATGGGCCGCGCGTCTGCGCTTCCAGGCCGGCACCAACATGCGGGCATGGACCTTCATCATCCTGCGCAACCTGTATCTCTCGCAGATGCGTCGTGCGCGCTTCAAGGGCGAGTGGGACGATCTGGTCGCGGATCGTATCCTTGCGGCCCCGGCGAGCCAGGATCGCCACGTTGAACTCGGCGACATGCAGCGCGCACTCATGCATCTGCCGCAGCCGCAGCGCGAGGCACTGATCCTCGTCGGTGCGGGTGGCTTTGCGTATGAAGAGGCCGCCGAGATTTGCAACGTAGCCGTCGGCACGATCAAGAGTCGGGTTGCGCGTGGCCGTGTCGCGCTGGAAACGATCCTGACCGACGGCTCGCTGCCGTCACGTCGCGATCACGAAACCGATACGAGCAAGACCGCGCTCGACTCGATCATGGGTGATGTCGAGGAACTCAGCCGGGGTCGTTGACCCTCGGTTCAGGTTATCTTGTTGAACCTGTCGGCGCGATCAGTGTCGAATGCGGTCCATCTGCTGGAGCATCCGCACCATATCGTCCGGCAGGCCGCGCGGCTCATCGAATGCGCCGCGTAGTGCATAGCCTATAACGTCGGTCACACGAGGGCCGCGGACGGTCTGTCGCCCGTTCTTGTCACCGCTGATCATGTGTAGTGCGTAAGTCATGCACGTGAGAACGGTCGATTGCGGGTTTCGTTGCTTCCCCATGTCAAGACATCGTTACTTTCTATAGTAGCGAAGCATGCACGATTTCGAATCTGAACATGCGATAAACGACGCGCTGGGCCGAGCACGTCTTTGGTCGCCCTTTCTCGCCATGATCCTAGACCGCGAACCCGTCCTCGCGCAGGCGCTTGCGCAAGGCCAGATCGATCTGGGCGCATCCAGCGCGACCCCGGACATGCCGGTTGCAAAACGGCTCAGGCTCGAGCGGCGGGCGATGGCGCTGAACGTCGCGATCGGCGATCTCGCAGGGGTGCTCGATCTGACCGCGGTGACCGGCGCGCTGACCCGGTTCGCCGATCATGCGCTCGATACCGCGATCCGTGCCGCGATCGAGGAGCGGACGCCCGGCGCCGAGCCGCTCGGCTTTACCGCGATCGCGCTTGGCAAGCAGGGTAGCGGCGAACTCAATTATTCGTCGGATATCGATCCGATCCTGCTGTTCGATCCGGCGACCCTGCCGCTGAAACCGCGCGAGGAGCCCGAGCAGGCGGCGGTGCGGATCGGCAAGCGCGTCGTCGAGCTGCTCCAGGCGCGCGACGGCGACGGTTATGTCCTGCGCGTCGACCTGCGGTTGCGACCCTCGCCCGAGATCACGCCGATCGTCCTGCCGATGGAGGCAGCGATCGGCTATTACGAGGCGCAGGCGCTGCCGTGGGAGCGCGCCGCGTTCATTCGCGCCCGCGCGGCGGCGGGCGATATCGCGCTCGGCCAGCGATTTCTCGATGCGATCCGGCCGTTCGTGTGGCGGCGCGCGCTCGATTTCGGCGCCATCGGCGAGATCCGAGGGATCTCCGCGCGGATCCGCGATCACCATTCGCAGGGGCAGGCGTTCGGTCCCGGCTACGACCTGAAACGCGGCCGTGGCGGCATCCGCGAGGCGGAGTTCTTCGCGCAGATCCACCAGCTGATCCACGGCGGGCGCGATCGCAGCGTCCGCGCGCCGGCGACCCGCGACGCGCTCGCGCGACTGGCGGACGCGGGCTGGATCGGCACCGACGAGTCGCGGGCGCTGATCGACGGCTACACGCTGATGCGGACGATCGAGCACCGCGTGCAGATGATCGACGACCGCCAGACGCACGCGCTGCCGACCGGGGAGGCGCTCGACCGCGTCGCCAAGCTGCACGGGCTGGAGGATGCCGGCGCGCTGTTGGCGCTGCTGGCCCCGCGGGTGGCGGCGACCGGCCGGATCTACGACGCGCTCGACGACACCGCGCGCCCAGCGTTCTCGCATGACGCGGTGACGCTGGAGGCCGATCTCGCCGCTGCCGGGTTCGACGAGCCCGAGCCAGCACGCCGCCGGATCGAGGCGTGGCGGAGTGGGGCGTATCCGGCGCTGCGCAGTCCGGCTGCGCGCGAGGCGCTGGAGGCGGTGCTGCCGACGCTCGTCACGGCGTTCGCGACCGCGCCGGTGCCGCAGGCGGCGTTGCTCAGGCTCGATGCGCTACTCGAACGCCTGCCGAGCGCGATCAACATCTTCCGCCTGCTGGAGGCGCGGCCGGGGCTGGCGACGTTGCTTGCCGCGATCCTCAGCCATGCGCCGACGCTTGCCGACGATCTCGGTCGGCGCCCGGACCTGCTCGACGGGCTGATCGACGCGACCGCGTTCGAGCCGGTCGGCGATATTGCGGCGCTGGAGGCGGCGATGCGCGCGGGCGAGGTCGGGGGCGACTATCAGGCGCGGCTCGATCATGTCCGCCGGGTCGTCGGCGAGCTGCGGTTCGCGCTCGGGGCGCAGATCGTCGCCGGCGCATCCGATCCGCTGCACGTCGCCGCCGGCTATGCGCGGGTCGCGGAGGCGGCGATCGGCGTGCTCGCGCGCGCCACGATCGACGAGTTCGCCAAGGCGCATGGGATCGTGCCGGGCAGCGAACTCGTCATCCTCGCGCTCGGGCGGATGGGCGGTGCGATGCTTACGCACGCGTCCGATCTCGACCTGATCTATCTGTTTACGGGCGACTTCGCGGCAGAGTCGGATGGCCCGAAGCCTCTCGGCGCGACCCTGTACTACAACCGCCTCGCGCAGCGCGTGACGGCGGCGCTGTCGGTCGCGACGGCGGCGGGCCCGCTCTACCAGATCGACACGCGGTTGCGACCGTCGGGCGGGCAGGGGCCGCTGGTCGTCACGCTCGACAGTTTCGCCCGCTACCAGCGCGAGGATGCGTGGACCTGGGAGCATATGGCGCTCACCCGGGCGCGGCCGGTGTTCGGGTCGCCGGACGCGCGCGCCGCGGTGACTGACATCGTGCGCGGCGTGCTCGAAGGCGATCGCCCGACCCGCGACGTGGTCGCCGAGGCGCGGTCGATGCGCGCGGACATGGCGGCGCACAAGCCGCCCAAGGGACCGCTCGATGCCAAGCTCCTCCCCGGCGGTCTCGTCGACCTGGAGTTCGCGGTGCATGTCGTCCAGCTCGTCAACCGCGCCGGCTTCGATCCCAATCTCGGCACCGCGATCGATCGGCTGGCAACCGACGGTCTCGTCCCGCCGACGTTGCGCGCCGCGCACGACGTACTGACCCGGTTGCTGGTCACGCTCCGCCTCGTTGCGCCCGATGCCGCGCCGCCGGGCCACGCCACCGAAGCGCTGATCGCCCGCGCGATCGGGGTCGCGGATTGGCCGGCGGTGGTTGCCACGCTCGAATCGACGCGGCAGGAAGTCGGCCGGTTCTGGGCGCAATTGACGGGAGAGCATGATGGATGAAGGTGCGAAGATTCCCGACGTGATGGTCACGGTTGACGATGCGGGTAACGAGGCAGCCGTGTCGCTGGCGAGCCTCGGCGCGCCGCTCGTGGTGTATTTCTATCCGAAGGACGACACGTCGGGCTGTACCACCGAGGCGAAGGACTTTTCCGCGCTCGCCGACGCGTTCGACGCGGCGGGGGTGAAGGTCGTCGGCATCTCGAAGGACACGCCCGCCTCCCACGCGAAATTCAGCGCCAAGCACGCGCTTACCGTACGACTCGCCAGCGATGTCGACGGCGTCGCCTGCGAGGCATTCGGCGTCTGGGTCGAGAAGGCGATGTACGGCAAGAAATACATGGGGATCGAGCGCGCGACGTTTCTGTTCGGCGCCGATGGCACGCTCGCCAAGGCATGGCGCAAGGTTCGCGTGCCGGGCCATGCCGAGGGCGTGCTGGCAGCCGCAAAGGCGCTCTGAACTGCTAGCGGTAACGGGCGGAGATTCGCGGATATTCCGTCGGCCATCGGCGACGTTCCGCGATCGTTCCCTGCGCCAAGCGGGTGATTCCATCAACTCGCCGTATCAGCCTGCCGCACCGCCGCGCGAACGGGGTCGCGCTCTTGCCCGTCGCGGCGGTATCCGGCCTAACTCCACTCGTCTGGTGCGCGGAGGGGCTGCGAGTCAGGACAGAGTTTCGGAGCCGTCCGTCGTGGGCGAACGGCCCTGCATTTTTTTGTCGGGGACCAATGGTCGATTTTACCGCTGCCGCCATCGTGACACGCCTCAAGGCCGTGTTCGCGGTGCGTAAATTCTCTTCGATCGGGCAATATGCGATCGCCGCGACAATGGGTGTCGCCGGGTTCGCTTCGACCGCGGCAGCGCAGGCCGGGGGGCCCGCCAAGACGGTCGCAAGCCAGGCGCACGGCGCCCACGCCGCGACCGGTGGTCCGATGATCGCCGCCAACACCGAGGAAGCCACCGCAGATCTCCGCGCCGACGCGCAGTTCCGCACGCTGTTCCAGACATGGAAGAAGCTCGACGCCACCCAGCAGGGGGTGATCGCGATCCCGTCGGTCCAGCCGGTCCACTCGCTCTCGTTCACCAGCAATTTCGGCATCCGCTCGGATCCGTTCCGCGGCACCGCGGCGATGCACGCCGGCGTCGATATCCCGGGTCCGGTCGGCACGCCGATCTACGCCACCGCCGACGGTGTCGTCTCGCACGCCGGTCGCCAGGGCGGCTACGGCAATCTGGTCGAGCTGAACCACGGCAAGGGTATCGCCACCCGCTACGGTCATCTTTCGAAGATCCTGGTCGCAGACAACACGCGCGTGACCCGCGGCCAGCTGATCGCGCTGATGGGCTCCACCGGCCGCTCGACCGGTCCGCATCTTCACTATGAAGTCCGTATCGACGGCCACGCCGTAAACCCGATCCCCTTCCTGACGACCGCGGACTATTTGCTCGCCGCACAGGACCGCTCGGTCAAAGCGATCCCGGTTTCCGCCGGCGGCCCCGCCGCGCAAGACTGAGCTGCAGCGCTGGGCTGACCGGGACTCGAGGCTCCCCTCCCTGAAAGGGAGGGGCTGGGGGTGGGTAGGCCAGCTTGTGACGCAACCGTTCGCCGATACGGAAGCCGACCCACCCCCGACCCCTCCCTTCCAGGGATGGGAGAAGATGTGCGAGCGGCTACATAGGCTGGCCAACCGACACTCCAACGATCTATCCGGTTTAAGATCTACCCGGTCCAAAGAGCGCCGCCGGCTCCCCAGACCTGCAAACCCCGAGGTTGCCGCAAGTTACTCGACCCCCTATCTCCAAACTATGGCAACGCTGGCTCCCGACATCATCCTCACCCCCTCCGCTGCGGCGCGCGTCGCGGCGATCGCCGTCAAACAGGGGAAGCCGGCCATCCTCCGGCTCTCGGTCGATGGCGGCGGCTGTTCCGGGTTCCAGTATAAGTTCGGGTTCGCCGACTCGGTCGAGTCCGACGACGTCATCGCCGAGCATGACGGCGTAAAGCTCGTCGTCGACAGCGTCAGCATCGATCTCGTCCGCGGTTGTGCGGTCGATTACGTCGAGTCGCTCGCCGGCGCCGCGTTCAAGGTCGAGAACCCCAATGCCGCATCGGGTTGCGGCTGCGGCTCCAGCTTCTCGGTCTGATCCGCCCCATGAAAATCGTCACGTACAACGTCAACGGCATCAAAGCGCGGTTGCCGCGGCTGATCGAGTATCTCGTCGAAGAACAACCCGACATCGTCTGTCTTCAGGAACTCAAGTCGAGCGACGACACCTTCCCGATCGCGGACATAGAAGCGGTCGGCTACGGCGCGGTCTGGCACGGCCAGAAGGCGTGGAACGGCGTCGCGATCCTCGCAAAGAGCGGCACGCCCGTCGTCCGCCAACGGGGTCTCGTAGGCGAACCCGAGGACGAACACAGCCGCTACATCGAGGCGGAAATCGACGGCTTGATCGTCGCTGCGCTGTATCTCCCCAACGGCAATCCGCAGCCGGGCCCGAAATTCGACTATAAACTGCGCTGGATGGACCGTCTCGCCGAGCGCGCATGCATGCTGCTGGCCGAGGAGAAGCCGGCGATCCTCGCGGGCGACTACAACGTCATCGCCAACGACGACGACACCTTCTCGGTCCGCGCAATGCAGGACGATGCGCTGATGCAGCCCGAAAGCCGTGAGCATTACCGTGCGCTGGTCGCGCAGGGCTGGACCGACGCGCTCCGCACGCAGTTTCCGAAGGGCGGCGTCTGGACGTTCTGGGATTACCAGGCCGGCGCATGGCAGCGCGATGCCGGGTTCCGTATCGATCATCTGCTGCTCAGCCCGCAGGCCGCCGACCGGATGGTCGATGCGGGCGTCGACAAGGCATATCGCGGCCGTGAAAAGGCCAGCGACCACGCGCCGACCTGGGTTCGGTTACGGTGAAGCGACTGCTGCTGGGCGTCGCACTTTCCGGTCTTTCCCTAGCTAGTCTTCCCGGGGCCGCGGCAGCGCAGGAGCGCGAATATTGCCCGGATCGGCCGGGTCTCGATACGCCCGCCTGTACGATCGCACCGAGGCGCATTTCCGTCGAGACGTCGCTGGCCGACTGGACGCGCGACGACCAGCCGGGCTCGCGCGAGGACAACATCCTGTTCGGCGACACGCTGGTCCGCGTCGGCGTCAGCGACACGATCGAGGCGCGGATCGGCTGGACGCCGTTGGGGCACGACCGGATGCGCGACCCGAGCGGGATCGATTCGGTGAACGGCGTCGGCGACGTTTCGCTCGGGATGAAGGCGAACCTCCACCACCCGGACGGCTCGGACCTGTCGGTATCGGTGCTGCCGTTCGTGACGCTGCCGGTCGGGCGGTCGTCGATCGGTGCGGGCGACTGGGGCGCGGGGTTTCTCGTGCCGTTGACCTACGAACTTTCGGACTCGGTATCGCTCGACCTGACGCCGGAGATCGATGCGGCGGTCGACCAGGACGGCAATGGGCGGCACCTCGCGTATAGCTCGACTGCGGGCCTGTCGGTCGCGCTGTCGAAGGCCGTCACGCTGACCGGTGAGTTGCAGGCGTTGCGCGACAACGATCCGGACAAGCATACGTCGCAGGCGCTCGCCGCGCTGTCGCTGGCGTGGATGGCGAGCGACGATCTCCAGTTCGACATGCTCGGCGCGGCTGGGCTTAACGATGATACCCCCGATGCCCGGGTGTATGCGGGTATATCGCGGAGGTTCTAGATGCTGGTCGGCCTGCTCCTGCTGCAAGCGGTAGCCGGGCCGCCGCTCCCACCGGAACTGCGCAAGCGCGCGCCGCGCGCGACGATGCCGTGTCCGGTGCAGGCCGATCCCGACGGCGAGATTGTCGTCTGCGCGCGGCCGACCGACCGGCGACTCGGGACGCTTGCCGAGCCGGTCCAGCCGCCGCGTGGCGATCCACTGTCGTTTCGATTGCCTGGTGGCGGCACCGGGAATGTGCACGCGATCCGTACCGAACTGCCTGGCGCAAGCGGACAGGGCGGAGCGGTGACGTTGAAGATGCCGTTCGGTAAGGGGAAGCGGGAGTAGAGGGTACTACCGCCGCCGCCCGCCACCTTGTTCTCGCGCGAAGGCGGGAGCCCAGTCTGGATCCCCGCCTTCGCGGGGAAACACGCTGCGTTTGGGTATCGGGGTGACTTACTCACATCGTGGGTTTCGCCAGGAGTCCGGCCAGTGGGAGAAGGCCGATCGGGCAGGCCGATATTCCCCCCTCCCTTCCAGGGAGGGGGGAAGTAAGCCTTCCCTGGAAGTCACTCCTGAAAGCAGTCAGCCCCGCTAAGACGTCCGCCTCGCTAAGACGCCAGCGCCTCCAAAAATACCCCCCCCTACAGCGTCCGCTCGTACACCTGATATACCTTGTTAACCCGGCTCTCGATCGTCTCCGCGATCGACCGCATTCCTTGGTTGTCGTCCAGGATCCAGCCGATCTCCGCACGCTTCGCATCATAATGCTCGACCGACGCGCGGCGGATGTATTCGATCATCATGAAGGCCAGCTGGCTCGCCATCCGCGATGCCTGCAACTCCTTCACCACTCCCATCAGCGGCACGCGCACCGTCCGCACCTTGGGCTTGCGCAGCCACCACAACAGCTTGGCCCAGCCGAACGGGAGCAGGCTGCCGTTCAGCGGCTTGATCGCTTCGTTCAGGTCGGGAAGCGTGATCATGAACGCGACCGGCTTGCCGTCAAGCTCGGCGATCCGGATCAGGTCGTTGAAGACGATCGGCTTCAGCTTGACGCCGACGTCCTTGATCTCCGGAGGGGTCAGCGGCACGAACCCCCAATTGTCGCGCCACGCGTCGTTGAGGATCGACAGGATGATCGCCGCCTCTTCCTCGAACTTGGTCTTGTCGACGTTGCGGACGGTAATCCGCGGGTTCTTCTCGCCCGACTTGATAATGCGCTGCACGATTGGCGGGAACTGCTTCGTGACGTCGACCTCATAGGTCATCAGCTGCTTGATCGGGCGATACTGTGCCCATTCGATCCAGCCGCGATATTCGCGCTTGGCATGGCCCATCATGATCGTCGGCGGATGATCGTAACCGTCGATCAGCAGCCCCGGCTCCTCCCAGATCGACATGCTGATCGGCCCGAGCGCGCGCGTCATGCCTTGCTCACGCAGCCAGTCCTCGGCGCGCGCGAGCAGCGCCTGGAAGACATCCTGCCGCTCGGCCTCCATTAGGCCCCATTGGCCGACGCCGGGACCGAAGCCCTGCTCGGGCGGCATCGTCAGCGCAAGCGTGTCGATATGCGCGGAGATGCGACCGACGACCCGGCCGTCCTCTTCGGCGAGGAACAGCTGTGCCTTGGCATGGCTGAACCAGCCGTTCTTCTCGGGCGTGATCAGCCCGAGCGCCTCGGACTTCAGCGGCGGCACCCAGTTGGGATCGTCGGCGTAAAGTCGGAACGGGAGATCGATGAAGATTTTCCGGTCCTTCTTCGTCTTGACCGGACGGATCGTAAGCTTAGCCATGTGTCGTTCCCGAAAACCCAGTCGCGCGTGTCTAGCCAGCGTCCGGCGTAAAGGCGAGTGACACGTGCGTCATCGCGGCAGCCGGTCAGAGTGATCGGGTTTCCTCGCGCGGGGACATGCGCGCAACCTGTAAATGCCACGCTGCGGCCACTATCTTCAGGCAATGGACATGCCCATGGATACCTCGCTCAGCCTCGCTCGCGGCACGGCCGCTCCAGTCCCAGCAACACCCGGCGCGGGTGTTGTGCGGATCGCCGACGATAAGGCAATGCTGCGCGCCGCGGCCGATTTGACGCGCGACCTCGTGAAGCCGCGGCCGGCGGTGTATTGGGGCGACCTGATCGCGTCGATGGTGCTGGGCTATGGTGCCCTGTTCGTGGCGGCGACGAGCGACTCGACGGCGGTGACGGTGATCGCCGCGATCGCGTCGGTGCTCGGACTGTATCGCGGGCTGAGCTTCATCCACGAAGTCAGCCACATGAAGCATGCCTCGGTGCCGAACTTCCGACTCGGCTGGAACATTCTCGTCGGCGTGCCGATGCTGACGCCGTCGTTCATGTACGAGGGCGTTCACAACCTCCACCATGCCAAGACGCGCTATGGCACCGTCGAGGATCCCGAATATCTGCCGCTTGCGTTGATGAAGCCGTGGACGTTGCCGCTGTTCATCATCGTGTCGGCGCTGGCGCCGATCGCGCTGATCGTCCGGTTCGCGATCCTGTCGCCACTGTCGCTGCTCTCGCCGAAGCTGCGGACGATGGTGGTCGAGCGCTATTCGGCGCTGGCGATCAATCCGCAATTCCGTCGTCGTGCGCCCGAGGGTGAGACGAAGGCCTATTGGAACCGCCTCGAGATCGCGGCGAGCCTGTGGGCGATCACGCTGATCGCGATCACCGTGACGGGCGTGCTGCCGCTGCGTGCGTTCCTGACGATCTTGGGTGTGGCGTCGGCGTTCGCGGTGCTCAATCAGGTCCGCACGCTCGTCGCGCATCTGTGGGAGAATGACGGCGAGACGATGACGGTGACCGCGCAGTATCTCGACACGGTCAACGTGCCGCCGCCGGCGTTGCTGCCCGCGCTGTGGGCACCGGTCGGGCTGCGGTATCACGCGCTGCATCACCTGCTGCCGGGGCTGCCCTATCATGCGCTCGGCGAGGCGCATCGTCGGATCTCGGCCGAGCTGGACGCGATGTCGCCGTATCACAAGGCAAGCTATCCTGGGTTGCCCGGGTTGGTGAGCAAGATCGCGCGCAGCACGATGGCGCGTCGCTGACCTAAGCGTGTTTCCCCGCGAAGGCGGGGACCCAGACTGGGCTCCCGCCTTCGCGGGAGAACAAGAATTAGCGAAACGCCGTCCGGTTATTCCTCCGACCGAATCAGCACCGCTTCGCCGATCAGGAAGAACAGCAGGAACGGCGCCCACGCGGCGAGAAACGGCGGATAGGCCCCCAAATTGCCCATCGCCAACGCGAAGTTATCCGCGACGAAGAACGCGAACCCCAGCCCCATCCCGATCACCGCGCGCACGAACAGCTTGCCCGATCGCGCGATACCGAACGCCGCGACCGCGCCCAGCAGCGGCATCAGCACCGACGACAGCGGCCCCGACAGCTTGTGCCACAACGACCCTTCGAGCGCCTTGGTCGGCCGCCCCGCATCGGACAGGTCGCCGATCGCCGCCTTCAGCGCGCCGAACGACAGCCCGTCCGCATCGACGCTCGCCAGCGTGAACTGATCCGGCCGCACGTCCTTCGCGATCACCACCGCGCCGAGATTGGTGACCGAACCACGCGCTACGTCGAACCGCGTCGCCGGCTCGATCAGCCAGCCGCCACCGGGGGCACGCTTGCCGTGATCGGCGCGCAGGATTGCGACCAGGTTACCGCCGGTACGATCGTACAAGGTGATCCCGCCCAGTCGCGTCGCATCGCCGCGCCCGCGGATCTGCGCCACCTCGATCAGGTCGTCGCCGTCGCGCACCCACACGTTCGCGCGGTCGCCGCGATCGATCGGCAGCTTGCCGTAATTCACCTTCTGCCACTGGTTCAGCGTCGCGGTGGAGCGCGCCACGACCCGGTCGTTGAACACGAAACTGATCACCGCCACGCCGAGGCTCGCTACCAGCAGCGGCGCGAGCACCTGGTGCGCGGACAGCCCCGAACCCTTCAGCGCGACGATCTCGCTGTTCTGGTTCATCGTGATCAGCGTCAGGATCGTCCCCAGCAGCACCGAGAAGGGCAGGAACCGCGACACGATCTGCGGCACGCGCAGCGCGACATATTGCCAGATCTGCGCATCGCCATTGCCGGGGAAAGCGAGAATGTCGCCCGACTCGCTCAGCAGGTCGAGCGCCTGGAGCACCAGGACGAGCGCGGCCAACACGGCGAACGTCCGGACCAGGAACATCCGCCCCATGTAGATCGCGACCGTGCGCGACGGGAAGAAGCTGACGGTTTTCATGCGGTCTTGCTCGTCTGCGACTTAGGCCGGAAGCCCGGAATGCGCTTGGTGATGGCCTTGAACGTCTTCGAGAAGACACGTTCGAGTGCGCCGATCGGTTGGCCTCCCGGCACATAGGCGATGGTGTAATACATCCACAGGATCAGCCCGGCGAAGATCGTGAACGGCACCCACAGCGCGATGATCGGGTCGATCCGCCCGAGTTCGCCGACGTCCGCCGCGTACTGGTTCACCTTGTGATAGGTGACGATCATCACGATCGACAGGAACACGCCGAGCGCGGACGAGGATCGCTTGGGCGGCACCCCGAGTGCGAGCGCGAGCAGCGGCAACAGGAACATCGTCGCGACTTCGGCAAGGCGGAAGTGGAACTCCGACCGGCTGCCGTCGCGCTGCTCCAGCGTCGCGCCGCGCTGACCCTGCTTGGCCAGCTCAGGGAGCGTATATTCCAGATTGCGCCCGCCACGAACGCGGAAACTCTCGAACTTGGGCAGGTTGATCGGCAAATCGTGGCTGGTGAAGGTCAACACGCGCGGCGTCTTGAACTCGGGCTTGTTGTGGACCAGCGTGCCGTTCGCCAGCCTGAAGGTGATGACGTTAGGATCGTCGGTCGCGAGAAACTTGCCCCTCTCCGCGGTGACGCCCAGCCAGTCGCCATTCTGGCTCGAAGCATGGACGAAGATGCCGGAGAGCTCGCGACCCTTGTCCTTGCTCTCCTCGATCCGCAGCGTCATCCGCGAGCCGAGATTGGTGAACTCGCCGACCTTGATCGATGCGCCGAGTGCACCCGTGCGCAGCTCGAACCGCAGGCCCTCGTAATAATAGCGCGCGATCGGCTGGACGTATCCGACGATCGCCAAGTTCAGCAGCGCCAGCGCGATCGTGTACATGTACGGCACGCGCAGCAGGCGGTTGTAGCTCATGCCGATGCCGCGCAGCACGTCGAGCTCCGACGATGTCGAAAGCCGGCGGAACGCGAGCAGGATGCCGAGCATCAGTCCGATCGGAATGCCGAGGCCGAGATATTCGGGCAGCAGATTGGCGAGCATCCGCCACACGACGCTGATCGGACCGCCCTGCGTCGCGACGAAATTGAACAGCCCAAGCATGCGATCGAGCACGAACAGCATGACGGCGATCAGCAGCGTCGAGAACAGCGGCACCGCGATCAGCCGGGCCATGTAGCGGTCGATGGATTTCATGCGCGGGTTCGGCTCGGTATGCTGGGTCGCCGGGGTATAGAGGGGCAGGGGCGAAGCGTCATCCCCTATCGCCGCATCAGTGAACGATCATTCCGCGGCGATCGGATCGCGCTGAGCGGTGGCCGTGGAGGTGGTGCGATCCGCGGCGATGGCCGTCGCCACGGCGCGCTCCAGACCGTTCAGCGTGAAGGGTTTGCGCAGCACGTCGTGGCCGCCGAACTGTGCTACGTTCACCTCGCCCGCAAAGCCGGTGACGAACAATACGGCGATATGCGGATAGAGCGGGGAAAGCGCGGCGATCATCTCGGGTCCGGTCTGCCGCGGCATCAGCACGTCGGAGATGATCAGCCCGATCGCCGGGTTCGCCGCGAGCAGGGCGGGGGCAGCGAGCGGATCGTCGCACGGGATCGCGCGGTGGCCGATTTCCTCCAGCGCGCCGATCGTCGCGCTCAGCACGCGCGGATCGTCCTCGACGACGAGGATGTCGAGCATTGCGGGCGGCGGCGGTGCAGCGGGTGCGATCTCGGACGGCAGTAAGGGCACGATGGCGGGGCCAACGTCCGCCGTGCGCGGCAGATAAAGCGTGACGGCGGTGCCTTCGCCCGGCGCGGAGACGATGCCGACCTCGCCCTGCAGCTGCTGGACCAGCGCGAAGATCTGGCTGAGGCCGAGCCCGGTGCCCTTGCCGACATCCTTGGTGGTGAAGAACGGCTCGAACACGCGGTCGGCGACGTCGGGCGTCATCCCGCAGCCGTCGTCGGCGACCATGATCGTCACGTATTCGCCCGCCGCGCACCGGCCGACCTGATCCGCGGCCAGCGTCGTGGCGCCGGTGACGATCGTCAGCGTGCCACGGCCGTTCATCGCATCGCGCGCGTTGACCGCGAGGTTGAGGACCGCGTTTTCCAGCTGGACGCGGTCGGCGCGCACGCAACAGCCCGCAGCCTCGTCGCGCGCCACCAGCGTGATCGCATCGCCCAGCGTCCGGTCGAGCAGGTCGGACATGCCCGCGACCAGCGCGGCAGCCTCGATCGTCTCGGGCTTCAGCGAATCCTCGCGGCTGAACGCGAGCAGCCGGCGGGTGAGTGCGGCCGCCCGGTTCGCGCCCTCGGTGGCGCTGTCGATGTGCCGGCGTGCGGTCATCGGATCGGCCGCGACGCTGCGCCGGGCAAGTTCCAGCCCGCCCAGCACCACGGCCAGCATGTTGTTGAAGTCGTGCGCGATGCCGCCGGTGAGCTGGCCGACCGCCTCCATCTTCTGGATCTGGCGCAGCTTGGCCTCCTGCACGCGCAGCTCGGCGGTGGCGGTGGCGACGGCTGCGGTCAGCTCGTCGGCGCGCTCGCGTTCGAGTTCGGCGTCGGCCAGCGCGGTTGCGCGCTCGCCGACCGCGTTGATCGTGAACCAGCCGAGCAGGATCGCGCCCAACACGATCAGCACGCCGAACACCGCGAGCACGCCCGCGACCCAGCTCGATCGCTCGACCGAGCCCATCGCCGCCGCCGTCCGCTGGTCGAGCAATGCGCGCTCGCCGGCGATCAGCGTGTCGAGCGTCTTGTTGATCTCGATGAGCGTCGGTGCTTTCCGCGCCTGGTAATAGCGCGCGAGCGCCTGGCCGTTCTTGCCGTAGCTCGTGTTGAGCGCGGTCATCGACAGCTCGCGCCCACGTGCGTCATACGCGACACGGAGCCGGTCGATCCGCGGTTGCTGTTCGGGATTGTCGTTGGTGATCCGGTCGAGCCGCTCGATCTGCGTGCCCGCCAGCAGCCATTCGTCGAAATAGAGCTGCCCGAGCTGCTTGTCGCCGCTGATGACGTAGCGCCCGAGCGACGCCTCCGACCGGGCGATCGTACCCGACAGCGTCCGCGCCAGGATCATCACGTCATAGCTGTGCGCCTGCAGTTCGAGCGCACGGTCGCGCTGGCGATTGGCGTTGCCGAGCGTCACGATCAGGGCGACGAGCACCGCCGCGCCGAGCAGCCCCATCACGACCAGCGTGACGGTCCGCCAGGTCGCTCCGCCCCCCAGGGCCGCGGTCTGGGCCTCGCTTCGCATCACCCGGTCATCCTAGCGCGCCGCTGCCCCCGCGCAATGATTTCGATTTTTGGCGAGGCGGTCCTTCCGATCCTCCCCCGCCAGGGGGAGGTGGCTGGCACTTGCCAGACGGAGGGGGAGGAAAGGAAAACCGCTGTTCCGTGTCCTCCCCCTCCGTCACCTTCGGCGACACCTCCCCCTTGCGGGGGAGGATAAAGGGTCAGCCGATCACCCCGACCGCACGCCCAGCGGCCTCGAACATCCCCAAAATCGTCGTGATCTGCTCGTCGGTATGCTCCGCGCACAGCGAGCACCGCAGCAGAAACGTCCCCGCAGGCGTCGCCGGCGGGCGCGCCATGTTCACGTACAGCCCGCCCTCGAGCAGCGACTGCCAGATCGCGATCGCCTGTTGCTGGTCGGTCAGGATAACCGCGATGATCGCCGAGTCCGACGTTTCCGTGCCGAGCTTGAAGCCCATCGCCTTCAGCCCGCCGTGCAGACGGCGCGCGTTCTTCCACAGCTGCGCGCGCTTGTCGTGCGCGGTCATCAGTTTGCGGATCGACGTCGCGGCGGTGGCTACCACTGAGGGCGGCAGCGAGGCGGTGAAGATGTAGGGACGGCAGGCGAACCGCACCATCTCGAACTTGGGGTGGTTCGACACGACGAACCCGCCGACCGTGCCGACCGACTTCGAGAAGGTGCCGACGACGAAATCGACCTCGTCGGTCAGCCCCATCTCCTCGTACACGCCGCGGCCATTGGGGCCGAAGAACCCCATCGAATGCGCCTCGTCGACCAACACCATCGCGCCATGCTTCTTGGCGACCGCGACCATCTCCTTCAGCGGGGCGATGTCGCCGAGCATCGAATAGACGCCTTCGAGCACCACCAGCTTGCCGGCCTCCTTCGGCAGGCGGCCGAGGCGCTTGTCGAGATCGCTCACGTCGTTGTGGCGGAAGCGGACGATCTCGGCGTTGCCCTGCTTGCAGCCGTCGTAGATCGAGGCGTGGCTGTCGGCGTCGAGGATGACGTATTCGCCCTTGCCGGCGAGCGTCGAGATGATCCCGAGATTGGCCATGTACCCGGTCGAGAACACGATCGCGCCGGTCATGTCGTAGAATTCGCGCAGGGCTTGCTCGACGTCGATATGATCGTGGAACGTGCCGTTGAGCATCCGGCTGCCGTTGGTGCCCGACCCGAACGCGTCGAGCGCGTCCTTGCCCGCCTGGATGACGTCGGGGTCGAACGTCATGCCCATGTAATTGTAGGTGCCGAGCAGGATCGTCTCCTTGCCGCGGATCACCGCCTGGGTCGGGCCCTTCACCTCGTCCATCACGATTGCGAACGGATTGCGCACGCCGCTGGCGATCAGCGCCTCGCGTTCGGCGATCAGCGCGTCGAATTTTGACATGAGATCGCGTTCCGGCGCGAACTCGGGAGCGTCGACGGGCAGGGCGTGGGCAGTGGTGGCGGCTTCGGTCATTCTATCGATTCCATGAAGTTGGAATGTGTATCCCAACCGTTCGTCCCGAGTAGCCGTCGAGCTTGTCGAGATGGCGTATCGAAGGACATGTACCTCGATACGGGCTCTCGGCTACGCTCGATCCCTACTCGGCACGAACGGCAAGGGGGGTCAGGCCTTCAACTTCGCGACCGCGTCGACCAGCTGGCCGACCGTCTCGATCTCGGCCTGCATGTTCATCGTGATGATGATGTCGAACTCGTCCTCGATCGCGGCAACGAAATCCATGACCGTCAGGCTGTCCCACTCCAGGTCGCCCTGGAACGTCGTCGCATCGGTCAGCGCAACGCCTTTCTTGTTGAACGGCTCGATCTGCGCGGTGACGGTATCGTAGATCTGCTGACGGTCGCTCATGATAATCCCTTCGGTGTCGCAGCGATCCCTGACAGGAAATTGCGGCGGCTTTTCGGCGCTATAGCAGCCCGGCCGCGCGATACCATGCGGCGGTTTGCGCGAGCGCCTGCGGGGTTGGGACAGAGGGCGACCACAGCGTGGGCGGCGGCGGCTTGTGAGAGACCCAGTCGGGATGGCAGAAATAGCTGACCCGGTCGCGTGTCAGCTTGGCCTTGCGGCGCCGGACGAGGCGGTCCGCGGCGGATGCGAGCTTCAGGAGGGGGCGGGGCGTGGAGAACACCCTGACCGACTTGCCGGCCGCCCCGTTAACCGCCACGCCGATCGCGCGCGCGAAATCGCGATTGTCCCAGCCGTCCGGGACGCCGTCATCGGGCTCCATGATCGACGGCGCGTCGCCACTCTCGGCGAGCGCCAGCAACAGCGCGGTGAGGTCCTCGACATAGAGCAACGAGACGCGCGTGCCGGCCGGGGGCATCGGTATGTAGCCCGACCGCGCCGCTTTGAAGACATCGAGCAGTTCGTGATCGCGCGGGCCGAAGATCGCGGGTGGGCGGACGATCGTCCAGTCCAGCCCCGATATCTGGACGCGCGTCTCCGCCTCGGCCTTCGACCAGCCATAGTTCGACAGCGCCGGCTCGCGCGCGGCGAGCGAGGAGACGTGGACGAAGCGGCGGATACCGGCGTGCTTCGTTGCTTGGAGGATGCCTTCGGTGCCGGCGATATTGCCCTTGCCGAAGCCTGCGCGGTCGGGTGCGTTGACCACGCCGGCGACATGGATCACCACGTCCGCGCCTTCGACCAACGTCGCGAGGCTCATGGGCCGATCGAGCGCGCCTTCGATCCAGGTCACGCCGATGCGCTTGGCCTGCGGTTTCCGGGCGAGCGCGCGCACGGTGTGGCCCATCTCGAGCGCGTGGTCGATCAAATGGCTCCCGACGAACCCGGTGCCGCCGGTGATGGCCAGGATCATGACAGCGTCCCCGAGATCGAAGAATGTTCACCCGCGAAGGCGGGTGTCCAGACTGGGCACCCGCCTTCGCGGGTGAACAAGGCTTGGCCGGTCATACGAGCGCCAAATGATTGCGGTGCACCAGCGCGGATCTCGGAGCGTAACCGAGGATCGCCGCATGATCGTCGCTATGGCGGCCGAGCAGACGCGCGGTATCCGCCGCATCATACTCGGCGAGCCCGCGCGCGACCGTCCCGGCGGGCCCTTCGATCGTCACCAGATCCCCGCGCGTGAACCCGCCATCGATACGAGTCGCGCCGGTGGCCAGCAAACTCCGACCCTGGCCAAGCGCTGCCGCCGCCCCCGCATCGACATGAATCGCACCCTTCGCGGTCAGGCCGCCCGCCAGCCAAGCCTTCCGCGCGGACGCGGTACGCTCGGCAGTAAAGATCGTGTGGCGGGCAGGGGTGGACAGCGGATGCGCGATCCGCCCCGAGGCTATCGCTAGCGGAATGCCCGCACCCGTGGCGATCCGCGCGGCGGCGATCTTCGAGGCCATACCGCCCGAGCCCATGCCAGAACCCGACCCGTCGTCCGCCATCCCCGCGACCGCGTCGATTCGCGGTACGCTGGCGATATGAGTCGCGGACGGGTCGGTGTGGGGGTTCGCGGTGTAGAGCCCGTCGACGTCGGAGAGCAGGATCACGCCCTGCGCGCCCGCCGCCTGCGCGACCCGTGCGGCGAGACGATCATTGTCGCCGAACCGGATTTCCTCGGTCGCGACGCTGTCGTTCTCGTTGATGACGGGGACGACCTTGAGCGACAACAGCCGGTTGAGCGTCGCCGCGGCATTGAGATAGCGGCGGCGGTCTTCGAGATCGTCGAGCGTGACGAGCATCTGCGCCGCGTTCAGCCCCTGCGCGGCGAGAAGTTCGGCCCAGACTTGGCTCAGCGCGATCTGGCCGGTGGCGGCGGCGGCTTGCGCGTCTTCGAGACTCGCCCGCCCGCCCTTGGGGAGACCTAGACGCCGAGCGCCGAGCGCGATCGCGCCAGACGAAACGATCGCAATCTGCTGGCCTTCGCTGGTACGCGCGGCGATATCAGCGACTAAGCCGGTCAGCCACTCCCGCCGAACGCTCCCATCAGGATCGACAAGCAACGCCGACCCGATCTTCACGACCAGCCGCGCGCAAGAGGAAGGTGGAAACATCACGCATTCCCCTCCCGCTTGCGGGAGGGGTTAGGGGAGGGGCGGGCGTGACCTGTCGACAAGAAAGCCCTCCCCCGATCCCTCCCGCAAGCGGAAGGGGAGAAATCTGGAACCAGCCCTCTCCCCGGAGGGGAGAGGGCTAAGCCAGCGCCTACAGCGGCGACCATGCGACCGGCACTTCGCCTTCTTCCAGTTCCTTCGCCGCGCCCGGCGCCGGCCCGATCGCCTCGATCAGCTGGTCCAGCACCGCCTCGATACCAGCGCCACTCGCCCCCGAAATCGCCATCACCTCGGCACCGCTGGCTTCCGCCAGTTCCGCCGACAGCGCCGCGATCAGTTCCGGATCGAGCATGTCGATCTTGTTCAGCGCGACGATCACCTTCTTGTCGGTGAGCCCCTCGCCGTAATTCTCCAGCTCGTCGCGGACAATCCGGTACGATTCGGCCACGTCGCGGTCGTTCGCATCGACCAGATGCAGCAGCACCCGGCACCGCTCGATATGCCCAAGGAACCGGTCGCCGATCCCCGCACCTTCGGCCGCACCCTGGATCAGCCCCGGAATATCCGCGACCACGAACTCGCGCTGCTTGTGGCGCACCACGCCCAGCTGCGGCCGCGTCGTCGTAAAGGCGTATTCGCCGACCTTGGCCTGCGCGTTCGTCACCTGGTTGATGAACGTCGACTTGCCCGCATTCGGCAGCCCGACGAGGCCCGCGTCCGCAAGCAGCTTCAGCCGCAGCCAGACCCATGCCTCGCCAAACGGCCAGCCAGTGCCGTGCTGGCGCGGGGTGCGGTTGGTCGACGTCTTGTAGCTCGCATTGCCGCGCCCGCCGTCGCCGCCACGGAACAGGACTTCGCGCTGGCCGACCTCGGTGAAGTCGATCAGCACCTCTTCCTTGTCCTCCGACAGCACCTGCGTACCGAGCGGAACGCGGATGACGAGGTCCTTGCCGCCCGCGCCGGTGCGGTTCGAACCCGAGCCGCCCGAGCCGCGTGGCGCGCGGAAATGCTGCGTGTAGCGGAAGTCGATCAGCGTGTTCAGGCCGGCGATGCATTCGAACACGATGTCGCCGCCCTTGCCGCCATTGCCGCCGTCGGGGCCGCCATATTCGATATATTTCTCGCGGCGGAAGCTGACGGCACCGGGGCCGCCCTCACCCGAACGTACGTAGATCTTGGCTTGGTCTAGAAAATGCATCGCCGCCCCATAGCGAAATTGGCGAAAATCTCCACCCTCTGCGATTCGGAGCTGTCAGCAGGTGGTGGGGGTGGCGGCGTCCTTGCTGGCGAGCAGGGCGTCGAGCGCCAGTTCGCGTGCCTTACCGACCGGCAATCCGAGCGCACGCGCCATCGGGGCACCCATCAACGCATCGCCGAGCGCCATCAGGACCAGCGTCAGAGTCTGTTCCTGGATCGGCCGCGTGCCGGGCAGTTCGCCGCCCGCGAGTTCATCGACGAGGTCGTGGATCGCCGCCATGATTGGATCGAGTGCATCGGTGTTGCCCGACAGGATCATCCAACTCGCGAGCGCGCCCGCGCCGCCCTTGCCGAACGCGTCGAAGGTCATCTCCACCACCTCGCGCGGGTCCAGTTCGCCCGCCCGCACGCGCAGCACCGCGGCGCCGATCGTCCCGACGATGTCGGCCGCCATCCGCGTGATCAGCGCGGTATGGAGCGCTTCGGCCGAGCCGAAATGGTGGAGCAGATTGGCATGCGTCCGTCCGATCCTGCCGGCGACCGCCTTCAGCGTAACTGCGCTGGGGCCGCTCTCGACGAGCAGGGCGCGCGCAGCCTCGACGGCGGCTTCACGCGATTCGGTAGGGGAGAGTCGCTTGCGCGGTGTTGACGTCACGGACCGGGAAACCTATTTACATCAATGTAAGTAACGAGTGTTCATTCCTGTTTGGAGGTTTCCGTGGCGAAAGCAACCACGCCTGCCGATCTGACGATCACCCCGCGCGACCGCCGCTTCGGCCGCGGTGCCGCGATTCGCCGCTGGTGGCTGAACGACGATCCGATCGCGACCGCCTTCTACAACGCGCTGTCGGTGACGTTTCCGAAGGGCGAGGGCTATTTCGTCGACAGCGTGCGCAAGTTCCGCGAGGGCACGCCGCCGAAACTCCACGCCGAGATCAACGCCTTCATCAAGCAGGAGGTGATCCACACCCGCGAGCACGTCGCGTTCAACCGCCACGTGACCGACCAGGGCTACGACGTCGCGCCATTGATCGTGGACGTCGACGCGGCACTGGCGCTGACCAAGGGGCGACCTGAAATCGCCAGCCTCGCCGCCACCACCGCGCTCGAACATTTCACCGCGATGCTGGCGCACGAACTGATCGCGAATCCGAAGCACCTCGCAGGTGGTGACGAGCAGGCGGCGGCGCTGTGGCTGTGGCATGCGGCGGAGGAGATCGAGCACAAGGGCGTCGCCTACGACACGTGGCTGCACGCGACTCGCGACTGGCCACGCTTCACGCGCTGGCGGGTGAAGTCGCTGGTGATGCTGATCACGACCTGGCGGTTCTTCACCGGACGGGCGCGGGGCATGGGGGAATTGTTGCGACAAGACGGGCTGACCGGACCGAAGGTGTGGGCGCGGATGGCGTGGTACGCGTTCGGCAATCCGGGAATGGCGCGGAAGGTGGCAGGTGTCTGGGCCGCGTATTTCCTGCCGGGGTTCCATCCCTGGAAGCACGACGACCGCGCGCTGATCGGGTTGGCGGAGAGCGAGTATGAGGCGGCGGTGCTGCCGGTGGCTAAGCGGGGAGTAGCGGTGGCCTGAGCCTTAGGCTCCCCCTCCCTTCCTAGTTCTCCCGCGAAGGCGGGAGCCCAGGATACCAAACGACGCCGCCCGCGATTCCTGGGCCCCCGCGTTCGCGAGGGAACAGAGCAGCGGTGGCCGACTTCTGTAAAGCACCAACCATAGCAAAGACGCCACCCCGGCGAAGGCCGGGACCCAGTTGGAAAGGTCGCAGTAACGGAGGCGATATCCTCGGTTAGCTATGTCCCCCAACTGGGCCCCGGCCTTCGCCGGGGTGGGGCTATCCTCTTACTGCAGGATCGCGCGACTCACGCCGCAAGCGGCATCGGCGCACATCGGTCGTCATCCAGATCCAGCTCGAACATCACCGCCGGCGCTTCACCACCACGCCCGCGAGACGTCCGCGGCTCGACCCGCCCCGTCGGCCGGAACCCAAGCTTCGCCAGCACGCGCCCCGAGGCCGGGTTGTCGACGAAGTGCGACGCCGTGAGCCGTCGTATCCCGAGCGCGTGGCGTGCCATCGCGATTACCGCCTGGCCCGCTTCGGTCGCATAGCCGCGCCCCCATGCCTCGGGCGTCAGCCAATAGCCGAGGTTCGCCGAACCATCATGGGCATCGCTGACACCGATCCCGCCGACGAGTCGCGGCGTGCCCGCTTCCATCGTCTCGATCAGGAATCGCGGCTCATGCCCGCTGCGCGGCTGGGCCAGAAACGCCTCGGCGTCGCCGAGCGCATATGGCCACGGCACGCGGCCGAGCTTGGCGACCACCGTCTCATACCCGATCGCCCGCGCCAGTGCGGCGGCATCTTCCGGCCAACCCGGCCGCAATGTCAGTCTCTTGGTGCGCGCGAACACGGCTCTCTCCTATCGCGTCGTTGGCTGCGCGCATGCCACGTCGGGATGACGGGACCGCGACAGCCGCGTGGAGGGAGCAATAAAAAAGGGAGCCGGGGTGACCCGTCTCCCTTGTTCAGGTTCGCTTTCGCGACCCGGGTCACCCTGGTGGGCAACCCGGATGGTTACCCGATGTTATTCGGCTGCTGCTGCCATGTCGGCGGCATCGTTCGCTGCCAGCTCGACCGAGCAGAATTTGCGCCCGAGTTTGCCCTGGCTGAACACGACGCGGCCATCGACCAGCGCGAACAGCGTGTGGTCCGTGCCGATGCCGACGTTCGTACCCGGGTAGAACTTCGTCCCGCGCTGACGCACGAGAATGTTGCCGGCGACGCAAGCCTGGCCACCGAACTTCTTGACGCCGAGGCGACGGCCTGCCGAATCGCGACCGTTGCGCGAAGAGCCGCCTGCTTTCTTATGTGCCATCTGAAGCTACTCCTTATGCCTGAGCGGCCGGGGCATCAGCCTCGGTCTGCTTGGCGGTCTGGCCACCCACGGACACGATCTTCAGGATCGTGTGCTGCTGGCGATGGCCGTTCTTACGACGATAGTTATGACGACGACGCTTCTTGAAGACGATGACCTTGTCCGCCTTCGCCTGCGCGATGATCTCTGCAGCGACGACGAAGCCCTCGACGGACCGCAACTCCGAGCCTTCGCCCGCCAGCAGAACGTCACCAAGCGTCACCGACGCACCTGCATCGCCCTCGATCTTCTCGATGACGATCTTATCTCCGGCGGCGACGCGATACTGCTTGCCGCCCGTGCGCACGACTGCGAACATGGCCCTTGTCACTTTCCAAATACATGTGCCCCACGAACGCAGGGTCCGCCGGGAGAAGCCGGGCAGCTAAGCGAGGGGGGCGGAGTTGTCAACCGCGAAGGGGCGCGGGAGGGCGGTTTCGCTGTCTATCACGGCAGCGTCACCACAACTCCGCAAGATTGTTTCCCCGCGAAGGCGGGGACCCAGTCTGGGCTCCCGCCTTCGCGGGAGAACAACCTTCTTTAGACGAAGTGCGATTCGCGTTTAGTGCCGGTGAACCTGCCGCAGCGCATATCGGCCGTCAGCATAATCGCTGAACAACCCCGAGATCGCCGGATGATCCACGGGCTCGTCGCTGTCGTCCGGCACCAGGTTCTGCTGGCTCACATACGCGACGTAGCTCGACTCCATGTTCTCGGCGAGCAGGTGATAGAAGGGCTGGTCCTTACGCGGACGGATGTCCTCCGGAATCGCGGCATACCATTCGTCGCTGTTCGCGAAGACCGGATCGACGTCGAAGATCACCCCGCGGAAATCGAACAGCCGGTGCCGCACGACGTCGCCGATCGAGAAGTTCGCATGCGAGATCGGCGGCGCGACCACCTCGGCGGGGATAAGCGGGCTCGTGATGTCGTGAGCGATACTGTCGTGTCGGGGCATATCCGCCAATTTAGGGTCTGTTTTGCGCCGCACAAGGAAAACGCGCCGGACCGGGCTCGCAACCTCGAAATCCGCTTGCGTCCCCAGGGTCACTTCATTAGAGGCCGCGCTTCGACCGATCGGAGGGACTGTTCGCAGCGCCTTGGATGACCTGCGGAGAGGTGGCAGAGTGGTCGAATGTACCGCACTCGAAATGCGGCGTACCCGCGAGGGTACCGTGGGTTCGAATCCCACCCTCTCCGCCATTTACTTGCTGACATCGCTAGATAATCCCCACCGGGCGCCCCGCGCTCGACTGCGGATCGTGCCTGGCCGGCAAAATGAGCGGGTCGCGGGGAAGCCCTCGCTGCTCTGGATGATGCACACTCGCTCTCATGACCACGCGCGTCGCTCTGGCGAAAGTCAGGCGCGAAAGTAACGCGCGCAATTCTATTTGGCTCTGAGTCCCGACTTTCATCAGGATGACGGCCCGATATTGGCATCGAACGCCAAAGCCAGAGATGTCGTAAAGTATAGGCCGGGCCAGAAACCCTGCCGGACAAGCAAACGCCCGGACCGTTGCCGATCCGGGCGCCTGCGTGACGATCGCTCGTCAGCCCCCATTTTTGTGCTTTCGCTCAGCACCTTTGGTGCGGCGTAAAAGCAGTCCCCGAACCACGGCCGTTGCCTGTGTCTCAGCGAGGTTTTTGCTAGTTATGTGAGCGGGCTTTGTCACGGTATTTGCGCGTGCGCCGGCACGATTGGATAAGCCCTGTGGCGATTACGCAACATACCAATCTAGCCATCGCCCGAGATCATGCCCATAGATCATACCCATGACGCCGCGATCCCCGCTCCCTCCACGCGCGCGCTATCCCGCCCGCCGTCTCGCACGTGTTGCCTCGCGCGGGGACGCGTCCTAGAGCCGAGGCATAGTCTTCCCTAACGATCGAACCCGGCCGCCCATGATCCTGTCCCGCTACGAACGGATGATAGCCCGTCGCTATCTGCTGCCGGGAAAGGGCGAGGCGTTCATCTTCCTCGTCGCCTCGATCAGCCTGGTCGCGGTCATGCTCGGCGTTGCCGCGCTCGTCATCGTCATGAGCGTCATGAACGGCTTCCGCGCCGAGCTGTTCGACAAGATCGTCGGGCTCAACGGCCATGCCGTCATCCAGCCGATCGGCGGGCGCGGACTGCCGGACTGGCGCGAGATCGTGAACCAGGCGCGGGCGACGCCGGGCGTCACGAGCGCGCTGCCGCTGATCGAACAACCGCTCGCCGCCACCTATAACGGCCGTGCCGAGGCGGTGCTGGTGCGCGGCATGCGCATCGGCGACATTCGTGGCAATTCGACGATCCGTAGCAAGGTGCTGATGGGCTCGCTCCAGTCGATCACCCCGGGCAGCGGACGCATCGCGATCGGCTCGCGACTCGCCGAATCGCTCGGCGCGCAGGTCGGCTCGGACATTTCGCTGTTCAGCCCGCAAGGGCAGACGACGCCGTTCGGTACCGTTCCGCGGATCGTCAGCTATACGGTGGCCGCGATCTTTGAGATCGGCGTCTACGATTACGACAAGGCCTATATCTTCATGCCGATCGAGGACGCGCAGACGCTCCTCCTGATGGGCGATGCGGCGGGCATGGTCGAGATAAATACGGTCGACCCGGACAAGGTCGGCGAAATCCTGAAACCGCTCGGCGACAAGATCGGCGGCCGTGCTGTGATCGCCGACTGGCGGACGATGAACGCGCAGCTGTTCGAGGCGCTCGCGGTCGAGCGCGTCGCGATGTTCACGGTGCTGTCGATCATCATCCTGGTCGCGGTCTTCAACATCCTGTCGTCGCTGATCATGCTGGTCCGCGCCAAGACCCGCGACATCGCGATCCTGCGCACGATGGGCGCGACGCGTGGCTCGATGATGCGGATCTTCATCGTCGTCGGCACCACCATCGGTGCGCTCGGCACGGTCGCCGGGCTCGTGCTCGGCTTCATCTTCCTGTTCTACCGACAGGGCGTGGTGAACTTCGTCCAGCTCGTCACCGGCCAGAATCTCTGGGATCCGTCGATCCGCTATCTGACCGAATTGCCGTCGAAGACCGACCCCGTCGAGATCGTCGTGATCGCGCTGATGGCGCTCGTCTTCAGCTTCCTCGCGACGCTCTATCCGGCCTGGAAAGCGGCGAGTACCGACCCCGTGCAGGTGCTGCGTTATGAATGAAGGCCTAAAAATCGATCGCCAGATCGAGAAGTTCGACGATTACGTCCTCCAGACGAGCGGACTGACCAAGAGCTTCACGCAGGGCGGCGCGACGATCGAAGTCCTGCGCGGTGTTGACCTGGCGATCGCCCCCGGCGAGATCGTCGCGCTGCTCGGGCCGTCGGGCTCGGGCAAGTCGACTCTGTTGCAAGCCGTCGGCCTGCTCGAAGGCGGCTTCCAGGGATCTATCAGGATCGCCGGCACCGAGGCGGCCAAGCTCAACGCGCATGAGCGGACCGTGGTGCGGCGCGACAGCCTCGGCTTCGTCTACCAGTTCCACCACCTCCTGCCAGACTTCAACGCAACCGAGAACGTCGTCCTCCCGCAGCTCGTCCACGGCGCCACGCGCGCCGAGGCGGACCGGCGGGCGGCGGAATTGCTGACCCAGCTCGGCCTTGGCCACCGCCTGACGCATCGCCCGAGCCAGCTCTCCGGCGGCGAGCAGCAGCGCGTCGCGGTGGCGCGCGCGCTCGCCAACAAGCCGGCTTTGGTGCTGGCCGACGAGCCGACCGGCAACCTCGACGAGCATACCGCCGACATCGTGTTCGCCGAGTTCATCCGCCTGGTTCGCGAACAGGGCACCGCCGCGGTCGTCGCGACGCATAACGAGCGGCTCGCGGCGCGGATGGACCGCGTGCTGCGGCTGCACGAGGGGCGGCTGGCGTGACCTGGGGCGAGACGCCGACGCTCACCGGGCGTCACGTCACGCTCCGCCCGCTGGTCGCCGACGACATGGACGCGCTGGTCGCCGCGGCGTCGGCGGACAACCTCTGGGACACGTTCTACGCTAACGTCGCGATGATGAAGACGCCGGATCGCTGGCTCGCGGCGGCGCTGCGCGAACAGGACTTCGGGCGTGCGCGTCTGTTTGCGGTGGTGGCTGGCGGGACCGTCGTCGGCACCACGCGGTTCATGCGGATGAACGCTGCGAACAAGCGGCTCGAGATCGGCGGCACCTTCTATGCCAAGTCCGTGCAGCGCACCGGCGTCAACACCGAGGCAAAGTTGATGCTGCTGACCCACGCGTTCGACGCGCTCGGCTGCGAATGCGTCCAGATCCGCACCGACTCGCTTAACAAGAATTCGCAGCGCGCGATCGAACGCCTCGGCGCGAAGCGTGACGGCGTGCTGCGCGGGCATCAGGTGATGGCCGACGGCCGCTTGCGCGACACGGTGGTCTACAGCATCCTCCGTCACGAATGGCCGGGCGTGCGTCAGAACCTGGCGTATCTGCTGGCCCGCAACGAGGACCGCCCATGACCGCGATTACCGACTTCACCGTGAAGACCGCCGACGGCACCGCGGTGTCGCTGGAGCCGTATCGCGGCAAGGTGCTGCTGATCGTCAACACCGCCTCGAAATGCGGCTTCACCCCGCAGTACGAGGGGCTGGAGGCGCTCCACCGCGACTATGCCGAGCGCGGGTTCGAGGTGCTGGCGTTTCCCTGCAACCAGTTCGGTGGGCAGGAGCCGGGCGACGCAGCCGAGATCGCCAATTTCTACACGCTGACCTACGACGTGACGTTCCCGGTGTTTGCTAAGGTCGACGTCAACGGGGCGGGGGCGGATCCGCTGTTCGAGCGGCTGAAGTCGGACGCGCCTGGGGTGTTGGGGTCGAAGGCGATCAAGTGGAACTTCACCAAGTTTCTGGTCGGGCGCGACGGCAACGTCGTCGACCGCTACGCCCCGACGACCAAGCCTGAGGACATCCGCAAGGATATCGAAAAGCTGCTGTAACCTATAAGGGCACCACCCCAGACCGCCACCCCGGCGAAGGCCGGGGCCCAATTGGGGGACGGCAGTGAACACCGCTGCGCTCCGTTTCTGCAACCTCTCCAATTGGGCCCCGGCCTCCGCCGGGGTGGTGCGTGAGGGTATGGGGTGGCTCATTCCCAAGTAAGCTTGTTCCCCCGCGAAGGCGGGGGCCCAGACTGGACTCCCGCCTTCGCGGGAGAACAACTTACGCAGTCACAGAAAACGCCGGCGTGCCCTTCTTATGCGCCAGCGCCGAAGCAACCGAAGTCACCCCACCAAACAAGAAGCTGATCCCCAACACATACCCCGGCAACGTCAACGCCGACCAAGGCAGCGTCGCCAGCACGATCACCGCCAACACGATGTTCACCACCCCCAGCGCGATCATCAACCCCTTACCACGCCGAAACCGCGCCCCGAGCCCGATCTCCAACGCTCCACGAACACCAAGCCAAACCGCAATCAGCAACGTCAGCGAGATCGCGCCGGTAGCGGGCTCAAACGCCATGATCAGCCCGATCACCAGCGACACCAGCCCGAACCCGATCGCATAGCCGCGCCCCTCATGCCCCTTGCCGGCAAACCCCGACACGATCGACACGATCCCGGCCGCAATGAGAAACGCCCCGATCACCAGCGTCGCGGCATAAGTCGCGGAAAACGGCGACACGAACGCCATGATCCCGAGCACCACCGACAGCACGCCGTAAGCCAGGATCCACCCCCAGCCGGCGCCCGCCCGCGGCGTCCCCGCCGCCGTCGTTTCAGTCTCGGCAAAGTGCCCGCGTGGATCGGTCATGATAAAGCTCCCAGAAGTCCCCGCCGCAACGGCTCGTCGTGTCCGGGGTTCCGATCGGACTCATCCCGGCTGGTCGAATCACGCCGCAGCGCCTACCTCCGGTCGATGCATTCCGGTTACGTCCCCCTCCGCGTTTTCTCCTGCTACACCATGCTCGACGGCGCCATCGATCCCAAGGCGATCGCCAAGCAGGCACGCGCGCTCGGCTTCCCCGCCGCCGCGCTGACCGATCGCAACGGGCTGTACGCGGCGATGGCCTATTCGGACGCCGCCAAGAAGGACGGCGTCCAGCCGATCATCGGCGTGATGCTCGGCGTCGGGCGTCCCGACATGCCCGACAGCGTCGCGACGCAGTTCGACTGGATCGCGCTCTACGCGCAGAACATGACGGGTTACGACAACCTCTGCGCGCTCGTCTCGATGGCGCATCTCGACCGCCCGATCGAGATGCCCGCGCACGTCGATTTCGCAGCCCTCGAACGCCACACCGACGGCCTGATCGCACTGACCGCAGGCGGCGAGGGTGGCCTCGCCCGCCTGTTCGCGGAAGGCCAGCCCGACCGCGCCCGCGCCTATCTCGACCGCCTGCAAGGCCTGTTCGGCGACCGCCTCTATATCGAACTCTCCCGCCGCAACGACGCCACCGAGATGGCGGCCGAAAACGACCTCATCGACATCGCCTATGAACGCAACCTGCCGCTCGTCGCGACCAACCCGTGCTGCTTCACCGAGAGCGCATTCGGCGACGCGCACGACGCCATGCTCTGCATCGCGCACTCGACCTATGTCGAGACCGAGGACCGCATCCGCAGCTGCCCCGAAGCGTGGATGAAGCCCGCGCCGGTGATGCACGAGATGTTCGCCGACCTACCCGAGGCGATCGCCAACACGCTCGTCGTTGCACAACGCTGCGCGGTGATGGCGCCGTATCGGAAACCGATCCTTCCCAGCCTCGCCGGCGATATCGAGGGCGAAGCGAAACTCCTCCGAGATGACGCCGAGGCCGGCCTCGAAGCGCGTCTCGCCCGCATCACCGCGCTACACGGCGAGGGTGAAGACGGCTGGCGCGACGTGTACCGCAAGCGGCTCGCGTTCGAGGTCGACGTGATCGTCCAGATGGGCTTTCCCGGCTATTTCCTGATCGTCGCCGACTTCATCAAATGGGCGAAGGACCACGACATTCCGGTCGGCCCGGGCCGCGGTTCGGGCGCCGGCTCGGTCGTCGCCTGGTCGCTGACGATCACCGATCTCGATCCGATCAAGCTCGGCCTGCTGTTCGAGCGCTTTCTGAACCCGGAACGCGTGTCTATGCCCGATTTCGACATCGATTTCTGCGAAACCCGCCGCGGCGAGGTGATCCGCTACGTCCAGGAGAAATACGGCCGCGACCAGGTCGCGCAGATCATCACCTTCGGGAAGCTGAAGGCACGCGCGGTGCTCAAGGACACCGGCCGCGTGCTCCAGATGAGCTACGGCCAGATCGATCGCCTCGCGAAACTGGTCCCGAACCACCCGACCGACCCCTGGACGCTGGAGCGCGCGCTCAACGGTGTCGGCGAGCTGGCCAAGGAATACGCCAACGACAACGGCGTGCGGAAGCTGCTCGATCTGGCGATGAAGCTGGAAGGCCTGCCGCGTCACTCGTCGACGCACGCCGCCGGCGTTGTGATCGGCGATCGGCCCTTGGCCCAGCTCGTCCCGCTCTACCGCGATCCGCGCTCCGACATGCCCGTCACGCAGTTCGACATGAAATATGTCGAAGGCGCGGGCCTCGTGAAGTTCGATTTCCTCGGGCTGAAGACGCTGTCGGTGCTCCAGAAGGCGGTGCAGCTGCTCGCCAAGCGCGGCATCGTCGTCGACCTCGACGCGCTCGAATGGGATGACGCCGGCGTCTACGCGCTCCTGCAAAAGGGCGACACGGTCGGCGTGTTCCAGCTCGAGTCGGAGGGCATGCGCCGCACGCTGTCCGCCGTCCGCCCGTCCAATTTCGGCGACATCATCGCGCTCGTGTCGCTGTATCGACCGGGCCCGATGGACAACATCCCCTCGTTCGGTCGCCGCAAGAACGGCACCGAGGCGATCGACTACCCGCATCCGCTGCTCGAACCGATCCTATCGGAGACCTACGGGATCTTCGTCTACCAGGAGCAGGTCATGCAGGCCGCGCAGGTGCTGGCCGGCTTCTCGCTCGGCGGCGCCGATCTGCTGCGTCGCGCGATGGGCAAGAAGGTGAAGGCCGAGATGGACGCGCAGCGCGCGGGGTTCGTCGAGGGTTGTCTCACCGTAAACGGGATCAAGAAGGCCGAGGCGAACGCATTGTTCGACTTGATCGACAAGTTCGCCGGCTACGGGTTCAACAAGAGCCACGCCGCCGCCTACGCGCTGCTCGCGTATCAGACCGCGTGGCTGAAAGCGCACCACCCGCACGAATTCTTCGCAGCGTCGATGTGCTACGATCTGCACCAGACCGACAAGCTGGCGATCTTTACGGACGACATGCGCCGCTTGGGGATCACCGCGCTTCCCCCGTGCATCAACGCGAGCCAGGCCGAGTTCGACGTCGAAGTCCTGCCGGATGCTGACGCCCAACCAGCAGAATGTTCACCCGCGAAGGCGGGTGCCCAGACTGGGTCCCCGCCTTCGCGGGGAAACAACCTCGCCGTCCGCTACGCTCTTGGCGCCCTGAAAAGCGTCGGCGAAGGCGCGATGGAGAAGCTCATCGTCGAGCGCGTCCAGAACGGCCCGTTCGCCGGCCTCGACGACCTCGCCAAGCGCGTCGACCCGCGGCTCCTCAACAAGCGCCAGCTCGAAACACTCGCCGCCGCCGGCGCTTTCGACTCGTTCGAGCCCAACCGCGCCGGCATCCACGCCACCGCCGAAACCATCCTCGCGATCGCCGCGCGCACGCACGAACAGAAGACCAGCGGGCAGGGCGGCCTGTTCGGCGACGCCGAGCCCGCGGGCGACGCGATCAAGCTTCCCCCCTCGGTCCGCTGGACGCTCAGCCAGCGCATGGACCAGGAGAAGGAAGCGTTCGGCTTCTATTTCTCGGCGCACCCGGTCGATCGCCACCGCCACATCGCCAACAGCCACGGCGCCCGCGCCTACACGGCGCTGTCGGAGCTCAACATCCCCGACGACGGCAGCCGCGCCGGCGCGACGATGGCGGTGCTCGTGGAGGACGCGCGCTATCGCACCTCCGCGCGCGGCAAGCGCTTCATGATGGCGCAATGCTCGGACGCCAGCGGCCAGTTCATGGCGACCTGCTTCGACGAACAGGTCTCGCGCGACCTCGAGGAAGCGGCCAAGGCCGGCGGTTGCGGCCTGATCACCGTCGAACTCGACCGCAAGCCCGGCGAGGACACCCCCCGCGTCAGCATCAAGCGCATCCAGCCGTTCGAAGGCCTCGCCAACCTCGCCCGCTTCCAGGTGGTCGTGACCATCTCCGACATGACCGCGTTCGCCGGCCTCGCCTCGCTGCTCGCCGAGCATCGCGGCGCCCGCGGCGAGGTGCGGGTCCGCGCGCAACTCCCCGATGGCGAGGTCTGCATCCTGCTCGGTCGCGACTTCCTGCTCGACGGAGAGCTTGTCGAGCACATCGAGTCGTTGCACGGTGTGGCCAAGGTGGAGATGAAGACCTCGGAAACGAGGCTCGCTCTGGTCGGATAACTGCTTGGGAGAGCGAGAATGTTGGGTGGAATGCAGGATTTCGAGCTTCGTGTTCCCGGCCTGATTGATCACGCGGCACGCGAGCATGGCGCGAGGGAACTCGTCAGCTATTGGGCGGACGGTCGCGAGACCCGCACCAACTGGGCCGGTATCGCGCGCGACGCCCGCAAACTGGCTCAGGCGCTCGAAAAGCTCGGCGTAGCGGCCGGCGACCGGGTCGCGACGCTGGCGATGAACCACGCGCATCACCTCGTCGCCTGGTACGGCACGATCGGCATGGGCGGCGTGATCCACACGATCAACCCGCGGCTGTTCGACGAACAGCTCGTCTACATCGCCAACCACGCCGAAGACCGCGTGATGCTCTACGACAAGGCGTTCCAGCCGCTGGTCGATCGCCTCCGCGGCCAGTGGACCAGCGTGCGCCACTACATCTGCTTCGACGATCTCGGCCCGGACGGTTTCCAGGCGATGCTCGACGCCGAGGACGGCGATTACGAGTGGGTCGAAGGCCCCGAGCGCGACCCGTGCATGCTCTGCTACACCAGCGGCACCACCGGCAACCCGAAGGGCGTCCTCTACACGCACCGCTCGACGATGATCCACGCGATGGCCGAGGTCGCGCCGTGGGTGTTCGATCTGTCCCCCAACGCCGTCGTGCTCCCGGTCGTGCCGATGTTTCACGCCGCCGCCTGGGGGCTGCCGTTTGCGTGCGCGCTGTCGGGGGCGAAGGTCGTCTATTCCGCGGTCAACGATCCCGCCGTGCTGTGCCGCCTGATGAACGACGAGAAGGTGACGCATTCCGCCGGCGTGCCGACCGTCTGGCTGGCGATGTTCGGCCACATGGACGCGACCGGCGACGCGCCTGCGCACCTGAAGCTCGTCACGATCGGCGGCTCGGCGGCGCCGCGCGCGATGATCGACCGGATCATGGCGATGGGGGCCACGGTGAAGCACCTCTGGGGCATGACCGAGACTTCGCCGATCGGCACCGCCGGCTTCGCGCCGCCGCACTGGGACGACATGACTCACGACGAGAGGCTAGATCTCGTCACCAAGCAGGGCAGCGTCCCGTTCGGCATCGAACTTCGCATCATCGACGACGAAGGCGTGGTCCTCCCCCGCGATGGCTCGATCGCCGGCCGGTTGCAGGTGAGGGGCCCTTGGGTCGTCCAACGCTATTTCGGCGCCGACGAGGACGCGGTCGATGCGGATGGCTGGTTCGATACCGGCGACGTCGCGATGCTCCACGCCGACGGCACGATGCAGATCACCGACCGCTCGAAGGACGTCATCAAGTCCGGCGGCGAATGGATCAGCTCGGTCGACCTGGAGAACGCCGCGGTCGGTTGTCCGGGTGTCGCGGAGGCGGCGGCGATCGGCGTGCATCACCCGAAATGGGACGAGCGCCCGCTGCTGCTGGTCGTCCGAAAACCCGGCAGCGAGGTCGGTGAAGCCGAGATCCGCGAGCACCTGGCGAAGCACGTCGCCAAATGGTGGCTCCCCGACGCGATCGTGTTCGTCGAAGACCTCCCCCACACCGCGACGGGCAAGCTGCTGAAGACGGCCCTGCGAGAACGCTTCAAAGATTTCGAACTAGCCGCTGCCTGACGTCACCTTCGTCTTACTTCGCCCCTCCCTGGAAGGGAGGGGAGAAAGCGCGCCACGCAACGACGGAGCGCATTTCCCATCGACTCGTGAAATGCCCACCGGCCCACGCCCCTTGTTCTCCCGCGAAGGCGGGAGCCCAGGCTGCCCCCCCCTTCGCGGGGAAACGAGATGTCTGCCTAGCAGGAGGTGCCGTTGCGCCACCCCAACACCTCAATCATTTCGCACTTGCACAATTCCCAAGATCCGGCAGCTTGTCCCCATGACAGCGGCCCCACCGATCATCCGAACCGGCGCGAACGAGGCGAACGCCGTCACGCTGCCCGCCCGGCCGGAAGCGCTCCTCCTCGACCCCGCCGAAACCGCGGTCGTTGTGATCGATATGCAGAACGCCTACGCGTCGCCCGGCGGCTACGTCGACACGGCCGGCTTCGACATCGCCGGCTCGGCCGCTACCATCGCCCAGATCGCCAAGGTCCTCGACACCGCGCGCGCTGCGAAAATGCCGGTCGTGTTCCTCCAGAACGGCTGGGACCCCGACTATGTCGAGGCCGGCGGCCCCGGCTCGCCCAATTGGCACAAGTCCAACGCGCTCAAGACGATGCGCGCCCGCCCCGAACTCCACGGCCAGTTCCTTGCCCGCGGCGGCTGGGACTACGAGATCGTCGACGCGCTGAAACCCCAACCCGGCGACATCCGCGTCCACAAAACCCGCTACAGCGCGTTCTTCAATTCGCAGCTCGACAGCATCCTGCGCAGTCGCGGCATCCGCAACATCGTCTTCGTCGGCATCGCCACCAACGTCTGCGTCGAGAGCACGCTGCGCGACGGCTTCCACCTCGAATATTTCGGCGTGATGCTGGAGGACGCAACGCACCATCTCGGCCCGCCCGAGATGCAGGCCGCCACCGTCTACAACGTCGAGAAATTCTTCGGCTGGGTCAGCACGGTCGGCGATTTCTGCGGTTCGTTCGGGCAGTTGCCGAAGTGATTACCTCACTTCTGTTCCCTCGCGATCGCGGGGGCCCAGGAGCCAAGAACGCTGGCGCTCGTGACCCTGGACCCCCGCCTTCGCGGGGGAACCGTGTAGTTCGCTAGGTAAAAGGAACTCAGATGCCGTTCGAAGCCATCAACCCACCCCAGTTCCCAACCCCGATCGCGCCTTATTCGGCCGCTGCGAAAGCCGGCAACACGGTCTACGTCTCGGGCGTGCTGGCGCTCGGCGAAGGTGGCATAGTCCTCCACCCAGGCGACGCCGCCGCCCAAACGCGCGCCGTGCTCGACACCATCAAGACCACGCTCGAAGCCGCTGGCGCGACGCTCGCGGACGTCGCCTTCAACCACATCTTCCTGAAGGACCTCGCCGACTACGCCGCCTTCAACGCGGTATACGCCGAGTATTTCCCCGGTCCCAAGCCCGCGCGCTACTGCATCAAGACCGACCTCGTGAAGCCCGAGTGCCTCGTCGAAATCGCCAGCATCGCCCACCTCGCCTGATGGCAATGGCGGGCGGCATCCACTGGGAGGAGCACGGCCAGCCCGACGGCCCCGCGATCCTGTTGTCGAGCGGCCTCGGCGGTTCGGGTAGCTACTGGCAGCCCAACCTCGCCGCCCTTGGCGCCGGCCACCGCGTCATCACCTACGACCACCGCGGCACCGGCCGCTCCGACCGCCACATCCCCGGCGACCTCACCGTCGACGCGATGGCCGCCGACGTCGTCGCGCTCATGGACGCGATCGGCCTCGACCGTTGCACCTTCATAGGCCACGCACTCGGCGGCCATATCGGCCTCGCGCTTGCCCTGGCAGCACCCGAACGGCTCGACCGCCTCGTCGTCATCAACGGCTGGGCCAAGCTCGACCCGCACACCGCGCGCTGTTTCGACACGCGACTCGCGTTGCTGAACGACAGCGGCCCCCGCGCGTATCTCCACGCGCAACCGCTGTTCCTCTACCCGCCGCAATGGATTTCCGACCACCATGACCGGCTTCAGGACGAGGAGGAGGACATGCTCGCGCATTTCCCCGGCGTGGAGATGATCCAGCGGCGCGTGGCCGCGGTCCGCCGGTTCAACATCGCCGGCCGGCTCGACGAAATCCGCGTGCCGACGCTGCTAGTCGCCTCCGACGACGACATGCTCGTGCCGCCGTCCGCGTCCGAAAAGCTTGCCGCGGGCATCCCCGGCGCGCAGCTTGCCCGGATGGCGGCGGGCGCACACGCCTGCAACGTGACGCGCGCGGAGCATTTCAACATGTGGCTGCTCGACTGGCTCGACGGCGAATAGGGGGCAAAAAATGCAGGTCGGCGTCTTCGTGCCCATCAACAACAATGGCTGGCTGATCAGCGAGAACGCGCCGCAGTACAAACCGAGCTTCGACATGAACAAGGCGATCGCGCAGGCCGCGGAGAAGCACGGCCTCGATTTCCTGCTCTCGATGATCAAGCTGCGGGGGTTCGGCGGCAAGACCGAATTCTGGGATTACGGTCTGGAGAGCTTCACGCTGATGGCCGGGCTCGCCGCGGTCACGGAAAAGATCAAGATCTACGCGACCTGCGCCACGCTGCTGGTCCCGCCCGCCTACGCCGCGCGGATGTGCAACACGATCGATTCGATCAGCCACGGGCGGTTCGGCCTCAACCTGATCACCGGCTGGCAGCCGCCCGAATACACGCAGATGGGGATGTGGCCCGGCGACGAGCATTTCCGCAACCGCTACACGATGCTCGACGAATACGCCCACATCCTCCGCGAGCTGTGGGAGGAGGGCACGTCCGATTTCAAAGGCGACTATTATCAGATGACCGACTGCCGCGTCTGGCCGAAGCCGACCGGCGACATGAAGATCATCTGCGCCGGCTCGTCCGACGACGGCCTCGCCTTTTCCGCGAAATGGGCGGACTACGCGTTCTGCCTCGGCAAGGGCGTCAACACCCCCACCGCCTTCGCGTTCAACAACGAGAGGCTCGTGGCGGCGACCGCGAAGACCGGCCGCGACGTGCAGATCTTCGTCCTGATCATGATCATCGCCGCCGACACCGACGAAGAAGCGATGGCGAAGTGGCAACACTACAACGCCGGTGTCGACGTCGACGCGATAGCGTGGCTGATGGATCAGGGCGCCAAGGACACGCACAACAAGGACACCAACGTCCGCCAACTCGCCGCCCCCGAAGGCGCGGTGAACATCAATATGGGGACATTGGTAGGCTCGTACGAAAGCGTCGCGCGCATGCTCGACGAGATGGCCGCGGTTCCCAACACCGGGGGCGTTCTCCTGACGTTCGACGATTTCCTGGAGGGGGTTGAGGCATTCGGCACGCGCATCCAGCCGCTGATGAAGAGCCGCGAAGGCGTGGTAGTCTAGCGCTCGTTTAAAGCCCGCAAAGAGCCTGTTTCCCTGCGAAGGCGGGGACCCAGACTGGGCTCCCGCCTTCGCGGGAGAACAAGAGACGGGCGTGGTCGATACGTTGCTGATCGCCTCGCGGGACACGTGGAAGAAGCGCCACCCCGGCGAAGGCCGGGGCCCAATTGGGAACAGAGGTAATAGCAGGCGGCGTTCCGTTACGACCACCTCTCCACTTGGACCCCCGCCTCCGCCGGGGTGGTGTCGCTCCGGGAACGCTCAGAACCTGTTCCCCCGCGAAGGCGGGGGCCCAGACTGGACTCGCGCCTTCGCGGGAGAACAAACCTCTTGCGAAACGGGGAAGATCAAACCGCCCGAGGCGTCCGCTTGGCCTTCCGGATCCGCGGCTCGGCGATCATGTCCGCCGCCTTCTTGATCTCCTGCCGCAACTCATCCCGCTTCTCGTGGATAGACGCGATCACCGGCCCCATCGCCACCCCGAGATCGACCAGCACCGCCTCCGCCAGCTGAAGCGAGCTCTCCAAAGTCTCCGGCACCGCATCCGTAACGCCAGCCCGGTACAATTCCGCCGCATGCGCCGTATCCCGCGCACGCGCGACGATCGGCAAGTCAGGCGCCAACGCCCGCACTCGCCGCGCCAGCCGCACCGTCAGCACCGGATCGTCCATCGTCAGGATCAACGCCTTGGCGGTATGAAGCTTCAGCCGGTCGACCAGCTCCGCCCGCGCCACGTCGCCGAACAGCACCGGGTGGCCCTGCGCCCGCGCGGCTTCGACCGAATCGATATCCGCCTCGACCGCGACGTACTTCTGCCCATGGACCGCCAGCATGTCCGCCACCATCCGACCCACCCGGCCAAAGCCGATGACGACCGTCCCAGGCCCATCGTCGTCGATCTCGACATCGCCCGCGTCCGCGACCGAGCGGCTCTCCAACTGCCGCGACACGGTGCGACCGAGCTTCGCGAGCAGCGGCGTGATCGTCAGCCCGATTGCCGTCACCGTCTGCCAGAACGACGCGGTCGACGGCAGGATCAGCTGCGCCTGCGCGGCCGTCGCGAGCACGATCAGCGTCGTCTCGGACGGGCTCCCCATCAGCAGTCCCGTCTCGGCGGCAACACCCCGGCGGGAATTGGCGACGCGGAGGAACAGGAACGTGACGACAGCCTTGGTCGCGACCACGCCGGTCACTGCGAGCAGCAGCGACGGCCAGTTCTGCGCGATCAGCCGCAGGTCGAGGCTCATGCCAACGGTGATCAGAAACACGCCGAGCGCGAGCCCCTTGAACGGCGCGGTGATGACCTCGACCTCGCTGTGATATTCGGTCTCCGCGATCAGCAGGCCCGCCAGCAACGCGCCGACGATCGGCGACAGCCCGGCGGCGGTAGTCGCGACGCTGGCGACGATGACCACCAGCAGCGATGCCGCGAGGAACAGCTCCGGGCTCTTGGTGCGCGCTGCCTGGCCGAACAATCGGGGCAGGACGAGCCGTCCGCCGATATACATCGCGACCACGGTCAGCCCGCCGCGCAGCGCGACGCCGGCGATGCCTTGCCAGCCGGCATCGCTCGCCGTCGGTGCCAATGCGCCCAGCACGAAGATGATCGGCACGAGCGCCAGATCCTCGAACAGCAACATCGCGAACGCACCGCGACCGACCGCTCCGGTGGTACCGACGAGCGGCAGGACCAGCGCGGTGGACGATAAGGCGAGCGCAAAGCCCAGCCCGATCGCGCCGGCCCATTCCTGGCCGATGAAGTGCAACGCCACGCCGATGATCAGCGCCGAGCCGATCAGCTCGGCGGCGCCGGTGCCGAACACGAGCCGCTTCATCGACCACAAGCGCTTGAACGAGAGCTCGAGGCCGATCGAGAACAGCAGCAGGATTATGCCGAACTCGGCGAACGGCTCGATCGATTCCGGACTCGATATGGTCAGATAATACAGCCACGGTGCGGCACCGGTCAGGGCGCCCAGACCCGCGGGGCCGACCAGCAGGCCGACCAGGATGAAACCGATGACTGGGCTCACCCGGAACCGCGCGAACGCGGGAATGACCAGACCCGCCGCGCCGAGAATGACGAGCGCGTCGCTGAAACCGTGATTGTCGAGCCGTAATGCCATGCGTGCGACCTTAGGGGACGCATGACGGATTTGTCACCCGTGGTGACGTGTCGCCGAGATCGGCACCGAATGGCGATGTATTATCCCTGCGTCATCCTGACGAAAGTCAGGACCCAGAGTTATAGAAAGTCGCGGTTTTGGCTCTGGGTCCTGACTTTCGTCAGGATGACCGAAGAGAGAAAACCCCGCTCTCTTTATGGGGAGCGGGGCCATCAGATCAGGCCCAGTTGGCCATTTCAGTTTCGAGGTTCGACCGGACCTGTTCGAAGAACTGCTCGGTCGTCATCCAGGGCTGGTCGGGGCCGATCAGGATCGCGAGATCCTTGGTCATGTGGCCGTCTTCCACCGTCTTCACGCAGACGCGCTCGAGCGTCTCGGCGAACTTGGTGACGTCGGGCGTGTCGTCGAACTTGCCGCGATACTTGAGGCCGCCGGTCCATGCGAAGATCGACGCGATCGGGTTGGTCGAGGTCGCCTTGCCCTGCTCGTGCATGCGGAAGTGGCGCGTGACGGTACCGTGCGCCGCCTCTGCCTCGACGGTCTTGCCGTCCGGGGTGAGCAGGATCGAGGTCATCAGGCCGAGCGACCCGAAGCCCTGTGCGACCTGATCGGACTGCACGTCGCCGTCATAGTTCTTGCAGGCCCAGACGAACTCGCCGTTCCACTTCAGCGCCGATGCGACCATGTCGTCGATCAGGCGATGCTCGTAGACGATGCCGGCTTCCTTGAACTTGTCCTTGAACTCGGCCTCGAACACCTCGGCGAAGAGGTCCTTGAAGCGGCCGTCATAGGCCTTGAGGATCGTGTTCTTGGTCGAGAGGTACACCGGCCACTTCAGGTTGAGGCCGTAATGCATCGACGCGCGCGCGAAATCGCGGATCGAATCGTCGAGATTGTACATCGCCATTGCGACGCCAGCCGACGGGAACTGGAACACCTCGCGGTCGATGACCGTGCCGTCGTCGCCTTCGAAGACGAGGCGCAGCTTGCCGGGGCCGGGGACCAGATAGTCGGTCGCACGGTACTGATCGCCGAATGCATGACGGCCGACGACGATCGGGTGCGTCCAGCCCGGGATCAGGCGGGGGACGTTCTTGATCACAATCGGCTCGCGGAAGATGGTGCCGCCGAGGATGTTGCGGATCGTGCCGTTCGGCGACTTCCACATCTTCTTCAGGCCGAATTCGGTCACGCGCTGCTCGTCGGGCGTGATCGTCGCGCACTTGACCGCGACGCCGTGCTTCTGCGTAGCGAGCGCGCTGTCGATCGTGACCTGGTCGTCGGTCGCATCGCGATGCTCGACGCCGAGGTCGTAATAATCGAGCTCGATATCGAGATACGGCTTGATCAGGCGTTCACGGATCCATTCCCAGATGATCCGGGTCATCTCGTCGCCATCGATCTCCACGATCGGATTCTTAACCTTGATCTTCGCCATATCCGGGTCCTTCGGGGGAGGGGTTTGGGGAGCGTCTAGGGGACCGCGCCGTCACGATCAACCACCGGCCACCCCGTGGCCGGGCATTGCGCAACCGCCGGCCCTGTAAGGAAAAGCCCGTTCATCGTTGTATCGTTCGTCGTGCACGGATAGACCCGCGGGTTATGGCATCGCTCGACAAGCCGCCCGTCACGACCTCCACGGTCAAATGGCGATTTCCCGCAGTCCATCCGGAGGGCCACAAATACGTCGCGATCGCGGCGGGCATCACGCTGCTGCTGACGATCGTCAGCCATGTGCTGTTCTGGCCGATGGTGGGAGTTACAATCTGGGTCGCGACGTTTTTCCGGGATCCGATCCGCACAACCCCACAAGGCGAGGGACTGATCGTCGCGCCGGCCGATGGCCTGATCACGATGATCCAGCGCGTCCCGATCCCGCGCGAACTCGCCGGCGAGAATGGCCTCGGGGATGCGCCGCTGGTCCGCGTGTCGATCTTCATGTCGGTTTTCGACGTGCATATCAATCGCACGCCGATCGCCGGGACTATCCGCCAAGTCGTTTATATTTCGGGCAAGTTCCTGAACGCCGACCTCGACAAGGCCAGCGACGAGAACGAGCGCCAGCATTTTGTCGTTGAAGATCGTCACGGCATGCGCATCGGCTTCACCCAGATCGCTGGCCTGGTCGCACGTCGTATCCTCGGTTTCGTGAAAGCCGGTGACATGGTCGCGGCCGGCCAGCGCATCGGTCTCATCCGGTTCGGCAGCCGCGTCGACGTGTACCTGCCCGATCATGTCGTACCGCAGGTCTGTCTCGGTCAGCGGAGCATCGCTGGCGAGACCGTTCTCGGCCGCGTTGGCGGCATTCCGGTCGGAGGCATCGCCCAGTGATAAATCGCGACGAGATCGACGGCGGTTCGAGCGGTTCGACTGACACACGTAGCCAGGGGCGGTTCGGCCGCACCCGTCGCGCACCGCGCGGACTTCCCTTGCGGGCGGTAGCGCCCAATGCGGTAACCGCGCTCGCATTGTGCTCAGGTCTGAGCGGCGTGCGGTTCGCGATCGGCGGACAGTGGGAAAGCGCCGTCGCGATGATCATGGTCGCGGGCGTGCTCGACGGACTCGATGGTCGGATCGCGCGCATGCTGCACGGCGAGAGCCGATTTGGCGCAGAGCTCGACTCGCTGTCCGATGCCATCTCGTTCGGCGTCGCCCCCGCCTTGATCGTCTATCTCTGGTCGCTGACTGCGTTGCCGCGAGTCGGCTGGATCTGCTCGCTGATCTTCGCGGTGTTCTGTGCGCTCCGTCTCGCACGCTTCAATGCCAAGATCGACGAAAGCCATCAGCCACACAAATCAGCCGGCTTCCTTACCGGGGTCCCGGCTCCCGCCGGCGCCGGTCTGGCGTTGATGCCGATGTTCTTCTGGTTCTGGACCGACGAACCGACCTTTGCGTCGCCGTATTTCGTGGCGCCGTGGGTCGCGTTTGTCGCGCTCCTGATGGTGTCGAGTATCGCGACCTACTCGTGGAGTTCGGTCAAACTCCGCAGCAACATCCGGTTCGAGGCCATCGCGCTCGTCGTATTGCTAGGTGCCGCGATCGTGAGCGCACCTTGGCATACGCTCAGCATCATCTGCGTACTGTACCTCATATCGATGCCGTTCAGCATCGCGAGCTACGCCAAGATCAGGCGGCAGCGTTCCAGCGGCGGGCGGGTGCCGGAGCCGTCGTCGACGCCCAGCGCCTGACCGCGATCCGGCGCTCCGCCACGGCCAACGTGCGGAGCGGCTGGAACGCGGGTTCGACGTTACCCATGGCAAGCCGTACGATGCGGTCCCATTGCGGCGCGATCGACGAGACGATCATCATACCCGCGACCGCGAACGCCCCAGCAAAAACCATGAAGCTCAGAACCAACATCACGTCCGCCTTCCTATGAGTTGCGAACAAATTCTTAATGTCCGCAAACACTTGGTCAGAAACATCGTTCCGCTCGTCGCATTTTGAATCCGGCCATACCGGTTCGAATCAGCGCCGAGTCGAACATCTGTTCCCCTCTGAACCCTTTATGTTCTCACTGCGTTCCATGAGTCAAGCGGGCCGTGTGCGATTGCTTTTCCCACAAAGCCACGCTAAGGGCCGCGCCTCTAACCCCGCATGGGAGGCATCATAGCCCGGTGCGTCACGGTCTTCGGCCACGACGTCATCCGCTTCCCAGAGGCACAACCGGAAGGATATATCCCTATGGCGGCTCCAGTCGTCTCCATGCAGCAGCTCATCGAAACGGGCGCGCATTTCGGCCACCAGACGCATCGGTGGAACCCCAAGATGAAGCCTTACATCTTCGGTGATCGTAACGGCGTCCACATTCTCGACCTTTCGCAGACCGTGCCTCTGTTCGCGCGTGCGCTCGAATTCGTCTCGTCGGCTGTTGCCGGCGGTGGCAAGGTCCTGTTCGTCGGCACCAAGCGCCAGGCGCAGGAGCCCGTCGCGGACGCAGCACGTCGTTCGGGCCAGCACTTCGTCAACCATCGCTGGTTGGGCGGCATGCTCACCAACTGGAAGACCATCTCGGGTTCGATCAAGCGTCTCAAGACGCTCGAGGAAATGCTGTCGGGCGACACCGTCGGCCTGACCAAGAAGGAAGTCCTTCAGCTCACCCGCGAGAAGGACAAGCTCGAGCTTTCGCTCGGCGGCATCCGCGACATGGGCGGCATTCCCGACGTGATGTTCGTGATCGACGCGAACAAGGAAGAGCTGGCGATCAAGGAAGCGAACACGCTGGGTATTCCGGTCGTCGCGATCCTCGATTCGAACGTGTCGCCGGACGGCATCGCCTTCCCGGTTCCCGCGAACGACGACGCAGCCCGCGCCATCCGCCTGTACTGCGAGGCGATCGCGATCGCAGCGACGCGCGGCGGCCAGGAGCAGCAGCGCCGCACTGGTGCGGACGTCGGCGCCATGGTCGAGCCGCCGAAGGAAGAGGCACTGAGCGCAGAGCCGACCGTCGAAGCTACGGCTGATACGGCGCAGGCGACCGCGAATGCCGATACCGCTGCCGAGTTCGCAGCCGAGGGTGAGCGCCAGATCGACGCATAAGCGTCGTCGCCGAACCGTCATGCGGGCGGGGTAGGGCGAAAGCTCTGCCTCGCCCGCAACCATATTCAGACCTAAAGAGGATTAAAGACATGGCCGATATCACGGCAGCAATGGTCAAGGATCTGCGCGAAAAGAGCGGCGCGGGCATGATGGATTGCAAGAAGGCGCTGAGCGAGAACGCCGGCGACATGGAGCAGGCAATGGATTGGCTGCGCACCAAGGGGCTCGCAGCCGCCGCCAAGAAGTCCAGCCGTACCGCGGCCGAGGGCCTGGTCGGCGTCGCCGTGTCGGGCACCAAGGGCGCCGCGGTCGAAGTCAATTCGGAGACCGATTTCGTCGCCAAGAACGACCAGTTCCAGTCGTTCGTCCGTGATGTCACGCAGATCGCGCTCGCAACGGGCGGCGACATCGAGTCGCTGAAGTCGCAGGCGATGCCATCGGGCAAGACCGTCGAGGAAGTCCTGACGAACAACGTCGCGACGATCGGCGAGAACCAGTCGCTGCGCCGCTCGCGCACGCTCGAAGTCAGCAAGGGTGCGGTCGTGCCCTACATCCACAACCAGGCGGCGCCCGGCCTCGGCAAGATCGGCGTGCTCGTCGCGCTTGAGTCGGAGGCTTCGGACGAGGTTCTCCAGGCACTCGGCAAGCAGCTCGCGATGCACATCGCAGCAGCCTTCCCGAAGGCGCTGAACGAAGCCGACCTCGACGAGTCCGAGATCGAGCGCGAGCGCGCGATCGCGACCGAAAAGGCCGCCGAATCGGGCAAGCCTGCCGACATCATCGCCAAGATGGTCGAAGGCGGCATCGCCAAGTACCGCAAGGAGCATGCGCTGGTCAGCCAGCTGTTCGTGATGGACGGCAAGACAAAGATCTCCGACGTCGTCGCCAAGGCCGGCAAGGATGCGGGCGCCGAGATCAAGCTGGTGGACTATGTCCGCTTCCAGCTCGGCGAGGGCATCGAGAAGGAGCAGTCCGACTTCGCCGCCGAGGTTGCTGCCGCATCGGGCGTACCACAGGCGTAAGCCTACTTTTCCCTCGCCCCTCCGGGGAGAGGGAAGGGGCCCGCGGCCACTTGGCCGTGGGAAGGGTGAGGGGAGTGGCGAGGTCTCGAACCTCACCGCTCCTCGTCCGGCCCTGCCGGGCCACCTTCTCCCCGTGGGGGAGAAGGACCAACTACCCCTCTCCCAACGGGGAGAGGGGCCAGCTTGCGCAGCAAGCGCGGGGTGAGGGCAGGGGGGTGAACCTTTCCGTCATCCTCCCTTTTCCAGCACGCAAGCCCAGGCCCCCGTGTCCCGCCATGACAGGGAACTGGCCGTCCTCCTCGGCGAGAGGAGGGAATACCCCGGCGGGACCGGGTTGTGTGGCAATCGCCCCCCGCCTAAGGTCCGCGCCGCCCCGCCAATCACAATTCGAGATTTATGACGCCTCCGCGCTACAACCGTATCCTGCTGAAACTGTCGGGCGAGGTCCTGATGGGGCCGTCCGGCCTGTCGATCGATCCGACCGTCACCGCGCGCGTCGCGCAGGAGATCGCGGACATCAAAGCCAAGGGCTATGAGATCTGCATCGTCGTCGGTGGCGGCAACATCTTCCGCGGCATGGCGGGCGCGGCACGCGGCATGGACCGGGCGACCGGCGATTACATGGGCATGCTCGCGACCGTCATGAACGCGCTCGCCGTTCAGAACGCGCTGGAGCAGATCGGCGTCGACACGCGCGTGCAGTCGGCGATCCCGATGGCGTCGGTCTGCGAGCCGTTCATCCGCCGTCGCGCCGAGCGTCACCTGGAGAAGGGTCGCGTCGTGATCTTCGCGGCGGGCGTCGGCAGCCCCTATTTCACCACCGATTCGGGCGCCGCGCTGCGTGCCGCCGAGATGAAGTGCGATGCGCTGTTCAAGGGCACCTCGGTCGACGGCGTCTACAACGCCGACCCGAAGACCCACCCCGACGCGGTGCGCTACGAGACGGTATCGTACAGCCGCGTGCTGTCCGACGACCTCAAGGTCATGGACGCGAGCGCGATCGCGCTGTGCCGCGACAACAATATCCCGATCGTCGTCTTCAACATCCGCGAACCCGGCAATCTCGCCGCGGTGTTGGCGGGTGATGGCGTGTCGACGATCGTCCAGAACGAGCAGGAGCTTTAAGATGGCCGCATATGACAAGACCGACCTCGAGCGCCGCATGGCGGGTGCCGTCGAAGCGCTGAAGAGCGACCTTGCTGGCCTGCGCACCGGCCGCGCGTCGACCGCGTTGCTCGATCCGGTGATGGTGACGGTGTACGGTTCGTCGATGCCGCTGAACCAGGTCGCGACCGTGTCGGCGCCCGAGCCCCGGATGCTGTCGGTGCAGGTCTGGGACAAGTCGAACGTCGGCCCGACCGACAAGGCGATCCGTTCGGCCGGCCTCGGCCTCAACCCGATCGTCGACGGCCAGACGCTGCGCCTGCCGATCCCCGACCTGACCGAAGAGCGCCGCAAGGAACTCGCCAAGCTGGCCGGGCAATATGCCGAGAAGGCGCGCATCGCGGTGCGTAACGTCCGTCGCGACGGGATGGATTCGCTCAAGACCGACGAGAAGAAGGGCGTGTTCAGCGAGGACGAGCGCAAGCGTCACGAGACCGAAGTGCAGAAGCTGACCGACGGCATCGTCGCCGAGCTCGACGCGACCGCGACCGCCAAGGAAAAGGAAATCCTGGGCAAGTGAGGGCGTTCGGCGCCGCTTCAACCGGGGCCTCGGCCGGGGCTTCGGCTGGGGCTCCTTCGACTGCGCCGCTGGCTGCCGTCCCTTCGGGCGGAGCAGTCCCGCGCCATGTCGCGATCATCATGGACGGCAATGGCCGCTGGGCGAAGAAGCGCTTCCTGCCGCGTTTCGCCGGCCACAAGGCTGGCGTCGAGGCCGTGCGGAAAGTGACTCGGGCGGCGCGGGCGATGGGGATCGAGGCGCTGACGCTCTACGCGTTCTCGTCGGAGAACTGGCGCCGGCCGGCCGAGGAAGTCAGCGACCTCATGGGGTTGCTCCGCCATTTCATCCGCAGCGACCTCGACGAACTCGCGCGTGAGAACGTCCGGCTACGCGTGATCGGCGACTATCACAGCTTTTCTCCCGATCTGGTCGCGATGGTCGACGACGCGATCGCACGGACCGCGAGCAACACCGGCCCGATCCTGGCGATCGCGCTCAACTATGGCGCGCATGCCGAACTGGTGGGCGCCGCACGGCGCTTGGCGGAGCGTGCGCGTGACGGCGCGCTCGATCCTGCCAGCATCGACGTCGGCACGATCGAGGCCGAACTCGACACGCACGATCTGCCGCCGCTCGACCTGATGATCCGCACCTCGGGCGAGCAACGCCTGTCGAACTTCCTGTTGTGGCAGGCAGCGTATGCCGAGCTCCTGTTTGTCGACACGCTATGGCCCGACTTCGATGCGGCAGCGCTTGCCGATGCTGTCGCGGCGTTCGGCCAACGCCAGCGCCGCTACGGTGGTCTGTGATCCTTCTGTTCCCTCGCGAACGCGGGGGCCCAGGAGCCAGGAGCGCCAACGTGCGTAATCCTGGACCTCCGCCCCCGCAGGGGAACGGCTGTTTTAATAATGGGATGGCTTCGTGACGACCCTGCCAGACCCCGCGAAGGCGCCTGACCAGGCGCTGCGAACGCCCTCAAATCTCAAGCTCCGGATGATCGCCAGCGTCGGCATGATCGTCGTCGCCAGCATTGCGCTGACGCTCGGCGGCATCGCGTTCTGGTTGCTGGGCATCCTCGCGGCACTGTTCATGATGGCGGAATGGTCGATGCTCCAGGGCGTCGACGCCAAGACCAAGCGGATGACGCAGTTCGCGCTATCGGTGCCGCTCGCGCTGATGGCGCCGGCGTCGCTGATCCTCGTCATCCATGATTTCTTCACGCTGGGGCTGCTCGCGGGCGCCGCGTTCTTCGTCGTCATCACGACGCGCAAACCCAAGCTGGCGCTCGGCATCGTCTATTGCGGTCTCCCCGTGCTCGCGCTGATGATCATCCGGCGGCAGGACGAGGGCATCCTCTACACGCTGTGGGCGCTGTCGCTGGTGTGGGCGTGCGATATCGGCGCGTTCTTTACGGGGCGGACGCTGGGCGGCCCTAAGCTCGCGCCGGTGATCAGTCCGAACAAGACATGGTCGGGGCTGATCGGCGGCGTCGTGCTGGCGAGCGCGGTCGCGGCGGTGCTGCACACGCAATACGGCCTGCCGATGCGGATGACGCTGGCGACGCCGGTGCTCGCCGTGCTCGCGCAGATGGGCGATCTTTACGAGAGTTGGTTGAAGAGGGTGGCAGGCGTGAAGGACAGCGGCAACATCCTGCCCGGACATGGTGGCGTCATGGATCGCCTCGACGGGCTGGTCCCGGTCGCGCCGGTCGCGGCGTTCCTCGTCCTGCTGCCGCATTTCTACGCATGAAGAGCGTCACGATTTTGGGGGCGACCGGCTCGGTCGGGACCTCGACGCTCGACCTGATCGAGCGTGAGCCCGACCGCTTCCGCGTCATCGCGCTGACCGCGAACTGCGACGTGGCGAAGCTCGCCGCGGCCGCGATCCGGACCAAGGCGGAGTTTGCCGTGGTGGCGGACGAGGGGTGCCTTCCCCAACTCCGTGAAGCGCTGGCCGGCACGGGGATCCGTGCGGGCGGTGGCTCCGAGGCCATAGCCGAGGCGGCGTCATCGGGTGCGGACTGGACGATGGGCGCGATCGTCGGCTGTGCCGGCCTCAAGCCGGTGATGGCGGCGATCGAGCAGGGCGGGACCGTCGTGATCGCCAACAAGGAGCCGCTGGTCTCCGCCGGCGACGTGATCCTTGCTGCAGCCAAACGGACCGGCGCGACGTTGTTGCCCGCCGATTCCGAGCACAACGCGATCTTCCAGTGCTTCGACGCGAGCCGCCCCCAGGGCGTCCGCCGTATCATCCTGACGTGCAGCGGCGGGCCGTTCCGCGACTGGACGACGGAGCAGATGCGCGGCGTCACGCTCGAACAGGCGGTCAAGCATCCCAACTGGTCGATGGGCGCGAAGATCTCGGTCGATTCGGCAACCTGCATGAACAAGGGCCTCGAGCTGATCGAGGCCGCGCGGCTGTTCCCGATCCCGCATGACCGGATCGAGATCGTGATCCACCCGCAATCGGTGGTTCACAGCCTGGTCGATTATGTCGACGGCTCGGTTCTCGCGCAGCTGGGTCCCCCCGACATGCGGACGCCGATCGCGCATACGCTCGCCTGGCCGGATCGGATGGCGACGCCGATGGCCCCGCTCGACCTAGTCGCGATCGGCCGACTCGAGTTCGAGGCGCCCGATCCGGTGCGCTTCCCGGCGCTGCGACTCGCGCGTGAGGCGTTAGACGCAGGCGGGGCGCGGCCGGCGATTCTCAACGCCGCCAACGAGGTCGCGGTCGAGGCCTTCCTCAAGCGCCGCATTTGTTTCCTCGAAATTGCCGCAATCGTCGAACATACGTTATCCTGTTACGACCCGGCCGCGCCGGACAGCGTCGATGCCGTATTGGCGATCGATGCCGAGGCGCGGGTATTAGCGGGTGTACGTGTGAAGGATTGCGCGGTTTGATCGAAACACCCGGTATCCTGCTGACGATATTGTCGTTCGTCCTGGTGATCGGACCGCTCGTGTTCGTGCACGAGATGGGCCATTACCTTGCCGGACGCTATTTCGGGATCAAGGCGGATGCTTTCGCGGTCGGCTTCGGTCGCGAGATCGCGGGCTTTACCGACAAGCGCGGGACTCGCTGGAAGTTCGGCTGGCTGCCGCTCGGCGGCTATGTGAAGTTCGCTGGCGACATGAACCCGGCAAGCCAGCCCTCGGCCGAATGGCTGTCGCTGCCCGCCGAAGAACGCCAGCGCACTTTCCAGTCGAAGCCGGTATGGCAGCGCGCGATCGTCGTCGCCGCCGGCCCGGTTGTGAATTTCGTCGTCGCCATCCTGATCCTTGCCGGTTTCGCCTTCGCGTATGGCGACATCCGCATGCCGCCGGTCGTCGGTGGCACGGTGCCCGGCAGTGCCGCGGCTGCGGCCGGATTGCAGGTCGGCGACCGGATCACCGCGATCGGCGGCCGCTCGGTCGAGACGTTCGACGATCTCGCCCGCTTCGCCCGCATCCGCGCCGGCGAGAGCACGCGGATCGACGCGGTGCGTGGCGGTCAGACGGTGTCGCGCGACCTGGTGATCGGCACCGAATTGCAGCGCGATCGCTTCGGCAACGAATACCGGATCGGTCGCCTCGGCATCGCCGGTTCGAAGCCGGTGATCGTTCCCGTCAGCCTGATCGAAGCACCGGTCGTCGCGGTGAAGCGCACCGGCCAGATCGTGTCGATGATGGTCGAGACGCTGGGGCAGGTCATCACCGGGCGCCGTTCGGTCAAGGAACTCGGCGGACCGCTCAGCATCGCCAAGGTGTCGGGCGAGCAGATGTCACTCGGGCTCGACGCCTATGTGTTCCTGATCGCCCTAGTCTCGATCAATCTGGGGTTCATCAACCTGCTGCCAGTGCCGATGCTGGATGGCGGTCACCTGTTCTTCTATGCGATCGAAGCGGTGCGCAGGCGCCCGGTCGAGCCGCAGGTGCAGGAATGGGCGTTTCGCGGCGGCCTCGCGGCGATCCTCGCGCTGATGCTGCTGGTGACCTTCAATGATCTCGGCAATTTCGGGCTGTGGAAGAATCTGGCCGGCTTGATCGGCTGACCACGATAGGGCAGGGCGGGCGCGCCTTGTATGTGCACGTTTTTAAGGTGGGTTTGGTGACAGCGATCAACGGTTACGATTTCGCGCGCAAGGGCGCCCTGCTGCTTGCAGGAACGATCCTGTCGGGCGTTCCCGCGCTGGCACAGACCGTGCCGGCTGGCGCCGCGACTCCGGCGGCGACTCCTGCGCCAAGCCCTTCGTCGGGTCGGCAGACGCAGACGATGGCTGCTCCGGTCGTGGGTGTAACGCCCGTCGCCGCGCCGGTATCCGTGCGGACGATAAAGACTTTGCGCGTCGAGGGATCGCAGCGCATCGAGGCCGAGACGGTGCTCTCCTATACCAAGCTGCGTGTCGGCATCCCGTACACCGCTGAAACGCTCGACCAGGCGCTCAAGGACCTGCAGGCCAGCGACCTGTTCGCGGACTACTCGATCGCGGGTGTCGAGGACGGCAACATCGTGCTGCGCGTACGCGAGAACCCGATCATCAACCGGGTGATCATCGAGGGCAACAAGGCGCTCAAGACCGACAAGATCACCAAAGAGATCAAGCTCGCACCGCGCCAGATCTTCACGCGCACCGCCGTCCGCCAGGATATCGGCCGGATCATCGAGCTGTATCGCCGTCAGGGCCGCTTCGGCGCCGTCATCGATCCGAAGATGGTCAACCTCGACCAGAACCGCGTCGACGTCGTGTTCGTCGTCAGCGAGGGGCCGAAATCGAAGGTTCGCCAGATCAACATCCTCGGCAACGAGGTGTTCTCCGACGACCAGATCCGCGGGCAGATGGCGACCAAGCAGGCCCGCCTTTTCCGCCTGCTTTCGTCGGCGACCAGCTACGATCAGGATCGCCTGTCCTACGATCAACAGAAGCTCCGCCAGTTCTACCTGACGCAGGGCTATGCCGATTTCCGCGTCACGTCCGCCGTCGCGGAGCTGACGCCGGATAAGAAGGACTTCATCATCACGTACGTGGTGGAGGAGGGCAAGCGCTACAAATTCGGCGACGTCACCGTCGACAGCCAGATTCGCGACTTCGACAACACCAAGCTCGCCGCTTCGCTGCCGCTGAAGAAGGGCGACTGGTACAACGCGAAGCTGGTCGAAGATTCGGTCGATAATCTCAGCCAGACCGCGGGGCTGTTCGGCTATGCGTTCACCGAAGTGAACCCGGAGTTCGCCAAGGATTCCGACACGCTGACGATGGGGATTAATTTCAACATTGCCGAAGCCAAGCGGACCTATGTCGAGCGGATCGAGATCAACGGCAACACGCAGACGCAGGACAAGGTCGTCCGCCGCGAGATTCGTCTGGCCGAGGGCGACGCGTTCAACAGCTTCCAGGTGAAGCGCTCGCAGGATCGCATCAACTCGCTGGGCTATTTCCAGGACAAGATGGAGATCAAGCAGCTGCCGGGCTCGGCGCCGGACCGCGTGATCCTCGAGACCAACCTCGAAGAGAAGTCGACCGGCGAGTTGCAGCTGTCGGCGGGCTATTCCAGCCTTGAACGCTTCATCGTCCAGGCGAACATCACGCAGCGCAACTTCCGCGGCAAGGGCCAGGAACTGCGCGCGGGCGTCAATTATTCGAGCTATTCGAAGTCTATCGAGCTGGGCTTCACCGAGCCCTATCTGTTCGACAAGAACATCGCGCTCGGTGGCGATATCTTCCGCCGCGATTACAACTCGTTCAACTTCGTCGGCAATGATCGGCAGACCAACTATTCGCAGGTCTCGACCGGTTTCCAGCTTCGTACCGGCGTGCCGCTGACCGAATTCTGGTCGCTGTCGGCGCGCTATGGCCTGTCCTATGACGAGGTCGGTCTCGACAACCAGTTCCTGAACGCCGATGGCTCGTGCAACGTGCTCGTGGCGGGACGCTATCTGTGCGACGCGATCGGCAATCGCTGGACGTCCTCGGTCGGCTATTCGCTCAGCCGCGACAATCTCAACAGTCGCTTGCGCCCGACGGCCGGTTCGCGCTTCTCGTTCAGCCAGGACTTTGCCGGCCTCGGCGGCGACGTGAAGTACATCCGGACTCGTTTCGAAGGGTCCAAATACCAGAACCTCGGCAGCGGGTTCATCGGCTCGATCATCGCCGAAGGCGGCTATATTCATCCGCTGGAGAAGGCGCGCAGGGCAGGCTCGGACGCGGTCCGGATTACCGATCGCTTCTATCTGGGTGAACCGCAGTTCCGCGGCTTCGACATCCGCGGCGTCGGGCCGCGCATTCTGCGCGCAGCCTATAGCAATGGAACACCGACCCAGGTTCTCGCGACCGACCGCAATTCGATCCAGGACGATGCGCTCGGTGGGCGTGCCTATTACCTGGCGCGTGCGGAAATCGAGATTCCGTTGGGCTCCGGCGCCCGCGAGCTCGGCTTGCGGCCGTCGATCTACGCGCAGGTCGGCAGCCTGTTCGGTATCACCAGGCCGCTGCCGTCGGCGACGTTCCCGACCTTGATCGATCCGACCACGGGCAAGGAATATGTCGGATCGACCTTCACGCCATCGGTCAATTCCGCGGGTGCGGCGCTCTATACATACACGACGACCGACACGACCGGTGCGCCGGTCACGGCCAACACGACCTGCGCGGCCGGTTCTCCGAATGCGACGGGCGCGTGTATCGGCACAGCCGCCAATCCGCGTGCCTTGACCGAACAGACGCCTTTCGTCGAAAGCTTCCTTGGCAACTCCGCCAAGCCGCGTCTGTCGGTCGGTATCGGCGTCAACTGGAACTCGCCGTTCGGCCCGCTCCGGATCGATCTCGCCAAAGCCTTGCTCACCCAGAAGGGTGACGACCCCAAGCTCATTACTTTCAACGTAGGGACACAGTTCTGATGACGACGTTCAAGACGCTTCTCCTCGCCGCAGCGCTCGTCGCGCCGGCTGCAATGACCGCGACCGCTGCCGACGCACAGGTTTCGGGCATCGCCGTCGCCGACGCGCAGGGCGCGATCGCCAACTCGAAGGCCTGGAACGCCGCGCGCGCCCAGATCGAGACGACCTACAAGGCCCAGCTCGACCAGGCCGAGACCCGTCGCCAGGCCGTGGCGCGTGAGCTTCAGCCGCTGGTCACCGCGTTCCAGACCGCACAGCGCGCACCCGGCGCGACCGAAGCCACGTTGCGTCCGCAGGCTCAGGCGATCCAGGCGCGTGAGAACGCCGCCAACCAGGAACTCGCTCGTCTGACGCAGCCCGCTCAGCGCGCGCAGCAATACGCGATCGAGCAGATCCAGGCGAAGCTCAGCGACGCCGTGACCGCTGCCGTCCGTGCCAAGAACGTCAGCCTGTTGCTCCGTCCGGAAGCCGCGCTGTTCGCACAGCCGACCGCCGATATCACGGCCGCGATCACCACCGAGCTCGATCGTCTGGTGCCGTCGGTCAGCACCGCCGTGCCGGCGAACTGGCAGCCGAACCAGGGTGGCCAGCAGCAGCAGGGCGCCGCACCCGCCGCAGCCGCGCGTGCGCCTGCCGCGACGCGCACCCCGCAGGGTCGCTAAGCCATACCGATGACCGAGACCGTGAACGATACTGCTAAAACCAGCATGGGCCCGCTCGATATCGGGCGCGTCATGGCCGCGTTGCCGCATCGTTACCCGATGCTGCTGGTCGATCGTGTCGAGGATCTGATCCTCGACACGTCGATCACCGCGATCAAGGCGGTGTCGATGAACGAGCAGTTCTTCCAGGGGCATTTCCCTGGGCGCCCGATCATGCCGGGCGTGCTGATCGTCGAGGCGATGGCGCAGGCCGCGGGGATCCTCGCGGTCGAGTCGCTGGGTCTCGCCGGCTCGGGCAAGCTCGTCTATTTCATGGCGATAGACGGGGCGAAGTTCCGCAAGCCGGTCGAGCCGGGCGTTTTGCTTAAACTGGAAGTCACGTTCGTCCAGAAGCGTAGCGCGGTCTGCAAGTTCGCCGGCCGCGCCCTGGTCGACGGGCAGTTGGTGGCCGAGGCGAACTTCACGGCGATGATCGCCGACCCGCCGAAAGCCTGACGCGAGCCTCGAAGCACGCATTCTTGTAAAATCGGGCGCGTCCGTGTACGGGCGCGCCTTCCTTTCAGGCTGGTCGGAACCAGCCACCTACCGGAGAATTCCCATGAAGGCCGACACGCACCCCGATTATCACATGATCACCGTTCAGATGACGGATGGCAGCAAGTACCAAACCCGCACCACCTGGGGTAAGGAAGGCGATGTGATGACGCTCGAGATCGATCCGCTCGCGCATCCGGCATGGACCGGCGGCCGCGGCACGATGCTCGACACCGGCGGCCAGGTCGCGCGCTTCAACAAGCGTTTCGGTGGTGGTCTCACGCTCCGCAAGTAATCCGAGTTAACCCCCGGAACGGGTTCGATTTAATTCGTTCCGGGGGTATTACTTAATGCGACTTTAAATGTTGGCGACCAAGCTGCTCCTCGCAAGGACGAGGGCCTTATGTTCGCCGCCGAATTCGAACCCGCAGAACGCACCAGCCGGCGCCGAGCGCCGCGCGCACCGATCTCGCTCGACGCCAGCATCGGCAAGACGGGCCGGGCCCTGTGCAGGGTTATCGATATTTCCGTACACGGCGTCCGGCTCCAAACCTATTCGGCGCTCATGCGCGGTACTAGCATCTGGCTCAACCTGCCGGAGATCGGCCAGGTCGTCGCCGATGTGATGTGGGCCGACGATTTCACCGCCGGTTGCCAATTTCACACCCCCCTGCCGATCGAAGCGTTCGAAGCGCACGTCGCCAAGGATACCGTCAGCTGACCGATCGCGTCGTGGCGGGCTGCGATACGAATCCTTCCCTATTCGTTTGCGATGATCTCGGCCTGCGATGCGTCTTGCACGCGGCACAGTGGCCAGCGCGCTTGTGCCGGCGGGGCGGGGAGGGCGCTGTGAGGGTGTGAGCGCCGAAAACCCGAAAAACTGACCTGAAACTGTAAAAAAGCATTTGACGGGTTTGTGAGGTGGCCCTAGAGGGGTGTCACCGCAGCGAACGGCCACACGGTCTGGTTGCTGAGGTCGCAAAAAACCAGATGCTCCAAATCTTCCGCAAGGGAGGTTATGCGAG
>QFMX01000027.1 GCA_003240625.1 Sphingomonas taxi
GGTCGATCCAGATGATCTGCAGCAGAGAGATCCAGAACGTCGGCTGATCGAACGCGAAATTGAATTCCATGCGCATCCCCTAAAGCCGCGCGTTCGCGGCGCATGTTGACGTTCAAGGCGAGCCTGAAGCGCAGCCCCGTGGGGTCACGTCCCGGTCGCAGCGTTCTTCAGGACGTCGCGCTCTGACGGCCGTTGCGGGTCTTCGCCCGCCGGACGAGCCATCCGACCGCCACGACAACAACCGCCAAGGTGACGGCGGCCGTCGTCTCCCAGCTGTGGACGTACTCGCCGCCAAAGCGATCGACCAAGGCGACGTCGTCCACGAGCATCTCGCCGGCGACGAACCCGAGGAGCGCGGCGCCGGCCCACACGATGAGCGGGAACCGGTCCATGACTGCGAGGATGACGGCGCTCCCGGCGACGATCATCGGAACCGAGATAACAAGACCTGCGATGAGAAGCCCGAAGTGATCGCCGGCCACGCCTGCGATCGCGATCACATTATCGAGACTCATAACCACGTCTGCGACAGCGATCGTTCCGACCGCGCGCAGCAGGCTCTCCGACGTCCTGACGTCGCCCTCGCCCTCGTCATTGGGCGTCAGCAGGTCGACCGCAATGTAAAGCAGCGCGAGCGCGCCCACGATCTTGAGGTATGGCACCCCGAGCAGCGCCACGATGATGACCGTGAACAGGATGCGGAGCGCGATCGCGACGCCGGCGCCGAGGATCATCCCCATCCGGCGCTGACCGCCCGGCAGCCCGCGGCAGGCCATTGCGATGACGACCGCGTTGTCTCCCGACAGGAGGGCGTTGATCCAGATGATCTCGCCCAGCGCGAGCCAATCCACCGAGCCGAGAGTCATCGCCTGCCCCCACAAAATAAAACGACCGGCGCGTTTTGTCGCACGCCGGTCGCCGGGCCGCCAGAGGTTGGCATTCCGTATGTCAGTAGACTAAGGGCGGCGTCAGCCGACGATCTCTTCGTCCTTGAAGAAGTAGGCGATCTCCTCCTTCGCGGTCTCAGGCGCGTCGGAGCCGTGCACCGAGTTGGCCTCGATCGACTCGGCGAGGTCCTTGCGGATCGTGCCCTCGGCGGCGTTCGCGGGGTTGGTCGCGCCCATGACGTCGCGGTACTTCGCGACGGCGTTCTCGCCCTCGAGGACCTGAACCACCACCGGGCCGGAGATCATGAAGCTGACGAGGTCGTTGAAGAACGGCCGCTCCTTGTGGACCGCGTAGAAGCCTTCGGCCTGCTCCTTGGTGAGCTGCAGGCGCTTCTGGGCGACGACGCGCAGGCCCGCGGCCTCGATGTAGGACAGCACCTTGCCGGTGATGTTGCGACGGGTCGCATCGGGCTTGATGATGGAGAAGGTGCGCTCGAGAGCCATTGGATCGCCTCGTGGTCTGGAAGGATGCGCGCGAGCCCGGCCCGAAACCGGCCGCCCGCCGCGCGAGAAACTGCGGAAAACGCGCGGGCTTATAACGTGGCGAGGGCCGCGGCGGAAGGGTCTGCGGCTCGCAAGCGGCTCCGCTACCGGGCGTTTTCAAGGCCGAAACGACTGCGGCGGACACCGGTCCGCCGCTTTTCGTCTCGCTGATCGCGTCTCCGCGTCTTTCGGCGGCGCTACTTGCGCGCGATGGTCTGCGTGGGAGCCCCGCTTGAGATGACGTTGCCGCCGAACGAGACGGCCGTCGCGCCGCTCTTCACGACGAGGTCGGTCCCGTTGCGCAGGATGTTGTCGGCCAGCGTCACCTCGTTTCCGTTGCCGACCGCGGTGACGCCCCGGACGTTGCCTTCGATCAGGCTGCGGGACACGGTGACCTGGTTCGTCCCCGCCGCCGCGTCGACGCGCACGCCGTCGGCGCTGCCCGTCAGGTAGGACTCGTCGATCACCACGCGCGCTCCGTCGAGGCCCGCCGCGAAGACGGCGTTGTCGCTGAAGTTCCGGATCGCGCACTTCCGGATCGTGAGCCTGCCGCTCCCGATCATCCGCACGCCGTTCAGGCCCGGCGAGAACGGCGTGTTCGCCAGTCCTTCGATCTCCAGCCCCTCCAGCAGGACTTCCGATCCGGCGGGGACGTTGACCGTGATCCCGTTCGAGGCACCCACGAGCACCCCGGCGTTGTGAGCCGAGATGATGCTGATCGACTTGGTGATGGTCACCGCGCCGAAGCCGCCGGGATCGAGCGTGTTGATCTCGCCGCCGACGGCGGTCTTCGAGATCGCGCCCGCGAAGGTCTTGCACGGCGCCGTGCGGCTGCACGGGTTGACGTCGTCGCCGACGCCGGAGACCCAGGTGCGCGTCGCCTGCGCGAAGGCCGAC